>CAJXDT010000018.1:0-44977 GCA_913052055.1 uncultured Cryomorphaceae bacterium
ATAGTCAAGTAAAAAATAAATGGAATCAAATCCGACAAGCTTTTGTCGATAGCCAAATTCATAACATCGCTGAAAAAGAAAATCCTGAGGGATGCACTGGAGGTAGCGGAAATCAAGTATATGTAAGTATGGGTTTAAAATCATTGTTTTCAGGAAACCAATACCGTTGTGGTGGATTTAAAGAAGGAAATTTAACCGGGGATTTAGACGGATTTGAAAAAGCCATTCGCCAAGACCTTCCCTCCTCTTTATTTAGACTAGACTAAGCTTTAATACTTTTGGCTCGCAACAAAAACATCCACAGCACACCAAACATGATACTTGCGAAAAGCAAGTGACTCGTTCGAACCAAACCTGGCATATCCACATGAGCCAATAGCACTCCAGAAACAAGCTCCACAGCAAGCATCAAAAAAGCAATTCTGATGGGCATATGGGCGTCTTTTTTCTCGTTGATCCAAAAAACAATAGTGAGCAGTAGAAGGACCAACCAAGAAAAACTTCTGTGAATGTAAAAAGGAAGCCCTACCCCCTTTGTCCATTCGCTTTGCCCTACTCCTTTTTTAATCAGTAAATCAATTGACTCCCTAACCTGTGTACCCAAAAACATCTGGTAAAATGTGATGATAAAAATCAACCAAAGCATTGCTAACATCCATTTGGGAAGCACAAATCGCTGAAATATGTTTTGATTATCTGTTGCTGCAGCAATAAAATAAATTTGTATACCAATAATTAAAAGCGCCATAAACATGTGAATCGTTATCGTCCAGGGTACAAGATTGGTAGCGACTACAATGGAGCCAAACCATGCCTGAAAGGCCATTAGAATCAAATTAATACCGCTTATCCATAAAAGCTTTGATTTCCTGTAGACCAAAACCAACCAAAAGAAAACCAAAAGCATTGCGTTTCCTGCCAAGAAGCCAAACAAACGGTTTACATACTCAATCCATGTTTTTGTGGCGTTAAAAGGCTCTTCTTTGTAGACAGAAGGATCATTTTTCAATAGCGTTGCCGTTTCTTCTAGACCAATAGCTGAAAGCACCTTAGTGAATTTATCTACCTTTTTGCTTCGCTTTTCGAGATAGGCCTCTCTGTAATCTGAGGGAAGCGCATCTGCCGTGGTTGGTGGAATCCATTCCCCAAAGCATTTAGGCCAGTCAGGACATCCCATCCCGCTTCCGGTGATTCTGACGAAACTACCCGCAATAACAACTAAGTAAATCAAGATCAAGACCACCCAGTTAAATCGAATAAAACGCTTAGAAAAAGTCATGACTCAAATTTACCGAAACCTTTTCTGATTAAACCCCCTGAATTAAGTTTTGTTTAAGCAGAAGAAACATTCCCAAAATACAATAGGAAGCCTTATCTTTGTTTTTTGTAATCTCATGAACAACGCACCTCTTACAGCTATATCTCCAGTCGATGGTAGATACCATTCAAAAACCAAAGCGCTACAGGCATATTACTCTGAATATGGATTAATTCGTTACCGAGTGCTTGTGGAAGTTGAGTATTTTATTGCCTTAACAGCGATTCCTCTTCCCTCTTTAAAAGACTTTCCAGCAGATCAAATAGAGGCTTTACGTGATTTGTACCGGAATTTTTCTGAGGATGATGCCCTTTGGATTAAGGAAACGGAAAAAACCACGAACCATGATGTAAAGGCTGTAGAGTATTTCTTGAAAGAAAAAATGACGGCTCTTGGCCTAGAACGCTATTTAGAGTTTATTCATTTTGGATTGACCTCCCAAGACATTAATAATACTGCAGTTCCGCTATCTCTAAAAGAGGGTATAGATACGGTTTATCTTCCCCTGTTGGATGATGTGATTGCGAAAATTAAAGAACTCGAAACAGAATGGAAGGATGTACCTATGCTAGCACGGACGCACGGACAAGCTGCGTCGCCTACGCGATTGGGTAAAGAACTCAAAGTTTTTAGAGAAAGACTTGAGCTGCAAAAAGCAACGCTAATTGCCGTTCCTTTTTCAGCGAAATTTGGAGGAGCGACAGGTAATTTCAATGCCCATTTCGTAGCCTACCCAGAAATTGACTGGGTGAACTTCTCGAATCACTTCGTCAATGAAACCTTAGGCCTACACCGAAGCCAAACAACAACACAAATCGAACATTATGACCATGCAGCTGGTCTTTTTGATGCCCTAAAGCGCATTAATACAATCCTTATCGATTTAGACCGTGACATATGGACCTATGTATCCATGGACTACTTCAAGCAGAAATTAAAAGCAGGAGAAATCGGCTCATCTGCAATGCCTCACAAGGTAAATCCTATTGACTTTGAAAACTCTGAAGGAAACCTTGGTATTGCGAATGCTTTGTATGAGCATCTATCAGCAAAGCTGCCAATATCCCGACTCCAACGAGACCTTACAGATTCGACAGTATTAAGAACCATAGGTGTGCCAATCGCTCATTCAGTGATCGCATTCCAATCTAGCCTTAAGGGCCTTGGCAAGCTTGTATTAAATGAAGCTGCAATCTCAACAGAACTTGAAAACAACTGGGCAGTTGTTGCCGAGGCAATTCAAACGGTGCTGAGACGCGAAGGTTTTGAAAAACCATATGAAGCACTAAAAGGACTTACAAGAACACATGATAAAGTGACTAAAACATCTGTTCACGCCTTTATAGATACCCTTGAAATTACCCCAACGCTAAAAGAAGAATTAAAGAAGATTGAGCCTTCGACGTATCTTGGTATACAATTGGTAGGTAAGTAAACATGTTATATAAAGTTATTATTTCATTTTTTGTATTTAATGCATTGTATTTCAATGTATTATCACAAGTTGAATTCAGTAATAACTTCGATTTAGAATGGGGTACGCTAGAAAGATCCCCGGGATCACTTCTCGAAATATTGCCACAAAACAATGCTGACTTTTACTCTTTACGCTGGTCTGGTGGACGTGCATTTGGCACCTATAGAATCGTAGAGCATCAAAACCTTCAGCAGCTAAATCAAGGACGAATCAAGCAAGTTGCGCAATCGGGTATTGCGAACTTTGAAACTGCTTATTACGTTGGAGAGCGGCTCTATGTATTCTTATCGGACAAGGTAAACGGTGAGCTGGTTCTATACGCACAACCTTATTCGCAAGAGTTGACACCCGACGGTTCATCTGTTATTATTGCCAAATACAACAATGATAAGATGAATGCAAAACCAAATTTTGGTGTCATTTCCTCAGAAAATAAAGAATACATTGGCATCGTTTGGGAGATACCCGGAAGAAAGACCATAAGTGATGCCTACGGTTACGTAATTCTCGATCAATATTTAAATAAGCTTAATGAAGGTGCATACAACATTCCGCTTAATGGGAACCTAACCAGCATCAATGAACATCACATCTCGAATACGGGCGATTATTTTTTAAGTTTAACCGAACACAAGAGGCCAAACGATAGGATTTTTAGCAAAGATTACGACAATTTCAAAGCGCTTCACGTCTACAAAATAAAGGACAATGCCCTCACTGAATTCTCTTTAAGTATTGAAGACAAACGTATTGATGACCTAAAAATGTCTTCCAATGATGACGGTATATTCACACTGTCTGGTGTGTATGGTAGCTCTGAGATAAAACAAAATCGAAGAAAGCACTTGGTTGAAGGGATATTTGTTATTCGTATTGACACGGATGTAGACTCCATGATTTTTCAGGGCTTTATTCCTTTCAGAAAAGATTTCATCAGTATGAATTTTAATGAAAAAAGTACCTTACGTTCAAGAAGAAAGCGAAACCGAGAGCAAGAACTCTACAACTATAAAATAAGAGACATTTTTACCCTAAATGATGGTTCGCTTGTGGGATCAATAGAGCAATACTACATCTTTGAAAGAAGCAGCTATGATAGTAGGACTGGTCTTACCTCTACCATATACTACTATTATTACGATGACATTATTGCTTTTAAAATTGGCAACGATAAAGCATTTGATTGGCAGAAAAAAATAAACAAATCACAAATCTCTACCAATGACGGAGGGCCCTTTTCCTCCTACAGCTCCTTCACAGATGGACGAAAACTTTATTTTATATTCAATGACAACCTGAAAAATTACAACGAGGAAGGTAAATTCATGCAGAACAATAGAGAATGCTACCCTTTTAACTTATCCAGGAGAAAAAATATCGCCGCCATTACAGCAGTGGATTTAGCATCAGGTGCCCTTGACCGAAATATGTTATTCTCTCGTAAAGAATTAAAATCTATTGTTGTTCCAAAAATGTTTAAGCTAGATCAATTACAAAACAGGCTCTTACTCTATGCCCTTTTGGGAGGTAAAGAACGTTTCGGTATACTGAAATTTGATAACTAAGCGTATGAAACTACTAAGAGGAATTTTAATACTTCAGCTACTACTTCAAGCGTGTAACAATGAAACAAATAAAGATCGCACTCAGAAGCTAGATTTAATCTCAATCGAGAATCATTCATACGCGAACATAGCAGATATAAATACGACACATTTACATTTAGAATTAAACGTAGATTTTCAAAAAAAACAGCTCAAAGGTGTCGTAAGGCATGAAATGAAAAATAGCGGGACTAAAGAAGCAATATTTGATGTTAGTGGTCTTAAAATAAATAAAGTAACAATAGGTATTGAAACTAAAGAATTAAATACAAAATACGAGGTCAGGGGCGCAAAAGACCCTGTTTTAGGTCAAGCGCTTTGGGTTGAAATCGCCCCTGAAACAAAGCAGGTAAATATCTATTACGAAACGACAGAAAAGTCTGAGGCATTAGATTGGCTAGACTCAGCACTGACGAGCTCAAAAAACAAACCTTTTCTATATACCCAAGGCCAGGCCATTTTAACAAGAACATGGATTCCAATACAAGATGTTCCCTCAAATAGAATTACATATAGCGCGGAACTAAAAGTGCCGAAAGATTTAATGGCCGTAATGAGCGCATCAAACCCAAAGGAAAAAAACAGCCTAGGGGAATACCAATTTGAAATGAAGCAACCAATTCCATGTTATTTAATTGCGCTCGCAGTTGGAGATCTAGTATATGGTAAACTCGGAGAAAACACAGGTGTTTATTGTGAGCCTGAGCTGCTTAAAGAAAGCATGTATGAGTTTGTGGACTTACCAGACATGATGAATGCAGCTGAAAAACTCTATGGCAGCTATGCCTGGGACCAATATGACCTACTTATTCTTCCCTACTCCTTTCCGTTTGGCGGAATGGAAAACCCGAGGCTGACATTTGCCAACCCTACATTGCTAGCAGGCGACCGGAGCTTGGTCTCAGTCATCGCGCATGAATTGGCACACTCGTGGTCTGGCAATTTGGTCACCAATGAAACGTGGAATGATTTCTGGCTAAATGAGGGCTTCACTGTCTACTTCGAAAACAGAATCATGGAAGAAATCATTGGAAAAAAGGGAGCTGATAACCTTGCGCTTGTTGAATTCTTCGAGCTTGAGGAGGAGATGGAACGCATAGTTCAGGGTACACATCCTGAGGATGGACATCTTTTTCTTGACCTCAAAAACAGGAACCCGGACGAGGGCATGACCGATGTGGCTTACGTCAAGGGAGCATTTTTTCTAAAAACACTCGAGGCTGCAGTAGGTAGAGAGAAAATGGATGAATTCCTGGAAGGCTACTTCGATCACTTCAAGTTCACTTCGGTCAATACTGAAGATTTTGTAGCTTACCTAAAGCAAGAATTGCTAGAGAAATATAATATTGATTTTAATTACAAGGAATGGATTTATGACAAAGGCATTCCCGAAAACTGTCACAAAATCGAGTCTAATAGCTTCAAGCATATGAAAGATATGGCAAAGCGCTTCTCACAGGGAGAAGACATATTTTCCACTGAAATAAAATCATCAGTTAATAAAAGAGCTAGTTTAAAGAGAGAAATGCATTCTGTCCAAGAGTGGCTTACCTTTATCAGGTTTTTACCTTCTGTGCTTAGCGAACAGCAAATGACTACTCTTGACGAGAATCTAAAGTTTACGGCTTGGACAAATGCAGAAATTCAATTCGAATGGTTTATGAAAGCTATTTCATCAGATTATTCCGGAGCATACCCTGCAATAGAATCATTTTTAAGCAAGGTGGGTAGAAGGAAGTTTATTTTACCGCTTTACACCCAATTATATTCATTCGAACATTCAAAAAAAATGGCATTGGATTGGTTTAGCGTATTTAAAGGGAATTACCATGCTGTTTCTAGCAATTCGATTGCGGCGGCTTTAGAAGTAGGAAAGTAAGCTTAATTCGCGACCTCACTCATAAACCTTATCCGCATCAATCGCAGCTCTTCTTCTGAATACAGACCATCAAACTCTTTGTAGGCATCAATGATATCATCAGTTTCAGCCTCATTGAAATAATCAAAAACCTCATCTTGACTATCTTCATCTAAAACATCGTTGAGGTAATAATTAATATTCACGCGCGTACCAGAGGAGACGACAGTCTCTATTTCTAACAATAAATCATCAAATGTCTTGCCTTGAGATTGAGCGATATCCTCTAAAGGAAGCTTTCTGTCGATATTTTGAATTAGCTGAACTTTGAGCTGTGACTTATTCACGAGTGATTTTACCATAATATCCTGGGGACGCTCAATGTCATTTTTTTCTACATAGTCTGCTATAAATGCGACAAAGGGTGCTCCATATCTCTGGGCTTTCCCATTACCGACTCCTTGTACATTGGTGAGCTCCTCCATAGTTACGGGATATTGAAAACACATATCCTTTAAGGATGGTTCTTGAAAAATAACAAACGGAGGTATGTTTCTTTCTTTTGAAATTGACTTTCTTAAATCTAAAAGAAGCTGATACAGTACATCATCGAAGGCCGCACCTTTTGCACTGCCTGAAACAATTGATTCGGCATCATCCGTATTGGAAAAATCGTGCTCCTTGAGCAATATGAATGAGGTAGGTTTTTCAATAAACGCATGTCCCTCTTCTGTTAAGCGAAGAACTCCAAAGGATTCGATATCCTTTGTCAAAAGGCCTGCTACTGTTGCTTGGCGTAATACGGCGTTCCAAAAATGCTCATCTCGTTCTTTACCAAGACCAAAACCTTCGAGCTTATCATGCTTGTAGGCCGTGATATCAGGAGTTATTGATCCAGATAAAAACGCACAAATATGCTTAGCTTTCTGTGTTTCATCAAGAGACAAAACAGACCTCAGTAAAAGCTGCACATACGCTTTCCCCTCCATGCGATCACGAGGGTTTTTGCAGTTGTCGCACTTTTCATTACAGCCTTTTTCATCAAAAGACTCCCCAAAATAGTGCAATATAAATTTCCGTCTGCAGACCGATGTTTCAGAATAAGAAACAATCTCATTGAGCAACTGACGGCCAATTTCTTGCTCCGTGACCGGTTTCCCTTGTAAAAACTTCTCTAGTTTCTCAATATCCTTATAGCTGTAGAAAGCAAGACACTCTCCAACACCTCCGTCTCTTCCGGCTCTTCCTGTTTCTTGGTAATAGCTTTCTAGTGACTTAGAAATATCGTGGTGAATAACAAAACGAACATCAGGCTTATCAATACCCATACCGAAGGCTATCGTAGCAACGATGACATCAGCCTCTTCCATCAAGAACATATCTTGATGTCTGGCCCTAACATTGCCTTCTAATCCAGCATGATACGGCAAGGCGTTAATTCCATTGATCTGAAGCAGCTCAGCAATCTGTTCAACTTTTTTACGACTTAAACAATAGACAATACCGCTTTCGCCTGCGCGACTTTTGATGTAGCGAATAATTTGTTTCTCCACCTCTCTTTTCGGACGAATCTCATAATATAAATTGTCACGATTAAAAGAGGATTTATACACTACTGCATCCAACATATTCAAGTTTTTCTGAATATCATGCTGAACTTTAGGAGTGGCTGTTGCGGTCAACGCAATGATAGGAACTTTTGATATTTTTTCAAAAATCTCCCTTAATCTTCTGTACTCTGGTCGAAAATCATGCCCCCACTCAGAAATACAATGCGCCTCATCGATAGCAAAAAAAGAGATATTGACCGAGGTCAGGAATTCTATATTATCCTTTTTGGTAAGAGATTCAGGAGCAACATATAACATCTTAGTTTTTCCTTCTCGAATATCAGCCTTCACCTTTTGAATTTCAGTCTTACTCAATGAAGAATTCATGAAATGCGCAACATGCTCATTATTCGTCAAGTTTCGAATCGCATCTACCTGATTTTTCATCAAAGCGATCAACGGTGAAACAATAACAGAAGTTCCGGGAAGCAAAAAAGAAGGGAGTTGGTAGCACAATGACTTTCCACCACCTGTCGGCATAATTACAAAGGTGTTCTGCTTTTGAAGAAGATTCTCAATAATCTCTTCTTGACTTCCTTTAAATTTATCAAAACCAAAATAACTTCTTAGGGATTCCTTTAAGTTATACTTGCTCATTGTTTTCTCTTCATTTTGAAAACAGGCATCTATTTAACCTGTACGCATATTAAATATACGAAATTTTCTTATTCAAAGAGTTTAATGAGAATGCAGACTTACATTGCTTGATTCAATGCCACCACCTCTTGAACATTTGGAAGATGCTGTTTTAATAAAGTCTCGATACCTCCCTTTAATGTTGCTGTTGAAGATGGACATCCAGCGCAGGAACCTTTCATTTTCACAATAACTTTTCCTTCGTCATAACCGACATAATCAATCGCTCCACCATCATTTTCTACGGCAGGTCTGACATATTGATCAAGTAATGCCGTGATTTTTTCATCATATTGGCTTTCCTCAAGTTTTGGAACTTCAATAGAGGATTCATCATCCTCCATTATGGGATCCTGGCTTTTGAGCAGTATCTCCTTACAATTCGCAATCCATTCACGAATAAAATCTCGAAGCTGCATCGTGATAAAATCCCATGAAACATTATCTGTTTTGGTTACCGTTACAAAATTAGCCGCCAAAAAAACACCATCGACAAAGGGAAACTTAAAGAGCTCTTCTGCCAATGGGGAGTAACCTTTTGTTTGTGCTTGACTTGTGAAATTTGCAGACTCTCCCGAAGGCAAAATGTATTTATTTGCCACAAACTTCATCGTAGAAGGATTCGGCGTAATCTCGGAATATACAGTAACAGGAATTTTCATTCAATCTTGTTTTTTTTCAAAGGTAAGCACAACAGATTGAATAATCTTTAATTTGAACAAATTATCAGTTTTGCTGGTGCGCAGGTTTCAAGAGATCTAAAACGGTCTTTACCGGTGTAAAGGTATCCGAAGGAACTTCAATAAATAAGGTGTTCCATGAAAACATAGCACCATTCCACAAACCAGGCCTTTCAATAAAAGTGACCTCTTGACCCTCAAAGTTTTTATTTACGACGAAATACTGCTGATCATTTGAGAATTTTGTGAGGTCAATCTTATTTCCATCAAGATCATGTGTATCCATTGCCATCATTACAGGATTAAAATGGGTACTTGAATTAAATATTCGTTGCTGCTCTTCTCCTGTAATCTGAACGCCCTCAACGATTTGCTTGCTTATATTCCCATCATACTCAACATAAAATGGGCCTCCTCCAGCCTTCCCTTCATTCAAAACCATACCACATATCCG
This sequence comes from uncultured Cryomorphaceae bacterium, assembly GCA_913052055.1. Taxonomy (GTDB): domain Bacteria; phylum Bacteroidota; class Bacteroidia; order Flavobacteriales_D; family Crocinitomicaceae; genus UBA952. The sequence continues at coordinate 9,638 of CAJXDT010000018.1, forward strand.
GAGAGGCCTATTGACCAATTGTCTTAAAAAAACCTTGTCTTTTGCAGCTTCTATTTCTTTGTCCGAAAATAAATCAAATTGTTTGCTAAGTGATTTTAATTTATTGTAATCGAGATGTTCATGGATTGATTTAAGCTCACTTTTGACCTTAACAAGTATTCCACACAAAGTACGCCAGACCTTTATCCCATGATCGGCGATGCTTCCATGCTGAACATTATCGATATTCTTCACCAATAAATACTGCTCCTTAAGTCGATTTATATTTGACAACAAGGCACCATGACCTGAAGGCCTTCTTAGGTAGGAATTATCTCCTGTCCTTAGAGGCTCATTTTGCTTATCAAAAACATATGCGTCCGTCTCTGGATTTTGAAAAGAAAAATCTACATCAAAGACCTGTTTATGATCGGATTTAAAATCAGAAAGCGCTTGCTTAAATGCCTCTTGATGGGTTTTCTGAATTGTAAAATGAAAATTAACCTTATTGCCTGATAAAGAAACACCTTGACTTAAATGCTCATAAAAAGCAGAACTATGTCTCTCATCGTATGAGTGAAAGGGGACTAATCCCTTTGGCAAGGATCCTAGCCCAATTCCATTCTGTTTATTCGTTAATATGAAATCAATGAGCTCTTTATGCGAATGAAATGATATAAGCTGTTCCTTTTGTGCTTGATTTAAAGATTTATAAAAGGCAAAATCCTTTAATCTATTTATAAAATCATTTGTTTTATTGGCTTTTTCCGGTTTACCGCTGGCAAGCTCCACTTGTAAGAAATCAAACATTCTTGAACCAGAGCCAGAGGCGGGAATAAAAAAGCACAATGAAGACGAAATTTTATGAAATTCTTCCTCATAGTAAGCTTCTTCCTTTGACATTAATTTTAAAATACCATTTCCTTGAGTACAAGGAGCTATTATTTTTAATTTTGGACTGCCGCCGCTTACTTTAGCTTTCTGATCATTAAGTGCAACTTGAGAATGGTTATTTGGCATTAACTATGATTTATGAAAATCGTCTTCGAATATATTAAATATAGATGGAATGCAAATACCCTACACGGCATTCATTCTCCATTTGTGTTCGATTTCATGAAGGAAGGCATGAAAACATATCCTAACGATAAGGATTTAAATATAATCCAAAAATTTGCTTTAAAGCAAAACAGCAACAAAACACTTCAGGTTGAAGACCATGGTGCCAAATCAAAAAAACTAAAAACGCAACGGTCGGTGAATCAAATATTCAAAACAAGTTCGTCTTTTGGTAGCCAAGGACTTCTTTTGTTCAGGGTTTGTAATCATTTCAAACCAAAAAAAATATTAGAACTTGGGACTTCATTAGGAATGGGGTCATTGTATATGCACCTCGGGAACCCGACAAGCGAATTGATCAGCATAGAGGGCTGCCCCGAAACCTATTCTATTGCAAAGGAAAACTTAAAGCCGTATCCTATTGCGCTTATCAATAATACCTTCAAAAATGTAATTCAATCATTTTCAGAAGAAAAATTTGACCTTGTTTTTATCGATGGGCATCACGATGGAAAAGCACTGATAGAATATCTCGATGCTTTAAGTCCTTTCACCCATAAAAATACAGTCTTCATTCTTGATGATATTCGCTGGAGCAATTCAATGCTTGATAGCTGGAATAAATTGAAAGGATCAGACTCCTATCATTTGAGTATGGATTTCTTTAACATGGGCATTTTGGTCAAAAGACCACAACAGGTAAAAGAAAACTTTATTTTGAGGTTTAAAAAGTAACGAAAAGACCTTCGAGTAAATCGGGGTTGTCTTGAACTGTCGGGATCAAAAACTTACCCGTCTCAGTGGCATTATCTTTTGCCACAGGAGCTTCATCTTCAAAATCAGCTCTTGATGCTTCATTTATTAAATTATCTGTCAAGGACACCTCCGAAATCAATGGAGCGATCATGAGCGCTGTCTCCTGAGGCTCTTGCGGAGCCTCCATCTCTGTCGATAGCGATCTTTCAGCAATAGACTGATTATTGTCAATTTCGATATTATCGATCTTATTTTTATCCGACATTACGTTTTCATCAACTTCTGAATCTTGTGCTTCCTCCTCATTTTCATTGGATAATTTATTTTCATTCTTGGCCAGCTGAACGGTTTGAGTATTATTGAAATCCATCAGCTCCAAAACCAAATAAGAACCCAAAAACAAAATAAGCACCATAGCCAGTTGTATCCCTGGGCGGGTCAAAATAGGTTTTATTGGTGGGAATAGAAAGTTGATCCAACCACCTCCTTCTTTAGCAGTATATACCTCTTTAAACTCCTCATCAAGTCTTTTCTTAACCTTGGGGGAATCAAAAAGATTCGGCTCATGATCCAAAGCGTTCAATTCATTCATTAGTTGTTTTGCCTGCTCAAATTCAGATTGATTTGTACAAAGCTCTTTTATCAGCTCTTTCTCATCTGAAGTGAGTGCGTTATAGTCTGTTTTTGCTAATAATTCTATGTATTTCTCCTCCATATCTTATTGGTATATTGGGTTAAATTCTTTTAAAGCACTTGCCAAAGCTTTTGTCGCATAAAACAACCTTGACTTTACAGTCCCTTCGTTAATTTCTAGGGTCTCAGCGATTTCTTTCATTGAAAAACCATCAAAATGCCTCAATACAAATACGCTTTTATGCTTTTCATCCATTTCTTCAAGCTGCGCCTGTAAACGATCACTAAAACCCTTTTCATGAACCGTTTTTAAGGTGTCCTCATTAGACTTTAAAAATTCAGCAGGCTCAAGATCAGGTTTAACATTCTTACGAACAGCCATTCTTTTGTATTCATTCTTACACATGTTGGAGGCAACAGAATACACCCAGGTTCGGAAAGAACGGCTCGTATCAAAATATTCAGGTTTGCGAATTATTTTTGCGAATAAATCGTGTACCATATCCTCACACTTTTCATTATCTCGTGCCAATAGCTTCATGAAATAACCGAATAGTGGCTGTGAATAGCGCTTATATACCTCATCAAAAGCGCGTTTGTCGCCCTTGCCGAGCATCACCATAAGCTCCTCATCCAATAACTTTGAATATTGCGGTTTAAAAATTCTCATCTCAATGCTGGTCAGAAATTACCTTTTTGTTTTTGTGAGGTTTTAGTTTATTTGGAACTGCAATGTACGGGGTCGCGCGTTTCTGCGCTTCATAGCGTTCTAAAAGCTTTTGAGCCGGCACATAGTTCCTCGCATAATTCTTTGCTTGTGCGCTTTTATGTACCGTTAGGTTTCTCTTGTTTAATTGTGATGACCAAAGTTTTTCAAGATCAGACAGACATAGCTCCTTTTGAGCTCCTGTGATAAGCACCAATCCGTAAGGAACGGCATAGGACGAAATCCGCTTTAAATAATCGATAGGAAGGGTAAGAGAAATGGCAATCTTTTTTTCTGAATTAAGGGTACAAAAATTTCTAAAATAATCTGTATCAATTTGACTAGAAGAAGGGAATAAAACTCCTTTCTGACCGAGCATTTCTCTGTAGTCCGAACTTCGCATTAAATCCAAAGAAACTAAAATGGGCTTGCGCTTTGAAGCACTTCCATTTAGCTGATGATAGAGAACACCATATGAATCCTTTATACCATGGGTAACGAGAATATCATTCCCTTTACTTGAAGCCAAAACATCTGCAGCATAATCTAAAGTTTCAACATCAAGGGTTTGATTACTTTTTAATTTATTCAAATATTGCTTGATGGACACCGTATCCCCTTTGACACATTCATTGGCTGTTTTTTGAAGTACAACGCGTGGATCGTTCGGACTGATAGCTTCTGCTTGATTGAGGTATATTTCGTTGGCTGGATTATAATTTCCAAGCATATAGTTATAAAGGTTATACTCAAAGCTAGCCGCCTCATCCTCCTCGATTTTCTCCAAGGCAATTTCCATTCGCTTTTGACTTTGAGGTGATATCATCCTAGAATTTGTTTGCCTTCTAGATTGTTTGTATTCCATATCAAAGAGCTGTGAAGATTGAATGGTTTTAGATGTGTAGCCCTTCTTTTTGGACATGAGCCCACCCACTTTTCCATTTCTATTGCTTACTGAAGGTGGAACCATGTTTATCGACTTGAATTGTTGTACCGAGTCAAGTGATTCATTTTTCTTCACCTCAACTTCATTGAGCGTATTGCTAGAATTTATGAGTTCATTGTTCTCATTTATATTTTCAGGAATTTGAGCAAGTATAGCGCCTGAGAATAAACAAATACTAACAGATAAAAGTATCTTCATAATTGTGACTTAATATACCCGGGTACAACTATTGCACCAAAAGGTTCATGAGTTAAATGTAATCATAACTCATTTCTCATCAAATTTTGGAAAGAAAACCAATATTTCAGCAGAAATATCGTTCTTTGCCTATGCGATATTTAACCTTCGTTATCTCTTCCATGGTAATTGTGGTGCTGCTACTTACCAACCAAAGCTGCAGAAAGGATAGCTTTACCACGACTGGTAATCTGGAATTTTCATTGGACACTCTAGTATTTGACACGGTATTTACTACAATTGGTTCGACGACTGAACAATTCAGAATTTACAACACAAACAATAAAAATATTTTAATTGAAGAAGTACAACTCATGGGAGGAGATGACTCACCCTTTCGTCTGAATCTGGATGGAGTTAGTGGGATTTATCATGAAAACATAAATATGGTTGGTAACGACAGCCTGTATATGTTTGTCGAAGTAACACTGGATATTAATAATCAAATATCTCCTTTGGTCATAGAAGATTCAATCCGTTTTAGAACCAACGGCCTTGATCAATATGTTAATCTCGCAGTTTGGGGACAGGATGCATACTTCCATTACCAAGACCAAGCTCAAGGTATTTGGCCGGCTGACAAGCCTCACGTTATATACGGTTACAGTCTGGTAGATTCGGCCCAAACGCTAACCATTGAGGCTGGAACACAAGTTTACTTACACAAAAATGCTTTATTATATGTGAATAAAGGATCGTTACAGGTCAATGGTTTTCTTGATAATGAGGTCGTTTTCCAAGGGGATCGATTAGAACCGCTTTATGATAATGTTCCGGGACAATATTATGGTATTTACTTTAACCAAGCACAGCCATCAATCATTGATTACGCAATTATCAAAAATGGTACATCAGGAATACATGTCTATAGTGAAGAGGATAACATAGGCGGAGGTTATGCAGTCACCGTCAAAAACAGCAAAATTTTCAACCATTCAAGCTACGGTATATTTCTTTTTGATGGGGCATCTATGAAAGGTGAGAATCTCCTTGTTTCAAAGAACGGTTATCATTCTCTTCTTGTTTTAAAGGGCGGAAGATTCAACTTTAACCATTGCAATTTTATGGGCTATGGTGCCGCTCAATCTCCCGCAATTGGTATAAGGAATTACTACGATGACCCAGCAGTGGGTTCAGATATAACAGAGGGCGTTTTGTATAATAGTGTAATATCTGGTAACCTAGAAACAGAAATTATTTTGGATACGATTCAAAATCCTGGTGGTCAGCTCAATTTTGACATACAGCATTGCTTTGTGCAAGCAGAGGAAGAATACCAAGATTCTTTTTATGAAAATTGTGTTTGGCGTGTTGCGCTCGATAATTTTATGCTTCCTGGCTTTAATAATATCTCTGAATTTGATTTCGGCTTTTCCAGCAGCTCTGTTCTTCAAGGATCAGGTTTCGGCACAGCTGTTTTCACAGACATCCTAGGTAATTTCAGAAACAACCCTCCAGATATAGGTGCAATTGAACAGAACTAAGCGAAGAAGCATAACAAAGACGTTTTCATTAGCCACAAAAAAAGCGCCCTAAGGCGCTTTTCAATTTTATAAAGCCTATCAAAATGATTTAGCTGACTGCGTTTGCATTCATATTATCTAAAACTGCCATGACACTTTTTACGGCATCAACAGATTCACTAAGTAATGCTTTTTCATCTGCATTCAAGTCAAGCTCGATAATTTTCTCAATTCCATTTTTACCAAGAACGACTGGGACACCTAAATAAATATCACTTAAACCATATTCACCTTGTAACCAAGTACAAACAGGGAAAATTCTTCTTTGGTCTCTAACAATGGCCTCTACCATTTGAGCTGCAGATGCTCCAGGAGCATACCATGCCGATGTCCCAAGAAGTTTTACGATTTCTCCACCACCAAACTTCGTTCGTTCGATAATTTCATTGAGCTTTTCTTCTTCAATCAATTCAGTTACTGGAATACCACCGACTGTCGTATATCTAGGAAGAGGTACCATGGTATCTCCGTGGCCACCCATTAATACGGCTTGGATGTCCTTTGGAGAAACATTCAATTCAGTTGCAAGGAAAGCTCTGTATCTGGCCGTGTCAAGAACACCTGCCATACCGAATACTCTACTCGACGGGAAGTTTGCACTCAAATATGCACAATAGGTCATCACATCTAAAGGATTAGATACAACAATGATTTTTGCATTTGGCGAATACTTTACAATGTTTTCTGTTACTGACTTTACAATCCCAGCATTTGTAGCAATTAAATCATCTCGGGACATACCAGGTTTTCTTGGTAATCCGGAAGTAATTACTACAACTTCAGAGTCTTTTGTCATTTCATAGTTATTTGTAGATCCAATTGTCTTAGAATCATACAAGTTCACTGGAGAAGTTTCCCAAATATCAAGTGCTTTACCTTCAGCAAAACCCTCTTTTATATCAAGCAAGACAATTTCATTTGCGATTTCTCTTTGGGCCAAAACATCTGCACAAGTTGCACCAACATTTCCAGCACCTACTACCGTTACTTTCATTTGTATTTATTTATTGATTAAATATCGACACGAAAATAATACATTTAATAGAAAATCGTTTTATTTACGGTTGATTTATTTGCTTTTGGAGGCAACGCCCCATCGATTGATACGTTTAAAATTTGTTGAGACTTGGAGAATATAGAGAAATTAAAGGAAATTGTTGAGGGTTGTTTGCAAAACAACCGCAGATCGCAGGAGGCCTTGTTTCAAATGTTCTATGGTAAAATGTTAGCCGTTTGTATGCGCTATATATCTGACCACGACACAGCACAAGAGGTGTTGCAAGAAGGTTTCATCAAGGTCTTTGACAAATTGGAAGTTTTTGATTTCAAAGGTTCTTTTGAAGGATGGGTTCGACGTATTGTTGTAAATACAGCTATTGATTCCATTCGAAAAGCCAAAAGAGCTCCGATATTAAAAGACAATGACAACGATTTCAAAATGGATGCTTCAAATGAAATTGAAGAGAACGAAAAAATCGAAATGATTGAGCTCAGGGCGGAAAAAGCGGTCGAAGCCATTCAAAAACTATCGCCAGGCTACAGGACGGTATTTAATTTATTTGTCATTGAAGACTATTCCCATAAAGAAATTGCTGAAATGTTAGGGATTAGTGAAGGGACTTCCAAATCAAATTTGTCCAAGGCAAAAAAGAATTTAAAGCAAATATTAACTGAAGAATTCAGTAACATAAGAGAGTAAGATGCGCGATATTGAAGATTTATTTAAGGAATCATTAAAAGACCACGAACTTCCATACAATAAGGAGGCTTGGTCTAAAATGAACAAAAAACTAGATGCGGGAAATTCAGGATCCTCCAATGGATTTAAATGGATTTTGGGCGCAGCTGGTGCTGCTTTGATTGTGGCTACCTACTTATTTATGGGAACAAGTGAAGCACCACAGAAAGCTCAAGCAGAAGTACTTCAAACAGAGAAGGAAGAATCAGTTGAAACAATTAATGAAACACAGATAGAAGCAACGGAACAATCAGAAACAGATATTGTAAATCAAGAAGTTGAAAAAGAACGTTCAGTCGTGATCATTGACTGCTGCGATGATATTGTTGTTCAAGAAAGTTTGAATGAAGAAACAAACGTTGAGCCTTTGGCTGAGACAGAACTACAACAACCTGTATACAGAGAGGTAGCTAAAAGTCCTTCATCAACAGTAGAAAGTAAGGCACCACTTCGTTTTTCCACGCCAAAAGACCATTGTCTAAATCAAGCGTTTTCATACAGCAATACAAATAAGGAAATGATTTATGTTCTTTCACCTCAAGAGAATGTAGAGGAAATTGCTGCGAATGAAACTCTAGAGTTCAAGCTAGACGAAAAAGGCATTTATCAAATAGGCATCTTTAATCAGGAAGAAGAATTTACGGCATCAGTGTCATTTAAGTGTCATGAGGCGCAGAGCATTCAAGTTACGGCAGATGACTATTTGAATTTTGAAAATGGACTACCTGAATTAAATGTCCAAGCATTTTCAGACAACACATTAAGTTGGTATGTCAACAACAAAAAGGTAGCCAAGTCAGGCAAAAAAGAAAACTTCTATTTATTTGATAAAGGAAGCTACGCTATAAAGGCAATGACGAAAGATGCAAATGGATGTCAAAGTTCCGATAAGGTCTCATTCTATGTTGAGAAAAACTACAATCTGCTTGCTGTAAATGCCTTCACGCCAAATAGCTTTGATGATCGAAATACGACATTCATGCCATTTGCATTGACGACACGGAATACGCCTTTCAAGATGATTATTATCGATCCTTCCAACGGTGCGGTAATCTTCGAAACAACGAGTGCGAGCCAAGCTTGGCAGGGTGTCAATAAAAATACCGGTGAACTTGTTAAGGAAAATACTTCCTTCGTCTGGAAGGTTGTTCTTCAGAACCCTGAGCAAGGTGAAAGCCCAGAATATATGGGAACGGTTGTTCGTCTCTAATTTAGGTTTAGATTCTAACAAATAGGTCGAGTTTTTCCTTATTTTTGTTAGAAAGATATTCCTATTGAAATTCTTAAATTCCAATATCAAACCAAAAAAATTCGGTTACTTTCCGAGGTACTATGATGCCCGTAAAGAAAAAACGGATTTAAAAAAGAAGTTTTACTCAGGTGATAAGCTTAGTGAAGAGGAACGCGTAATGCTGATGCGTGAAAAAATGGAAGAGCAAAAGCAAGAAAATCGAGTGTCTAAGAATAGTGTCTACTCACAAAATACGAGAACACTCGTACTTCTTTCGGTGATTATTGTGCTTGGCTACTTCCTATTGAATGGCCTAGACGAAATTGATCAAGTTATCTTCAAACTTATGCGTTAATGGATATCATTAATTTACTTTCAGAGCAGATTTCAAATCAAATTGCTGCTGGCGAGGTGATTCAACGCCCAGGTTCGGTGGTAAAAGAGCTACTTGAAAACTCCATTGATGCTGGTGCAAAATCGATTAAAGTACACATCAAAGATGCCGGAAGAACAAGTATCTTAATACAAGACAATGGAAGTGGCATGACATCAAAGGATGCTGCCCTATGCTTCACACGTCATGCCACAAGTAAGCTAAAGAAAGTTGATGACCTATTTCAATTACAAACTAAAGGGTTCCGCGGAGAGGCACTAGCATCGATTGCCTCTATTGCACATGTTACGCTTAAAACAAAGTATAGCGGGCAAGGAGATACCGGAACGCTCATTGAAATGAATGGTGGAACACCAATGCGAAATGAAGAATGCATCTGCGAACAAGGTACGAGTATTGAAGTAAAAAATATTTTTTTCAATGTTCCAGCGAGAAGAACATTTCTAAAATCAGATAACGCGGAATTTACGCATATTAGAAATGAATTTGAACGCATATGCCTAGCCCACGCTGAAACTAGCTTTGTGCTTACCCACAACGGTAACGAGATTTATAATTTGAATGCTGGAAACCTCAGAAAAAGAATTACAGATATATTGGGTAAAAAGAGTAATGAAAACCTAGTTCCAATTGAAGAAAAGACAGATATCGTTACCATACATGGATTTGTAGGCAAACCAGAAAGTGCAAAGAAGTCGAGAGGACTACAATACTTCTTTGTCAATAATAGATTTTTCAAACATTCTTATTTTCATCATGCCGTATCTAAGGCATTTGAGCAGCTTATTCCTGAAAAGTCACATCCCTCCTACTTCATTTTTTTAAGCATTGATACAGCAAAAATTGATATAAATATTCATCCTACAAAAACAGAAATCAACTTTGAAGAAGGAAAGTTCATTTACACTATTCTTCTATCGAGTATCAAGCAAGCATTGGGTAAATACAACATTTCTCCGAGCCTAGATTTTGATGTAGAAACAAGCTTTGACGTTCCGCTTTCTCATAAAAATGAAACTCCCGTCGAGCCAGAAATAAAAGTAGACCCAAACTATAATCCCTTTTCCAAATTTGAGACAAAAAAAGGCATGGGGACGGGAACAAACAAGGCACTGAACAAACAAGGGTTTGGTCAAAAAAGCGATACCAAAGAATGGGAAAACTTTTACGCCATAAGAGAAGAAAGCAAGGATCGTCAAACCAAACTCATTGAAGCAGAAGACAACTACACTAAAAACAAATACCTTGTAAAAAATAGATATCTGCTGAGTAGTGTGAAATCTGGAGTACTAATTGTTGATACCCATAGAGCAAAGCAAAGAATGTTATATGATGAAATGATGTCAACTTTTGTAGCAAAACCTTTGAGTGCACAGAAGCTAATGTTTCCTTTAGATGTGGAACTCGAACAAAACGAAATTGATGCTTGGGTGGAATCCAAAACTTTACTTTCTCAGCTTGGATTTCATTTTTCAAATGATTCGGATGGTTTAAAAATAGAAAGTCTTCCCTCCTGTGTTTCAGAAAAAGATAGTAATACTTGTATTCAAAATATTACAAGGTCCTTGTCTGGACCTGAAAAACCGGACCGAGGAGAGATTGCCCATGAGCTTGTATCCAATTTAGTATATGTCGTCTCGAAAAACTTTCAAGTCAAGTCGGATCATGAAATAGAAACATTTATCAATCAACTATTTTCATGCGAAGACCATTCATTTTGTCCATTTGGAAAACCCATTATGCAAACACTTACAATAGAAGAACTAACTACTAAATTCTAATATGCTTAATAATTTACCGCAGGTTACCAAAAACTTGCTCATCCTAAATATTATATTTTTTATCGCCAAACTTTTTTTGTCTTCACAAGGCATTGACCTGGCCGCGACACTCGGTGCCCATTATGTTAACTCCCCGTTTTTTGAACCCTTTCAGGTTGTTACGCATTTTTTCATGCATGCAAACTTCATTCATATATTTTTTAATATGTGGATTTTTGTGATGCTCGGGGGATATTTAGAACGTGTTTGGGGACCAAAACGCTTCTTTATTTTTTATATAATTTCCGCATTTGGAGCCTTCGCCCTATTCAACGTAATAGGCGTCTATGAAATAGAAACCTTAAAGGCTCAACTTATTGAGCAAGGAGAGTCAATAAGAGAGATCAATAGACTCAATAATTTTACATCAAATGATGCTATTAATGAGTACTTAATTATGATCAATACGCCAATGGTAGGAGCCTCAGGTGCAATATTCGGTGTTATGGCTGCCTTTGCCATTCTATTTCCAAATACGGAATTTAGACTTTATTTTGCGATCCCGATTAAAGCCAAATGGTTTGTTGGCGCTTACTTTCTTTTTGAAGTATATCAATCCTACCTAAATGACTCAGGCGACTCCACAGCGCACCTTGCCCACGTAGGCGGCGCCTTAGTTGGTGCAATTATGGTCCTTATATGGAGAAAAAAAGACCGTACTAATTTTTGGTAAAATGGTTCAGAAAAATAACTTATTCGAAGAGCTTAAGCACCAGCTGAAAAATGGGAGTATGACAAATAGACTTGTCATCATCAATATTTGTGTGTTTTTATGTATACACCTTCTCTTTGCTATCGGGAAAATCAACGGTGCGAGCAGCATTGAACAATTGGTACCGAAAATTTTCACACTGGATGCTACATTGATGGGAAGTGTTTTAAAGCCCTGGGGATTCTTGACAAGTATTTTTTCTCATTTCGGATTAATGCACATCATATATAATTTGATTTTTTTATACTTCGCAGGTAATTTATTCGAGCGCTATTTTAATGCGCGAATGCTTTTGACAATCTATTTGTTTGGTGGGCTTGCTGGTGGATTGGCAGAGGTTCTTTCCGCTACGTTTTTCTTCCCAGATGATTTTCACGTTGTGCTTGGCGCATCGGGTTCCATCATGGCTATTTTTGCTGCGCTTGCTTTCTACAGCCCAAATACAAAAGTCTATCTCTTTGGTGTGCTTCCGATTCGACTTTTTATATTGGCGTTATTCTTCTTTGCCAAAGACTTAATAGGAATAGGCGACACGAGCGATAATACGGCGCACTTCGCGCATCTCGGAGGCGCTTTATTTGGTGTATGGGCGATGCAAAATTTACATACCCCAAAAAATATTTTAGCCAAACTTGACAGGATATTATTAAGTATCCATAATGGAGTTAAGAAATTCAAGGCACCTAAGGCAAAGGACAAAAAAGTAAAGACGGACGAAGAATACAATTACGAAAAGAAAACCAAACAAGACAAAACAGATCGAATACTAGACAAGATCTCTAAGTCAGGATACGATTCTCTAACAAAAGAGGAGAAAGACTTTCTATTCAATCAGAGTAAGGATGCCTAAAAAAAGCAACACATCGCTGTTTTCACTCTTGGCTAAAATCAGCCATTTATTTTTCTGTTTTTGCTTAATGATGTCATTATGTACACCTTACATTAACCCCATTCACCTTCCCTTTTTACCCTTTTTAGGGTTAGGCTTTCCTGTATTACTGGTTATAAATATTGCTTTTACGCTGCTATGGCTTTTCAAGCGCAGTAAATGGTTCTGGGGTGCACTAGTGGTGGTAATAATTAGCATTCCTTTTCAGATGAAAATATTTTCATTTAATATTATTTCATCAGATGTCCCAGCAAATAACAAAAATCAGTTTAAATTGATGAGCTATAATGTTCGGCTTTTTGATTTATACAATCCAAAAAGAAAAGAAGCACTAAACTCAAGGGACGCAATATTTAGCTACCTCCGTGAAGAAAATCCCGATATTCTTTGTATCCAGGAATATTACCAGCAGGAAAAACCTACCTTTTTTGAAATATCAGATTCAATTATGCAGATTATGCAAGGACCATGGTTCCATAAAAAAGGATTACACCTACATAAATCAAAGCAAACATTTGGACTTGCGACCTTCTCAAAACTTCCGATTCTGCACAAAGGAAGTGTTCAGCACAAAGGCGGACAGGGAAATAATAAGAACTACTGTATTTATATTGATGTTGTCAAAAGCAAGGATACCGTTCGTATTTACAATGTGCATCTGCAATCTATAAAACTTGAAACAGACTACTACACAAGGAAAATCACCGAAGGAAATCAGGAGGAAACAAAAGCAGGCTTAAAACGAGCATATGCAAAATTAAAAAAGGCTTTTTCCATAAGAGCTGAGCAAAGCGCAGCCGTGAGTGACCATATCCTTAATGCACCGTATCCCGTGATTGTTTGTGGCGACTTTAACGACACACCGATGTCTTACACCTATCATCGTTTTGAAAGCAAGCTTGTAGACGCTTTTAGAAATACGTCCAATGGTTTTGGTGCCACATACGTGGGACTACTTCCTGCTGGTCGAATAGATTATATTTTTCATTCAAATAAATTAAATTCTAGTAATTTTAACATTCAAAAGAGAGCCCTCAGTGACCATCGTGCCATATCCTGTGTAATTTATTAATATGTTTTTTGAAATCAATCCATTCAATATTGACCAAAGATTAATCTCTGAGGCAGTAAAGGCCTTAAAATCTGGAGGACTCGTCATATTTCCTACTGATTCTGTTTATGCAATAGGATGTGACCTAAATCACAAAAAGGCGCTGCACCAGCTGGCTAAGTTCAAAAAAGAAAAGCTCAGCAAGGTTCATTTTTCTATTTTGTGTAAAGACGTTACAGAGCTTGCCTCACATACGAAGCAACTCAATAAACCAACCTTTAAGCTGCTCAAGCAATGCTTACCGGGACCCTATACATTTATATTGTCAGCAAATACGAGAATACCTAAGCTATTTGACTCCAAAAAAAAGGAGGTTGGTGTTCGCATAACAGACAATCCTATCACACAAGCTTTGGTTGAAGCACTTGGAAATCCAATAGCCTCAGCCTCATTACATGATGAAAATGAGCCCTTGTTAGAATATTACACGGACCCCTACCAAATTTTTGAGACCTATGAAAACGAGGTTAATGTCATCATTGATGGCGGTCTTGGGAAAATTGAACCCTCCACAATTATAGATTGCTTTACAGATGAAGAGGCAACTGTATTACGCTACGGAGCTGGAAAAATAGAGCTATGATTTTAATTGGTGATTGCGGGAGCTCCAAAACTCCCGAAATAAGAAAGATGATCGATGAATACGAAAATTGTGAGGTCGTTCCATTATTAGATATAGATATTGAGCGAACAAAAGGATATGACGGAATTGTACTCTCAGGCGCCCCCATTCTTTTAACAGAAGAAAAAACAGATCAATATATACAAGCTACCGCATGGATTAAAGAAATAAAAATCCCTATTCTGGGTATTTGCTTTGGGCATCAATTGATTGCATTACAATATGGTGGATTTGTCAAAAAAATGAAAGAGGATAGAGATTTTCAGGATATTGAAATCTTTGAAGATTCTCCGTTATTTGCTCGTTTACCTCGAATCATACAGATGCAGGAAGACCACTGTGAATTTGCCTCTGTACCTGAAAATTTCAAGCTATTAGCCTCATCAGACAACTGCTTTAACGAAGCCATGCAGCATAAAGAGCTGCAGATCTATGGTGTTCAATTTCATCCAGAAGTATCAGGTTTACAGGGAAGCTTATTGTTCGAAAATTTTTATACAATTTGTGCGCTCGTAAAGGGCTAGATCAGCTCGGATAACTCAATAAGATGTTCAATATTCAGTATGGTGATTTTTCTACCGTGAATATCAAGTATACCATCTTTTTTAAACTCGCGGAGCAAACGAATGACCGTTTCTGTTGCGGTACCAACAAAATTGGCTAAATCATCTCGTGACAAATTGATTGGTGCTCCCTTATAAATATCATCCAATAATATCAATGCCAATGCCGTTCGCTGACGTACAGTTTTCTGCGCCATCGTTGTAAGCAAATCGGCTCTATCCTGAAGCTCTTTTGAAAGTACTCGGATTACGGTGTTACGTAATTTTTCGTTGTTATTAATTTCTTTTAAGAAATCAGACTTTTGAATATAACCTATAGATGCATCCTCTAGCATCTCTGCATCAACGTTATAGGTTTTATCGCTCAGCATGGCACGAAACCCTACAAGGTCTCCAGCCTTGGCAATTTCAATGATTTGTTCCTTGCCCTCCGTCCCGTATTTAATGATTTTGATCAAACCACTATGGAGAAAAAAAACACCTCTAGGTATACCGCCCTCAGAAAATAAGACATCACCCTTATTGTAGGACTTATAATGTATGTCAGCATTTCTATCTATTGGACGTAGCTCATGTACCCCAGATAGAATTTCTTCAATGTGTTTAAGACAATACGGGCATGTTTCCATGGTTATAATAATTTGGGGCAAAAAAAAAGGCGACCAAGTCGCCTTTTAAATTGTAACGCGTTTTTAAAGCTTCATAATCTTTTTGACATGCTTCTGATGCTCTGTCACAAGCTGCACAATGAATGTACCACGATTCAATGAGCTAACGTCAATATCCAGATTTTGCACCCCTGAAACAACATTCGGGAAATCGTATGTTTTCAATTTGGCGCCAGACAAGCTATATATATTGACAGCTACATCTCCTGTATGCATCATATCGAATGATATAGAAAATTCATTTTGAACAGGATTCGGATAGATTGTCATATCTAGCTCAGGCTCATCTATCGATTCCTCGTCTATACCGACGCTTAGGTAATCACCAGAGGCCCAAATACCTCGCCCGTATGTGCCTAAATAAATTTCTCCCGGACGCCCATTGCCTTCCTCTGCTGTTCTCCAGGATTGTAATACTTCAGTAACAACTGTACCTTCAAATCCTGCAGAGGCGTTGGTCCAAGATGAACCTCCATTATCCGAAACAACAGCTCCCATCAAAGTTCCCGCAACAATAATGTTGGGATCATTGCGGTCAATGATACCATCTGTGCATGGCACACCAACTGCGCTAAGATTCGTAAAGTTAGGAGATACAGCTGTTGCATTGGATGTTCTACGGACATTTCCACCAAACATGACAAGATCATCTGCATTATTAGGATTAACTGCAATTCCAGACGCTGCAGCGTTATTTATTTTTGTCATTTGCGTATAGGTTGGGGTGAAGTCATTTCCTCCAGAGGAATAAAAAGCAACCTTGTCAACAAAAGCAGTATCACTCGTGTAGACACTACCCAAACCATCTAATCGCCAAATTCCATTTCCAGCCGAAATATAGCAATGTTCTAAGTCTCTTGAGAACTCTACATCTGCACCACCAGTCCCAATACTTCTTGCAACATTTACCCAATTTACGTCAGAAACAGATAATCTCAAGGCATTTCTTGTGCCCCAAAGCTCACCTCCGTTCGCTTGTGTATATGCTAAAAACCATGATTGGAATGGGTCCTGTACGGTTAGCGTATCCCAAGCAACATTGAAATCGACAGTATCTGCACCCATGGCATGGAGCTCACCGGTTACTGGGTTCACACCAAAGTTTACTGAATCATTTGAAACCGCCGGTGTGTAATAAAGTGTATCTGTAAAATAATAGTTTTGCGCTGCCGTGACGTATATTGTATCTCCCGAAGCTAAACTTGGAACAGACATCACATCACCTGCATTATAATTCTTTGTCGGTATAAACAAAACACTGTCTTCTGAATTCTCATCAAAATATTCTGCAAGAAAAATCCTTGTGTGAAATGGATGTTGCGCACTTGCATCACCAACGGGATCATAAGAACTCGGATAATCAGGCACAAAACTGTTAGCGGTTGCCCATCCATCACCAGTACGTCTTATTGCTCCATATTGAACGGTTGCAAAAGCTACGTTCGGGTTGTAATGAGAGATTTCACATTGGAAGCCATCACCTCCACTAACTTCTACAAATTCTTGAAAGGTGGATAAGCTGTGGTCGCTGTATAATGTTCCGTTGTCTTGAGCCCCACCCATGACAGCTCCATCTCTATCAAATGCAATACCATAAAATTGTGTAACGTTATATCCTCTATTGGCAGGATACCAATTGTCTGCAAAGTCATTTGTAATGTTCACACCACCATCATTACCTATATATAAGCGGTTGTTTGCATCCCACTTCATTTCATGGTTATCCGCATGCACATATATAGAAGAGGTAGGATTCACAAACCACTGACTAACTTTTTCAAAACCACCACTCGGTGGGTTATTAACAGTTTGTTTCCAACGCCAAATATCAATACCACCTATATAAATTTCTTCAGCATCTAATGGGTTTGTGGCAACTATAGAATTGTAAGTACCTTGATTTCTGTATATATCAAATTCATTCGGTGGTGCTGAAGCGCCAACAAATTTGGTCCAGGTATCTCCATCATCATGAGACACGTACATACCAACTAGGTTCGAATTGGTCAAAACAGCATACAACGAATGCATTCCCGAAGAGTTTTCACTAGCAGAAACGGTGTACTCAATTCGAGAGGCACTGCTTCCCACCAAATTGTCATTTGGGTTATTCGATGATTTATTGTCAAAGTTTTCTCCTCCGTCCTTGGATACAAAAGTAAGATTTGAAATATTGGCTATCACTATAGTTCCGTCCTTGGTTATTTTCAGTGCATTCACACCTCCCGCTTGACCTGTACCGATTGAAGTTAAAACGCCTTCGTTTACATCAAATTTCTTAAGACCAGTGCTAGTTGCCAACCAGGCGTAATTATCAACGTCTGAGCTCTCAATTTCTGTACAATTTGTTGTCCCGGGAATCTTTGTCCAAGATTCACCAAAATTTTGAGAATACCATACCCCATTACCTGAACCCTCTTGGTTTGAACCAGTTGCGACGTATAAAGTTCCGTCTATAGTTTGCGTCATACTCGAAATATTTGGACTTGCCCCGTCGTCAATGTATGAAGTGACTTTCGTCCAGGAGTTTGCTCCGTTATAAGATACAAATAAACCACCGGAAACTCCCCCAGCCCAAATTCGATCATTCCAAGTTCTGTCAACTTGAATGGCTCGAGTTCGGCCACCAATGTTGTCTGGACCGTAATCCATAAAAGCAATCGATTTGTTGGAAGGTAATCTTCTAAGGTCTTTACGCATTTCAACTATTTCCTCATCCGAGTAAGGTAGACCTGTTTCCAAGTTCACAAACTGTGCTTTGTACCATGCTGCTGCATCGTTACCATTTGATTTGGCATCAAGTGCAGTTAACGATTTGGGAGAATAAGTTGAAGAATCTTTTTGAGTGGTCGTGAAAAAATAAGCCGCCACTGCTACAGAAGCGCCTAAAAATGAACCAATTAAAAATCTAAATTTCATATTGTTTTGAATAAGTTAAATATATAGTGGCTAAGATACGGAATTATTTCCTAAATATAAACATCGCAAAGTAGAAGAATGTTCATGCTTTTACAGAAAAAAAAATAGATAAATGCAGGAGGCTTTTTTCAGCTTAAAAAAGATGCTTTTCTGCACGGTAAGACGAACGTACAAGTGGGCCACTTTCTACGTATTTATAACCCATCCTAAGCCCTAAATCTTTGTAGTATTGAAATTGCTCCGGTGTAATAAATTCCTGGACAAACAAATGCTTGGGTGTTGGCTGCAGGTACTGACCTAAGGTCAAAATATCAACATTCACACTTCTAAGGTCCTCCATTGTCTCAATGACTTCCTCTTCTGTCTCTCCAAGACCAAGCATAACGCCTGATTTTGTTTTCATCCCACCTTTTTTGAGACGGAATAAAACTTCAAGGCTTCTGTCGTATTTAGCTTGAATCCTTACCTCTTTTGTTAAACGTCTTACGGTTTCTAGGTTGTGTGAAACAATTTCAGGGGCAACATCAATGATCTTTTGAAGATTATCCCATTTGCCTGCAAAGTCGGGAATTAACGTTTCAAGCGTTGTATTCGGTGATTCTCTGCGTATTGCTGTTACGGTATCTACCCAAATATCGGCTCCCCCATCGATTAAGTCGTCACGATCGACAGAAGTTAAGACAGCATGCTTCACTTTCATCAATTTGACGCTTTCTGACACTCGTTTTGGCTCCATCAAATCAACAGCCAATGGACGCCCGGTTTTAACGGCACAAAAACCGCAAGATCTTGTGCAAATGTTACCCAAAATCATAAATGTGGCCGTTCCTTCACCCCAGCATTCACCCATATTCGGGCAGCTTCCACTCTCACAAATCGTATGCAACTTGTGCTTGTCCACAAGACGACGCACTTCCCTATAGCTTTCTCCTGTCGGCAGCTTTACACGGAGCCATTTCGGCTTTCCGATTTTGGTTTTGACAACTTCTTGTTCTTGCATTGAACTCACAAATAGCTTTTTAGCCGTTGGTAATCTCGTTTAATTTATTAATCAAAGTTAACCGCTCTTTTAAAATATCACTAACATTCATCGAACGAATATTTCTTCGGGAAGCTATTCTTTTTATAAAACTCAGTCCATTGTGAAAAATAAGACCCGCAAATGGAATGAACAAAAAATAAGCTACAGCGCCCAACATACCTATGTAAGGAGGTAACAAAAATAACAGGGATAAGTTCAAAATACCGAGGATTAACATCATCATAATAAGCTTAGTGGAGCCCCAAAAAACAGGACGACGAAATTTCGATTCCACATAGCGCTTAATACCGAAATAAAACAACCCACAATGAATGGCACCAAATACAGAAATCGGCAGCAATAATATCTGAATTGAAATAGCTAAGGGAGTTATTTTGTTATACGTTGCATCATATAATTTTTGATCGTCAATATTCCGCGCTTTAAGACCTTCAAAATAACCTTTTATTGGTGCACGTAAAGCGGCATATTTTTCAGGATTATTATTAAAATCTTCCACTAAATCTTTGGCATAATTCCAGCGCTCCAAAAGTGGCACTGTATTTTCCTCAAACATAGGCATTCCCTTGCGCTGAATCAGCATCATTTGCTCTGTAAATTCAGCAGATTCTTCATCATTCACATGAATCAATTCCTTTATAAGCATCCTCTCTAATCGAACCGTCAATTCTTGGATGATTTTATTTGGATTGGTCTCAAATTCCGTTCGAAATTCATTGAGCAGTATTTTTTCTGAATTTCGAATTATAACATCGCTTCGGAACTTAGCTGGATTACTATAATTACAACCGATGGTTGCTAAATAAACATCCTGAGTCCAATTACAAGATTCAAGGGCGGTGAAACCGATACGAACAGCTCCTTTTTTTAATGGTTTTAATCGCCGAATAAATACGTCATCTGTCACACCTTCACCAAAAATCAAAAGACTGCGCTTCCTTAATAAAATCTCAGAAGATTTTTTAAAAACTTCTTGGTTTTTTTCTTTAGTATTCACACCATCACGCTGACGATATATTGGGAGCATGTGGGCCATCCAGAAGATAGGCCTTGTGAAAGCTGTGAAGACATCAGAACGCGTCATAAAAAACACCACTGCCCTATTGAATGGAGCAAGCACAAGTGGATCCATAAAAGAAGCTGCGTGATTACTTACGTATATGGTACTTGAAAATCGCTTTGGTTTGTTCACCACATATACCTTGCGGAAGTACAATCTCACGGTGTAATTCAAGGCAAGGAAAAAAAGAAAATATAGAATTCGCATAAAGGGAACAAAAGTAAGAAACGATTTTGAATCAATTCACATAGGATATGCTGAAAACTTTTTACGCATATGGTGCGAAATACGATTTCTAGCCCTTATTTTTAACTAAATTTTAGCCCTATGAAAACGATTGGACTTTTTTGCGGAGGATTTTCCTCTGAGTACGACATTTCTATGAAAAGTGCGGAAACCATTTACGATTCATTTCCTGAGGAATATAGCATTCATAAAATTCAGGTGAAAAAAGAGAAGTGGTTTTGCCAATCAGCAACTGAAAAGAATGAGGGGACATTTAATAAAGAAGATGCTTGTCTCTATTTTGAAAACAATAAAATCCCGATTGATCTCGCCATTGTTTGTATTCACGGAGATCCCGGAGAAAATGGAAAAATACAAGCTTACTTAGATCTTATGGGCATCCCTTATTTAAATAGTAGTGCCGAAGCATCCTCAATCTCTTTTGACAAATATTTATGCAATCAATTCTTGAGTGCACTGGGCTTTAATACTGCAAAAGCAGCCTTGATAACGAAAAACAGCGGTTATGATGCAGCAAAAATTGTTGATCAATTGGCGCTTCCTCTTTTTATAAAACCCACAGATTCCGGATCAAGCTATGGTATTTCTAAAGTATATGAGTTAGCATCCATTGATAAGGCAATCAGTGAAGCTTTTGCAGAGGGAGAAACTGTGATTGCAGAATCATTTTTAGATGGTATTGAGCTCACATGTGCCGTTTTTAGGAGCAAAAAAGAATTAATTGCGTTGCCTATTACCCAAATATCAACGGAAAACGACTTCTTTGATTTTGATGCAAAGTACAATGGTAATTCCTCAGAAGAGACACCAGCTCCAGTGAGTGCAGATTTAACATCTGAAATCCAAGAAACCTCAAAAGAAATATATGATGCTTTGCAGCTAGGTTCCGTGGCACGAATAGACTACATCGTTGTAAATGGAAGGCCTTTTGTGATTGAAGTTAATACGATTCCTGGTTTTTCTAAAGCGAGTATTGTTCCTCAAATGCTGAAATGCGCTGGGATTGACCTCAAAGACTTTTGGAAAATGATTTTGGAGGCGGAACTCAATAACTAGCCATCGCATTAAATATGCGCTCCATTTTTTTGACCATTTGATAGCGAGGTCCTTCAAAGTTATTCACAATGATAGCGAAAGCTAAACGCTTACCTGATATCGTGTTGACAAACCCAGCATACGCCTTTACATTGCTCAGTGTGCCACTTTTAGCAAACATTCTGCCCGATGCAGCCTGAGATCTACAAATATTCTTGAGTGTCCCAGATTCACCAGCCACAGCCAAAGAGCTACGAAAAGTGTCATTTAATGGACTGCGATGAATATAAGACAATAGGTCAATAAAGTTCTGAGCAGAAACAGCATTCTTTCGAGATAATCCGCTTCCATCTTTTAGCTTCATTCCGCGCAGGTTTATTTTTCCTTGAAAGTTTTCGTACACTGCTCGGATACCCGAAGTTGTCGACCCAAATGAATTTTGCTCGAAACCAACCAGATTCAACATACCCTCTGCAAAAAGGTTGATGCTTTTTTCATTGGTCAGCTTGATAATGTCCAATATGCTTTGACCGCTATGTTTGTATAATAAGGTTAAAGAATCATACATCATCTTTGGTCGATTCAAAAGTCTATTTCCTAATGCGGCGCCAGAGACATTGAAATTCGAATCCTTCAAGAAAGCGGAAAACTCTTTTGACAGCATATACTCCGGATCGTGCATACTTCCTTTTACAACAAAGTCAGTACGGTTTGAAGGCAAGCTACCAATCCCAAATCTATCTTGAGAATATGGCGCTCCATAAAGGTAAGATTGATCATTTCGGATATTTGCACTTTTAATCGTGTGACTGAATTTTAACTTTGGATCCTCGGGAAATGTTCCTTTAAACTCTACCTTTTTACCATTTGAGGGGGTATCGAAATAATACTTCACGGTATTGTCGTAAAAATTAATTCCCGATGCACCTGAACCATAGTAATTCCCCATGTCAGACCAATCCCAACCATCAGGAACACCAGCATAGCCGAAATCAGAGCCATCTGAAATAATATCACCTTCAATAGAACGGATGCCTTGCAATTTTAATTTATCCATCCAAAGCGACATAAAACCATATTCCAAACCCTCCTCGTTAAAGTATTTACTGCCAAGCGTCACATCTCCTCCTCCATGAATAATAAGGTCTCCTTTTAGTGCACCATTTGAATCAATTGTCCCGTTGGTATAGATTGTTGTTTGTGGTTTATAATCTGCACCCAGAATCTCTAAAGCGGAAAAAGTACTGAAGAGCTTGGCCGTAGATGCACACATTAAAGTTTTTTCCCCATTTACATCAGCAAGAACAGAATCCTTATCTAGATCAATAATTGCAATGGAAACAGAACCATACTTGTTTTCTGCCAAATTATTAAACTCATCGGTGAACTTCTGCAGAGAAATTTGAGCCACAAAATTTCCACAAATAAAAAGAACGATAAACACGGAAAAAAATCTATATTTTTGCACAGTAGTTTTTTTTACAAAAGAACTTCAAATAATATACCATTTTGCGTTATTCGAATATTTTTTTTCAACAGATTTTATTCGAAACGAAAAAAGGCCATCAATGGGCGAACAAAAAAAAATTAAAATCCTTCGGATTATAAACCGTTTTAATATCGGAGGCCCGACATATAACGCAACCTTCCTTACTAAATTCATGTCCGATGAATTTGAGACACTTTTGATCGGTGGTTTGCCTGAAGAGAATGAAGCGAATTCTTTGCATGTTTTAAAGGAATATGATGTTGAGCCTTTATTGGTTCCAGAAATGAAGCGAGAGCCAAATCTGAAAAGCGACAGACTCGCCTTGAAAAAAATCAAAACAATTATTCAAGAATTCAAACCAGATATCGTACATACGCATGCATCTAAAGCAGGCGCAATTGGCAGAAAGGCAGCCTTTAGTTGTAATGTGCCTGTTGTGGTACACACCTTTCATGGCCATGTGTTCCATTCGTATTTCGGAAAAGTAAAAACCACACTTTTTAAGAATATCGAACGTTATCTAGCAAAGAAGTCAAGCGGTATTATTGCGATCTCTAATCTTCAAAAGAAAGAGCTCTGCGAAGAGCATAAAATCATCTCCAGCGAAAAAATGGAAGTGATCCCTTTGGGTTTTGACTTAAAGAAATTTCAGGATAATTACACAGAAAAAAGAAAAGCCACCCGCCTCAAACATGAAATTACTGATGATTGCATAGCCCTATGCATTACAGGAAGACTTGCTCCTGTAAAAGATCATTTCTTTTTTCTTGATGTCATTGAGGAGCTATCGAAAAAGACTGAAAGAAAAATCAAAGTCTTCATCGTCGGTGATGGCGAATTAAAATCAGAAATTGAGAACAGCGTAAATCAACTTCAAAAGCAAGGAATTGATATCGTCATGACCTCATGGATCTTTGATATCGCTACGTTTAATGCAGGAATGGACATCATGTGCTTGACCTCTAAGAACGAGGGGACTCCTGTCAGCTTGATTGAAGCCCAAGCTTCCAATCTGCCCGTGATATCGACCGATGTAGGAGGTGTATCAGATATTGTTGCTGAAAATGAAACCGGATTCATTATTTCTCGTAAGGATAAAAGGAATTTTGTTGAAAAACTCAAAATATTGGTTGAGCAAGATGAAATTCGATATAAAATGAAAAGTAAAGGATGGGAGCACGTTCATTTAAAGTTCAGCTACAAAAGACTGGCAACAGATATGGAAAGCTATTACAAAAGACTTTTAACGCAACGCAACTAATGAGGACGTTTAAAATTTTCTTTTTGGCGTTAATCCCCGCGCTATTATTGCTCAATTCCTGCGCCAATGTAAACAGTAATATTCTTTTTAGAATCCCAAAAGGAGATGAATTTAAGTTTGATTCACTTCCCCTAAAACCTTCAGAGGACTATAAGCTAGGCGTTGGTGATAGGTTCAGTTTCCTGTTTGGAACTAACAGTGGTGAAAAAATAATTCTCAATCAATCAGGTGTAAATACATTAAATGACGGTAATAATAATAATGCTTTATTAAATCAACAGAGAAATCAATTCACGTATCTGGTTCGTCAAGATGGCTTTGTTAATCTTCCACTAATTGGTGAGGTTAAATTGTCTGGCTTGACGATTGTTGATGCCGAAAATACTTTGGTAGATTTACTTTCCAAGAATTATTTAAACCCTTTTGTTCAAATAAGACTAACAAATCAACGGGTCATTATTTTTCCAGGTAAAGGAGATGCAATGGTTGTTTATTTACAAAATACTAATACCTCGTTACTAGAGGCACTCGCTTTAGCCGGTGGTATTAGAGAGGAAGGAAGAGCGAACTCTATAAAACTAATGCGAAAAACAGAAAAAGGACGAGAAATATACAAAATTGACTTGTCTACAATAGAAGGCCTACATGAAGCGCAAATGATTGTTCAAAGTAATGATTATATCTATGTAGACTTCAAATCCAGAATTGCATCCTCGATTCTTACAGAAATTGCTCCATGGCTCAGCCTAATCACTACTGGATTACTCACCTACAGCATTATAAACCCAAATTAATTTGTCTAAAAAAGATCAAAAAATAGCACTCAATACGGATTTTAATCCACTTATTTTAGGAACTATACTTCGCAGACATTGGTTTCTACCACTGCTCTACCTATCATTTTTCGGCTTAATGGGTTTCTTCTTTTTAAGGTATACAAAACCTATTTACAGAAGTAATTCAATTGTTCAGCTTATACAAGATGATAAAACAAGCCAAATACTTGGTACAGCTAGTCTCGTTGAAGATAAGAGTATGCTTTCAAAAGAAATTGAATTACTTCGGTCTGATGTGCTTTTTTCCAGAGCAATTAGAAAACTCAATTTAGAAACAAGCATTTTTGCGGAAGGAGAAATACTAACAAAAGATCTTTACCGAACGGCACCATTCGAAATCATTGTCTACAGTCTAAATGACTCATCATTAATTGAGAAACCAATAGATATTACGTTAGATTCAAAGGAAAATATCATTTTAATGAGTGGAGATGTTCGGTTAGTTTCGGGCCCCTTAAATAGTCACTTAAAAAACAAACAATTTGACATTTACATTAGAGCGCTCAATAAATCGACCGTGATAAATATGTTGAGTGAGGATAAAATATATTTTAAAATAAACAACCGAGAAGGACTAATCAGAAAATTTAAAGACTACTTAAAAATTAATTTGGTAGACAACAACGCCAAAACAATAGAAATATCCTATGAATACTATAATCCAAGACTTTGTTTTGATATAGTAAATGGTGTACTCAATGAATACCTTGACTGGGAAAGAGATTCAAAACAAACTGCAGCAAATAAAACACTCAAATTCATTGACACTCAACTAGATTCCCTCTCTAAAATTTTGAGAAAATCAAAGGATAGCTTAAACAATTACCAAAAACGGGTTAAAATCTTAAATCCCGATGATTATGGTCAACAGCTTTCTACGAACATAAGTACCTTAACAGATAAAGTATTGGAAATTGATGAAGAACTTTACACGGTGCGTATTATTCATCAAAAAATTAAAAATAACCCCAACCGACTTGAAATTTACAGATTGATTCCCGAAATGGTCGGTAAAAAGAGTTTTCAAGGCACTGTACTGAAACAAATAGAAGATCTAAACAAGCTTTTAGAACAAAAAGACGATTTATTGAGAGAGGTGACCAACGAAAATGTTCAGGTCGTAATTCTCAATGAGAGGCTTAAAAATCGTGTTGCTTCTATTCATAAAAGTATGGACGTGATTGAAGAACGTCTATTGAGCGAAAGAGAAATATTACAAAATAAAATCAACCAAGAAGAAACAACATATTTTGGATTACCTGAAAAAAAGATGGAGTATGAGCGCCTAAAGTACCTAGAGGAGCTCAACAACGAATACTTCTCTATATTTACCCAAAAGAAAATTGAATATGAATTATCAAATGCAGGGTACTCAACTTCAAACAGAATCTTAAAAAACCCTCAGTTATCAGAATTTCCGATAAGTCCCAATCAAAAAATGATTTATATTATTTTTGGTGCATTAGGATTATTAATTGGATTGGCTTTAATAATATTGAGGTATTTGACCTACAATGATATCATTAGTATTCATGATTTAGAAAAATTACTACCTGAGAGTGCCAATCTTTTGGGAGCCGTGCCGCTGTATAAAAAGAAAATGAAATATTCTCAAGTCGTTGTTAATGAATCCTCAAAATCTAGAATGGCGGAAGCCATCCGATCCATTCGATCGAATATGAGCTTCGTAAAAAAAGATGCTAAAGTGGTCGCTATATCCTCATCCATTTCAGGGGAAGGAAAGACCTTTGTAATTCTAAACTTAGCGGGTTTAATTGCTGCGAATGGAAAGAAAACATTGGTCATAGATTTAGATTTAAGAAAACCCAAAGTGCATCACGGTTTTAGCACTGAAAATATTATTGGAATGAGCAATGTCATTTCCGGTTTATCCTCACTAAAGGAAGTAATTCAACATTCGGATATTCCTAATTTAGATTTTATAACGGCAGGACCTATTCCCCCGAATCCATCTGAATTGATTCAAAGTAAGGAAATGTCTGAGATTATAGAAAACTTGAAAGAGCAATACGATACCATTATGATTGATAATCCACCAGTGGGTATTGTTTCCGATGGTATTAAAATGTTGGCCGAGGCGGATATACCACTTTACGTTTTCAAGGCAAACTATTCGAAAAGAATATTTGCAAAAAGGGTAGAAGAGCTCAATGAGGTCCAAAAAATTAAAAACCTCAATGTCATTCTCAACGGCGTGGAAACGAGAAGAGGCGGATACGGATATGGATATGGATATGGTTACGGATATGGCTATGGTTACGGATATGGTTACGGATATGGTTACGGATATGGGTATGGCTACGGCTCAGGTTATGGTTACGGCTCAAGTGAAGAGGGATATTATACAGACGATGAAATTGAAGAAACTAGATTCCAGAAATTTAAAAACAAAATATTCTCAAAATGGTGGAAGAAGAAATAGCTATTAAGGGGCTAGTTTTGATCAAGCCTCAAATCTTCGCAGATAAAAGAGGTGCCTTTTTCGAGTCTTACAACGATGCTAGATTTGATAAGCTTATTGATGAAAAAGTACATTTTTCTCAAGATAATATCTCTATTTCTAAAAAGAATGTTTTGAGAGGTTTACATTTTCAAAAACCACCTATGGCTCAGGGTAAATTTGTACAAGTAATCAAAGGTAGCGTATTGGATGTGGCTGTAGATATTCGTAAAAGCTCCCCCACTTATGGGCAGCATTACAAAGTCGAACTCAATGATAAAAATAGATTACAACTTTGGATTCCTGAAGGTTTTGCACACGGGTTTGTAGCTCTAGAGAACAACACGGTGTTTTCATATAAATGTACTTCTGGCTATTCAAAATCAGATGAAATGGACCTTTTGTGGAATGACCCATTACTGAATATAAATTGGGGTGTAAAATCTCCCCTAATATCAGATAAAGATCAATTGGCTGCGTCTTTTAAAAATTTTAATTCACCATTTAAATAGTCATGATTAATTATATAAACGTATTGATATTCATTTGTGGAGGAATTATTATCTCTTTGATATCAAATAAACTTTTATTGAGGTTTTCACAAAGTTTAGGGATTAGAAATAAAAATGATGTTACCGTAAGATGGAGCAATCAGTCAAAACCTTCCTTAGGGGGCATAGGCTTATTCCTAGGTTTCTTGTTTGCTACCTTTTTGTATTTGATGCTTGAACCAGACATCAATATTTTCGGTAATATAGAATTTATAGGTTTGTTCTTTTCCGCAAGTCTCGCATTCTCTATGGGTCTTGCAGATGATGCTTATGATACAAAACCAATTTTTAAATTGTTTATACAAATATCATGTGGCTTATTTTTAGTGCTTTCGGGAACGACAATAGACTTATTTCATAATGTTATAGCAGATAGCATTACAACAATTGTATGGGTAATTATTTTGATGAACTCATTGAACATGCTCGACAATATGGACGGTATTACCGCTACTACTGTATTGTTCGCGCTGCTAGCTTGTCTAGTATCCGCAATGCTCGTTGGCGATTCGAGTCAAATGTATTGGCTTTACATATTGGTTGCAGTAATTGGCTCAATACTTGGTTTTTTGAGATACAATATCAATCCATCTAAAATGTTTATGGGTGATGCTGGAAGCCAATTCATTGGTCTATTTGTTGCTTTTTTCACCATCAAATTCCTTTGGAATTTAGGTTCAATCACCCAAACACATTCATGGGTGAGCCTTATCTTGACACTAACGGCATTAACTCCAGCGGCTGCGGACACCCTTACTGTCGTTATCAATAGACTAAAAGCAGGGAAATCTCCTATGGTAGGTGGTAAAGACCACACTACACATCATTTGGTATATGCTGGATTTAAGGACCGTCAAGTTTGGATGATCTTTAGTGTGATTGGCTTTGGATCCTTTTTACTCTCCGTGGGAATCATATACTTAGTACTGATGAGCTTTCTAGAGGCGACAGTTCTATTTCTACTTTATTTTGTAATTGTTTTTGGTATTCTCTACCGTAATACAATTAAATATAAGCGCTCAAGCTAAATTATTTCCGATTACATTCTGATTCGAAAGAACAAAGGTTGAAAGAATTCTGTTTCCTTTGTAAGGTTTCATTATTGTTTATTTCGTGTCGGAGAAAAATATCAAAATATACGGTGCCAAAGAGCACAATCTTAAGAACGTAGACTTAACGATTCCAAGAAATCAACTTGTCGTATTTACAGGCCTGAGCGGAAGCGGGAAATCATCATTAGCCTTCGATACATTATTTGCAGAAGGTCAGAGGCGTTACATTGAAACATTTTCATCCTATGCCCGACAATTTATAGGGGGAATGGAGCGTCCAGATGTAGATAAAATAGAGGGTCTCTCCCCTGTTATATCCATTGAGCAAAAAACAGTTTCGAAATCACCGAGGTCCACCGTCGGAACCATTACAGAGCTATATGACTTTTTCAGATTGCTGTTTTCTCGAGTATCAACGGCCTATTCATTTGAAACTGGGGAGAAAATGGTGAAGTATTCTGAGGAGCAGCTAGCAGAGCTTCTTAAAACAACATATCAGGATGAAAAGGTTGCTGTTTTGGCTTCTAAAGTGCGGGCGCGAAAGGGTCACTACAGAGAATTATTTGAGCAGATTTCAAAAATTGGCTATACCAAGGTTCGCGTAGATGGTCAAATCATAGATATTTCTCCAGGCATGAAATTAGACCGCTACAAAGTCCATGATATTGAAGTCGTTATAGACCGATTTGCAGTTAAGGATGTGGACCTAAATCGCATTCAAAAATCCGTCAATACAGCCTTTGAAATAGGAGATGATTTCCTGGTGATCTTTAACTACAAAACGAAGGAAATACGCAAATTCAGTAGGAAATTTATTTGTCCTACAACAGGCATTAGCTATCCCGATCCAGAACCCAATTTATTTTCATTCAATTCGCCTTATGGTGCCTGCCCCTCCTGTTCTGGAATTGGAACTGTGAAAATAGCAGATCTGAAAAAAGTAATTCCAGATACATCAAAAAGTATTCAAGAAGGAGGAATAGAACCATTAGGGAAGTATAAGAAAAATTGGATTTTCCAGGAGATAAATCGGATTCTTGAAACAACGACCTTCGACTTGAACACCCCAATATCGGCCATAGATGAAGAAACGCTTTCATTACTTCTGAATGGAGCCCATTCTTTTGACGGTATTCACGAAGAGAAAAATTCATTTGAAGGAATTCTTCCTTTTCTCAAAAGACACGCTTTAAGCAGCTCAAAAAAAATTCAACGCTGGGCACAAGGTTATACCACGACTAAAACTTGTCCGCATTGCAATGGCTCAAGATTAAAAAAAGAAGCTGGCTTCTTCCGCATTAACGATAAAAGCATCTCACAGGTCAGTGAGCTAGGATTAGATGAGCTGAAAGTTTGGCTAAAAAGTGTCGATGCTAGTCTGAGCCATAAACAATTAACGATTGCCAAAGACCTCCTTAAAGAAATAAATGTCCGGTTGGACTTTATTCTGGATGTTGG
This sequence comes from uncultured Cryomorphaceae bacterium, assembly GCA_913052055.1. Taxonomy (GTDB): domain Bacteria; phylum Bacteroidota; class Bacteroidia; order Flavobacteriales_D; family Crocinitomicaceae; genus UBA952. The sequence continues at coordinate 40,635 of CAJXDT010000018.1, forward strand.
CTTGGGATACCTCAGTCTCAACCGACCTTCAAAATCATTATCCGGAGGCGAAGCACAGCGAATACGACTGGCAACGCAAATTGGCACAGAGCTAATTAACGTTTGCTATATTTTTGATGAACCATCTATTGGTTTGCATCAAAGAGACAATAAAAAGCTAATTCAATCTTTACAAAAACTCAAAAAAAACGGAAATTCAGTTATTGTAGTAGAGCACGATAAGGAAATAATGGAATCTGCAGATTTTATAGTAGACATAGGTCCAAAAGCAGGAGTGCACGGTGGATCGATTGTAAGTAAGGGAACTTACTCAGCAATGCTGAAGTCTAATTCACTTACCGCACAATATCTTAATGGCAAAAAACAAATTGAGGTTCCTAAAAAACGTAGAAGCGGTAATGGAAATAGGCTCGAGCTGTTCGGAGCATCTGGAAATAATCTGAAGAATATTGACTTCAAATTAAAGCTAGGGACATTGAGTTGTATTACCGGAGTGAGCGGCAGTGGGAAATCTACATTGATCAACCAAACGCTCGTACCAATATTGTTCGAATCTATCTACAATGGCGTCAGAAAACCACTTCCCTATTCAAAAATAAAGGGTTTAGAACACGTTGACAAGGTCGTTGAAATAGACCAGAATCCAATTGGCAGGACGCCTAGGTCAAATCCAGCAACATACACTAAAATATTTGACGAGATTCGTCAGCTATTTGCAAGCTTACCTGAATCGCTCATCAGAGGATATAAGCCAGGGAGATTTTCATTTAACGTTTCTGGTGGAAAATGTGAAACCTGTAATGGAGGTGGCATGAGGCTCATTGAAATGAATTTTCTGCCGGATGTTTATGTCGAGTGTGAAACGTGTAATGGGAAAAGATATAATTCAGAAACTTTACAAGTCAAGTACAAAGGCAAATCAATTTCGGATGTACTCAACATGACCATAGAGCAGGCCTTTGAATTCTTTGAGCCTTATCCTAAAATTCGCCAAAAAATTGGAACCTTGAAACGCGTTGGATTAGGCTACATAAAATTAGGCCAATCCTCCACAACCTTATCAGGAGGGGAAGCACAAAGAATAAAGCTCGCTAGTGAGCTTTCCAAGAAGTCGACAGGGAAAACAATCTATATTCTAGATGAGCCCTCCACAGGGCTTCATTTCGAAGATATAAAACAGCTTCTTTCAGTATTAAATGCTTTGGTAGATGAGGGAAACACTGTCCTAGTAATCGAGCACAACCTTGATATTATAAAAATGGCAGATCAAATCATAGATATCGGACCTGAAGGAGGAGCTGCGGGTGGAAATATTGTTTTCAATGGCACACCTAAGCAATTGGTAGAAAAAGCATACAAGACATCATATACCTCCAAATATTTGAAAAAAGAACTCTCAAACTGAATTCAATGAATTAAAATGTGGCTTCATAAAATATTTAAATTAATTTTGTTGCTACTTAAAAGACAAAACAAACATTATGGCTTTAGAAATAACAGATGCAAACTTTGATGAATTGGTACTCAAGTCCGAGAAACCAGTTGTAGTTGATTTTTGGGCAGAATGGTGTGGCCCATGTAGAATGATTGGTCCGCTTATTAGTGAGATGTCGAAAGACTACGAAGGAAAAGCACTTGTTGGAAAGGTTAATGTAGACCTAAATGCGAATGTATCAGCCCAATTTGGTGTGCGAAGTATTCCTACTGTTCTATTTATCAAAAATGGAGAAGTAGTAGATAAGTCTGTCGGAGCAGTTCCAAAGGCAACTTTGGAGGCCAAATTAGAAGCGCTTCTGTAAAAAAACCATATCCTATCGGTTTAGAAATTTCAGGTACCTCAGACCGTGAAGACTAATATAACTGTATCTGGATTTCCCAAAGAATAATCCTATGTCCAATTTATATAGAAGACTTTTGTATTACGGTGTTGGATTCGGAATTGGTTTAGTTTGTGTTTTCTTTTTCTTCAACAACAGAGGTTGCTCGTGGCTCCCTGAAAATCGAGTAAAAGAAATGGTCACAAATAGGTTGGTTTATGTTGCTGATAGTAACCTAAAGATTCTAGAAAATCTAAAAATCAAAGAGGATGAGCTTAGCACTTTTCTTCAGAATGCAGATGTCTTGTTTTCAAAAAGTCAAAAAACAAGTAATCCACAAATATATCATGTAGAGGGTTCAACAGATTTCAATGATAAATTTGTTTGTCAGATTGTTCTTCACAAGGATGCACTTACCTGTGAACTCGTGCCAAATCAATTTTCAGCAAAAAACACAAAACCTACAACAAAAGGCCTTGCCAAGCCTGTTCATTTCCCTCCTAAGAAGAATCTTTTCTATTCTGATTCAAGTGCGCATACTATTTGCCAAAGAAAAGCGTTAGGTATTGAAGAGGATAGTACTTTGCGTGCGCTTTTTCGTAAAAATGGACGAATTAATATTTCCAAAACAGATCTGATAAAAAAGCCTAAACCCTCGTATGCAATGGTGTTTAGGACAGATCAAGGTGAAGAGGTAACAATTTTCGCTACCTATTTTAAAGAAAAAGCAAGAATCTACAAATTTGCATTTGACAACGATCAATGCGCTAATTAGAAAAATGAGCTTATTAAATTGAGCTCGTTGAAAAATAAATTAGTTTCTGATTCGACATTTTATACTTCCTCAAACAGTTAGTATTTATTTAAAAAATCATGCAAATAAACACCTCACTTTTTATACTTTTGAAACATGGAATTTTCAGCTGATCAAATTGCCGGTATTCTTAATGGAGAAATTCAAGGAGATGCAGATATTAAAGTCAACGATTTGGCTAAAATTGAAGAAGGTACGAAAGGAACATTGAGTTTTCTTTCCAACCCGAAGTATGAAGAATTTATCTACACTACCGGTTCATCCATCTGTATTGTAAACAAAACCTTCACTCCGAGTAAACCGCTGCCATCAGCATTGACACTGATTAAGGTCGATGATGCCTATTCGTGCTTTGCGAAACTGTTAGAATTATATGGTAATTTATATAAAAAAGAACCAGGAATAGAAAAGCAAACCTTCGTTGATGAGTCTGCTAGTATAGGACAAAATGTTCACATTGGATCTTTTACCTACATCGGAAAAAATGCCAAAATCGCAGATGATGTTGTAATTTACCCCAACTGTTACATTGGCGAAAATGCAGTAGTTGAAAAGGGAACCAAGTTATACCCGAACGTCAACTTATATCACGACTGTAGAATAGGTGCAAATTGTATTATTCACTCGGGTAGTGTCATCGGTTCTGACGGATTTGGTTTTGCACCAGATGAAAAAGGGAAATTTCAAAAAATACCTCAAATCGGAAATGTAATCATTGAGGACAACGTTGAGTTAGGGTCAAATGTCTCTATAGACCGTGCAACAATGGGGTCTACTTTCATTCGAAAAGGCGTTAAAATAGACAACCTATGCCAAATCGCTCACAATGTTGATGTCAATGAAGATTCTGCTATGGCAGCACAAGTAGGTATTGCAGGTTCGACCAAAATAGGTAAGAATGTACTAATTGGTGGACAAGCAGGAATTAGTGGCCATATTAAAATTGCTGACCAAACTAAAATTGTAGCACAATCTGGAATTCCGTCTAGCATTAAAAAAGCACAAACACTGATGGGTTCTCCTGGTATTCCATTGGATGATTTCAAACGTTCCTATTTTGGCTTTAGAAAGCTACCAGGACTATTGAAAAGAGTACAAGAATTAGAGGAAAAAATAGAAGCGTTAACTAAAGTATAAATCGATGTCTGAAAAGCAAAGAACACTCAAAGGAGTTGTTAAATTGAATGGTATAGGGCTCCACACCGGAGTTATTGCCAACCTAGAAATTCATCCTGCGCCTGCAAATCATGGGTATAAGTTCCAAAGAGTTGATATCGAAGGACAACCTATAATTAAAGCAGATGTAGATCGTGTAGTTTCTACCGAAAGAGGGACAACACTTGAGCAAAATAATGCACGAGTGCATACAACAGAGCATGTTTTAGCAGCCATTTATGGTTGCCAGGTAGATAATGCGCTGATTAAGGTTGATGGCCCTGAAATCCCTATTATGGATGGAAGTGCATTAAAATTTGTAGAAGCAATTGAAGCAGTTGGATATGAAGAACAGGATGCCGAAAGAATTTACTTTGAGTTAACAGAAAACATCCCATGGGAAGATGAAGAAAATGGTATCGAATTTCTTGCAATTCCTGATGTTAATTATAGGCTAACGGTTATGGTCGATTACCAATCTCCTGCATTAGGAACCCAACATGCAAGTATGTATCATATTGGTGAATTTAATAAGGAGATTTCAAAATGTAGAACAT
>CAJXDT010000019.1:0-44111 GCA_913052055.1 uncultured Cryomorphaceae bacterium
TGGTCTATGCAGTGATTCTTCACCTCCGATTTATTCCAGGATTGAAGAGTAAATTCACCTTTAATTTAGTGGCATTTTGGGGATATTCGGCCATACTGTTTACGTTTTTCGGTGTGAACTTCGTGCTTGTCGGGTTACATTCTTATGCACAAGGAGATGGACTCAGCGACATCCCAAATTGGATATGGTACACTGCAATATCCTTTTTGATATTTAGTGTAATCGCTTATCTAAGAAATAAAAAGGTCAAGCAGATAAAATCCTAATCGAATGAATCTGAATAGTATTCTTTATGAGGACAATCATCTCATTGCCGTCAATAAAAAATCTTCAGAAATTGTTCAGGGTGATCGCACAGGTGACACCACAATGCCTGATACCATAAAGGCCTACCTAAAGGAAAAATATAATAAACCGGGAAATGTATTCTGCGGAGTCATTCATCGGTTGGATCGACCAACAAGCGGTGTTATTTTATTTGCGCGCACCAGTAAAGGACTGGAACGTATGAACAAGCAGTTTAGAGATAAAGAAACCAACAAAATCTATTGGGCGATTTTGGAAAACAAACCGCCAAATTCGGAGGGTAGGCTTGTGAATTATCTGAAGAAAAATGAGAAGCAGAATAAAAGCTACGTGACCTCCAAGGATACAAAAGGCGCAAAGGAGGCAATATTGAGCTACCGATTATTATCCTCCTCCGAACGATACCACCTTGTAGAGGTACAACTTGAAACGGGCAGACACCACCAAATAAGAACTCAATTCTCTAAGATAGGTTGCTGCGTAAAAGGGGATTTAAAATATGGTGCAAAAAGATCAAATAACGATGGCTCAATATGTCTGCATGCAAGAAAACTAGACTTTAATCATCCTACGACTAAGGAGCCCGTTTCTATTACTGCTCCCCTACCTGAAAATACTTTTTGGAATCTTTTTAAATCTATTTCTTAGCACTAAGCTTTGATAAATATTGAAAAGTATAAAGTGCCTCATGCGCAATCTGTAAGCTTCTTTCTTTATAATGTTCGACTGGATTCGCAGCATCATCAAACTCTTTAGGGTCGTCATACGTTGTTGAGAATCGTTTTTTCGCTCCTGGAACCAATGGACAATTATCATCCGAATCAGAACAGGTCATTATGGCAATAAAATCAGATTGCGGCAAGATATTATCCGTGTTTGCTTTAGAATAACAATCAATAAAATTTTGCGCAGAATAATATACTTTATAATGCGGATTCTCGGCCTCTGCATCATTACATGTAATTTTAAAACCTAGCTGACTTAATGCCTTAATGGTATTTGGATGACAAGCCGTGGCAACAGTTCCTCCAGAATAAGTTTCAATTTCTTCATATCCAAAAAGTACTGAAGCAACACATCCCCAAACCTGAGAAAAATGACTACGCCTAGAATTGTGCGTGCACAAATAAACCAATTTAACCCCATTTCCATCACGCACATCACGGTCTATTTGAAGCGCAATAGCCTCTAATATTGACTTTCTTTCGTTGCTAATTTTAATGCCAATATCATCCAGAATAGAGGCACATAAATCATTTAATTCTTGATTTAACATTTGCTGCTTACTTTTATAATCAAACTGAAAGCAAAATACATTGAATAATTCAAAACGAACATCTGATTTAGAAAAATTTGAGTCAATATGGCCCTCTTATTGGCTTGAGGATGATTTTCGGTCTAAGACTTTATCTCAAATTATTAAAGACTTTTGGCTCTCAGGTATTATCTTAAATCTAGAGGACTTACAAAAATGTAAAACACTTGACAGACTCGCTGATTCCTTAAATAAAACAATAAGAGATAATCCCAGACCACAGCTTTTGTACATCGTTGATCTAAAAGAAAAAAGCTACGATAATATAGGATTAGCGATTATTCAACGGATTGCATATAAGGTGTTTTTAAGGAAACATTTTTCAGGTCAATAAGCCAAACAAAAATTGAGCGTTCACGATTTCTCCTATATCGTGTGAATTGTTACTTTTGTACAAAACATTTTTGTATGAATTTTATAGCGTCTAGCGCCACCCTTTTACGCCACCTGCAAAGCATTTCTGGAGTTTTAAGTACAAGCAACACTCTTCCGATTCTCGATAACTTTTTGTTTTCGATCAAAGGAAATGAGCTTACTGTTTCAGCAACAGACCTTGAGACGACAATGATTACGAAGCTTTCTGTTCAAACTGAAGAGGATGGTGTAGTTGCAGTTCCTGCAAAGCTTGTTCTTGAAGTTTTAAAAAGTTTACCAGATCAGCCGTGTACTTTTAAAGTAAATGCAACCTTCAATATTGAGGTAGCTTATGACAACGGGAAATCAAAAATGGTAGGTTTTAGCGGGGATGAGTTTCCCAAGCTTCCAAAGATTGAAAACAAGAGTACCATTAAAGTTTCTGGCGATATTATTTCTAAGGCCATTAATAGAACACTATTTGCAGCCGGAAATGACGAGCTTCGACCTGCTATGAGCGGAGTGTACTGCCAATTTGCAAAAAATGAAATCATATTCGTTGCAACTGATGCACACAAGTTAGTTCGATATAAAAGAACTGACGCGTCAGCCTCAGACAGTTCGGACTTTATTCTTCCGAAGAAACCTTTAAATATGTTGAAAGCGAATTTGAAGGGAGATGAAGAAATCACTCTGGAATACAACGAATCAAACGCAGTTTTTACTTTTAGCGACCTCGTACTCGTATGCAGATTGATTGATGGGAAATATCCAAACTATGAGGCGGTTATTCCAAAAGAAAACCCAAATGTCTTAACCATAGACCGACTTCAGCTTTTGAATTCAATCAAAAGAGTTTCTATTTTCTCTAATAAAACAACACATCAAATCAAACTAAAGCTCGCGGGTGCAGAGCTATCTCTATCTGCAGAAGATTTAGATTTTTCCAATGAAGCGAATGAACGACTAACTTGTAATTACGATGGATCTGATCTAGAAATTGGATTTAACTCAAGGTTTATTGTTGAAATGCTTAATAATTTAGATTCAGATGAGGTAAAACTCTCAATGAGTGAAGCAAGTAGAGCAGGTATTTTAACGCCCGTTTCAAAGGATAATGACAACGAAGATATATTAATGCTTGTCATGCCTGTGATGCTGAATAGATAATTCCGTTATGACCAAAAAGCTCACAAGCATTCGGTCTCTTTCACTTGAAGAATTAAAATCTTTTCTCGAAGAAAAGAACATACCTAAGTTTAGATCCAAACAAATTTACGAGTGGCTCTGGAAAAAGAATGCTGGTTCTTTTCTTGAAATGAGGAACATAGGAAAAAACCTTCAGGATATTCTTTCCCAACACTTCACCATAGATAAAATCATTTTACAAGATGAACAACTCAGCAATGATAAAACATTAAAATGTGCTTTTTCTATTGATGAAAAATCTGTTGTCGAAGGAGTTCTTATTCCAACGCCAAGAAGAATGACTGCATGTATCTCTTCTCAAGTTGGTTGTAGCTTAGCCTGTGCCTTTTGTGCAACAGGTAAATTAAAGCTTTTGCGAAACCTTTCTGCGGGTGAAATATATGACCAAGTGTATTACCTCAAAAAAGAAGCTGAAAAGAGACATGAAAAATCCCTATCAAATATTGTTTATATGGGTATGGGAGAACCGCTTCTCAATTACAAAAATGTATTAAGCTCTATTGATAAAATATGCTCGACAGATGGATTGGGGATGTCTCCCAAAAGGATTACCGTTTCGACGGCAGGAATTCATAAAATGATACGTAAGCTTGGAGATGATGAAGTCAAGTTCAACCTTGCCCTTTCATTGCATGCAGCCAATGATGAAAAGAGAAACGAAATCATGGAAATAAATGCAAGCAACAACCTTCAATCACTCAAAGAGGCATTAGAATATTTTCATGAAAAAACTGGCTCAAGAGTTACATTTGAATATATCATATTTGATCAATTCAATGATACTATTGAGGACGCGCGTGAGCTTGCTGAATTTGCAAAATGTGTCCCCTGTAAAATCAATATTATTGAATACAATCCTATTGATGGAGAACCATTTCAGCAAGCAGAAGCAGGAAAAGTAGAGAAATTCGCTGCCTATTTAGAATCTAAAAACCTCATCGTAAACGTAAGAAGAAGTCGAGGAAAAGACATTGATGCGGCATGTGGTCAGCTGGCCAATAAAAATAAAGCCATTGCCTTAGAAAACAGGAGCCTAAAAAAAATCAAATGATTAAAGTAGAGAACCTTACAAAAGAATTTGCACTTAGCAAAGCGCAAAAGAAGGAGCAAAATACAAATGAAAATATCACCACTGCAGTAGAAAATGTGAGTTTTGCCTGCAACCCAGGGGAAGTGTTTTCTCTACTTGGACCAAATGGTGCTGGGAAAACAACAACCCTTAGAATGCTATCAACTATTATTCAGCCCACGGCTGGTCATGTGGAGATTTGTGGTATTGATGCCATTCAATATCCACGAGAAGCTCGAATGAAAATTGGATTTTTAACAGGTTCAACAGGATTATACGCAAGACTCAATGCGGATGAAATCATTGATTACTTTGCTTCACTTTATAATGTGCCTAAAGCACTACTTAAAGAGAGAAAAGCTTACCTCTATGACCTTTTGGACATGAAAGCTTTTGCGCATAAAAAAATCGGTAAGCTAAGTACCGGCATGAAGCAAAAAGTTTCCATTTGTAGAACCATGATTCATGATCCGGAGGTACTTATTTTTGATGAGCCGACGAGTGGTCTTGATGTCATTACAGCAGAAAGTATTATTGAACTCATTCGCTCTTGCAAAGAGCAAGGGAAAACAGTTATTTTCTCAAGCCATATTATGGGTGAAGTTGACCTTCTATCTGATCGTTTAGCAATTATTCATAATGGAGTGCTAAAACACCACGGAACAATGATAGATTTCCGCTCAGAAATGAAAGACAAAAGCCTTACCCAAGCATTTATTAACATCGTTCAATCCTAATTATGATTTTCAAAATTTTTAAAAAAGAGCTCAAAGAGACCTTAAGGGACAAAAGAACAATGATTATGATGGTTGTTATTCCTTTACTCGTATTTCCCGTTCTTATCAATCTAGTAACATCTGTTTCAGGATCCTATGCAGATTCTGCTGAAGAAAAAATATTTAAAATTGGTATTATTGGCGATACCAATGATTACCTCGCTCAAAAGCTTAATGAAATTCCAAATTCTTTTGGACCAAAAGAGCTAATATCCTACAAGGGAGATAGTTCAAAAATGTTTAGTGATTATGAAAGTGAGCAATTAGATCTTTTACTTTTTTATGGACCTAACCTAAAACAGCAACTTGATGCCAATAAAAAAGCAACAGTAAAATGGACGCTTGACCGAACAAAAATGGGACATTCTGAGCGGGCTAAAAGCTACATGCAAATTATCGAGGCAGAGGCACGCTTCAATCGATATGATGCCTTGGGCATAGATGAACAAGCCCTTATTCCATTTGACATTGTTTATGACAATACAGCGAGCAAACAGCAAATGATCGGAGAGTTAGCTGGAGGGTTTCTTCCATATATATTTATTGCTTTTGGATTTATGGGTTGTATGTATCCAGCAATTGATTTATTTACTGGAGAAAAAGAAAGGGGGACTATTGAAACCTTATTATCAACCCCTGTTCAACGTTGGAAAATTCTTGTGGGTAAAATGTTAGTCATTGTTCTTTCAGGATTGATGGCAGCATTTTCGGCGCTTTTAGGGCTCTTTTTCTCTATTCAATTCTTGGATATGATTCCTGATGAAAATCTACTTGAAGTAATCTCAGCGATACTCACACCTACATTTATTGTCAATCTCTTTTTCCTGCTGCTCCCATTAACGATATTTTTTGCTGGAATAATGGTACCGATATCGGTCTATACCAAGACCTTTAAAGAAGCACAAAGCATCATTGCTCCGCTGAATATAGTGGTGATTGTTCCGGCAATGCTTGGTCTTTTTCCAGGAATTGAGTTGAATATGGCCACCGCTTGTGTGCCCATTTTAAATATTGTGCTTACAACCAAATCTTTAATTGCAGGAAATATTGACTATCTCTTGTTTACATTATCATTCGCCGTAATGGTTATGTTGGCTGCCGGAGCAGTACTTTTTTCTTTTAGACAATTTGGAAAGGAATCGAATATCTTAGGCTAAGATATAATCTTTACATATTCTGCGAAATCTTTAAGCAACAAAGGCTTCATTCAAAAATTCCTGTTTTGATGTTTGATTTTTTTATAATAATTTTATTTATTGTCATTTTGACGCTAAACATTAAACAAATTTTATGAAAAGAATTTTTACCCTATTATTTTTAATTCCTTTAACCTCTGCAATTGGCCAAATTGAAGGTACATGGAAGCTAGCTGCTGAAGCTGGTGCTTTAGCTGTTGGTCCAAGCCTCGGTAACTTAAGTTGGTTCCAAAGTACTGCTGCTGATATAAACACAAGAGCTTGTCTTTTTGACGATGAATACGTATTTAATACTGATGGTACATTTCAAAACATATTAGGTGCAGATACTTGGCTCGAAGGCTGGCAAGGCGCAGCCGAGGGATGTGGTGCTCCAGTTGCTCCACATGACGGTTCAGGTTCATTTACCTGGACAGAAAACGCGGGAACCGTTACCGTTAATGGTACTGGAGCCTTTCTAGGATTGGCTAAAGTCCATAATGCTGGAGAATTAACAAGTCCAGGGAATGCGGTAGCATCAATCACCTATAACTACGCACTGACAAATGATGGTAATAGAATGACCTTAAATATAAACTTTGGTGGAGGCGTTTGGCAGTTTATTCTTGACAAAGAAACCGGAGAGCCACCCGTGCAAACAAGTGTTGAAGGTGCATGGAGATTGAAACCTGATGCAGGTGCATTGGCAGTTGGTCCAAGTGCTTCAGATTTATCTTGGTTCCAAAGTACAGCAGAAGACGTTGAAACGAGATCATGTTTATTTGATGACTTCTACGTTTTCAATGAGGATGGAACGTTTGAAAATGTATTACAAGCAGAAACATGGATAGAAGCATGGCAAGGAGGAGCAGATGCATGCGGTGCACCGGTTGCCCCCCATGACGGAACAGGAGCATATGCATGGAGCTTTGACGACGAGACAAATAAAGTTACTATAACTGGAGAAGGTGCCTATTTAGGTTTACCAAAAGTCACGAACGAAGGAGAGCTAACAAATCCAGCAGATGCCGTATCCGAGATTAAATACGATATCTCGTTCTCAGTTGACGGAGAAACAATGACTGCTCAAATAGACTTTGGTGGTGGCGTATGGCAATTTGTGTTGGTGAGAGATGAACTACCAGTTGCTGGATTGATAGAAGAAGGCTTACACTTCTCAGTTGCGCCAAATCCATTTACTTCAAACATAGATATTCATTCAGATGAGAAAATGGAATCCATCGAAGTGATGGATGTTACAGGGAAAGTTGTCAAAAGCATTAATGCTGAAAATAAATTCTCAAGCATAGATCTTTCTAATCTTGTAAATGGTTCTTATATAATTGTTGTTCGCGCTAACAATTCCGTTTCTACGAAACGAATTGTAAAGAACTAGGAAATATTTAATTTGAGAAAACGGGGAGCGAAAGCTTCCCGTTTTTTTTTGTCCTAACGCAAAGCGACTTCTTGAAGCTTTTGATAATAGCCCACGCACTCTTTTAGTAATGGTCGTAAATGATCTGGAAAAGCATCAAACTTTTCTTTGTATGGTAGATAGCCCCTTGAAAGATGCACATTGCGATACCAATATTTTGCCCAAACACCATCCTCTGGCCGAGGACCTGCATCCCAGCTGAGCATTCCAGAATCAAAAGAAATCCCACAAGCCTCACAGAGCTGTTTTAATACTCCTTCGGGATTTTTTAATAGACACGTTGCATCCAAAACGACATAATCGGCATTCATTGATTTTAAAGAATCGACGAGCTCCGAATGCGCTTTATATCCAACATCTTCAATCTTAGGGTCCGAAATCACTTTATCAAAAGAGGGTAACATCTCTATTGGATCCCGGGTTAGAATAATATTGATTCCTTCCTTTAAAAAATCAAGTTCACAGTCTAATAAATGGTGTGCCATGTTTTTAAAGAAGGCAACAGGCTTTTGATTTGTATTGCGCATCTCAGCGATAACTGAGTCATAAGAATTTGGCATCGAATCAATAATTTGCTCAAATCCAGGATGGTCATCACGTGTCTGTGAATGAGAAAGGTAAGCACCGTAAAGGGGCTCGTCAAAAACAGCAGTGTCCTCTCGTTGGGCGAAAGAATACATCAATGTTGTTGAAACATTTCTGGGCCCCGACCAAAGAAAGAGTCTTTTGCAATTAGGAGTTACTTTCATTGGCAATTAATTCTTCATATAATCGATCCAAGTTACCTCTTAAAGATGTGTCGTTTTGATTTTCAATCAATTTTCCATCAATTTTCGTGACTGGTGTAAGTCCTCCGAATGTTCCCGTGACAAATGCTTCATCTGCACTGTAGGTATCATAAAGCGAAAAATTCTTCTGATGACAAGAAATATTATTCTTAGCACAAATTTCAATGACCTTCTGTCTTGTAATTCCATTCATACAATAAGCACCCGTTGACGTCCAAACCTCACCGTCTTTTACAATAAAAAAGTTAGTTGCATTACAAGTACTTACAAATCCATTAACATCCAACATCAAAGCTTCATCGGCACCCGCCTCAATCGCTTGTATCAATGCTTGCACTTCATGAAGCTTGCTATGACAATTCAGTTTAGGATCCAAGTAATCAGGACTCCCTCTTCTAAAGGAGCTTGTAAAGAGTGTGACCCCTTTCGCTTTAGTCTCGTTTGATGCTTTTTTATATTCTGCGATAATCACTACGTTTGGCCCCGAAATTGTCAGCCTTGGGTCTTGAGAAGGCGTCTTTTTTATTCCCCTAGTTACCATAATACGAACGTGCACACCATCATACATCTCATTTTTGGACAAAGTATTGTTGATAGATGTAATCAGCTCACTCTTAGTAAAAGGTAGCTTTATACCTGTCGCTTTAGCCGCGGTCCAGAGCCGCTTAAGGTGATCATCAATAAACACCAATTTACCGTGGTGCAAACGAATTCCTTCCCACACACCATCCCCTACAAGGTAGCCACTGTCAAAGACCGATATTTTTGCCTCATCCCTTTGAAAAAAATCGCCATTGATTGAAATCCAAACATTTTCATTCCTAGCATCTGCCTCAGCATTGTGTGTTCCGTGAATCATAATAAAATCTTATTTGAGCAACTAAATATACAACAGAAATTTTAAGTAATACTTGGTAATTTTTAGAACATATACCATTAAAAGAAGACTATAGAAAATAGTAAAAAAAAGGCATTATATCAAGTTTTAAAATTGAATGGGAGAACGTATCTTAAATAGAAATTAAAATTAAAATGCTCATAAAAACATACTCAAGTACGCTCCAAGGATTGAGCGCAATTACAATAACGATAGAGGTTTATCTAGGAAAGGGAATCAATTTCTTTTTGGTAGGATTGCCAGACAATGCCGTCAAAGAAAGCCATCAACGTATAAAAGCTGCATTTAAAAACAATAGCCTTAAATTTCCTGGACGAGAAATCACCATCAATATGGCTCCGGCAGACCTGAAAAAAGAAGGCTCTGTCTTCGACCTTCCCATTGCCATTGGTATTCTTGCAGTAAGTAATCAAATATCAGCTCAGTATTTATCCGACTACCTTATTGTGGGAGAGCTGTCTTTGGATGGGACCATTCAACCTTGTCAAGGACTACTATCAAGAGCAATTCAGGCTAAAAAGGAAGGTTTTAAGGGCATTATCGTACCAGCTTTAAATTATGAAGAGGTTCGAATGCTCGAAGGAATAAATATAATACCCGTTCATAGCCTTATTGATGTTCTTAAATTTTTACAAAAAAAAGAGTATTCTGTTCCCTTAAGAAATTCGAATAAAAAAAATGAAAACAAGGATTCTTTAGATTTCAAAGATGTAAAGGGACAAACACATGCAAAAAGAGCCTTTGAAATTGCTGCTGCAGGCGGGCATAACCTTTTATTAATCGGCCCACCCGGCGCTGGAAAATCTATGCTTGCAAAAAGAATGCCTAGCATACTTCCCCCTTTGAGCTTACATGAAGCAATCGAGACCACAAGTATCCATAGTATTGCATTTAGACAAGGAACAATACCAGGACTTATTAAAAACCGTCCATTTAGAGCACCTCATCATACCATATCAGATGTTGCTTTAGTCGGCGGCGGAACGACACCCAAACCAGGAGAAATTTCAATGGCACACAATGGAATTTTATTCTTAGATGAACTACCTGAATTTAAAAGGAATGCTTTAGAGGTTTTGAGACAGCCTCTGGAAGAAGGCGCTGTAAGCATTTCCCGAGCAAATATGGCAACTGAATTTCCGGCTAATTTCACTTTAATTGCTGCAATGAACCCTTGCCCATGTGGACATGCAACAGACCCAAATAAATCATGCGAATGCAGTAGCTATTCGGTACAACGCTACCGCTCTAAAATATCCGGCCCACTTTTAGATCGAATCGATATGCATGTTCAAGTGTCCTCTATACCTTTAATCGAACTTCAATCAAGTAAAACAGAAGAAACTAGTTCAGACATTAAGAAAAGAGTACTTCGTGCGCGAGAAATCCAAGAAAAAAGATTCAATAACTCAGGACCTATTTTATGTAATACAAATTTATCCCCACGCCAAATCAACACTTTTTGTAGCCTACCAAAAGATGCTAGGAATTTACTAGAAAATGCCATGAATAAATTAAATTTCTCAGCAAGATCTTATCATAGAATTTTAAAAGTATCTAGAACGATTGCAGACCTTGAAGGAAGCCCTGGCATACTATCGAACCATTTAGCAGAAGCACTGCATTATAGATGCCTAGATAGAGGGAATTAAAGTTATTATAAACCTTTTTTAGCCGAACCTTTTAGGAGCTTGTTAAGGTTAGCGGTATAGGCCAATGCAACAATTAACTTATTGCCATTATTGCCTGAATTAAACCGCTGGTCAAGCTTTATGGATACATCTAAATCGTGCGCATCTCCTAACTCAATAGAGCTGCCTATCCCATAACGGACTTTATCAAAACGATTTCCATAAACACCATTCGTTGGATTATAGAAAAAATCTAAACCGAAGAAAGGCTCAAAAATACTCTTCCGAATATTATAGACAATGCTTGGCTTAAATCGGAATGCTTCATCAAAATCAGATTCATATGCGTCATTACCGCCGCCTCTTGAGCTCATCTGATAACGCAATCGACAGCTATACTTCCACCGCTTGAATGAATTACGCAGTTTTATATTAAAATTAACTCGATTTGCACCCAAATAATTTCCAATGTTATCTCGCTTTGACACCAAACGATAATCCATAGATATGTGTGCCCATTTAAAGGCCTTGTATTTGACTGTTGCTTCCGGAAAAAATGTTTTCACATTTCCATCTCCTATTCTATTTGAAAAGCTTGCTGAAAATGAAATTTGATCATTAAGCTTGTAGCTCGAACCAATAGAGCTCCAAAACTCAAAATCTTGTGCATTCCCACAAAAAGCAATCATAAAAAACAAAATGAAAGCTGTCAATAACCTCATTAATATTTGTCTATATAGATGGTTCCCATATCATATATCTCATTATTGTCAGCAACATTTACCGACTCCAAAACCTCTGTTGTTGAGCTGGGGTCATCTGGAGTTTGCTCGGCGGGATTTACATCTGAATAGACAAAAACCTGATAATCTCCTTTTTGAAGGTACCTAAACTCAAAGCTTCCGTCATAGCTTGTTTTTACATCATCGTCATAAAATGAGTTTTGATTCCCGTAGATGATGTAAACATCCTGGTCAACAGCAGGATATTCAAAAATATTAACCCCGACATGGTCCCGTTCAACAACCTTTCCCTTAATCGTAATTGTGCCCCCTGGACCTTCAACTTTGGAGCAGAAAGAAAAAGTAAAAATCAGTAGAAAAAGAAATATAAATAGTTTAATTTTATGAATCATCAGAAAAAAAGTTTAGACAATAATACAACTCAAACGACAAACAGTCGTCATAATTGTATAAGAATATTTTAAACTTAAGTTAATACTAAACCAACATCAATATGAAATTCGCCTTATTTCTAATCGCACTTCTTTCTTATTCAGTTGTGAATAGTCAGCTTCTGATAAACGAATACTCTGCATCTAATGTAAATGGCATCAATGATGCCTTTGGCGATAAAGAAGATTGGATTGAATTATACAATACCACTGGAGCAAATGTAGATTTAACAGGGTGGTATCTCTCCGATCGCTCAGGAAACCCCCTCAAATGGACATTCCCCGCAAGTGACATAAATGCAAATGACCACAAACTTATATTCTGTACCGGAAGGGATATGGATCAAGGTGGAGAGCTGCACACTAATTTCAAGCTTTCTCAAACTGAGGGAGATTGGGTGATCCTTTCTAATACTTTTGGAAACGTTGTGGATTCTTTCAAAATTGTTCATCTAACTAAAGCAAACCATTCTGTAGGAAGAGAAACAGACGGAAGTCCTAACTTTAAACTTTTTACAGGCCCAACGCCAAACGGTCAAAATACTGGAGCCCAAAACTTTTATACACCAAAGCCAGTTTTTGATATCCAGGCTGGTTTTTATCCAGGAGCAATAAACGTTGCAATAACATGTCCTGATGCCTCCGCACAAATAAGATATACGACAGACGGTTCTGACCCTAATGCCGGTTCAACATTATACACGGGCCCTGTTAATATTAATTCAACATCTGTATTGCGTGCAGCGGCATTTAGTGCAGAACTACCTTCATTCAACGAAAGCAACACCTACTTTATAAACGAATCTCACAACTTACCTATCGTTTCAATTTCTAGTGAAGGTGTTTATGAACTTCTGGATGGGGACCAATTTGAACCTGTTGGTTCGCTTGAACTTTTCGAAGAAGATGGAACATTCATTGATGAGGGTGAGGGAGATTTCAATGAGCATGGAAATGACTCATGGGCTTATCCTCAAAGAGGTTTTGACTTTATCATGAGGGACCAATATGGATATAATGGGGATCTGGATCATCAAATTTTTCCTGAGAAAGATAGAAATGACTTTCAGCGATTAATCCTTAAACCTGCAGCAAGCGACAATTATCCCTTCGAAAATGGAGGAGCGCATATTAGAGATGCGTTTATTCATACATTGTCTATTTGGGCGGGTATGCGATTAGATGAACGAACCTCAAGGTCATGCCTACTCTACGTGAATGGCGAATATTGGGGTGTCTACGAAATCCGAGAAAAAGCAGATGACAGCGACTATACAGATCATTATTATGACCAAGATAAATACAACATAGAATATTTAAAAACTTGGGGAGGAACTTGGCAGGATTATGGTGCACCCGACGCCCAACCTAACTGGGATAACTTGAGAAACTTTATTCAAAACAACAACATGTCAGCAGGTGCAGACTTTGACTATATGGATAGCAAGTTAAACTGGAAATCATTATGCGATTACTTTATGTTTAATTCCTACGTAGTAAATATGGACTGGTTAAATTGGAACACCGCTTGGTGGCACGGTTTGGACCCAGAGGGAGACAAAAAGAAATGGCGTTATGTATTGTGGGATATGGATGCAACATTTGGTCATTACGTGAATTATACGGGTATTCCTGATGTTTCTGCAAACGCTGACCCTTGTAATGCAGAAAATTTACCGAATCCGGGAGGCCAAGGCCATACAGATATACTAGAAAAATTAATTGCTGAAAATCCGATTGTAGAGCAATACTACGTTACAAGGTACATCGATCTTGTTAATACCTATTTTTCATGTGATTCTATGCTTTATCTTTTAGATAGCATGGTCCTAAAAATAACCCCAGAAATGACAGGTCAAATTGCGAGATGGGGAGGTTCAATGGGTGAATGGCAAAGTAATGTTGAAGACCTTAGAGATTTTATTATCCAAAGATGTGAGGCGCTTGAGGAAGGACTGATCGACTGCTATGACTTGAATGGTCCGCACGCCACTACATTTGATGTTTCACCTGCTGAAAGTGGAGAAATCAAGGTGAATTCTGTATGGGCGCCAAGCTACCCATGGACAACAGAATATTTTGGTGGCATTGAAACCTATCTCAAAGCGAAAGCTGCTCCAGGATATATATTTGACCATTGGGAATATACGTCAGGCCCATTGGGTTCTGCAATTACGGAAGATACCAATAGCATTGTTATTAATGCCCCTGAAAACATTGTCGCATTTTTCATTATTGATGACCCAAATCTAGACACAGATGGAGATGGTTTGACAGATATCATTGAAGGAGAAATCGGAACGGACCCTGAGAATCCTGATACAGATGGTGATGGAGAAAATGACTTTGTTGAAGTTGGTGACCCATCGAATCCTACAGATACAGATGGAGACGGAATCATTGATGCGTTAGAGGCAAGTACAAATGATCAAGATGGTGACGGCGTTAATGATGAAGAGGACCCTGCCAATACTGATCCATGTATTCCAAACTTGTCGGCAGGCAACTGTGACCAAGACAATGATGGTTTGACCAACGATGAAGAAAATACTATCGGAACAGATCCAACAAATCCTGATACAGATGACGACGGATTTGGTGATGGAGAAGAAGCTACAAATGGTTCTGATCCTCTAGACCCATGTGACCCAGATGACTCACTTCCACTCTGTAACATCGATACAGATGGTGATGGTCTTACTGATGCACAGGAAGAAGTTATTGGCACTGACGTTAATAATCCGGATACGGATGGTGACGGATTAACGGATGGTGCAGAATTTAATAACGGAACAGATCCTCTCGACCCTTGTGATCCTGAAAACAACAATCCGGATTGCGCAGAAGGTGTCCATATCCCTAATGGTTTCTCTCCAAATGGAATTGGCCCAGAGGAAAACAATGTATTCCAAATCATTACTGGACAAAATGTAGATTTATTTCAATTTCAAATCTTCAATAGATGGGGTAAAATAATGTTTGAATCTGACACGAAAGGATTTGAATGGGATGGTAAATATAAAGGTGTAGATTGTAATTCTGGTGTATACCCATACATCATGAAGGTTGAATATACAGATGGTTCTTCAGAAACCCTTTCAGGAAACATAACACTAATTCGATAAGATGAGGATTTTAATATTGGCATTTATTCTTCTTCCAGTATGTGGTTTTTCACAGGACTTCCACTATTCCCAAATTGACCAATCAATGGCCATGATTAATCCTGCTACCACCTCGACTTTTTCCGGGTTCGAACGAATCTCACTTCAACACAGAAACCAATGGCTGGGTGCAGGGACTCAATTTATGACAAGTATGGGTATGATGGAATTCTCTATAGGTAAGCAAGCCCGGAGAACAAGTGCATATTCTGGTTTAGGCGTTTATTTCATCAATGATATTGGAGGTGATTCAAAATTCAGTATCAAAACGGGAGGAGTAACGGCAAGTGGTGTTTTACCTCTTTCAAAAGCGCATGCCATATCCGCTGGTATTCAAGTGGGCTATTCTAATCGATCAGCTGATTTTTCAAGGCTCACCTTTTACAATCAATGGAACGGGACTCAATTCGACCCCAATATTGATCCGAATGAGGTGAACGGAGTAAATTCATTCTCGCATCTTGATGCGGGCATAGGTATTGCGTATAGTTATAATAAAGACAATGAAAATACACTTTCAGCAAGCGACTTAAGCTTCCAAGGAGGATTTTCGATGCAGCATTTAAATCGCCCCACCCTAAGGTATAATTCTCTCGTTGATGATAAACTCCCCATCAAAATGTGTATACATGCTAATCTTAGATATGGATTATCTCCGGAGTCTAACTTAGAATTTAGTGCTGCTCAGTTTATACAAGCTAAATACCTAGAAACAATTGCAGGGATGTTTTACCGACTTAAAATGAAATCAGCATCACGTGTAACTTCATTTGTTAGCGACCAATACTTCGTAATAGGTTCTTATTTTAGAAGCACGGGTGCGATAATCCCTTCTTTTTTCCTTGACCTCGGAGGATTTACAATAGGTGTTTCCTATGATTATGAGCTAGGTAAAATAGCCTCAATGTATCGACAGTCCGTTGAAGTAAGTCTCAAATTTAACTTTGGTAAAAAGTCGATCTTCTCAAGTTCTAAAATGCGTTAATAAAATCAAGCCAGGTTTTGGACTGTTTTTTATTCAATACCCTTGGCATCTTATTTTGAGAACCCAGCTTTTTTACTTTGGCCATATAGCCATAAAAAACTGCGGGCGAAACAATCTTTATTTCAGGTGCTTTCAAACTATATTTCCTAGCAGAGTTGTAGTCATCATTTGCACTTCGAAGCGCGTCATCCAAAAATGAGATGAGTGCCTTTGGGTCATCAACATTTTGATTTGCACCCAAATACCAGCAATGACAATGCTTTTCAATATCTGCATAAATCGTAAACTCCGAAAAGTCGATATTAAAAAATGAGCTGGTCTTTAATAAAGCCTCGTTAATATTTTCCAGTGATAAATGTTCACCACAAAGACTTAAGAATTGTCGAATTCTACCTGAAATTACCAATTCATTTTCTTCTGTATTTGTGAACCGAACTAAATCTCCTATTAAGTATCTCCATAGGCCAGCATTAGTCGAAATAACCAAAGCATAATCCAAACCCTCCTGCACTTGTTCAATCGTGTAGGCGGCTGCGGATTTCTTTATCGTGCCTTCCTCATCAAAATTATCAGCAGTAAAAGGAACAAACTCGAAGAAAATACCATTATTTAATAAAAGCTTCATTCCTTTTCTAGTTGGATCCTCTTGGTAGGCAAAATAACCCTCACTTGCCAAATAAGTATCCAATAAATCAATTTTACGAAGCACCAATTGATTCAATCTTTTCACGTAGGGATCCATGAAAACACCTCCGTGCACGTATACATATAAGTTAGGCCATATATCATGAATTGAATCTAACTTATATCGCTCAATGATTCGTTCTATTAACATGATGCACCAGCTTGGAATTCCTGCAATGATGCCAACATCCCATTTAGGTGCTTTTTCAACCATCAAATCAAGCTTTTTATTCCAATCCTTCACGCCACTTATACGCGCACCAGGTTTCGTAAATGGAGTGGCGATAAACGAAGTATGTTTTTTCAATATTCCACTTAAGTCTCCTTCGACATGAGTTTCCTTGTAGGTCAGCTTAGTCGACCCTCCTACTGTCAATACCGTAGTGCTATAAAAGGATTGCGGAAGATCTAAGCTATGTAGGATACTCAATTGTCTTAGACTTGATTTCTGAAAGGAACGAATCATTTCGGAGGTTACAGGAATCCTTTTACTGGGAGAGCCAGTAGTTCCAGATGATAAGGCATAATATTTAATCCTACCTCTCCAGGTATTGTCCTTTTCCCCTAAAATAGAATACTTTAACCATTTGTTATAAAAGGAATCGTAATCCATAATTGGAACTTCCTGCTGATATGCCCGCACCGATTCATTGCTTAAAATAGCACTGAAATTATGGGCCAAACCGAACTTAGTCGTCTTTGATTTAGACAACAGATACTGAAGTACTTTGACTTGCTCTTTGTAACCTTGAGTTTTCTTCGCGTTCTTGCGATAACTCAGGGCTGTTGTCTGCTTTAAAAACCTACCTATTAAAGGCATAAACTGAGTATATTTAGGGGTTAGTAATCAAAAATAAAGATACAAAAACGTCATATTTTTCATTACTTTATCTTAACTTTACGCCAAAATCTAGCCATGAGTAAAAAAACATTTATTGTACCGCATGACTTTACAAAAGTAGCAGATATTGCTCTTGAACATGCAATTGCAACTGCAAAACCTTTAGATGCAGAAGTTCAATTACTTCATGTAGTGGCAAAACAAAACCAAATTCACGAAGCAAATATCAAATTAGAAGAGATTGTCGAAAAGTTTAAATCTCATGAAGTTGGCCTTGTTCCAAATGTAAGAATTGGAAGTATTTTTGAGGATATTGGTGATTTTGCTGCTGAACATGAAGCAAAGCTGATTTTTATGGGAACACATGGTGCGTCTGGATGGCAGCATGTAACGGGAAGTCACGCTTTAAAAGTTGTGACAAACTCTTCTGTCCCTTTTATTATTGTTCAAGAAAAGCTTGTTAAACCAACGGGTTACGATTCAATAGTTGTTCCGATGGACTTGAATAAAGAAACAAAACAAAAGCTGACAATCGTTTCTAGGCTTGCTAAATATTTCGGCTCTCAGGTTCATGTTGTGATCCCAGATGAAACAGATGACTTTTTGAAGCACCAGGTTAAATCAAATATTGTATTTGCCAAAAGGTTCTTCAAAGACAGAGAGGTTGATATGAAACATACTTTAATTTCTAGATCCGGGTTTGATAAGGAAGTTGTAAAATATGCTGTATCAGTAGATGCAGATTTGATTGCCATAATGAATCTGAATAAAGGTAACTTTTTGAATGCGATAACCTCAAATTATGAGCAATCTATCATTACCAATGATGCTTTAATTCCTGCGCTAATCGTAAATCCAGTTTACAAGGAGGGTTATGGACAAAGTATTATGTTCAGCTAGAACACCTGTAGGAATTATTTAAATTCACATTTCAAAAACCATAGACGACGACACATGACCTTTCATGATTATTTTGCGAAAGCACAATCGGTACAAGGTCTTGACAAAGCGCTCTGGCCTTTGCTCAAATCGATAACAAGTGCGTCTGTAAAAGTAAGTCATGATCTTCAGAAAGCAGCACTATTAGATGGAGTTCTAGGTGCTCAAGGTGGACAGAATGTTCAAGGAGAAGAGCAACAAAAACTCGATGTCATAGCAGATATTGCATTTATCAATGCATTCGAAAATTGTGGTTCTGTTGCTGGGATAGGGTCTGAAGAAAATGAAGAACACCTGGCCTTCAATACGGAAAAAGCAAATTCTGCATCATATGTGGTTTTATTTGATCCACTAGATGGTTCAAGCAATATAGATGTTAATGTATCTGTTGGAACAATCTTCTCAATTTATAAAAGAACTTCAAAATACGGCCATGCCGCAACGCTTGAAGATATGCTGCAGGCAGGGATAAAACAGACTGTCGCAGGATATGTTTTATATGGAACATCTACGATGCTCGTGTTGAGTTGGGGTGATGGCGTTCAAGGATTTACATTAGACCCCTCAAGCGGAGAATTTATTCTTTCACACAGCAATATGAGAATGCCTGAATCAAGTAGGCTCTATTCTATGAATGAAGGAAATATAAAAGAATGTGAACCTGGTGTGGCAGAGTACATCGCATTTTGTCAGAGTAACGAAAATGACTACAATGGTCCATATTCGGGCCGTTATATAGGCTCATTGGTTGCAGATTTTCATAGAAGTCTGATAAAAGGAGGAATTTATATTTATCCCAATGTCCCCGCAGCACCAAAAGGAAGACTTAGGTTGTTATACGAATGTAATCCGCTGGCATTTATAGCAGAACAAGCAGGAGGGTTAGCAACGACTGGTAGAAAACGCATCTTAGAAATTGAGCCCCAAGAACTCCATGAGCGTGCGCCACTTTTTATTGGCTCAAAAAATATGGTTGAAAAAGCAATGAGTTTTTTGAACTAACATGAACCTCAAGAGCTTTAACAACAGTTCTCAAGAACATCCGAAGGTATTAGAAACCCTGAAAATTATTGAGAAGCTTGAGACCAAAATCAACTGGTCCGGATTGGTTGGTTCGGCTCAATCCGTTTTTTCAGCTGCCTGTGCCGACCAATGTCCAGGCCACCATGTATTCGTTCTTGACAACAAAGAAGATGCCGCCTACTTTCTTAATGATCTGCAAGGGCTTTACCCGAATGACAAACGTTTAGTCTTCTATCCGGCATCCTATAAAACTCCGTATCAAATTGAAGACACAGACAATGCAAGTGTTGTTGCAAGAACGGAGGCCTTAAAAAAACTTAGTACACAAAAAAACTGTTGGGTCATCACCTACCCCGAAGCTTTATTTGAAAAGGTCCTCTCGGTAAAAAAGTTAAAATCAAATACGATGAAAATAGAGGTGGATAAAACCTACTCTATTGAATTCATTAATGAACTCTTACTGGAATATAATTTTGAACAAGTTAACTATGTATATGAACCTGGGCAATATTCAATTAGAGGCGGAATTGTCGATGTCTTTTCTTTTGCCTCAGATACGCCCTACAGAATAGAGTTCTTTGGAAACGAAGTCGAGTCGATCAGAACATTTGACGCAGCGAGTCAGCTTTCCATAAGCAGTCACTCATTCTTTACGATTGTACCAAATATACAGGGTGAAATGCTTGTAAAAGGAATGGATTCATTCTTTAAATACCTTAAAGGTGAAAAGGTGCTGTGGTTAGACTCCGTAGAAAGGACATTAGCGCGCATTCAATTGGAATTTGATAAAGCACTGCACATCTATGATGAATTAGAAAATAAAGAAAGACTGAGCGAGCCGGAGCAGTTATTTTTAAATGAAAAAGAATGCATCGAAGTATTTGAGCTAATAACGCTCATTGAATTCAACAATAATTCATATTTCAAAGGGAGTAAAAAGATAGAATTTTCACTATCGCCGCAACCTAGCTTTAACAAGAACTTTGATCTTTTAAAAGAGGATTTTTTAGATCATCAGAAAAAAAAGTTTACCAATTTCTTGTTCTCTAATCAACCTAAACAAATTGAGCGACTCTATCAGATATTTGAAGACATAGGTGCTTCTGTTGAATTTACCCCAATGAATTCGGCATTACATGAAGGCTTCATTTGTAAAGAATCTAAAATCGTTTGCTATACAGACCACCAGATTTTTGAAAGATACCACAGGTTTAGATTAAAAGAAGGTTTTCGACAAGCTAAACAGGCACTTACCTTAAAAGAAATCTACAATCTTCAAAAAGGGGACTACGTAACCCATATTGACCATGGCGTAGGACAATTTTCTGGACTTGAGACCATAGATGTTAATGGCAAACCACAAGAAACAATAAGACTCATCTATAAGGAGGGCGACGTCCTTTATGTCGGGATCCATTCGCTGCACAGAATTTCTAAATTCACAGGCAAGGATGGTTCTGTTCCAAAAATGAATAAGCTAGGGACACAAACTTGGAATACCCTTAAAAACAAAACAAAGAAAAAAATAAAAGAACTTGCCTTTGACCTTATTCAGCTGTATGCAAAAAGAAGAAGTCAACCAGGTTATGCATTCACACCAGATACCTATTTACAAAATGAACTTGAAGCTTCCTTCATGTATGAGGATACACCTGACCAGTATAAGGCGACTCAAGATGTGAAAAAAGATATGGAGTCAAAAACTCCAATGGATAGATTGATATGTGGAGATGTTGGGTTCGGGAAAACAGAGGTCGCCATTCGGGCTGCTTTTAAAGCCGTAGCAGACAGCAAGCAGGTAGCTATTTTAGTTCCTACGACCATACTTTCTTTACAGCACTTCCGTAGCTTTAAAGAAAGGCTAAAAGAGTTTCCTTGTAATATTGATTACGTGAATCGATTTAAAAGCGCGAAGCAAACAACAGAAACCATTCAAAAGCTCAAGAAAGGACAGATTGACATTTTAATTGGTACACACGCCATTGTCTCAAATAGAATTCAATTCAAAGATTTGGGGTTGATGATTATCGATGAGGAGCAGAAATTTGGTGTCTCAGTCAAGGATAAGCTGAAAACATTAAGAACAACTGTAGATACACTAACACTTACAGCAACTCCAATACCAAGAACACTTCAATTCTCGTTAATGGGCGCCAGAGACTTAAGCATTATCAATACGCCTCCACCCAATAGACAACCAGTACTTACAGAAATCGTGACCTTCAATGAGGAGATGCTTAGGGACACTATCTCCTATGAGGTTTCAAGAGGCGGACAGGTTTTCTTTGTAAACAACCGTATAGCGAACATCAAAGAAATTGCAGGAATGATTCAGCGTTTATGTCCTGGAGTCAAAGTAGGTATAGGGCATGGTCAAATGGATGGTAAAGTATTAGAAAGAAACATGATGGATTTCATAGAAGGAAAATATGATGTTTTAATTGCAACAACGATCATAGAATCCGGAATAGACATTTCCAATGCCAATACAATCATTATTAATGATGCGCAAAACTTTGGACTAAGTGACTTGCATCAGCTAAGAGGAAGAGTAGGACGAAGTAATAAAAAAGGGTTCTGTTATCTCATTGCTCCGAAAACAACTGTGCTTACCTCTGAAGCAAGAAAAAGGCTTGAAGCATTGGTTCAATTTTCAGACTTAGGCTCAGGTTTTAATATTGCCATGAAGGATTTAGACATTAGAGGTGCAGGAAATATGTTGGGAGGCGAACAGAGCGGGTTTATTTCAGAGATTGGCTTCGAGATGTATCAAAAAATCCTGAACGAAGCTATGAAAGAGCTCAGAGAAAAAGAGTTTAAAGATCTCTTTAGTGAGCGCAATAGCGACCAGTTAACGACATATGCGACTGAATGCGTATTTGAGACGGACTACGAAGTTAGAATACCTGATAATTATGTAAATGATGTTGCAGAACGTTTAAGCCTTTACCAAGAGCTCGATAATATTGAAAATCTAGACGCCCTGAATGCTTTTGAAGAAAGAATGATCGATCGTTTTGGTCCCATACCAGATCAGGTTAAGGAATTATTCTTTTCATTTGAGTTGAGATGGATGGCCAAAAAAATTGGTCTTGAACGACTCGTTATCAAATCTGAAAAAATGGTTTGTTCATTTATCTCTGACACCAATTCTCCTTTTTATGAATCAGCGCTATTTACTGAAATATTAAAAGAAATAACGAACCAAGGTAAGGGGTATAGACTTTTACAAAAACAGGATCGATTACGTCTAATTATAGAACCAATTGCAGACATTCGAGAGGCGTACCAAAAACTTGAACATTTATATAAAGACAAAGAGATAGCCGAACCTACTGATAAATAGGTCCCAAATATTTCACACATGGAAAAGGAAGTATTCCTGTGTAACACCTGTATTTAAGTGTTAGTGCAATTGTATCTGTGTTAGCAGTTATTGAGAATTCTCCGTCAGGTTTTCTCTTCCACTCATCAATGCAAGTTGCACCACCCTGAAGTACAAAGCTTGAATCTAAGCTCATCTTAAGGTCCTCTATAAAATCCCTTGTCTCGGTTAACTTGGCTCCCCGATACCAACGATAATTCCCTGGACTCAATTTTACTTCACGATTTCCATCGATAGGCATAGATATAGAATCATTATTACCTACAATGGTTACATTCATTTTATGTTCTGTATGATAACCCTTTCTAGTTTCTGATGTAGGGGGAGCTCCGCCACAATGTGAATGGTGTAGTTGCGTTTTTAAAACTACCGCTTGTTTGCACGAAAACAGCAGAAAAACCAAAGCGCCTGAAAAGAGAATTATTTTCATGATATAAGTTTTAAAGCAGCTTGACGTGTTGTATAATCAGACCTCAAATAGTCATCATAAGCTGGGTTTTTTATAATATCTGATGCCTTCAAAACATCATTATTAAGCTTTGATATTTCCGAAAAGCTGATTTTATGATTTAAATAAGCGTCTACAGCGATGTCATTGGTGGCATTCAAAACACAAGCTGATGTGCCTCCTTTTTCTAAAGCGTAAAAAGCGAGTTCAATATTTTGTATCAGCACAGGATTTGGTTCATTAAAGTCAAGTTCCGGATGTTCCATAAAATTAAATCTTGGAAAGCTGGTCTTAAAACGCTCTGGATAGGTTAATGCAAATTGAATAGGTAGCTTTATATCCGGCAATACCATCTGGGTCTTCAAACCTCCATCTTCAAATTGAACAAAACCATCAATGACAGCCTGTTTATGGATAAGTATTTCAATTTGGGTAGGTTTTAGGTTAAATAACCACTTAGCTTGAATTGCAGCAAAACCAGCACTCATCATACTTGCTGAATCAATTCCTGGCTTTGCATCTACATTTTTAAGATGTCCTTCTCGAGCAGTTAAATATATCTTTTCAATTTTATTGTGAAACTCGCCAACAATACATTGAAAAATTGAAGATTGCTTGGCATCAATAGGATAAATATTCACACCCTTTTCTCGGGCCAATTTAGTAACCAATTCTCCTGCAACCAAAATAGATTCTGTATTGGCTAAAGCAACTTGCTTTTGTGCATTAATTGCAGCAATCGTTGGTGCTATGCCCGCAAAACCTGAAATCGCATTAAGCACAAGTTCAACCTCGCCCGACTCTAGTACTTGATTTAAGGCCTCTTTACCTGCGTATACATGAATGTCGGCTGTCCAAAGTGCTTCGCTTACTTTTTTATACTCCGCCTCATCTACAACGACAACTGTATTGGGCTGAAGTTTCAGCGCTTGCTGAATCAATAAATCAATATTACGATACCCTGTTAAAACCTGAACATCAAAATAATCAGGATATGCAGAGATAATATCTAGCGCCTTTGTTCCTATTGAACCAGTAGAACCAAGAATAGCCACCCCTTTTTTCTTTGACATAAAACAAAAATAAGGTTTTGATTTGGGTTTATTTGGATATCACGTGCTTGATTGTAACAACATATTTAGGGCTACTAATTGGTATAAAATAAATACCTTCTTGAAGTGTTACTGGTGACCAAGTAAAAGTTTTAGGGGTTTGTAAAAGTCATGAGCACAATTGTAGAATCCCAAAAAGACTAATTAAGCCATTGATACATGCTATTTAATGTATTTACCACCCCTTGTTCTAATAATTCCATATACCAAAAGGAATTGGGCCAATAGATAGCTAAACATTATAAAAAAGTGAGCGTTTTTAAAGGTTCCATAAAACAGTCTTGTGGAAAGCATACTATCTGAAATAACAAAGCTTAGCGCACCTAAAACAATCAGCAGCCTCGAAAAAGGATGTTGTGCATTTGAATGAATAGCAAACCAAAGCATAATAGATAGAATAGCGGCATATATAAAAACTGGAGCTTTCATAGGGCCTAAATACGGCCATAGAAAGGAAAGAAAGGTGCAAAAATATACCGCAATAATGAGCGATGAAACAATATACATTAAATTGAATCTAATTGGATTCCTGACAGATTTAAATATCATCATGTACATAAAATGAGCGGTGAGGAAAGAGGTCAATCCTAGAACAAAAAATAAAGTGCCACTAAACATTAAAAGCACATCACCGAGCGTTGAAAACAAGACAGCATAAAAAAGCTTTTTTTTCGCACTGAAAGCACTTTTGAACAGGAACAGTAACAATAGAGATGGGACCAAAAAAGGTTTCATATAAAAAGCCAGATCTTCGAAACCAAAAAAGATAAGCGCAAGATAAAGCAAATAGAACGCACCAATGAAGATAGAAGACTGCATCAATATGCCACAGAGGGTTTACCCCGGGTCTCATTTCTATAGACGGCAACGGAAATTAATAAGGCGATAATGTGATAAGCATAAACCAAATAAAGAATAGTTGAATAACCAAACCAAGTCTCCAACCATAACCCAATAGCTATTGCCACTGAAAATCTAAAAATTTCAAGTAAAAAATTCCACTTGTTTTTGTCCATTAGGTCGGTCAGCGAATAAATAGTCAAAAATATATACCCGCCATAAACCATTATATGCGCGAAAGAAAGTGATCCGAGACGAGCAAACAGGTCTAATAAAAAGAACATCACCACAAAAAGGTGCGTAACCCCCCAATAAAGCTGAAACTTAGATAAGTCAGGTTTATATTTCGAAAAGCTGTAAACATCGTCTATTTTATGCAAAGGATACCGCTGGTCAAAGCCCTTTGGTCTCCAGCCTGTTGGTCGAAACCATATGGTAAGCTTATCCATTAAGCTTTTGGCGTTCCAAGCATCCTTACAAAGGACAAAAAAATGCTGAAAATTAATTTTAAAAGGATTCCAAGTTGAAGCAGGTCGAGATATTCCGAATACTGGTGGAACCTCGTCTAACTCCTCTTGAAAGGTGCCAAATAAAAAGTCCCAAAAAATAAAAATCTGACTCAAATTCTTATCCAAATATTCAGGATTAATCGCATGATGAACTCTGTGGTGAGAGGGCGTAACGAGTATATATTCTATAAATCCCATTTTTCCAACATGTCTTGTATGGTACCAAAACTGCATGAATAAGTGGAGAGGAAGAACGATTGCAATTACTTGAGGAGGAACACCCATAATAGCCGCTGGTATAAGCAGAAAAGTAAAAAACTTAACAATCCCAGATATTGGTTGCCTTAACGCGCAAGCCAAGTTAAACTCCTCACTACTGTGATGGATGACATGATGGTTCCAAAATAAATTAACCTTATGCGCGAATCGGTGAGACCAATATCCATAAAAATCTATAACAATAAACGCTATGGCATAAACGGCAACTGTATTTTCAATACTAAAAATTGCCAGCTTTGAAAAAAGCCATTCGTAAGAAATAATCCCAATAGAAAGTCCTAAAACATCCTTAAGCACATTTGTCATACCGGAGCTCAAACTAGACACAGCATCATCTAGAGGAACGGTATCTGAACCCTTAAGGTAGCCATAGAGCTTCTCAAGAAGCACCAGAACCAAAAATGTTGGCATTGCAATTAGTAATATTTTTCCGTATTCCTCCATAAATTTTAAAATGCCCTTTAAATTACGAAGATTTTAAAAAAAAGCGCGCAATTCCATACCTCCAGTATGAATGATTCTTGTATTCTCGGATTTTCGACCTAAATATTGAATGGTCAATTGAAGATTCTTTGAGACTGTTTTTTGGTATCCAAAGCTCCAGGTATAATTAACGCCAGGACGCAGCGCTTCAAGCATTTCAAAACCAACAGCTGAGTTTTCGATTCCTTGAAAATCAATTTTTAATAACTTGATGGAACCTTGAAGACTTCCTTTATCGGTTTGGTTATATTTAAAGGTTGTCCCTATATCACGTATGTCACATGATTCGCCTTCGACAGGAAGCTCATTTATTTTGCGAACAATCCTGCCATCAAGGGTAACGCGGAAATTAGTACTCGGCTGATAGCTAAGGGAGGTTTTTAACCAAGAATAGTTGATCGAATAATCCCTTCCTGAGGTATAATCGGCAATCGTATTTTTTATTCCGTCTTGAACGGTGGTGAGCACAGAAAATTTCGGTGTAATATTCCACCGTGCATTTACCTCATGAAATGATGCCAATTTAGAATCAAAACCTGAGGCCAATAACGTTTTAGATTGATTCTCTTGAAATATATACCGCGCACCAAATATAGCGCCTGTTCTATTGAAAAAGAGAGAATTCCGAACAAAGGCGGTAGTAGAAATAAGATTGGTGTCGGCGACCCTATTGTTTAAAGGATTAAATACCGCACCGTCTAGAAAAGCATTGGATTTTTTATTAACCCTAAACCTAGCCTGATCAGAAAACAAGGACAATACTTTTAGCAATCCTTTTTTCCGAGACCAAACACGTTCAGGTCTCAGGTATATTGTTTGGTTGAACTCATTAAAATATGTCGTTACATAGGTATTGCTAGGTACAAATACACGAATATAATTTGCCTGATCGATAAATTGGGAAATTTCAAATTCATTTAAATCTTTTACCCCGTCCTCGTTATAATCTATCCATGTATACACACCCTGTCCGTCATTGACTTGAATATAGAGAAATTCCCGTTTTTGTTCGAGACCAGATCCAATCTCATAAAATGTAGACCATTGTATTGCATTTTTCCATGCCTTAAATGTATATTCGAGGCGACCTATTACAGAATTCTCCGGTGTTTGATTCATAGCAACTGTATCCAAAACGTCTAGCGAACGGTATCCAGACAAAAAAGTAATCTTCTGGTTCTTTAAATTATTAATTTGAAGCTCTACACCTGTTGTTTTGGCAATTGCCGTTCTCTTAAAGCTTTCCGATTCTAATCTTCTATCATAACGCTCGCGATAATAAAGCTTATACTCCATTTTACTTGTGTCTTGGTTGGCTATATAAAACTGATAGTCGAAAAACTCATAGCTCTGAGCGGACAGAGTAAAGCTTGTATCTTGATAACGGTTTCTTTCGTGGTCATCCTTATAACCTATTCTCAAGGGTCCTAGCTTCTTTGATAAATCTAATCTATGGCGTAGAAAACTACTTTTAGACTCCGCATTGGCCTGTAAATAACTTGCATCCCATTGCGCATCCCAACCTTTTTGTTTCCAATTTCCTTTTGAGTATGCACGCTGACCACTGTAATCCGACCCTATTGAAAAATGTTGCGCATCTAATGAAATCGAACCATTCTTTTTATGAGCTATTTTTGTTCCTAATGTCCCGAGAATTTGATTGCCCTGATACCCCTTAAAACGCGTATTCCAATCCCGGTCAAACTCAACCGCTCGATACTGCTGAACAGGAGTAAAAGAAGACGATAGGTACTCAATTTCTGCTTTTGTAATTAGTGACCAAAAAGAAATCGTATCCGCTTTCCCAAATGAAGTTGTATTCATCCATCTAGTTCGGTTTGAGTAGCCTACATTATCTTGTTTAGACAAGCTAGAATAGGTATTTAAATCCATATTACTAAGCGCCCATTCAGACTCAACATAGCTCGACTTCGAATACTTCCATTTGAGGCCTGTGCTGAACATCTGCTGTTTCTTAGGCGTAATAATACTTCTGGAAGCCCTATAATTTCCCTGTGAAATATTATCCACTGGTCCAATCCATTTGAATACTTTTCCCAAAGCATTATAGCTCTCAAGGATATAATCCCCATTTCCATCACCTACAAATTCAAAAAACACTCGGTAAAAAGCAGAGTCTGGATCTACACTAAAAACCAAAATGGAATCAAAACCCAATGAGTCAATTAATTTATATAAGTTTTGATTATCAAAAAAACCAACAGAATCGACGGAATTGACTACTGCTAAATCTAGACTATCACCGATGCCCGCCAAATAAGAACGCTGCTCGTTGGATAACTCTTGCTGCAAAGGTTGATTTTTTGCGTCCTGTTCAGAATAAGCATTCAACCAGAAATCAATTTTTTTAGATTGATAAGATAGTGAATGCTGTAACAAAGAGCGGGCATAATTCTGATCCGAATACTGAAATTCAACAACGATCCGAGTATCTTTTGTAATTAGATTTCGAGAAGTAAAAATGATTTCTGAAGTGTTATAATCAATCGTATAATCATACTCCTGTCCACGCTCTAAAAGTCGGCCATCAATAAATACCTTTTCAGTCCCTGACAACACGATAATAAAGGGTTCATTTTCAGCACCTACAAGACGATATGGCCCCTGATTTGCTTCAATACCCTGAATAATCTGTCTGTTAAACTTTCCCTTTGATAGCGCTCCACTCAGCTGGGTACTCCAAACCTTATCTTGCTGCTTATTCCATTTATAATTGACACTTAATCCCTGAGCTCTTTTGCGATAATTCATGAAATATCCAGTTGGTTTAGAAAGCCAAAAATCTCCAGCAATCAACTTCAATCTATCGTTGTAAATCTGAATGAATACCTTATCAAACTCTTGAAGCTTGTTGGTATTGCCCTCAGGCTGTATAGGTATGTTCGCATCTGAAACCGAGGCCAATATTTTTAGATTGGAAGAGATCTTTCCTGAAAGCTCCAAATTCAAGGAAGAATTAATTCCCAAATCTTGGCTGTTTCCGAAGGAAATCCCCCTAGAGATCGAACCATTTTTATTCAATTCATTTCCTCCGAAAATATCGTCTACAGAAAAAAAGTTTTCAATCTTAAATAATGTGCTTTTATCTCTATCATTATTAAATACTAAGCTACTGTCTCTTAGCTGGTATTTCTTTGACAAATCAAATGGAAAGACCTGATAAACAAAGCGTATTGAATCTTCAATGGGCTCATTTATCATAAATAAAGCGGAAGAAAAGTCTAAACGATACTGAGAAGAGGCCAAAGGAATATCCCCAACAAAAGCCTCAAATGAGTTGGGGTATATACTGAGGGTATCTATGCGAATCGAATCCTTTACTTTTAGGACTTTTGTACGTTTACCAGCATCTTGAGAGAAAGCACCTAAGTGAAACCCAAAGAAAAGCAATATAGTAAGTATGATTTTCATAGCTGACATCCTAACGAAGATAAGGCCTTGAGGTTTAAAACGCTATTTTATAGTTTCCATTGTTCTATGCCTAAATCTATAGCACAGATTCTAATATACTTTTAAGCTCATTAAGGGTGCCGTCTTTAAGGACAATCGATGCTTCACAACCATGATCCAATAATGCCCTTTTTGTAGAATCTCCCCAGGCAATGACAAGGCTGTGCGCTGAAATTTCGTTTTTAATAAAATAGGCATCTACATTACTCGGACTTGTAAAAACAAGTAAATCTCTGCTGATGACTTTTACTGGAAGTAATAATGTTTCGTATAAGATTGCACGCTTAATTTGTTCGGTAGAAATAGATTCCTCAATCGAGCGCAAAGAACGATTTGATGAAGGAATAAACACTTTTCTCGCTCCTAACCAAGCTGAAAACTGCTCAGATACAAGTTTTGGATTACTTGCATTGGACCCTATAAAATCAACCTTCAAACCCATTTCAGAAAGCTTTAAAGCAGTTTGAGGTCCTGCACATGCAATACGGTAATTATCCAGTTTAATTTTTTTGGATTCGGATAAAAATTTCGCAGAACGGATACTTGAGAAAAAGACAACCTCAAAGTCATTGGGTAAATCAAAGGTCAAAGACTTGAAATCAATCAATGACATACATTCAAACCGAAAAGCATGATTCCCCATAAGTTCATTTAGGGCATCTAGCTCACTGGTGTCTTTGGAAATGAAGATGTGTTTCAAACTTGCTGATGTTGCAAATGCTCTACAATTTTTTTCGGAAATTCAGGATTGTCTTTATAAGGGAAACGAAAATACCTTGATGGATGCATTGCATCGTCTGAAAAAGCAACATGGACATATTTGTTATCACAATATACGCCCAATGGTAATTGACAGCCACCATCCATTAGATTCAACACAGACCTTTCTAAATGAACGAGCTTTTGAACAGCGGGATCATTTATTTGCTTTAAAATATTTTTAAGCTCAATAGCAGAAGATCTAATCTGTAGAGCAAGCACACCTTGCGCTGGCGCCGGAACAAATTCATCGGGTGTCAAATCAATACATACGAGATCAGAAAGATCCAATTCTAAACGAAGAATGCCAGCTTTTGCTAAAAGAATTGCATCATATGCGCCTGACTTTAATTTTTCAACTCTCGTGGGAACATTTCCCCTTAGCTCTTTAATTTGGACATCTGGCCTTAAAGCCAAAAGCTGTGATTTGCGACGCGCAGATGATGTACCTACAACAGCATCTTTTTTCAATCCCCACAATGCATTTTCCTCATGAACAGACTCTCGAATCAAGAGCAGTTCGCATGGATTAGCTCTAGATGATACGGCGGCAACTTCAAGTCCTTCTGGCTGATTGGTTTCTAAATCTTTATGAGAATGCACCGCTAAATCAATTTCGTTCCTTAATAAAGCGTCTTCGATTTCCTTTGTAAAGAATCCTTTGCCTTCCATTTTATCAAAGCTCAAATCTTGAATCTTGTCGCCCTGGGTTTTAATGATTTCAATATGGACCTCATGACCCCTATGCTCTAATTCCTTTCTGACAAAATTAGCCTGCCACAAGGCAAGATCGCTCCCTCTAGTTCCAATTATAATCGGCTTAGTTTGCGGCATTCTTTAAAATGATTTCTTTTGCAAGTTTCATTGGGCCGCTAATGTACTTTTTTTCTACATACCCTAGCACTTTATCCAAAACTTCTCTTGCTTCTGGATCTAATTCCTCCATATCGCGTTTAAAGACTTCGTCGATAGCCGTTTCCTTTATTGCCTTAACTTGACGAGGGACATCCCGCATGACCAACTCTACATTGCGTTCTTCCACAACATGGATAAAATCCTCCAAAGCTTCGCCGACAATTGACTTAACACAGTCCACCTCGTTTGCGCGAACCTTGAGATTATCATTGGAGATTTTCTGTAATAAATCAATTGATAAATAATGAACCTTGTGCTTTTGAATGATTTCAGGTGAGATATCTTGAGGTATTGCAATATCAATGAGCGTTTTTAAACCTTTGTCTCCATTCAGCAAACTTTCATAGGTCTCAAGCGATACTACATTATGGTTGGCGCCTGTACAGGTTAAAATAACATCAAAACCTTTTTTATAAAAAGGCAATTCTGATAGTGGATAAAAAGAAGCATTCAACTCCCCAGCGAGATTTTCAGCATTTTCCACTGTACGGTTAAAGACGATAAAATTACTGAAACCGTGCTTTTTCAGAAACTTACACATGTTGGAGTTTGTGGATCCAGAGCCAATAATTAAAATACGAGAATCTAAGGGAATATTGAGCTCTTTCAATTTATGATAGGCCAAGGATACAACAGAAACTGGCTTGGTTGCAATGCTCGTTTGCGTATATACTTTTTTTGCCGTTTCAATTACTTTACGAATTAGCAATCTCAAAAAATCGCCGGTAAAACCATTGGCATTAGATAATTCGAAAGCATTTCTAACTTGAGTAATGATCTCTCTTTCACCGACGATCATTGATTCAATAGATGAAGCAACAGAAAGTGAATGCTCTACAGCGGCATCACCAATGTATTGTTCAACGTTAAATGATAAATGCGAGACATCAACCTCAGGTAAATCAGGATATAAAGCACTAATAAAACGTTCAATGGAAATATCAGAATTGTTTACAATTGTGAATTCAACGCGGTTGCAAGTCGAAAGAAACATGATTTCATCAAGATCAAACTGTTCCTTAACATGCTTTAATCGGGCGGCTTGATCCAGCGGCTCAATGTGAAGGAGGCCAATCTTTACGACATCCAATTTACGATGTGTAAAGGCAAATATTTTTAAGTGCTTGAGGTTGTTTCCCATTCCTTATTGCAAATATCGGAAGTCATGTTTCATTTATTGTCATAAAAGTGTCATGTAAACTAAAAATTGAGAAAAGACTATAAATTTGTAATCATTCTAAACAAACTTGTCTTATGAAAACTGTAAAAGCACTGCTTTTTGATCTCGGAGGTGTAATTGTCAACCTTGATTATCATAAAACAATAAATGCTTTTGACGCACTTGGGGTAGCAAATACAGAAAGTCTTTACAACCAATTCAATCAAACTGAAATTTTCGATGGTTTCGAAACAGGATCTCTAACAGGAAAGGAATTTATACACTTGATGAAACATCAAATCCCCACATACTCCTCTGAATCTGAAATAAAAAAAGCTTGGAACGCGATGATTCTAGGATTCGAAGAGGCTAAACTAAAACAAATCAAAAAATATAGTGAAAAGATTCCATGCTATTTACTGAGTAATACAAACGAAATTCATTTAGAATATATCCAAACTCTTTTAGGTGAAATGCCCTTCAAAAATCTCGAATTGCTCTTTAAAAAATGCTACTACTCGCATATTATTGGTAAAAGGAAGCCTCATAAAGAAACATTTGAATGGGTTTTAAATGACATGGGATACGTCGCCGAAGATGTTTTGTTTATTGAAGACTCACCGCAACATATTGAGGGTGCTAAAACAATCAATTTAAATACATTGCACCTCACTCAAGAACGAAGCCTGGAAGAAATTGAATCTTGGCTATAGCTATCGTATAAGGTGCAAGAAGCCTTGTTTTTGACTACTTTCAAGCACAAGCTTATACATGTAAACACCATCCATTAAATCCGAGCCGTCTAATGATTTACCAGAAAAAGGAGTCTCATTCTGCTGATGTCGATATACTATATTTCCCCACCTATCGAAATAAAATACTTCATATGGTTCACATGTCTTGAAATAAGACTGTAAATCGAAAACCTCATTTGTAGCATTTCCGTTCGGTGTAAAAACATTTGGTAAATCAGCATCTTCAAATGAATAAATATTGATGATATCTAAATCTATGGATGTCAATGGAGAAACGCATCCATTAACTGTAACTGAAACATCATACATTCCAATGTTCTCAGGGTACGCCTCAAATATAAAATCCGTTGTGTCTAAGTTAAATCCATTAGGTCCGTTCCAATCATACAAACCATCTTCAACAGAGACTATAGAAACCTCAAAAAGATCTCCAGGACATGACAAAGGGCTATTTGAAAAAACTGGAGGAGCATCAGGTATAGGATAAACAATCAGCTCATAAGTAATGATTGAATCACACCCCAACGAGGTAAATAGATTAAAAGGATAGGAACCCGAAACATTCATTGTCACCCCTTCAAATGTAATAGATTCTCCTTCACAAAGGCTAGTATCTATTGCGAAACTATAGGCGGGATTGACCGTGAGCTCTAGTTGCACAATTGAGTCGCATCCAGCAATCGATTGCAAATTTTGAACATAGGATCCAGAAGCATTTAATTCATCTGGACCAAAGGTGAATGTTTCATTCGAACAAATTGTCTCAACAAGACTAATATCATAGGATTCATTGACCACTATTTCAGTAGTTGTAGTATCGCTGTAGCATCCGTTTACCTCAAGATAAATAGAATATGTTCCTGCATCAGAAAGCGCTAAATCATTGATTACTGTTTGGTTTCCATTAAAGGAGAAACCGTTCGGGCCATTCCAAAAGTATGATGCTCCAGCAACAGAACTCGTAAATAGCGTTAAGCTATCTGAAGAACATATAGGGTCGTTAACTATAATTTCAGGTGTTGGAATCTCATTAGGTTGTTCGATAGTAATATCACTCGTTTCTTCACAGGAGCCAGATCGCGCATAAACCGTATATGTTCCTGCACTCAAACCACTGAAGTTGCCATCTACGAAATAATTAATACCATCAATTGAGTACTCAACATTTGTGCCCGTTGTCACAATATTAATCTCTCCATCTCCCGACTCAAAACAGCTTAAATCAGTTCCCAAAACGGTTACAATTGTAAATGGAACAAAGACAGGGGGAGGAAGATCAAAAGCGGGAGATCCAATAGGATTTCCATCAAAGGTCGCGTTACCCTGAATATTCTCATAAGTATTGTCAAAGCGATAATAAGCTTGTAGGTTGGTCTGTCCAGTAGGATTAATGAGTGTATTCATGTTTAAATTAATCTGCTCCTGGGTGCGGGCAACATTCCATATTCGAACCTCATCTATTCTTCCTCGAAAATGTTCTGGACCATTCGGCCAATTTGAACGATTTCCAATGGCACCATCCCAATCATTCGTGATTAAAGAACCTGAATGAGGGGTTTCACTCACCAAACAGCCATTCACATAATACTTAATGGCTTGACCATCATATGTTCCTGCAAGATGGTACCATGTATTATTGGGCAGGGTAATAGGGTTCAAAACGAATTGAAAACCATCAGTAGTTGAAATTTGAAAACTGTTAGGTCTAAATAAATAATTACAATCTGCTGTTCCGTCATGCTTGGAAACAATGTTCATGTTACTATTATTCTGGCGACGAACCAATGCTTCAATCGTAATTTGACTTCCACTGACGTCTAGGTCATTAATATTGACCCACTTTTGGCCAAAACCCTCAGTACTAAGAGAGTTTTGCGCAATTAAGAAAAAAGAGGAGCATATAAAAAACAATACTAAGACAAATGACCGGCTTCTAAAGCCAGTCATACATTTTATTAATATTCGTTCGATCGATCTAGACACTCTTAACTATAGACAAGTTACAACACCATATGGTTGCACTAAATTAAGAAAATTAAAAAATCTTTTGGTCAAGACGTAATAAATCTGACACCGACAAAAAATATATTGCTAGGAATTGAATAAAGGAAAGGTATCGGCGCGCTAGTTATTACCCCTGACGATGTGCAAGTAACCAGATACGTCACTACCCTGATCAAAAATCAACTTGTAGAAGTAGACACCGTCTGGGAGCTCCCTACCATCAACGGATAGTCCTTTAAAGGATTCTTCACCTCGCTCTTGGCTAAAAACTTCACTTCCCCATCTATCTCTGATCGTTAGATTGAAATTGGCACAAGCGCCAATATACTCATCAAGTTTAATTTCATCGTTCGTTCCGTCACCATTCGCCGTGATAACGTTTGGAAACTTAAACGTCTCATAGTCAAAAACATTATCGATGGCTAAATTGAAATAAGTAGCCGCTGAGGAGCAGCCGTTCAAGGTGTATGAAACTCCATAAATTCCCGCCATATCTGCCGTTAATTCAATTTCGTTTGAAACTTCCGAGGATGTATAGTTATTGGGTCCAAACCATTCATATGTTGCATTTAGAATTTCATCACTTATCTCAAATAAAACCAGGTCTTTGGGACAGGTAACAGGGCCGTTAGAATAAACCATAGGAGCCGCTAACTGGCCATCCAAGACATTTAAGTTAGCAATTGAATCGCATCCATTTGCGCCTGTTGATACAAATTCCCATGAGCCAAATTCATTTATCGCTAAGCCATTCCATGAAAAGGGAAATTGAGAGGCACAGACAAGCGTATCTAATGAGCTTGTTGGAATGGCGTTGACCAATAAATTTAAGGTTATAATCGAATCACACCCGGTGACCGCGCTTGATAAAACAACAGACTCAGTGCCCGATTGTCCAATGGTTAGACCGTTCCATTCAAAGGGTAGGTCATTTTCACATATTGTGATCGACTCCGAGGTAGAAATAATTGGAATCTCAGATGTATTCAAGGTTACAATCGAATCACAGCCAGTGACAGCACTCACAAGATTCACACTCGAAGTTCCCGATTCGGTTATGGTAATACCATTCCATTCGAAAGGAAATGCATTTGAGCACAACTCAATGTTTTCGGTAACGTTAAGTGTAGGATTAACCTGAACATTCAAAGTTATTGTTGAATCACATCCAGTTATTACACTCGTTAAGGTAACTGAAAAGGAACCTCCATCAGTGATAGAAAGTCCATTCCAATCAAACGGAAATTGATTGTCACAAACTGTTAAAGACTCCGAAGAAGCTACTGCTGCGTTAACAATTACAGTGAAATCAGCTACGTCGGTCACTCCCGTGTATCCATTCACTGTGTACGTAAAAGAATATGTCCCTGGCGTTAGACCATCCGTAGTAAAAATACCTGTTACGGAATTAAATGCACCAGAAGAGGTAGTTTCTCCAAATCCTCCAAGCGCACTAGCATCCGGAGATAGCATAGAGTTTAGGTCAACTACAGAAGATGATGTATTGCATACGGACAATGACGAATCTTGTCCTGCATTAGGCATTAATGGAACAGTACAAATTTGTACTGAACTAGAATCTATTTGCCAGCTACCATTTAAATTATCTAAAGGATTTGGATCACCGGAGTTTTCACAGCAAATATTTTGGTTGTTTAATTCAGCGGTTGGGGACCCCGTAACACCCGTGGCACCATTATAGCTGTTCATGTCCAATTCACAGGTCAAAAGGGTTCCGCCACACTCAATGTGACCACCTTGTATGTAAATTAATTCTGAAGATTTTATTGTTCCTGAATTACAGCAATAACCTCTATTGCGAAAGTTTTGTATGATTGATAAGCCCGAATTATACATCGTGCCTCTCATGTTAAATTCGGCTTGGATAGAAAGTGTTCCGTATACCTCAAGACGCCCTGATTGGTATAAATCCACGTCATTTACATGACTCAGGTCTCCCGTGGCGTTAATGATTAACACACCACTTATTTCCATTGAAGATGAAGCATCTATGTTGTGGTTAACAATCACTGTATCACCCACCTGAATTTCATTTGGCGCACATCCATTGGTCCAAATGTTGCAGTTGTCATACTGACCGTTATTCTGCGAAGTATAAACAGTCGCG
Organism: uncultured Cryomorphaceae bacterium; assembly: GCA_913052055.1. Taxonomy (GTDB): domain Bacteria; phylum Bacteroidota; class Bacteroidia; order Flavobacteriales_D; family Crocinitomicaceae; genus UBA952. The sequence goes on from CAJXDT010000019.1 coordinate 38,014, forward strand.
CTGACGTCTTCTGCAATAAGCAGAACTCCGAGGGTTAGCAAACCACTAATTAAAGACGATATTTTGAATAGATTTTTCACTTAAACATTAAGCTTACAACACATAGACATACAAAATCAATAAAAAGTTGCATCAGAAGACAAATTTCTCAAATTTATTTAGATAAAAAAAAGTAATACTGCATAAATCATTGTTTTAAAAGGGATTAAATGACTTTTTTGATCAAAGGATTATTTGTTCAGAAAGACTTGATTATTGATACTCCGAAAGCTCTAACCAACGGTTTGTTTTAAGCTCAATGGCTTCAACAACCTCAGCCAATTTATTTCCTGTTTCAAATAATTTATCTCCGGCTAAATCTCCATTTGAAAGCTGGTTGGTATACTTTATCTTAGCGAGCTCCAATTGCTCTATCTCCTTTTCCAAATCTTCAAACTCTGCTCTCTCTTTAAAGGATAGTTTTGTTTTGATGCGACTCGATTCAGGAACATTATTCACTTTTTTCTCGGTATTCGAACTTTCCGATTTACCGTTCTTGATTTTGAGCTTTTGCATTTTGCGATAAGTTGTGTAGTTACCCATCACATCCGCAATCTGACCTTCTGATTCAAAAACGAACAAATGATCTACCATTTTATCCATGAAATATCTATCGTGAGATACTACGATTAGACAGCCTTGAAAATTCCTAAGATATTCTTCTAGAACTGCCATTGCAAAAATATCCAAGTCATTTGTCGGCTCATCCAAAATCAAAAAATTAGGATTGGACATAAGCACTCTCAGTAGCTTCAGCCTTCGCCTTTCTCCACCACTTAGCTTTCTAACGAAATTATAATGCATACTTCTCGGAAATAAAAAACGTTCCAAAAGCTGTGCAGCTGACAGTTGCTTTCCTTTTTCCAGTGGAATGAACTCTGCGACCTCTTTAACAACGTCAATCACCTTGTAATCTGGATCTACGGCCTGAAGCTCTTGGCTGAAGTGTCCGAATACAACCGTTTCTCCTTGAACAATTTTTCCAGCATCAATTGGTTCTTCTCCCAACAACATTTTCAAGAAGGTGGTTTTACCCGTTCCATTTTTACCTACAATGCCTAATCGTTCTTTGCGTTGCACATTATATGAAAAACTAGACAATATTTTTTTCTCCCCGAAAGCCTTTGATACTTTATGAAACTCAATAATTTTAGAGCCCAGGCGCTCCATTTTAACTGGAAGCTCTAATTCTGATTCAGTCAAATTAGTTGAGGCTACTTTTTTAACTTCATGAAAAGATTCTATACGTGCTTTTTGTTTGGTCCCTCTTGCCTTAGGCTGCCTCCTAATCCATTCAAGCTCTTTTCTAAATGTATTTCGTGCTTTCTCAACTGTGGATTGTATTTGTTCCTCTCGCTCCGCTTTTTTCGCCAAATAATATGAGAAGTTTCCCTTGTATTTAAACAAGGTCTCATTTGAAAGCTCTAAAATCGTATCGCAGACTACCTCTAGAAAGTACCTATCATGCGTCACCATTAAAAGGGTTGATTTAGAATTTGACAAATAGTTTTCTAGCCATTCAATCATGTCTAAATCAAGATGGTTCGTGGGTTCATCTAGGAGTAAAAAATCAGCGTCAGAGAGCAAAACCTTAATTAGGGTTATTCTCTTTTTCTGTCCCCCAGAAAGGTTCGCTATATTTTGATTTACATCCTCAAGTTTAAATACAGACAAAAATTGCTTTACCTGGCTTTCGAGCTCCCAAGCATCGAGATCGGTTAATTCTTGAAAAAGATTGGATAATGCTTCTTCATCATTGTTTTCAAGCGCCTCATTATAGGATTTTATCAACCTTAGCTTGGGAGAACTATGGTCATATATGACTTCGTCTATCGTCTTGTCTAAAGGTAGATTCTCGGCTTGCTCCATAAAGGCCATTTGAATATCATTTCGAAAAACGACATTTCCACTGTCTTTAGATTCTTTTCCCATCAGGCAATTCAGCAATGTTGTCTTACCGGCCCCATTCTTGGCAACTATGGCGACTTTTTGACCTTGATCAATACCAAAGGATACATCCGAAAACAGAAGCCTGTCTCCAAAGGATTTTGTCAAGTTTTCTACAGAAAGAAAATTCATAGCGTTTGTCTTGACTGCGAATTTATAAGAATACTTCTGTATAATTCTCTAAACCTTAGATTAAATGGTATTTTTGCCCACTTCAAATTAATTTGCAAGACCACCAAAGATGCATAAATACTTCAATCTATTTGATTTAAAACAAAAAGTAAACTACAGAACTGAGGTTCTCTCCGGACTCACTGTTGCAATGGCGCTGATTCCCGAAGCAGTTGCATTTGCATTAATTGCAGGACTTTCTCCACTCACAGGATTGTACGCCGCTTTTATTATGGGAATTATTACCGCGATTTTTGGAGGACGTCCCGGCATGATCTCGGGAGCAACAGGCGCAATTGCCGTTGTGTTTTTTGGATTGGTAACGGCATTAAAAGAAATCAATCCTAGTATTACCGTAGATGAAATCACGCAATATGTTTTTGCAACAGTAGTTTTAGCCGGAATTATTCAAATTTTAGCGGGGCTTTTAAAGCTTGGTAAGTTCATGAGGCTTGTACCTCAACCCGTTATATTTGGATTTGTCAATGGCTTGGCAGTAATTATATTTCTATCCCAGCTCAGTCAATTTACCACCGATAGCACAAACCCTGATGCCCCATGGATGTCAGGAAGCGAACTATATACTTTCACGGGTTTAGTACTCATTGCGATGCTCATTATTTGGGGCTTACCAAAAATAACCAAGCTAGTTCCCGCAGCGTTAACAGCAATTCTAGCCATATTTGGTCTAGTATACTTTTTTGATATTCCAACAACTACTGTTGGGGATATCGCCTCCATTGAAGGTGGATTTCCTCCTTTCAACTTGCCCAATATTCCATTGTCTATGGATACCCTTCAGCTCATCTTTCCATATGCAGCAATAGTTGCCGGAGTTGGACTCATTGAAAGTCTTTTGACCCTAAATATTATTGATGAAATCACACAAACCCGAGGAAGAGGGAATAAAGAGGCAGTAGCCCAGGGTGCTGCAAATATCCTTTCTGGACTGCTTTCTGGGATGGGAGGCTGCGCAATGATTGGACAAAGTTTGATCAATATATCTTCCGGAGCACGTGCAAGACTGTCGGGTATTGTTGCAGCAGTTATGCTTCTTGTTTTTATTATGTTTGGCTCAAGTCTCATTGAAAAATTACCAATGGCAGCACTAACAGGATTAATGATCATGGTCTCGATTGGAACATTTGAATGGGCGAGCTTCAGAACATTCAATAGAATGCCTAAATCAGATGTAATGGTAATGCTTGCAGTAACCCTAATCACGGTGCTTCTGCACAACCTAGCATTGGCCGTACTTCTCGGAGTGGTTATTGCTGCACTCGTTTTTTCATGGGACAACGCAAAAAGAATTAGGGCAAGAAAGCACATTGATGAACACGGTACGAAGCATTATGAAATATATGGTCCATTGTTCTTTGGTTCTATCGCCGTTTTTAATGAGAAATTTGATATTCAAGGTGACCCTAAAGAGGTCATTATTGACTTTGCTGAAAGTCGAGTCGTGGACATGTCTGCAATTGAAGCATTAAACAAGCTAACGGAACGCTACAGAGATGCGGGGAAAAATATTCATTTAAAACATTTAAGCAGAGACTGCTCAAGATTACTTAAAAATGCAGAAAAAATAATAGATGTGAATGTTTTAGAGGACCCCACCTACAAGCTGGTCTCCGATGAACTATCATAGTCCGTGTTCTTCTAAGGGGTAATTTTCATATCACAAGAAGGATTTTATAAAATATCCGTACATTTAAATCAACGGCCAACCAAGTTTTTCAATCGAAAGAACATGGTGCGTTCATCTAAAAAAAACTATTTTGAAAATGAAAAATATTATTGCATTCTGTCTGCTGTTTGTTCAATTTACAATACTTTCTCAAGCTCCAGAAGGAGTGAATTATCAAGCGGTAATAAGAGACAACAATGGAGGTTTAATTTCTAATTCTTTTATTGGATTGAAAATTACTCTTTTCCAAGGCGCAATAAACGGAACTGCTGTTTTTGAAGAAAGCTTTGATTTATCTACGAATGATTTTGGCCTAGTCAATGTCGTGATCGGCGCAGGTACATCTATTTCGGGAGACTTTTCTTTGATTGACTGGAGCAATGGTCCATATTTTATTGAGGTTTCAGCAGATGAAAATGGCGGCACAGATTATGAATTAATGGGGACTCAAGAATTAATGAGCGTACCATATGCTTTGTACGCAAAAACGGCTGGAAATGGTCCGCAAGGTGAACAGGGTATTCAGGGAGAAACTGGAGCACAAGGCGAAATTGGACCGCAAGGAATACAAGGAGAAACAGGGGCTCAGGGGATTCAAGGGGAACAGGGAGCTCAAGGAGAGACTGGACCACAAGGACTTCAAGGAGAAACGGGGGCTCAGGGGATTCAAGGAGAACAAGGAACCCAAGGAGAAACTGGACCACAAGGACTTCAAGGAGAACCGGGGGCTCAGGGGATTCAAGGAGAACAAGGTATCCAAGGCGATGTTGGTTCTCAAGGAGCACAGGGTGAGCAAGGCGTTCAAGGTATACAAGGAGAACAAGGATTGCAAGGCGAGCAAGGATCACAAGGGCTTCAGGGAATTCAGGGTATCCCAGGTGTTGCAGGTAACAATGGTAATGATGGTGAAGATGGTGCTGATGGACTTCTACCGAATGGAACAGCAATTGGTAATACCACTTTTTGGGATGGTACTGAGTGGGTTGTTGACGACAATAATATATTTAATGCTGGTGGAAATGTCGGTATTGGTGTGGTTCCCAATGCACGCCTTGAGGTAGCGGGTGACATTGCAATTAGCTCACCGTTCAAATATAAAGTAAAAGACGCGATTGATGGTGACAATTTTCTCATGTATGAACCGACAGTAGATGGATTAAGACTCAATGGATATGATGCGGTTTTCATTACCACAACAGATGGGACTAATGCAACCGCAGGACAAGATTTGGTCGTTAGAAATGGACGTGTGGGTATTAACACAAATACACCATCTCAGGGTCTACTTCACGTAAATGGTTACTATTCTGATCCTTTCGGAAACTTTACCTACTATGCGACTGGACCAAATACAGGCACAGCAGCTGGTACAAATTTGAACACTAGTATCTTCGCCACTCACAGGGTAGTTGCGGGAGAGTTTAACGCAATTTCTGACGCAAGGATTAAAAATATTGAGGGGGTTTCAAATTCTGCTAAAGACCTTGAAACATTGAACAAAATAGAGGTAACAGATTATCACATGATAGATCCTTCGCATGGAGAAAAGCCAGTAAAGAAGGCTATTGCACAGCAGCTTGAAGAGGTCTACCCACAGGCCGTTTCAAAATCAACAAATTGCATTCCCGACATCTATACATTGGCTGACTGCAGCATAGGAAAGATTGCTATTGAAAATAACCTCAACATTGGTGAGCGCATTCGTTTGATTTTTGAAGACAAAGAAGAAATGGCAACTGTTGTTTCAGCAAATGCGAAAAGCATTCAAACGAACCTTGATTTATCGGGCGAAGTATTTGTATACGGCCGAGAGGTAGATGACTTTAGAACTGTAGATTATCAGGCCATCTCAATGCTCAATGTTTCTGCTACGCAAGCATTACTCAAAAGAATAGAGGCATTAGAAAAAGAGAACGAAGCACTCAAAGAAGTAAACGAAGACATGAATACGTTAAAGGCAGAACTTGATGTACTCCAAAAGAATGTTTTGCTGTTAATGAATGAGAAAAATACGGCTTCCAATCCCAAAGAAAAATAGGAAAGATGCTAACGCAGACGATCTAGTGAATCCAAAAGCTTCTTGTCTTTTTTTATGCCTAATTGCGCTAAGAAACAAAAAGGGAATCCGGCAATTAAAAGTGCATAACCCAATCCAAGCTCACGTGCGCACTCGCCTTCTGTAATGATACCTCCACCTGCATAGTAAAAAACAATAGATGCCAGGACAAATACAGCGTATAAGAAAGTGCAGCTT
>CAJXDT010000020.1:0-44032 GCA_913052055.1 uncultured Cryomorphaceae bacterium
AGGAGTCGTTGAGGGAGAAATTATAGCCGAAAGGAGAGGGGAGTTCGGCTTTGGTTATGACCCAATATTTACTCCTGATGGATCTCAGTTAACCTTTGCGCAGATGCCCTTGGAGGAAAAGAATAAGTTTAGTCACCGTGCACGGGCTTTCGCAAAGTTAAAGGCCTATTTAATGGATAAGATGAATACCTAAAAAGAAAGATTAAAATGAATGAAAAAGGAGTTTTCGCGGGTAAAAAAGTATTGATTCTGGAAGGTGGAGGATTCAAAACTTCATTTACCGGTGGTGTTTTGGATGCTTTTAGATCTGTTTCATTTGATCCATTTCAATCCTATATCGGTGTCTCTGGGGGGAGCATAGCAATTTCTTATTTCTTGAGCAATAAATATGGTTATTTCTACCAATGTATGCGTGCCTTGTGTCAAGATGAACGATTCATTCAATACAGTAAGGCATTTAGCGATGGATTAATGAATTTAGATTTCTTTTATGATATTGCTGAAACAGAATTTCCATTTGACTTTGATACCGCATGTAAGGAATTAGAACAGAAAGACTACTTTATTGTGCTCACAGATAGTCAAGATGGTTCTACCCATTACTTAGAGCCAACAAGAGAGAATTGGATCGACATGACGATCGCAGCAAGTACAGTCCCAATGTTAACCAAAGGGAAGCATAAAGTAAACGGCAGACACTATTCAGATGGAGGGATTTCGGATCCTATTCCAATACGTTGGGCGGTGGAAAATGGTGCTACGGATATTGTTGTGATTCGCACAACACATTTTGATTTTAACCCGGGCATGTTTCGACCTGAATATTTGGTTTCTAAATTTTTACGCGCAAGTGATAAAATCATTTCAGATGTTGAGCGTTTCCAGTTGAACATTAAAGAATCTATAGATTATATTGAGGCTCTACCTGAGCATATTACTGTAGAGCAGATTGCACCCAAATCTCCATTAAATACGCAGATATTTACTACATCGGTTAAAAATATTGAGCTAGACTACCGCGCCGGCCTAGAAGCAGGGTTAAATTATCTACAAGGTAAGAAAAGCGGTATTTAATGCTTAATGTCTGGAGTCAATACTGATTGAAACAAGTGCGACATCTCCATTAATTGGTGGATTTAGCTTTTTGATGACCACCTTAAATTCTGATCTTTCAAATGCATTTTTTAAGCTATTCATGATTCTTTGTCCAACGGACTCTATTAGCTTGGATCTAATAGCCATTTCTTCTTTTACAATTTGATTCACCAAAACATAATCAACAGTCTTGTCGAGCGCGTCTTTTTCAGCCGCCTCTGTGAAATCAGTTTCGATAAATACATCAACAATATAATGACCACCAATTTTTTCTTCTTCTTCAAGACAGCCGTGATGGGCGTATAGCTTTATGTCTTCAACACTAATACTATGCTTCATTTTTTATCTGTTCAATGTTAAGAAGGCCTGATTTTATTCTTGAGAGCACTTCTTCCTTTCCTAAGAATTCAGCTATATCAAACATTCCTGGACCGGCACCAACTCCCGTGACCAATAACCTAAAGGGTAGTAAAACAGCACCGAATCCTAACTCCCTTTCTTCGAGAAATGATTTGAATTTTGATTCTATGTTTACTGCTGTAAAGTCATTTATGTCCTCAATGATTTTAACCCAATCTTGAATAAGTGCTGCTGTATGGGTTTTCCATTTTTTTGCAAGTACTTTTTCATCGTAACCTTTTGGCTTTTCCAATAAATATCCACCGTCTTTGAGAATGTCGTCCAAGAAAGTTGCCCTTTCTTTCATAAGTGAACATATCGTCAATTTTTCTGAATGACTTAATCCGGTTGGAAAATCATTTCCGAGCATTTCAGCTAAATCCTCAGCATTTTTAGATCGAATATATTGTTGCTGAAACCATTTGGTTTTATCAGGATCAAATTTCGCTCCTCCTTTTGATACCCGGTCTAAACTAAAAGCGTCAGATAATTCTTTCAGGCTGAATATTTCTTGCTGTGTTCCGGGGTTCCAACCTAAAAAGGCAAGCATGTTGATAAATGCTTCCGGGAAATAACCTTTTTCTCTATAACCTGAATACAACTCACCGTCAACAGTTGTCCAATCAAGTGGAAATACTGGAAACCCTAACCTGTCGCCATCTCTTTTAGATAATTTTCCATTTCCATCTGGTCTCAATAAAAGCGGGAGGTGCGCAAATTTCGGACGTTCCCAATTCAGTGCGTCATAGAGTAAAACATGTAATGGGGCAGAGGGGAGCCACTCTTCTCCTCTAATTACATGACTAATTTCCATGGCATGGTCATCTACAATGTTTGCGAGGTGATAGGTTGGCATTCCGTCACTCTTAAAAAGTACTTTATCGTCTAGGTTATTTGTATTAACAACAACCCATCCCCTTATTTCATCTTCAAAACGCACATCTTCGTTTCGAGGCATTTTCATTCGAATTACATAAGGTGTATTGCTGGCAATTAACGATTCTACTTCTGATTGCGGAAGTGTTAATGAATTTCGCATGCTCATTCTACTTACACCATTGTATTGCCAATTAGGCATACCCATTTTTTTTGCTTCATCGCGCATTTTCGTCAGCTCATCTGAAGTATCAAAAGCATAATATGCCTTGTCCGTATCAATTAGAATCTGTGCATATTCATGGTACATTTCCTTTCTTTCAGATTGGACATAAGGACCATATTCTCCTCCTATACCCGGGCCCTCATCTGGTGTAATACCGCACCATTTAAAGGAATCTAATATATAATCTTGTGCACCTTTTACAAATCTAGTTTGATCTGTATCTTCAATTCGAAGGATAAAAGCTCCGTTGTTTTTTTTTGCAAACAGGTAATTGTACAATGCTGTTCGAACTCCACCCATGTGCAATGGACCGGTTGGAGAGGGAGCGAATCTAACGCGTACTTTATTTAAAGGCATAATTCAAATTTGGAGGCAAAGATAGGGAAATCAGATGGGTTTCCTTTAAGGATAGCAGTACAATGTGTCACGATAGATATTTGAATCTGATTTACTCTGTTTTAGTCGACTTCAGTTAAAAAGTTAATGGATAATCAGATTTTCTGAACCAATTTTTACTGTATTCAAGTCAATATCAATTCTTCCAAGCTGAACGCCAGCCCATCCAACCTGATTGATCAGCACGTTTTTTTTTGCTTTGTTCTTTTCAATGACAGGCTTGTCAAGAAAAGTGTGGGTATGTCCGCCAAGTATGATATCTATATCCGATGAATTTCGTGCAAGCATCTTGTCTGATACTATTTTATCATCTTGGTATTCGAAACCCAAATGAGAAAGACAAATGATAAGATCGCACTTCTCTTTTTTCAGTTTTGTCGCAGTCTCGTTTGCAATTTCTATTGGGTCATTGTAAACAGTATCACCGTACGCTGCTCTTGGCACAAGTCCATTAAGCTCAACGCCAACGCCGAACACGCCTATTTTTAAATTCCCTTTATTAAATATTTTAAAGGCCTGTGTTTCGCCTTTTAATATAGTTTTTGAAAAGTCATAGTTTGCACATAAAAATGGAAAGTCAGCATGCTTTTTCGCCTTTAAAAACCCATCCATACCGATATCAAAGTCGTGGTTTCCCATTGTGGAGGCATCATATCCGAGCTTGCTCATACATTTCATTTCGAGTACGCCATTGAATGTATTAAAATAGGGCGTGCCCTGAAAAATATCTCCAGAGTCTAAGAGTAGTACATTTGCTTCTTGCGCTCTAATTTTTTTCACGATGTAATACCTTTTGGCGATTCCGCCCATTCCTGGATACTTTGAATGGTTCTCTGGAAATGGGTCAATATTAGAATGGGTATCGTTGGTATGTAGAATAACAAGCCTCCTTTTGTGGGCTGAAGAATTTTCTTGTTTAGCGAATGAAGGTTTCATTAGAATAATACCAGCAGCGCTCAGTGCGAATTTTTCAAGAAAGCCTCTTCTTTTCATTGAATTCGTATTGTTGTATCATTAATGAGTACCTTTTGCAATTTCGCCTCCTCCACGAGCGCATCTCTTATTAGTGTTTTGGTTTCTATTACCTCAATGGATTCTTTGAAGAATTCCATATGATCTCCACCACTGTAGAGATAGTCAGAGGTAATTACCCAAAAGAAATCTGTTTCTAGATCCCCATTTAACATTAATTTTCCCGACCGCATTTGAATATTTGAAATGGGTTCTCCTCCGGATTTATTAAGGTATTTTGAAATTTCATCTAAAGCAACTAAAGGAAGTTTTACCCAAACGATACTATTGTCAAAGGGCATTATTTTATAAATATCTTTCAGCTTTACATCTCCCTTTCCAATGCTCGAACGAATACCCCCAGTATTCAATAGACAGAATGTTGGTTGACTTAGTCTTTTATTTCTCGTTTGATTTGAAAAAACTGCATCTGCCATCCAATTCATCAGGTTTGAGCTAGGTCTTGCGACAATAAAGTCATTTTTAGATTCCGCAATTTTCACATCCATCTGTGCATCCATTTCTTTCGAATAGGATGAGATGAAATTCGACAACTCTCGATCAGCTGCTAAATCGCTATCCAGGTGGATTTGCTTGCTCGTAATTTGTAGCTGGGGTGCGCATGACAAAAAGCTTGCAGATATAATCCCTGCAACAAAAATGAAGCGGATTTTATTCAATGATTACCTTCTTTTGGACAACACCTTTTGATGAGGTCACATTTAATATATAGGTTCCAGCAATATAGTTTGAAGTATTGAGTTCCAATACAGATAGATTTAAATTTATTTTGGCATCGATTTTCTTTCCTTCGATACTGATTAATTCATAAGCCGAAATTTTTTCTCCATTAATTTGCGCAAATAGTTTATTCGAACTAGGTATTGGGAAAACAGAAAAATTTTGATTGAGAAACTCCTCAACACCCATGTTTCCGCATCCGTCTGGTTTGTAGCTCATGTTAGAGAAATCGATGTAGCAGGCATAGTCAACGGAGTCAATGTAAGGGTTTCTATTGTTTTGGAGATTGTAAATATATTCATGACGTGCAATTTCATAATTATCTGGTAAATCGTTGAAGTGCCAGTTCACCAAGGATGCAGCACTTTGATTGATTGGAACTGCCCAGTTGTTTCCACCATTTCCAGTGTAGCATGTCGCCATATAAAAAATAGCACGTGCTGCATTGCCTTTGTGTGAGGCTCTAGGCTCGTAAACCAATTGATTATTAGCATTGTAACCAACACTTCCTTCTAAATAATTGAATACTACATCTCCTGTGATATCCTCGAGTGGTAAATTGCTTCTTGGTGAATTAGCGTTGGGTAGGTTTGCAGGATAAAGATTATGCTGGTCTGCATATTCCTCTTGTTCAGGATTATCCGCTGGAAAAGTTCCCATCCAAGAATGTGCATAGGTGTGCTCACGCGAGTAGTCATTATCTGACCAATCAAAGGGATCGTTGAACACCTTGTTTTCGCCAGAATAGCAACAGGTCACGTAGGACTGTCCATTTGTGGTATCTTTTACTTCAAACTGACTCATGAGAGTTGTTTTGTACAAAAAGTATGAAATGTAGTTGTGCGGATTGATTAAGGCATTCAAATCTGCTAAAAGGGTACTTGATGCACTCGAAATACCATTGTAATAATCTCCAATTTGAGCACCCAGGCTTGTCACCTGCGCTTCAGCAGGGTCTGAAGTCCGATAGTTTTCAAAGCCGTTTGAACCATTGAAAGCAAAAACTTTAAAGTAATAATCTTGGTTCGCAATTACTCCTCTCGGTGTCACACTTGTTCCACTTCCTACATATGCCACCTTTGCATCACCTACATAATCTCCCCTGAGATAGCTCGCTCCGTCCTGAGGTTCTTCTGTAATTAGGCTTCCATTTTTCCAAAGGACCAAATAGCCATCTGCACTAGCATCTTGATAAGTACCATTTAATGTATAAGCTTCGATTGTATTGAAGACTAGAGAGGAGGTATTTATACTTGGTTCAGTCGCTAAATTGTCTGTTCCAAAAGCTTGAAGATTTATCACATATGGATTTTCGTCACTATCGTCATTATCAATGACCAATGTCGCGAACATAGAACCTATTGTGCTTGGACTAAAGTCAAGGGTATAGTCTTGAGATGATAATGGTGCAATTGTAGTAGGGTTCAGATCCGTTGAAAAATCTGCAGCATTAGCCCCAGAAAGATATACACCTGTTACATTTAAGGGCTCAGAACCTGTGTTTTCAACGGTAATCGTTGTAGTATTTGAATTACCAATGACATAGGTACCATTATTGAGTACATCATTTCCATCCATTTTGATATTGATTTCTTTTGCCGGAGCAACGTACGGGAAAATATCTTCTAGATCGCGAGGTATCAATTGGTAATTAGCATTGAATTGACCTACCAATCCAACAATTGATATTGCTCCGCTTGGAATTTCAGACCCATCGATATTGGTAGATCCATTGACGCGAACATCTAGCACGTTTGTCCCATCTGTAATTTGTACGGTACTACTTCCAGTACTGAAAAATCCAGATTGTACAAAACTCACATTGTCAAATCGAACCAATTGCGCCTCTAGATCTTCGTTGGCACTGGTTATAGGAATTAAAAGCGGTTCAGGCATGGTACCCTGACCAAGAATATTATAGCTCGTTGTTGGCGAAAGCTCCAGAAGGCCGCTAAATTCAAAGATCACTCCTGTAACCGAAACAGAGTCCCCTCGCTGGATACTTGAAAGGTTATTTCCGTATGCGGGAAGTGCAGCAGTCTCATCTTGTATATATCGTATCGCTCCAAGCTCGCCACCGTTCGTTGCAACACCATTAATGGTAACCGTTTGCCCAATACTTTGGTTTCTTGCCTCGGCAATCGTTTGACTAAAATAAAATTGGCTAAATGTGAGAAGAAGTAATGTTAAAGTTTTTTTCATAGTTGTTTAAAATTGAAAGCCAATGGACACATTGAAGCGCAGTCCTTGGCCGATAAATACTGTTGCTGAATTTGCATCAAAATCAGATGAGCCATCTAAATGATAATTATTTCTAGCGTCCGAAATGTAAAGGCTATTTAGTGCATTGAATATATTCGCTTTAAATCTAAGCTGACTTTTTTCAAAGCGAACGGTATACCCGGCGTGAATACTCAATAATCCATATGAAGGAATGCGCCAAGAATCTTTTCCACTAGTTTCACCTGAAAGCGAATTTGGATTGAAATCACTGTAATATCGATCAAAGAAGGTGTATTTGAGTTTCAAGTAGCCGTTTTTAACGAAGGCATATCTTAGACTTGCGGCGTACGTAGATTGTGCTGCATCGCCCACGTGAACCCCACGAGCATCGAAAGAAATCGTATCCGAATAGATGACAATATCCTCTTTTGAGGCCCATCTCCAATCTCCTATACTGATCATACCTTCCATGCTAAGTTTTTTGTGTAAAATCACGGCGAAATCAGTTTCAATACCCATATGAATTGCGTCCATTCCTGGTACATTTACGCGTATAAATTCTGATGGATCTAATGGGTCTGGAACAGATAAGCCATAGGGTAGGGGTCTATTTTCCCATCGCGTAAGGTATCCATTTGAATTTAGGCTAAAACGTTTTGACCTGAATCCATAACCCAATTCTATTGCTAGGATTTTTTCATTCACCAAATTGTCAAAAAATGTATTGGTGTTATTGTCGACTACGTTGCTGTATTGAGGCGTTCTGTTTAGATAACCAAGATTCATGAAAACATTAGAGGTTTCGGTTACATTGAAGTTAGCACCGGTTTTAAAGGTAAAACCCGTTCGCGAAATCCAATCTGTTTCATTGTGTTTCAATCCTTCTGAATTCCTTGTATACATTTGACCATTATAGTTTATGGTATCAGCATACCCTACTTCTAAGAGCGTATCACCTACTATGAGCTGCTTTTTTCTGAAGTAGTCAATGCCTTTGTAAAAATTTAACACTGTTGATGCATTTACAAAAGCGGTCCATTTCCCCTTAGAATACTCTGCTTGACCAAAGGCACCAGCCCATTGCACAAGACCATCTCTGTGGTTTTGATAAGGTCGATCTTCTCTTGCAATTTTGTCGCCTTCAACTTTCATTGTCGTTGAAGCATTTAAATCTGATTCGTTGATAAAGTAATCTCCTCCGAGCAAATCGATTACCTCGGTGTAATGTTCACCCTTATAGTATCTGTAATCTAAACCACCTGCAATGTTCCAAAACTCGTTTGGTTTGTAATCGAATTGGGATAAACCACCCACCCAGAAATGATTATTTACAGATGCTGAAAGAATTTGAGAAGATTTGAGCAGTGTAGGGTCATAGGCAGCATCGGCAGTAGAATAAACTTGTCCAAATAAGGTTTTATATTGGTTATTATAAATGATGGTGTCCCAATCCACTAGTCCCTCTTCATCTCTGACGATTGTTGACGCCGAATTAAAGTAACGCTGACCACCCCCACGACCTATTGAGGTATATGCAATATTCGACCAAGACAATTTATCGTTGACTTTCCAAAAATCTTTGAGTGTGATTTGCGGCTTGTGATAATAATTACGTCGTTCATTGAATACCTCACCGTCTCTGAAGCCCCAATGCTGATTGAATTGGATTCCTCGATCTCTATCAGTATCAATGGATGAATCTGCAATACCTACACTTCGCGCATAATCTGAATCCCAATATTCAATAGGCTGTGAATAAGAACGTTGTCCGTGTTGTTGTGGTGCACCAAAACCACTCAATGAAACAATATGATTCTTGATTTTTTTCTGAATTTTCAAGTAATAGAATGCGCCTTGGGTATTTGCTCCATCAACCCATCCATTCCCTTGCTTGTATGAGCCTGAGAATAGAACACCCCATCCATTTTTTAAGGTGCCTGATTTATAGGAAAGAGATGTCCTAAGAAAATCTCCTGTTCCATATTCTTGCGCAACTCGGATCATCCGCTTACCTCCGGTGGCTTGTGTTAAAATATTCATTGTTCCACCAACTGATGGCATTGCTAATTTTGTGGCACCCAGACCTCGTTGCACCTGAATCTGTCCAGTAATTGCATCAAGACCAAACCAATTGGACCAATAAACAGCTCCGTTCTCCATATCATTCACGGGAACTCCGTCAATCATCACACCAACATTCCTTTGGTCAAAACCACGAATGGTAATTCTCGCATCTCCGTCCCCACCACCTTGCTGTGTTGCATGTACTCCCGGAGTGGAATTTAAAATCATCGGTAAATCTTGCGAACCGAGCTCTTCAGCGATCTGTTTGGTAGATATTCTTGTTACAGCGACGGGTGTTTTTCTATCGATGGCAAGGTTACCTATCACTTGAACTTCTTCGAGTTCTTGACCTCCACCTACAATAAAATCATAGTTATTTAATCCTGATTTGATATCCAATTCAATGATAAGCGTATCAAAGGAGAGCATGGTGACCGTTGCTGTGTATTGTCCTGCCACTAGTTGATCAAATACATATTGACCATCTAAGTTTGAGCGTGTCAATAAAACCTTATTATCCTGACTTTTAAGGGCTATTTTGGCACCTACAACCACACCTCGAGTAAGAGATTCAGATATATTTCCTTTGAGTAGTGTTTCCTGTGCTACAAGATTTTGAAGAGAACACAGGCAGATAAATAGCAAAAAGTTTTTCATCACAAGTTCTGTTGTTCAGCCTATTTGATGACAACTTTGCGAATTACTTTTTCACCATTCTGGTATTCTAATTGAACGAAATAGACACCATTTTTTTCATTTAGCTCAATGGTGACATTGTTTGTCGTATTTATCAATTGAAAAATACTTTTACCTAAAATATCATGGATTTTTATGGAATGCACATCTGAAATATTTTGAATGTAGAAAATGCCATTTGAGGGATTTGGGAAAATATCAATATTCGTTCCAATCAAACTACCAACATTTCCGGTTGTGCATTCGCAATCGTGAGACCCAAGAGAGCCCCAGTTTCCATCTAGTATTGGATTTCCACTAGAACCTAAAACAGGATCGCCGTTCTCATCTATCCGCTCAACAACGGCCGGAATAGAGTCATATTCCGATAATGGGTCAAAAAAGGAAATAACAGGATTGATCTCGCCTCTTAAAACGGAAGATTTACGAATCAAGGAATGGTCTTTTGTAACTTCTAAGCCCGCTCCGGTATAAGGGAAATCACTTGTCCAGGCTACTCCAGGATCTTCACCAATCTTTCCAAAGATGTCTACAAGCATTGCATTGTTTATGTCATTTACAGAACCTTTTGCCAGAACAAGCGCATCGTTTCCGTTGAAATACCATGCATTTGACGTATTATATTCGGGGCAATAAAATGCATCAGCTTTGGCTTGAAGTGAATCCCATATTGGTGCCTCTTGTCCTTCTCCGTTCTCTTCGAGCTTCTCCAAAACACCTACGTGAACATCTCCTGCTGCAACGGTACCAGTTAATTGAACTGCATTTCCCGAACTAGCGCTTGTTGAGCCATTAGAATAACGAATGACGATATACGCACTTAAATCGATGGCAGCATCAGTTGGGTTATAAATTTCTAGTGCTTTATTGTTTGACCAACCTTCCACATACTCTGAAATGAAAAGATCATTGCAATCTGACAATTGAGCAAACGAAAAAGTAGATATTAAAAGGGCAAACGCAGGTAAAAGTTTATTCATGGTTTCGTTGTTTAATTAGATTTTGTGATTAAACCAAAAATACAAAAAATAAGTTCTTTCATTTGGGGTATTTCAATTTTCTTGCATTATAAATGTGTTAACGTATTTTAAAGTTTATAATTTGACTGAAAAGTTATTCCTCATTACCTTCACGAAAAAAAATTATGTCTAAAAAATACAGCTTACTATTATTTCTAATTTTCAACTTCACGTTGTTTTCTCAAGAGGAAATAAGCATTGAAAAAATTTGGAAGTATTATAACTATTATCCGAAAGGGGCAGAGGGATATAATGCCATGATAGATGGGGTATCTTATTCGGTGCGAGAAAATGATAATTCCATTGTAAAACGAAGTTTTGAAGACAAAAAGAAGAAGGAACTTATTTTCAAGCCAATTGATAATTTCACGTATGGTGGATATGAGTTTAACGCGGACGAAACTAAGATTTTGTTCTTAACTGATGTGGAAAATATTTATCGCTACAGTTACAGTGCAAATTACTATTTATACGATAGAGAAACAGAGAATTTACAACCTTTAGACGAAGAACATCAGCCTCAAACGCTTGCTGAATACTCACCAGATGGAAACCATGTATCCTATATCTATCAGAATAATATTTACGTCAAAAACCTAAAAACAGGAATTGTTACTGCATTGACGAGTGATGGAGAAAAAAACGCCATAATTAATGGTACCACGGATTGGGTATATGAGGAGGAATTTGCTTTTATCAAGGCTTATGACTGGTCACCTGATAGTAAATATATTGCTTATTTGAAATTTGATGAGCGTCAGGTAAAAGAATTCAGTATGACGTTTTACAATGAATTATATCCCGATTCTTACGATTTTAAATATCCCAAAGCTGGGGAGGAAAACAGCAAGGTAAGTGTTCATATTTCCTCGCTAACTGGTAAGGAAAAGCAGGAAGTTTTTCTTGGTCAATATGAGTATATCCCAAGAATGGAGTGGTCTCCTTCCTTGAATCAATTGATTCTGCAATCCATGAATCGCCACCAAAGTAGTCTCAAATATCATTTGGTAGACCTTCAAGGAGACATGTGGCAATCCTCGGTCGTATTTGAGGAAAAATCTGAAACATATGTTGATGTTGATGACAACTTGGTCTTTCTTAACGATGGAAACGCTCTCTTAAGAACTAGTGAGATGGATGGTCACAAACATATTTATAAACTTTCATTTGATGGTAGGCATACCCAAGTGACTTCGGGTAAATGGGATGTGATAGACTTTTTAGGGCTTGATACAAAATCAAATACCATTTATTATTCATCTTGTGAACCACATGCTACTCAGAAATCGATTTATGGTGTAAAAGTGAATGGAAAAAACAAGAAAGAGCTCACACCTTTAAAAGGGTATAATAATGCCGAATTTTTAAAAGGCATGAAATATTTTATTCATACCTACTCGAATGCAAATACGCCACCAGTAATATCCTTAAGAAATGCGGAAGGTAAATTAATCGAAACACTTGAAGACAATAGTCGACTCGATCGATTGCTAAATTCGTCTTACAAGCTTTCTCCGAAAACATTTTCAACTATTGAAGCAGGCGGTGTAGACTTAAATACTTGGATGATTCTTCCTCATGATTTTGATTCGACAAAGAAGTATCCTGTATATTTTAATGTATACGGTGGTCCCGGACATAATGAGGTTTTAGATTCTTGGGACGGAAGTGATTATATGTATCATCAGCTTTTAGCGCAGCAGGGCTATATTGTGTTTTGTGTTGATCCAAGAGGAACTATGTATCGGGGCACTGAGTTTAAAAAAAGTACTTATCTGGAGTTAGGAAAATTAGAGACGGAAGATATTTTAAATTGTGCCAAAGCTTTGGGTGAATATTCTTGGATTGATAAGAACCGAATGGGAATCATGGGGTGGAGCTACGGAGGTTTTATGTCTTCTCTAGCAATAACCAAGGGAGCTGATCTTTTTAAAATGGCTATTGCCGTTGCACCCGTTACAAGCTGGAGATATTACGACAATATTTATACGGAGCGATTTATGCGTACTCCTCAGGAAAATGCGAAAGGATATGATGACAATAGTCCGATCAATCATGTTGCAAAACTCAAAGGGAACTATCTCTTGATTCATGGTGCAGCTGATGACAATGTGCATTATCAAAACACTATGGAGATGGTGAATGCGATGGTTGCTGCCAATAAGCAGTTTGACTTATTTATATACCCGAACAAAAATCACGGAATATATGGCGGAAATACAAGAAATCATTTATTTCAAATGATGTTTGATTATATCCTTGAGAATCTTTAACGAAATTGAAACCTTTCTGCAAATTTCAAGTATAGGTTAGTCCGTGTGTTTTTATAAAACAGGTCTTTTTTGTATTTTTGCACCCGGAATTATTCTAAACCTAAAGAACTAAACGTAATATGAGTCAAACAGCCAAGATAGTATTAAATGAAAATGAGCATGATTTACCAGTTGTGACTGGTTCGGAAAATGAAAATGCCATTGATATCTCAAAACTTAGAGCCTCAACAGGCTATATTACTATCGATCCAGGATATAAAAATACTGGTGCTACGACTAGTGCTATTACATTTTTAGACGGAGAAAAAGGAATTCTTCGCTACAGAGGATACCCAATTGAGCAGCTGGCTGCAAATGCTTCTTTTATGGAGGTTGCCTATTTGTTAATATATGGGGAGCTACCAAATGCAGTAGAACTTCAGCTTTTTGAAGGAAGTATCAAAAGACATACCTTGGTTCATGAGGACATGAAGCGTTTTTTTGAGGCATATCCCGCAAAAGCGCACCCGATGGGAGTCCTTTCTTCCATGGTTTCTTCGTTTGCTACATTCTATCCAGAATCTCAAAATCCAGATCGGAATTCTGAGGCTATTAATCTTACGATTCATAGGTTGATTGCAAAGCTTCCTACATTGGCTGCATGGTCTTACAAGAATTCTATGCGGCATCCATTCATGTATCCAAAAAATCATTTGAATTATTGTGAGAACTTCTTAAATATGATGTTTGCAATGCCAACAGAGGACTACAATATCGATCCTGTAATTGCTGATGCCATTAACAAACTTCTTATTCTTCATGCTGATCACGAACAAAATTGTTCTACTTCAACGGTTAGAATTGTTGGTTCTTCTCAAGCCAATCTATATTCTTCTATCTCTGCTGGTATTTGTGCCTTGTGGGGCCCCCTTCATGGTGGAGCAAATCAAAAGGTAATTGAGATGCTTTTGAAAATTCATATTGACGGCGGAAATGTTGACAAGTGGGTTGAAAAAGCGAAAGACAAAAATGACCCATTTAGGTTAATGGGATTTGGTCATAGAGTATACAAAAACTTTGACCCGAGAGCGAAAATAATCAAGAAATCTTGTGATGATGTCCTAGAAAAACTTGGAGTCGATGACCCTCTTCTTGATATTGCGAAGAAGCTAGAAAAGGTAGCACTTGAGGACGAATACTTTAAGGAAAGAAATTTATATCCGAATGTTGATTTTTATTCGGGAATCATATATAAAGCATTGAGAATTCCAACAGAAATGTTTACAGTTATGTTCGCTATTGGTCGTTTGCCAGGATGGATTGCACAGTGGAAAGAAATGACTGAAAATGGAGAGCCAATCGGTCGTCCTAGACAAATCTATACTGGACATGGAAGTAGGGATTATGTTGACGTGGCGAAACGGTAAACATCAACCTAAATTTTCTACACGCTTACCTTCGAATAATTCATAGAACCTAAAGCTACAATCCAGGTTTCCGTTGTAAACTCGGACTTTTCGTGAAGGCTTTAAGCCAATTGATTTTAGTCCTTCGACACTAGATGAGATAATACAGGCTGTACCTTCTTTAATCTCATGCTTCAGCCATGAACCAATATTTTGGTAGAGTTCCTCAACATCAGCCTCCATTCGAACATCATAAGGAGGGTTTGATAAAATAAATACCGGAGAATTCTCTGGTTGCACTTCATCAAATGGTTTTGGGCTAACCTTTACAAATCTCCCAAAGCTAAAAGTCCGAAGATTCCTTCTTGATTTTAGCACCATTTCATCTGAAATATCAGAACCCATAATTTCGCAAGGTAGACTTCTAACAATTCGTGTGGCATCTGCATATGTTTTTTCCCAAAGCGCTTCATCAAAATTCTTAAAGTTCTTGAATGCATAGTGCTGTCGCTCTATGTTTGATGGTATACCTGAAGCAAGTAATGCGGCTTCAATTAAAAATGTGCCTGACCCACAAAATGGGTCTATGAAAGTTGTTTTTCGATCCCAACCTGACATTCTGATTAAACTCGCTGCAACCACCTCGTTGATAGGAGCATCCCCAGCGGTACTCCTGTATCCTCTTTGAAATAAAGGATTACCACTAGTATTTACTGAAATAGTTGCCTCATAATTATTGATGTAGAGATCAAGCATTACCTGCGGTCTCTTGAGCTCAACATCTGGTCTATTGCCATCTTTTTCTCTGAAATGGTCAACAACGGCATCTTTTAGCAATAAATTGGGGTAGTGCGTACTCGTAAATAAATCTGAGAATATTGCGCCACGGACTGCGAAGGTTTTTCTTACATCAAAAAAGTTAGACCAATTTATTTTTAACGCTTGTCTGTAGAGGTCATCTTCTGATTTAATTTTGAATGTCGTGATTTCAACAAGTATGGAAATAGCACAACGCAAATGAAGATTTAAAAAGTAGACATCTTTCCAATTCCCTTTAAGCTGAACTGCTCGGTTAAGTTTTGTTACTTTTTTAAATCCGAGTTCATGAAGTTCTTCTGTGAGCGTTTCTTCAAATCCAAAAAAACATTTAACCGTAAGCGTTAATTCTTTCGAGAAACCTTGAATTGTCCCACTCATTTTATCTAATTTTATAATTCTTCTACAAAAGAACACATTGAAAACGAGTTTCCTCCTAATTTTTGCATTATTTCTTTTCCATAGCGGTTATGCACAAAAGAAAATAGGTCTTGTTCTGAGTGGTGGTGGTGCATCTGCCTTGGCGCATGTTGGAGTCCTTAAAGCCTTGGAAGAGTTTAATATCCCAATCGATTATATTACAGGTTCATCGGCCGGAGCTTTAGTTGGTAGTTTGTATTCCTGTGGTTACAGTCCTTTAGAGATTGAGCAATTTGTGCTTTCCGAAGACTTCTTGCTTATGTCTAAGGGAGGTTTACGACCAGAGAATCAGTTCTTACTTCGTGAAAAGGAATACGATGCTTCAACCTTAGGTTTTTCTCTTGCAAAGGATAGTATAATAAGAAAGTCCATTCCATTAAATGTAGTTACACCAACCTTATTGGATTTTGAAATGCTGAGGGTATTGGGACTCACTGGTGCAAGTGCTGCGCATGACTTTGATAATTTATTCATTCCTTTTAGATGTGTGGCATCTGATGTTTATGGCAAGAATAGCGTTACGTTTTCTAAAGGAAATTTAAATGAGGCTGTACGCGCTTCAATGACCTACCCTTTATATGTCAATCCTATTAAAATTGACGGCGTGATTTATTTTGACGGCGGCATGTATAATAATTTTCCTTCAAATGTCATGTGTGATGATTTTAGTCCAGATTTTGTTATCGGAAGCAATGTTTCTAGTAATATGGAGCTTCCGGATGAGAGAGATATGTTTGGAGTACTGAGGTCTATGCTGACAACACCTACAAACTATGAATTGTCCTGTTGTGATGGAATTGTTGTAGAAGCCAAAACCGATATAGGTGTTTTTGAATTTGAAAGAGCGAAAGAAGCCATAGACGAGGGTTATTCTAAAACTTTAGAAAAAATTGATTCAATAGTAAAACTTGTGGGAAGAAAAGAGGACCCTGAACTTTTAGTTTTGAGGAGAAATAAATTTAGAGCAAGTTTACCTGAGCTGAAAATATCGTCAATCGAAACCCACAATGGCAGACAAAAAGAAGTTCTATTTGCAAATAGAAGCTTAATGCGCAATAAGAAAAATGAAGTTCTTTCGAAAGAGGTTTTTGAGAAGCGATATTTTAGATTGAGCGCCACACCTTCTATTTGGTATATGTACCCTAATCTTTCTATGAAAAGTGATTCAACTTACCATTTAGACCTTAAAGTGAGTAAAGCAAAGGAGTTTACCATTGATGTCGGAGGTCATTTTTCCTCTCGGCCTGTGAATACAGGATATTTGGGTTTGGGCTATCAGAATATGGGAAAAAGTGCCTTTACGATTCATGCTGAATCTTATTTTGGTAAGTTTTATGGTTCAGTAAATACCTCTTTTGAACTCAATTTGCCCACGACGATTCCTTTTTCCCTTTCTGGCTATTACACCATGAATCGCTGGGATTTTTTCAGAAGCTTTGCTACCTTTTTTGAGGATGTTACACCTTCTTTTTTGGTTCAGTTTGAGATGTATGGTGGACTTTCTTTAAAGTCAACCTTACGAAACAACTCCTATTCTCAGTTAGATTATAGGATTTTTGGATTAGAAGATGATTATTATCAAATTGAAAATTTTACCAATATCGATACAGCTGATTTCACGCGCTTTGAAGGTAATTCTGTTTCATATGCTTTTAAGCAAAACACCCTGAATCGAAAGCAATTTTCTAGCTCCGGGAGTGCTTTTGATTTTTCGGCACGTTATGTTTCTGGAAGAGAGACTTCTTATCCAGGTTCAACATCTTTATTAAAGGATACGATTTCAAATAAACACAATTGGTTAACTTTTAGTAGTGAATTTCAAATCTTTCCAATTGATGAAAAGCTTTTTCATCTAGGTGTTCATGGAAAGGGAGTTTGGAGCACCCAGACCTTGTTTGCGAATTACACAGCTTCCTTATTGTCTAGCCCGAGCTTTGATTTGATTCCCGATTCAAAAACATTTTTCTTGCCAGAATTTCGGTCCCCTCAATTCGTTGGAGCAGGCTTAAATTTTATTTTCTCGTTCAATCCTAAAGTTGATTTTAGGGTAGACGGGTATATGTACCAACCAATATTAATGCTTTCAAAGGTTGAGAATGTTTCTTATCAATATGCAGAACCTATTAAGGATGCTGAGTTTTTGACATCTGCATCATTAATATTTCATAGTCTTGTTGGTCCCATTCGAGCTACCTTTAATTATTTTCCCAAACAAAAAGATCCACTCTCCTTTCAGGTGAGCTATGGATATGTTATTTTTAATGATCGCGCAATACGTTAAATAAAGCAAAATGAAGAAAAGAATTTGTGGTATTCAACAAATGGGAATTGGCGTCCCTGATGTTCAAAATGCATGGGCCTGGTATAGAAAGAATTTCGGAGTCGATATTAGAATTTTTGAAGAGGCTGCCGAGGCTCCGCTTATGATTGATTATACTGGCGGTGTAGTTCAGTCAAGAACGGCAACTTTAGCGCTAAGTATGGATGGTGGTGGTGGATTTGAAATCTGGCAATTTACTTCTCGCCCCACAGAAAAGGCCAAATTTGAGCTGCAGCTAGGTGATTACGGTATGATTGCGTGTAAAATCAAATCTAGAGATGTAAAAGCAACGCATGACAATATGCTTAAAAATGGAGTAAAAGATTTGTCTGACATCAAGCAGTCGCCCGATAATAAAGCTCATTTTTATGTAAAAGGGCCTAACGGAAATATTTTTGAGGTTATTGAATCCTCCGATTGGTTCTCAAAAACAAATCATCCTTCCCATTGTGGTGGCGTTTATGGTTCTATTATAGGGGTTTCCAATATTGATAAATCCATGCATTTGTATCAAGATATTTTGAATTATGACGAGGTTGTATATGATGAGACCGGGCATTTTGAAGACCTCAATTTTTTCCCCTCAGGTTCGGGTAAGTTTAGACGTGTTCTGCTCAAGCACAGCAGTAAAAGAACCGGTCCGTTTGCACCTCTTTTAGGTGATTCTACAATTGAATTGGTGCAGTCGCTTGAGCGAAAGGATTGTCGAAAAATATTTGAAAATAGATTTTGGGGTGATTGGGGTTTTATTCATTTGTGTTTTGATGTCCAGGGAATGGATGCTTTGAAGCAAGAATGCGAAGAAAAAGGATTCCCTTTTACTGTTGATAGCTCTGATACTTTTGATATGGGTGAAGCAGGAGGGAGGTTTTCTTATGTTGAAGATCCTGATGGGACGCTGATTGAATTTGTTGAAACACATAAGGTGCCCATTCTTAAAAAGTTCGGTTGGTATATCCACTTGAAAAACAGAAAACCTGGTAAATCACTTCCTTGGATTATCTTAAAGCTAATGGGCTTAAATCGCTATAAGGATTAACGATTTAATGCCTTGTAAACAACGTGCTGCATATCTGTACGTATGTTCATATCTCTAATCTTCCAATTCTCTTGATCGGGATGAACTCGATTAGATAAGAAAATAAAGATCACTTCATCTTTTGGGTCTGCCCAGGCAAGTGCTCCCGTAAATCCTGAATGACCAAAGCTTATTTGAGAGGCCAATTTATCGCAAGTACCACCACCATTTTCTCTTGGACGATCAAAACCAATTGCTCTTCTGTTATTTTCGAATTGTTTTTTCGTGAATTTTTTACGAATTAATTCTGTGAAAAAGGTATTACCAGCGTAGCTTCCATTTTTAAGAAATAGCTGCATAATCGAGGCTAAGTCTGCTGTATTACTAAATATTCCGGCATGCCCTCCTACACCTCCAAGCATAGCAGCCCCCGGATCGTGGACGTATCCATGAATGAGCTGTTTTCTGAATTTATGATCATGTTCAGTTGGTACAATACGTTCTTTATTAAAATGTCTTAAGGGATTATACCGGATGTTCTGAAGCCCCATGGGCTCATATATAGCTCTGTGCAAGAATGCGTCTTGTCCTTCATCTAGAATCGATTCGAACACTTTTTGCGTGAAATAGTAGCACAAATCAGAGTACTTATATTTTTTTGGCCCCAATGAAGTACTTAATATTTTGTCATACATATAATTAGTATAGTCCTGATGAATAAAAATATTCTCTGCCACCTCTATTGAGTATAAGGAGTCTTGCTTTTTTCTATAAATTTCTGGGTTTAACTCACCGTCCTTAAGTGTTTTGATATAGAATGGGATCCAAGATTTTAATCCTGCCTGGTGCGCCATCATTTCACGAATAATAATTTTCTGATAACCGGTATTTCCTGTGAGCTCGGGAATGTATTTGCCAAGTGAATCGTCTACATTAAATAGATTGAAATGCTCCAGATACATGGCTAGAAGTGTACTTCCTGCAATTTTTGTTATCGAAGCAATATCATAGACATCATCATTGTTTACTTCATTTGCACCTGATTCATAGGTATGGTGTCCAAAGCTTTTTTGATAAACAATGTTGCCTTTTATTGAAACTAAAACCTGACACCCGGGAAAAGCTCCCTCCGAGATCCCGTTTAACGCGATACTATCAATATCCTTAAAGGACTCCTCATTGATTCCCACTGATGAAGCATCGGCATAGCGCAAGCGGCCATTAGTTTCAATTTCCTTTTGTTCTATTTGTTTAAATCCTAGTATATATTTTATGCCTGGACTAATTGTTTTGGGTGGACTATTCTTCCTTGCGCCCATAATTAATTGTGCGGCTTCCTGCTGGGCATGCGAGGTTGTGTCATTGCAGTACAAAATTGAGGTGCAATTTGAAAAGGGTAAGCCCATGATGTGGTCAGGATTGTAATATTTTTTTATGCCGAATATAATTGCGATTACTTTTTCATTCGGAAGTTTTTGTAGACTCTGAAAAAAGTTTTTTAAGGCCAATGAAGCAATAGAATCATTCTCAGGAGCCAAAAAGGAAACGATATGTACATCATTTGGCTTACGGCTTTTAAAAAAGTCACTACTATCTCTTGAGATTAAAGGGACATGCGTAAATCTATTGAGCATGTCGCCAAAGCTTGAGGGGTTCATTCCATAAGCAGTTCTAAAAACAGTTCGATTCAGCTTATCAAGTGGTAATAGATCATCGTTGTTTTGGAAAATATAGAGCAAAGAGTCATTTTCAGACTTATTTGAGTTTTGAGCATTTGCAAAAGGCAAAAAGCACCAAATAAAAAGGACAAAAAGGAGGGTGTATTTCATGCGCGTCAATTCTAGACGAAACTAAATATTTTTCTTTCTTAAATGTTCAATTTCGCGCTATAGTTCTCAACAAGGTTACTGTAAATCTATTCTGATGGGTAGGTACATTCTTGTATGTACTTTTCTTCCCTTATGTTCTCCCGGAATCCAATTTGGCATAGAGAAAATCATTCGTTTGATTTCACTTTCAATACTTTTATGATAATCCCCTTTAAAACTGATTAATGTCACCTTACCTTCATCATCTATTACAAATTCTACATGAACTACGATGTTTTGGGCTTCAGATAGGTCCATTTTGTTAATGTCTAAATGGTGTATGATGAATTTAGTCATTGCGCCAGCTTCACCTTTAAATTTTGCGTCTTGGTCAGGAAAGTCAACTACATCTGGTTTAATATCCACGACCTTGTATATAACTACGCTATCAAAGTCAATTGGCTGCGGAAGTAAGTTTACTGTGCTAGAGGAATCAGGAATATTCTTTGTCACCTTGATTTTATGCGTAGGCTGACTTTTCAGGTCTATGGATTTTTTTGTTTTATTTTTTATTGGCGGCTGTTTGCGTTTCTTGACCTCTTTTATTTTTCGAGGTTCATCTTTCTTTATGGTTTGGTATTTTATGATTGTTGATTTTGCTTTCTCAAGATCCGTTCTTATTTTGTCTTTTTCTGAATAGCTGAAGGCTGCAAATAAAATAGAAGACGCGAAAAGCAGTCCATTTGATATAAAATTGATGTTGTTCTGTCTTGATTCCATGGTCTAGTTTTTACCATATAAACCAAAACCCGTGCCACTTACAATGTGTGAAAATGACACTTACTTAATATACAAAATATTTAGGTTACTAAATAATTAATTTACCAACACTACAAAACGTTATTGTTAGTAAAATTGATTGTATTTCTCTTTGTTTTCAGTCCTTGAACACTAATTTTGTAGTATAAATATAAGCCTAGGCTTTAAAAACATTTTATGGATTTATTCGGGAATTTTGGTTCCACCTCAGATCTAGCTAGTTCAATAGGTCTGAAAAACACAGGAAACCAATTTTGGAATTTAACACCTGCAGAATTAGTAGAAGATACAATACTACAGGGACAAGGTCTTCTTTCAGATACTGGAGCCTTAGCAATCGATACTGGTGAATTCACCGGCCGCTCACCACAAGACAGATTTATAGTAGAGGACGACATCACCAAGGACTCAGTTTGGTGGGGAGGAATCAATAAAGGAATAAGCGAAGCGCATTTTGATACGATTTATGAGCGCATGCAAGCATATCTTTCCGGAAGAGATTTGTACGTTCGAGATTCATATGCTTGTGCGGATGATGATTTTAGAATGAATATTAGGGTAATTACAGAGCTTCCATGGTCAAATATGTTTGCTTATAATATGTTTTTGCGCCCTGAAAATCACGAGCTAGAAAACTTCTTACCAGATTGGCACATCGTGTGTGCTCCTGGTTTTTATGCAGACCCCGAAATTGATGGAACGAGACAGCATAATTTTGCTGTTTTGAATTTTTCTAAAAAAATGATTCTAATCGGCGGTACCGGATATACAGGTGAAATTAAAAAAGGAATCTTTTCTGTGCTCAACTTTATTTTACCTCACGACAGAAATGTGTTATCTATGCATTGTTCTGCAAACATAGGTAAACAGGGAGATACGGCTATATTTTTCGGTTTGTCGGGAACAGGCAAGACAACCTTGTCTTCAGACCCGCAGAGAGCATTAATCGGTGACGATGAGCACGGTTGGAGTAATGAGACGGTTTTTAATTTTGAAGGCGGATGCTATGCGAAAACAATAGACCTCTCTCGTGAGAAAGAGCCTCAGATTTATGATGCTATCAAATTTGGTGCGTTGTTAGAGAATATTGGTTTTGAAAACGAAAGTTCAACACCTGATTATACAGACGGATCAATAACAGAAAACACGCGTGTATCTTATCCGATTCATCATATCGATAATGTTGTTTTGCCTTCAAAAGGCGGTGCACCAAAGAATATATTCTTTTTGACGGCTGATGCTTTTGGTGTTATCCCACCGATATCTAGGTTAACTACTGAGCAGGCTATGTATCACTTCATGTCTGGATACACTGCTAAAGTAGCAGGAACGGAGGTTGGTATAACAGAGCCGACTACTACCTTTTCGGCATGTTTTGGTGCTGCATTTTTACCGTTGCATCCTGCAAAGTATGCGAAACTATTGGGAGAAAAACTTTCAGGTGCTGATACCAAAGTATGGTTAGTGAATACTGGGTGGTCTGGTGGAAGCTATGGTGTTGGAAGTCGAATTAAGCTATCTTACACTCGGGCGATGATCACTGCGGCGCTTGAAGGTCAGCTTGATGAAAATGCTTTTGATACTTTGCCTGTCTTCGAGTTGGCTTATCCTACGAGTTGTCCTAATGTTCCTGACGAGATTTTGAATCCTAAACAGACTTGGGCTGATTCTGCTGCTTACGATGACACTGCTGCGAAGCTTGCATCCAAGTTCGTGGAGAATTTTGAAACATTTAAAGCTGAGACAGATCCTGCAATTTTAGCAGCAGCGCCTAAAATATTGGTGTAAAACGACTACATGAGCTTCTTTTAATTTAAAGCCCTCACAAGAGGGCTTTTTTAGTGTGTCTACATTTTTAATTTCGAGGATTATTCTTTAGATTTTTAACCATAAAAAAAGCCCTCTTCTGAGGGCTCTTCAATGTTATCAAAAAGATAGTCTATTATCTCTTTGCTAGTGTTTCAGAGGAAACACTTAATTTTTTTCTTCCTTTTTTTCTTCGCGCAGCAAGTACTCGTCTTCCGTTTTTAGTTGCCATTCTGCTTCTAAAGCCGTGCTTATTTCTTCTTTTTCTTAACGAAGGTTGAAACGTTCTTTTCATTTCTTTAATTTCAAATTAATGTTCATTTGAGGACTGCAAAGATAGGTTTTTTTTATAGAATACAAATGTATCGAAGAAAAATATTTAAAAAAAAGCAATACTCGATGAAACCATTATTTTTGTAGTTGAAAAATCAGACTCATTTTTGGGCCAGCGCTCCATGGAAGAAAAACAAAGGTTTCAATCAAAAATTTCACTTATTTACTTTATTCGCCCATATCTATGGTGGTATCTGGTTGGTTGGGTTTTTCTTTTTCTGTCTTCCTCAGCTGGATTGGTCTTTCCCTATTTAATGGGTAAACTTTTGGGTTCTACAACGACTAATACATCTGTTTCGAAGGACAGTATCGAACTATTGACTTTTGACAATGCTACGGATGTGGCATTCGCCTTGTTTATTCTATTTGCATTTCAGGCTGTGTTCTCTTTTGTCCGCGTCGTTATTTTTAATAATGTCACCGAAAACACATTGCGTGATATTCGTGATGCAGCCTTCAAGAAAATGGTTTATATGCCAATGAATTTTTTTGATATTAACAAGGTTGGTGAGTTAACGAGTAGGGTCTCGTCGGATATTACCCAAATTCAAGAAACACTTCGTACGACCATCGCTGAGTTTTTTCGACAGGTCATTATTATTTTAGGAGGCGTTGCCTTCTTATTTATGATTTCATGGAAGCTAGCCCTAATAATGCTTGGGACTGTTCCTATTATGGCTATTCTAGCTGTTCTTTTTGGAAGGTTTATTCGTAAATTAAGCAAGCAGGCACAGGATTATGCAGCGGAGTCAAATTCTATCATTGAAGAAACCTTATCTGGAATTTCAAATGTCAAGGCTTTTACTTTTGAACGTTTTTCTATTTCAAATTATGGCAAGAAAACAAAAGAGATTAGAAACTTAAATGTAAAGAGTGGTATTTGGCGAGGTTTGTTTGTTTCATTTATCATCTTTTGCTTGTTTGGGGCCATTGTTTTTATTGTTTGGCAGGGATTGTTAATGACACAAGGTACTCAGCCCGAGCTTTCAAACGAAGGGTTTTATCAATTTGTACTTTTCACAATTATGATGGGTGCTAGTGTGGGATCACTACCGGATTTATATGCGAATATCCAGAAGACACGAGGTGCAATTGAAAATCTTATGGAGATTCTCAATGATCAAGAGGAGACGCAAATAAAATCAGGTAGACACGCGACAGGAATAGATGGGTCTATTTCTTTTAATCATGTTAATTTTCGCTATGCCCAAAGGGATGATGTGGAAGTTCTACGAGATGTTTCTTTTGATATTTTTAAGAACGATCGCGTCGCACTGGTGGGTTCAAGTGGTTCTGGTAAAACAACCATAGCCAGTCTAATATTAAATTTCTATTCAGTATCAGATGGCGTTATCAAAATGAACAACAAATCTATTGAGGAGTTCGATTTAAATTATTTACGTGAAAATATGGCATATGTGCCTCAGGATGTGCTCTTATTTTCCGGAAGTATATTTGAGAATATTCAATTTGGAAATCCAAGTGCTTCGAAAGATGAAGTTGTAGATGCCGCAAAAAAAGCCAATGCTTGGGAATTTATTCAGACTTTTCCAGATGCTTTAGATACGGAAGTCGGTGACCGTGGAATACAACTTTCAGGTGGTCAAAAACAACGTATAGCCATCGCAAGAGCTATTTTAAAGAACCCGACTATTCTGATTTTAGATGAAGCAACATCGGCACTTGATTCTGTCTCTGAGAAGCTGGTTCAAGAAGCTTTAGACCTTCTAATGAAGGACCGAACTTCAATTGTTATTGCCCATCGACTTTCTACGATTAAAAAAGCAGATATGATCTTAGTCCTTGAAAATGGAGTGGTTGCTGAATCAGGGAAGCATAAGGAATTGATGTCAAATAACGGCGTTTATGCCAATCTTGTTGAGATGCAGCAGCTCGATGCTTAATTTACTGCAAGGTTTATTTATTAATTTTAGAAAAATTTTATCATGAAAAAATTTATCCTCCTTACTATTCTATTTGCAGTTTCAAATCTATTTGCGCAAGAAACTCCTTCCTTAAAATCTCTTTTAGGTCATGAAATCGGTAAAGCCTTCACGAGGCATCATGAGGTAATTTCTTTTTATGAGAACCTTCATAATGCCTTTGAGAATGAAAGTAAAATACTAGAATATGGAGAAACCAATGAAGGCCGCAAGCTCATTCTGTTTTTTTTGGGTAGTGAAGAAAATATTAAACGATTAGATGAATTAAGAAAAACGCACCTTTTAAGAGATAATAGCGCCAAACTACCCATTATTTGGTTGAGCTATAATGTACACGGAAACGAAAGTTCAGCTACTGAATCATCAATTCAAACGGCATACAAGCTTTTAACGGAGCATAAGGAATGGTTGAAAGAATCTATTGTAATTATTGACCCTTGTCTTAATCCAGACGGAAGAGATCGCTATGTCAATTTCTTCAAACAATATGCGTCCACTGCTGAAAACATAGATCCTTCTTCAATAGAACATAAAGAGCCTTGGCCAGGAGGACGGTTTAATCACTATTTATTTGACCTTAATCGCGATTGGGCATGGCTCACGCAAGTTGAAAGTCAACAAAGAATAAAGGTCTATAATGAATGGTTACCACATGTCCATGTTGATTTTCATGAACAAGGATACAACGAGCCTTATTATTTTCCGCCAGCAGCTGAACCATTCCATGAAATTATTACAGATTGGCAAAGAGAATTTCAGGAGCGAATTGGAAAAAATCATGCAAAGTACTTTGACCAAAAAGGTTGGTTATATTTCTCGAAAGAAATTTTTGATTTACTATACCCAAGCTATGGTGATACCTATCCCATGTATAACGGCGCAATTGGCATGACCTATGAGCAGGCGGGTAGTGGAAGGGCCGGTAAGAGCGTCCGTACAAATTTAGGGGATACTTTAACCCTTAAGGACCGTATAGATCATCACGTTACAACTGGACTATCAACGGTTGAGGTTAGCCTTCAAAATAAAGAGGAGCTCATTGAAAATTATAATATGTTTAGCCTGAATAGAAAATATAAGTATGATCATTATATACTTCGGGGAGCAAATGATAAACTTCAAAAGATCACCAACTTATTGCGGGCTCATGATATTGAATTTGGGCATATTGCAAATGAAGGCGTTGCTAAGGCTTGGTCGTTTGAAAGGCAGACGCAAGAGTCTTTCAAATATAAAACAAGTGATGTAGTGGTTTCGACAAATCAGCTCAAAGGGCCAATGATAGAGGTACTTTTCGAACCGAAAACCTACCTTTCTGATTCTTTAACATACGACATCACGGCTTGGTCTTTACCCTATGCCTACGGATTAGATGCCCATGGGTTTAAAGGTGAATTAGAAGTGGCTGCAGATTGGTCTCAAAATTTTGTGCGGAATCCGATGCCAAATTGTTACGCTTATTTGTGCAAATGGAATTCTATGAATTCAGCTGCATTTTTGCAATCAATTCTTTCACAGAACATCGCAGTAAAAGTGGCTGAAAAGGAGTTTCAGATTGAGAATGAGGTATTCCCAGTTGGTACGCTTGTAATTCCTAGAGGGATTAATAAAGACATCTCTGATTTTGATCAAATTCTGAAGACAGCTGCAAATAAATCATTGATTGATATACATCCTGTAGCTTCTGGTTACGTGTCAAAGGGGAAGGATTTCGGTTCATCTTCATACAATGAAATATTCCTTCCTCAGGTAGGAGTACTTTCAGGCGGGGACTTATCTCCGCTGAATACAGGTGAAATATGGCATTTCTTTGAAAAAGAATTGGCTTTACCCTTTCGTATGTTTCGGGTATCTGAATTAAGTCGAATTGATGAACTTGATATAATCGTTCTGCCCGAAGGAGAGCTTTCTGCTAACCAGCTAGGTCAGCTTATGCCGTGGATAGAGAATGGCGGTCGTTTGATCATTTTTGGCGACGCTGCCTACAATTTCGTTGCCGATTTTGATATTTCGGTAAAAGATGTTGAAGACGATTATTCAGCTACGGAAAGAGAGGAGCTAAGTGGTCTCATTACGGGAGCGATCTATAAATGCGACTTGCTCGCTAAATCTAGTCCGCTCACTTTCGGTTATGAAGGGTATTATTCATTGCGACAATCAGCATCTAACTTTAGCTTGAAAAATGGAAAGACGGTTTTATCGCTTCCGGAAAATGCTCAGCAAGTTTCGGGATTTGTTGGCTCGAAGGCTAGGGGGAATCAGGGAAACGCCATGATACTTGGTGTTGAAAATTACGGTAAAGGTGAATTGATTTA
This sequence comes from uncultured Cryomorphaceae bacterium, assembly GCA_913052055.1. Classification (GTDB taxonomy): domain Bacteria; phylum Bacteroidota; class Bacteroidia; order Flavobacteriales_D; family Crocinitomicaceae; genus UBA952. Next base: position 28,003 of record CAJXDT010000020.1, read on the forward strand.
TTTCTGTGACAATCCTCTTTTCAGAGGTTTTTGGGAGAACGGAAAGCTGTTGGTCGCAAATGCCTTATATTTCGGGAATGACTAAGCAAAAAATTGCGCTAATTGCCTGTGTAAAGGAAAAAAAATCTGAACCCTGCGCAGCAAGAGAGATGTATATATCTGAGTCTTTCAAAGCTTGGATGAATTATGCAGAATCCTGGGGAGCCAATCAAATTTATATTTTATCAGGTAAGTATGGCTTACTCGAGCTAGAGGAGAAAATAGCACCTTATGATATAAATCTAAATATGGCTACTTCTGAGGAACGAAAATCGTGGTCGTTGGGGGTGATTCAGAAATTAAGCGATAAGACCGTATTGGCCGAAGATCATTTCTTGGTATTGGCTAATCCTACTTATTCTGAGTACTTAATTCCTCACCTAAAGTATTATTCAATGCCGCTCGAGATTGAATAGCCTATAGCAAGCCTTTTACTTTCAAATATTCTTCCAAAGAATCTATATCAGCATATAGTACGTCTCTTGCTTTACTTCCCTGGAATGGACCTATAATCCCCAATGACTCTAGCTGATCTACAATACGACCTGCTCTGTTATATCCTAATTTTAATTTTCGCTGTAAAAGACTTGCTGAACCTTGCTGGTTGATGACGACAATACGGGCCGCATCCACAAACATTGCATCCATTTCATCCATATCCATATCGCCTTTACTTTCGCTTCCTTCAGGTACATATTCGGGTAGGATAAGGGCATCGGGATACGCTCTTTGGTCTCCAATGAAGCTGCAAATCTCTTCAACCTCAGGCGTGTCGACAAATCCACATTGCAGTCGGATCATTTCTTGTCCTGTCGAGATCAGCATATCTCCTCTACCAATAAGCTGGTCTGCCCCAGAGCCATCTAGAATTGTTCGAGAATCTATTTTAGACAGCACTCTAAATGCGATACGCGCAGGGAAATTCGCTTTGATCATCCCGGTGATTACGTTCACAGAAGGCCGTTGTGTTGCTACTATGAGGTGTATTCCTATTGCCCGAGCAAGCTGCGCGATTCGTGCTATAGGGTGCTCAACTTCTTTTCCTGCGGTCATAATCAGATCGGCAAACTCATCGATTAATACCACAATATAAGGGAGGTATTTATGCCCTTTTTCAGGATTTAATTTCCTCTTTATAAATTTTTCGTTGTACTCTTTTATTGTTCTAACCTGTGCGTCTTTTAGTAATTCATATCGTTCATCCATTTCAATACATAGTGAATTCAGTGTATTGACAACTTTCGAGGTATCTGTAATAATTGCTTCTTCTTCCCCTGGAAGCTTGGCGAGGAAATGCCTTTCAATTTTATTGTAAAGTGTAAGCTCTACTTTTTTTGGATCCACAAGTACAAATTTGACCTGTGATGGATGTTTTCTGTACAGAATAGATATTAAAATTGCGTTGAGTCCGACCGATTTACCCTGTCCTGTAGCACCTGCTACAAGTAGGTGAGGCATTTTCGTCAGATCAAAGACAAATGTTTCATTGGTTATTGTTTTGCCCATCACTACTGAAAGCTGACCGTCGTGGTTCTGAAATTTCTCAGAAGCAATCAATGAACGCATACTGACCATATCCGGGCTAGAATTAGGAACTTCTATACCTATGGTTCCTTTTCCCGGAATCGGTGCAATAATTCTAATACCTAGCGCGCTTAAACTTAAAGCAATATCATCTTCAAGATTTTTTATTTTTGAGATCCGAACCCCTGGTGCAGGAACGATTTCGTAGAGCGTTACGGTAGGTCCAACAGTCGCTTTTATTTTGGCGATGTCAATCTTATAATTTGACAGGGTTTCAATAATTTTATCCTTGTTGGTTTCTAGCTCTTCCTTGTTCACCGAAACACTACCTGATCCATAATCTTTAAGAAGTTCCACGGATGGAAGAAGGTAACCTTCTAGGTCCGCTTTTGGATCAAACTCGCCATGCTCTTCAACTAACTTTTCTGCCAATGTTTGTTCTCCAAGCTCGCTTTCATCAACCATTGCTTCTTCTTCGGCAATTTCAATTTCAAACTCGTCATCTGATGCCGGTTGAGTATTTCCACTTTGATCCGTTGTATTTTCGTTTTTTTCCTGGATTTCTAATGGGTCGTTTTCAACAGTGGGTTCGTTTTGTTCTAACGATACTTCTGTTTTTTGCTCATCAGTAAAATCTACAGTTTCCGATACTACATCTTCCTTAATCTCCTCATCGGTTATAGGGTTAATTACAATCATGTTCTCCTCCTCAGAAAGGTCTTTCTCGTTAGTTATATTACCTTCTGTTTTTTCTTTCTTTGGGAATAAGTAATTGAAAATGGCTTTATAGTCCGGTTTGAATATTAGTGTAATTATAATATAAAGTAATACGATATCTAAGCCAATTGTTCCAATTGTTCCGAGCGTTTGAATGAGCCAATTATTGGCATAAAAACCAAAAGTTCCTCCAAGCATATGAATGTCTGCTGAGAAGAATGCTAGGAATATTGAACCCCACAGCATAAAAGCTATAGTTATTGAAAATGATTTTCCTCCTGCCAATAATGATTTTTTGAATAGAATTTTGAAGCCAAATAAAAACATGAGAAAACAGAGACCAATAGAGGTGACACCAAACAGATTATAAATTAACATGTGAGACATCCATGCGCCAAATTTTCCAAGCCAATTTTGAACTTCAACATCGGATTGACCAAAGATGAAATCAATAAAGGAAGCATTTATGAGCTTGTCCTGGTCCTGTTGCCAGGTAAATAAATAGGACACACAAGCTAGAAATAAAAAAACAGAAAAAAGAAGGAAAAATGATCCTAAAATAGTTGCAAGCTTTTGCGTATCTATTTTAGCAAATATGGAGTTTCCCTTTTTAGGCTTACTAGATTTTTTTGACTTACTAGATTTTTTAGCAGGACGTTTTTTTGATTTTGTATTATCTACGGGTATAAATTCGTTTTCCTCCATTCGTTTTGTACTGTTTTACGAATATAACCTTAAGCCTTACTGAATTTGGGCTTTTGCTCCATATATTTGAACACTCAAGTGTTCATTATAAACGAAATAGAAGGGTTTGGTTACTCCTGTTTTTCAAGAAGATCAATAAAATCTTCAAGTGAAAGGATATGGGTTTTCATTGGGATTTGAAAAATAGAGAGGGGAGGGTCATACTGATTGAATGACTCCAGTTCATAGAGGTAAAGGCCTTTTTCTGATATAATGTAGTATTTCAATGGAAGTCCCGGGAGTTGGTCATATACTGCATTGTATTTAGGAGGTATGTTTTTACTGAACCATATGTGGAGATCATTGCTCAGCATGGGGTGAGATAGCAACATAGGTTTTCCTTTAAGGCCAGCAAAACGAATTTTTGGAAAGCATTTTTTGGAAAGCTGATAGGTACTATCAAGCTTTTTTTGGCCATTGGTTTTTTCCGTTGGCAACTGGACAGCATAATTCACAGAATCAATACTAAGCAATAAAATTTTTTTCTCATGAGACAAATGCTCAATACTTTCCTGAATGCCATTTTCGGAATTGAAATGAACACGTTTGATTAAAGAATCTTTGGCGTAAATGATTAATTTTTCCTCTGTATTTGGATTGTCATTCCCAAAGGTGCTTTGGATGTTGTTGACATCAATTTTTTTTATGCTGTAAATTAACTCACCAGAAAATGATTTGGATAACTGCCCGAATAACGAGTGGATTAGTAAAAACTGAAGTGCAATGAGCATTTTCATTTTCTCGAAAGCAGGTTTAAGGACCATAGGTTTTCTTATTTACTTATGTAATACTACTTTTTTTGAAAGGTACAAAACAAAGTAATTCGCCCTCATAATAATCCCTGAAAAACCTTGATTTCAAATGGAATAATATTATTTCTTGAGAAATTTTATTAGCTTCGGCGCAAAGCGATTGGTTATAAATAAAGTCACATTATAATGATGAAAGAAATAAAGTTGTTAAAAAATAGGTCGGATATAGGTGCAGGGACTCGAGGAGCTGATTTAGGTATTGATGCTATTGAAATTGCGGCTATTAATGAGAATCATAATTATTTCAATCGATATCCTCATGAGGATATTGAAACCGAAAACGAATCTATTTATAACAAAGTAAAAAATAGCTTTGCAAAGAGAATTGGGAGTGTTGTAAATGTATGCAATCGTGTAAGCGAGTGCGTTCAAAAAAATATTGACAGCGATTCGTATCCCATTGTTTTATCTGGTGATCATTCCTCCGCATTGGGAACAATGAGTGGTGTAAAGGCTTCACATGCGGATAAAAAATTAGGTGTGATTTGGGTGGATGCTCATGCTGATTTACACTCACCATATACCTCTCCATCAGGAAATGTTCATGGAATGCCGCTTGCAGCGGGCTTATCAATTGACAATAAGGCACACCAAATTAATGAAGTACCTGAGGAAACTGCATCGCATTGGACTAATCTTAAAAATATTGGGGTTGCCGGTAAAAAACTTGAAGCATCTGAGCTTATTTATTTCGGCGTAAGAGATACAGAAGCCCCCGAAGATGCTTGTATGAAAGAGCATAGTATCAAAAACTATACAGTTGATGAAATTCGTTTTAGAGGTATGGATATTTGCTTAGATGAGGCCGTTCAGAAGCTCTCCTCTTGCGATGTTATTTACATATCCTTTGATGTAGATAGCCTTGACTGTGATCGAATATCTAAAGGAACAGGAACTCCCGTTCCTCGTGGTTTTGATATTGATGAAGTAGTTGAAATCATTAATACATTTATCCGCACAGGGAAAACAGCATGTTTTGAGGTTGTTGAGGTAAATCCCACCTTAGACACCCAAAACCGTATGGCGTCGGCGGCCTTTGAAGTACTCAAGGCTGTAACACCTGTAATCGAAGAGGTGCATCTTGGCTAGCTTTTAGTATCTAAATTAGTTTGTAATACAGATTCTACGGGAATAAGAATGCATATTTGAGGTAGCTTTTACAATGTAAACGCCTGTTTTCAGTTTCTCATTTATGGAAAATATGTTTTTTGGATTTTCATCAAGAAACAGCATCGAAACGAGCGCTTCTCCGTTGACATTAAAAATTTCAATCGTTCTGAAAGTTTCATCTTGTTGTTCCAATTCAATTTTAAAACTTGACTTCGTCGGATTCGGATAAATCGATAATTGTTCGCTTGTTTTTTCATTTAGATCTAAGAGCTCGACAGTGGGTCCGGTATAAAAATTCCACTCCGCTTTATTCGCACAGTATGATCTTTCCCCAGTATCTAATTCGATTTCAAAAACAACTATATTATTCGAGTCTATTTCAGTAATAACAGACCCTCTTCCAATTGATTGGTTATTTCCAAAGTTAATCAGCGTGTTGCCATTATCTAGCCTTTGGATACTTCCAATTGAGGGCGTAAATAAGGAATCGGGGTGCACATAATCCCATATTTTGGTGGCCGTGTAGTCATTTAAATTGAGTTCATATTCTACACCTCTTGATCTTTTTATACCGCCAGTATATGTATCACTCCGGTTTCCATTATCATATAGTAAATACTTATTATTCCCCAGACCTTTTATACAATGCTGTTGAGAAAAAGGGTAATCATTGGAAAAAGTAAAATCGCTTTGCGCTCCGCCGAATCTCCAAATGATTTCTCCAGTTGTTCTGTGAATCTTCGTTATTTCCGAAATTGTTCTATTTGAGATTAAAAAGTGACCATCTTCATCAATATCAATGGCATTACAATGTAAAAAATCAATAGTGTTGTTGTTATAATTTATATCGGGATAATCAGACATGTAAAAATGGTCCCAGCTCTTCCATTCAAAAATAACGTTGTGCGATGAATCTAGCTCCTGGATGACCAAACCTATTACTGTTTCATCTTGGCTTCCATTGGGAGAAATAGTATCTGTTGCATATTCTTGTTCATCGTAGGAAAATAGAACATAATTACCGTTTTCTAAAGCAAGAAAATCATGGAGATCTGCGGTGTATTCATTTTTACAATATACGCTATCGACGATATTTTTTAATGAGTCCATTACGAACCAGCCCTTGGACTGCCTGTCAAAATAGGTAATTTTATTGTTTAGATTTACCTGCCAAGCCCAGCCTTTAAGCCCGAGATCTTGGGAATAAATAAGTTCTCCTGATGCATCTAGTATATTGACCGGTTTGCTTGGTGGCCCTCCTACATGAAAAAATAAATTTCCAGGGTGAGGATTTGTATTGGTTAGGATTGTGTAGTTCGGTTGTGTCCAGGCCAAAAATGGACTGAAAAGGAGAAAAATAAGTGTGACTTTGAAGGACATCATAAATGTATTTACCAAATTTAAGTTTTTTACAAATGAATGTTTTATTAGAGACCGCTTATTTTTCAATTGTTAATTAATTTTAAAGGAAATGTTAACTTACAGCGTCAAAGATTTTTAAATGAATAAAACTATACACTTCGAATTCAATCTAAAATGAAAACATCAAAACTACTTTTTCTTATACCCTCTTTAATTTTTATTGGAAATATCTTCTCCCAAATTGAAGGTGCAAATCTATTTTCTACCGATCAGGTAGTATCGATAGAACTTGATTTTCCTCAAAATGACTTTTGGCAACAATTGGAATATAATTATGATAATATGGATGTCAATGGGTCTGTTTATATTCCTGCCAATTTAACATTGACAGACGCGACAGGTGCTTATACTTTTGATAGTGTGGGTATCCGATTAAAGGGTAATTCAAGTGGAATGCATCCTGGTGATAAAAAGTCTTTTAAAATTGACTTCAACAAGTACATTTCTGGTCAAAATTATGATGGATTGAAAAAACTGAATTTCAGTAATGGTTTTAAAGATCCAACTTTTATGCGCGAGAAGCTATTTTTTGATTTGTGCAGAGAAAGAGGAGTGCCGGCGCCAAGAGCAAATTATGCAACTGTGAAATACAATGGTGAAGCGTGGGGGTTTTATACGATGATCGAGCAAATTGATGACCAGTTTTTAGATTGGCGTATTGGAGATGATGACGGAAACCTTTTTAAGGCGGGATCGAACTTTGGCGGGGGTGACGGAGAGGCAAGCCTTGTCTATTTAGGTTTAAATCAATCCTCTTATGAATCATCATATGAGCTAAAGTCTAATGAGGATGCTGACGACTGGTATGACCTCATTGATTTTATATATTTCTTGAATAGCTCATCAGATGAAGAATTTGAATCAGGCTTACCCTCTCGTTTAGATCTAAGTCCGTTTTTAAGCTCAGTAGCATTCAATAATCTGTTCAGTAACCTTGACACATACACCTTGTCTGCGAGAAATTATTATCTCTATCATAATATGTCCACAGACCAATGGGAGTGGATCAAATGGGATGCAAATGAAACTTTTGGCTCCTATGCTTTTGGTGTGCAAACACCCATGACCAATTTGCCCATTGACTTCTATCAGGGGCAGAGACCTTTATTAGAGCGTGTATTTGAAAACGATTTATTTATGAGTCAATATACCTCAGAGATTTGCCTGCTGTTAAATACGGTATTTAACCCAACTTACCTGAATCCAATTATTGATAATTACAAAGCCTTGATTGAGCAATTTGTATATGCCGACAACAATAAAATGTACAGTAATAATGATTTTGATACCAATATTGAATCCAACTTGAATTCGGGACCGGGACCAGGTGGAGCGATATATGGTTTAAAATCCTTCATTCAGACACGCTTCAATTATTTGTCATCTGTTGTAGATTGTAGCTCATCAGCATCTCTTGATGAATCTGATGCAGAACAAATTTCGGTTTATCCCAATCCATCTGCTGATATTGTTATGATAAAAGGAGCATTACAATACCCAATGCAATATTCACTTTTTGGTATAGATGGCAAACTCATTCTTGATGGTCAAATTGATGAAATAAATCCACAAATCAACCTTTCGGGGTTGCGTCCAAATGTATATTATCTACAATTAGGGAATAGATCTCTAAAGGTATTTAAGAAAAACTAAAGTCCTTAAAACAGTAAAGCGACTTGCATTCCGTGAAGGATTGCAAACCGCTTTCAATTCAGTTGCGAACAACATGTATCGCCAAACTACTGTTATGAGGCTTCCGTAATATTTATCGCCCGAAAACTCAAAATAATACTTCTAAACTTCCAATCATCTCTGCTTTCAAACCCCAGGGCTTTCTTTGCTTTCGATGATTTTGAATCCTGAATCTTGATTTTCACGCGACTGATACTCAATTTTCATTCAACACATAGAACAATTACTCTCGCAATATTCCTTAGACAAATGTTCTTTTGATTTTTGTTTTCACAGCATCAAATGCTTGGTATAAATTCTGAGGGTCAAACCCTTCTCAGTAAGGAGCTTTATTCGCATTACTCAATACCCTTCTAAATACATTTAGCAAGAAATTTATCGGGAGGAATTTGTCCGCTGACAAACCTTTTATCCCTCGTTTGGTTCTTTAAAATAACAAAACATGTTTCGGAAAAGCAAGAATGAGAAATCGAAGTTATTCATAGTTAAGGTTCTACTTATCAACATGTTATAACTTGTACTTATCAACAATTGTTGAAAACCTTAAAATAAATACCATTATATTTAGACTAACGAATCTAAAATATCTATGCCAACATATAGAAAAGCTATGAGACTATTATTCATTATTTCGCTCCTTTTTGTTTCTCTTTTTATACATAACCATTCCTCAGCACAATGCACGGTAGACAACAGCTATACGATAGCTGGGATTTATCCGAATCCACTACCGGTAGGGTTCGCAGGTCAACCCTATTCTGAAGACATCACTTTTGTGATGCCAACAGATACAAGTGGAGCAACGATCAATAATTTTGAAATCGTCAGTATCGCGCTTCCTGTTGGACTCAGCTGGATTTGTAACAACGATGCAAACGGATGTAATTATAATCCTCAAAACAATGTGTATGGATGCATTAATGTATTTGGTACACCGATTCTTGCTGGGGTTTATGAAGTAGAGGTCAGTATTTTAGTTGATGTGACCGCCTCAGGAGCAAATATTGACAATATCCCTGTACCTTTCTTTATTACGCTCGAAATTCAGACGCCTGCAATTGGTAACTCAGGATTCAATTCTAACCCACCGATTGGCTGCTTACCACTGGAGGTTGATTTCACCAATAACAACCCAGGATTGCTTTATTATGAATGGGATTTTGGAAATGGTGTCACCTCTAATGATGAAAACCCGGGTGTTCAAACATATACTCAGCCGGGCACTTATCCTGTCCAGTATTCAGGCTATAATAATACAGATACGCTTGACAATTATACCCTTACTGAGGTTACTATATTAAATGTTGGCGAGAATTGGCTTGGACAACCGTGGGGGTGGGAACCGTTAAATGGTAACAATCCAGATCCCTATTTTCAGCTTTTGGAAGATGGAAATCTTATCTATCAATCCAATTATGAATACAATAACGATGGACCAATAACTTGGTCTGTCAATATCAATATGGATCCTACCAAGCAATATAAGATTAAAGTGATGGATGCTGATGAAACAGCGGCACAAACCAATGCAGCAGAGATTACCTATGGTGGAGATGACAATTGTGGAAGTCATATTATGAACTTTTCTAGCTGCTCGAGCTGTGGAGCAGGCTCTTATTCCGATGTTGCTTACAACATTGACTACCAACAGATTTTCCCTGTTCCTTCAGTTCAGAGTATTGATACGATTATTGTAGGTGCGGCACCAGGCATCCCAAATATTGTATACGATTCAACTGCATACACAATCGCAACGGATTCTTCACAGTATATCTTACAATGGTCTATTGATAGTGTTTTTTGGACAGGTCATACGGATTCTGTGGAATCCATAGACCAAACAGGTTATTATTATGTGACGGCATACAGTCCTTTAGGTTGCAACTCAACTTCAGACTCTGTATTTGTCATTTATTGCGATACCACATTGAGTTTTGAAATTGAAATAGATGCTGCTGAAAATTTATACGTACCTAATTTACCACAAAGCTATGGTGTGCAATGGTATCTGGACGGCATAGAGATTAGTGGAGCGACCACCTACGACCACCAACCTGATGAAAATGGAGATTATGTGGCTTATGTCTATGATAGTCTTGGTTGTGATTTCTTGACAGCACCTTTCGTTTATTACAATGATGCGAGTATTCAGGAGCTTCAAAGTGACTGGTGGTGCTACCCGAATCCAGCGCAGGATCAATTTGTTGTGATGTGGCCAGAGAGCTTTGGACTCGAGTCCTTGATGTTATTCAATATGGAAGGAAGACGGATGGCTTCTATCAATGTAAATTCATCACCTCAAGTGATTGATGTATCTCAGCTATCAAATGGCATTTATATGCTGTTTGGAGAAGGGGAGAAGGGGATGCTTACAAAGCGTGTAATCGTAAGACACTAATATACAACGGATAGATAAATTCTGTAGGCCAAATAAACTGCCATTAAGCTCCAAATCCACCATCTATTTTTCATATACCAATCCATATTGTAAATCTAAATAAAAAAATACAATATGAGTTACTCGAAAGTTAGAACGGTGTGTGGATAGATATTTTTACTTCTTGATGAATTCTTTTACAATCAATAGCGAATCGTCATGGATGTGAAGATAATACATACCCGCTTTTAGCTCGCTAATATTCAATTCTCCTTTGCAGCTTTTTTCGTGAAATACTGATTTTCCTTTGGTATCGATAATTTCAATCGAAGCGGGCATTTTTAAGCCATGAATCGATAAGGTTTGAGTCATCGGATTGGGAAAAACCCTAATTTTCGCCTCGTTTTCTTCAACTGATCCGGTAGGAGAACAATCATAGGAGAAGAAATCTGAAATACGGTCAACTTGCGCTTCGTTGAGACCATGACCTGCATCTCCCCTGAGGTGAACGACTTGACCTGAGAGGTAATTGTATTCAAAAATACCTGATGAATTGATTTCTTGTCCATCTCCATCTATCATGGACCCAGTATATCCCTGGCTCTTTGCAACCTCGTAAATTGCAGCTTTTGAGGGAATAAAAACTGCACCTACCGCTGGTCCTCCATTATAAGGGATTACAGGGTCGTTGGTGTTACAAATATTTAAATAATGTCTTCCTGTAAGCGGAGTTTTCTCTGTGTCGTAGCCGCAAAACGCCATCGACGCCTCAGTATTACCTGAAGGGCCATAAAAGCTACCATTGTGTGCTTGCATTTCTGAAAGCTGACAAACGACAGAACATATTTTATCGATATCTGGATTGTCATTTTCAATCCATATTCGATTTGCAAGCGCAGAGCCATTCGAATAACCCAACAATCGAATTTTGGTTGTATTTACATTTGTGTAAGCTGCCAACGATGCGATCAATTCATCGAGCATTTCCATGTCAGGCGCATCGCTTTCCTCACTACAGATGTTCCAGCTACTCATATATCCGGCTGGTGCAATCAAAATATGACAGGGTATACTTTGCGTAAAGTCATTTAAGAATTCAGCTGCATCACCACCATTTCCATGTAATAAAATACATACCGGAAATCCATTTGTAGGACCTATTTCATTGGGTACAACGAGATTCATTTCATAAGTCCAGCCCTGAGGTTCTTGACCCCAGCTTTTTTCGATATCTAGGTTAGAGGAGTTTGTGAGCTCCTGTCCAAAAATCAATAGTGGAGCAATGAACGTGATAAGTATGATATATTTCATGATTTATATTTTAATGATTACAGTTTCTCTCGATATCGACAATGATTTCGGCTTCAGAGAGGTAATTCTTTTGCTTTCTTTTGCGGTATTTTTTTGAGACCTTATTGTTTTTTTCAAAAAAGGCTACACCATCTAGAAGCTGAATACCAAGTCCGCGTTTGATGGTTTCCCGATCCGCATTTCTCTCGGTTCGGCGCATTGTTCTTTTATCAAATACATAGCCTCCAATAAAACTTAGAAGCGCTCTGTTGTTCATGGAATTGTAATCGATGAGGTGAGCAAATTCATGCCCAATCCACCCGACCAATCCATTAAAGCTGAGCTCCTCGTAATTGATTCCTGTTAGATTTGGGTTATTGTTTACAAATATTCGATAAGCCCTTTTACTTTTTCGTTTAAATAAAAAGTCTGGACTCGGTTGCGCCTGCATTGTGCTGCTAATTGGTTTATGCTTCAAGGTAATTCTTGTATGATATAGCTCCGGGTAGCGATTTAGCGCTACATAAAAGGCAAGTTTTAGCCGCTCATCATTCGTGCTGAGGTTTTTTTTCGCTCCCATTTGTATTTCGTAATAGTTCATTGAATCGATATAGTCTTCAAAATGGAAATGAGCTGTATCACATTCGATATGCAATTGTTGTGCATCCGATTTGACTGGTAAACCTATGTTAATAGTTGTTAGTATGGCTAGAAATAAAACGCGCATTTTTTCGAAATGAAAGTTACAAAAAACACAACAAAAAAATATAATGTGTTCTGCTTTTATCCGAGTACATTTTTAGAAAAGTTAAAAGCCTTCAGAATGAAGGCTTTTAACTGTGGAGAAGATGGGAGTCGAACCCACGACCTCTTGACTGCCAGTCAAGCGCTCTAGCCAGCTGAGCTACATCCCCGGAGGAGGCAAATATAGTGTATTTAATATTCTAATCGACTTAAACCTTAGGTTAAATATCTAGTGCGCCATGGAGTATTTTCATGACAAATATGGCTTTCCCATAGAACTGGAAAGAATGCTTGATTTCTTTCTGCAATAGCCCCATTATTTCATCATAATCTCCCACAATATGCGTCGCTGTGGCATTCGTTTTAATCTCAATACCCTTATGAGTATTAAGTCGCTCAATAAAATTGAGAATTGGCGGCTCATAATTTTCATTGAGTGGATACTTACTTATTTCTATTGTTGTTTTCATATTTCGTATTGTGATAATCTGATTCAAATTTAGTTTTTAAACACTTAAAATTTATTGATAGAAAAGAGTTTTCTAAATAAAATGCCGGATTGAAGGTAAATCTTTAAATTTGCGCAGTCCTGGTTTAATCCAGTGCAAACGATATGGAGCAAAAGATAAAAGCATTATTACTCGAGAACAGTACCTCTTTATTTGGAACAACAGTTTCTGAAGGTATGATTCAGTTTCAACCAACTCGAAAGGATGTTGAGGGAGATCTGACTTTGGTTGTATTTCCTTTTGTTAAGCTCCTAAAATGTAAACCTGAAGATGCTGGGCAAAAAATTGGAACTTTTTTAACGGAAAACATTGAAGAAATTCAAAACTTTGATGTGTTAAAAGGTTTTTTAAACATTACCCTTTCAGATCAATATTGGTTGCTTGAACTTGAGAAAAGTTCAGTGTCAAGTTTTGGATTCAGTGAACCGAAATCCAAACCCCTTGTAATGGTTGAATATGCCTCGCCCAATACAAATAAGCCCCTTCATTTAGGTCATTTGCGAAACATATTTTTGGGAGATTCAGTGTCCTCTATTCTTGAAGCAAATGGGCATGAGGTCATTCGTACACAAATCATCAACGATAGAGGTATTCATATTTGTAAGAGTATGCTTGCATGGGAAAAGTTTTCTCCAATCAATGAAAAAGGGGAAAGAGAAACCCCTGATAACACTGGTTTAAAAGGAGATAAATTAGTCGGGAAATACTATGTTGAGTTTGATAAACAAATGAATATCGAGGCGTCTAATTTGATTGATGACTGGGGTACAGGTACTATTGATGATTCTCTGCAGAGTGAAGTACATAAATTTCAACAAGCTAAAGTAGGTAAGTCAGAAGAGCAAACGAAAGCAATTGATGCTAAGCTAAAGGAATTGGCTAAAGCCAATACAAGCCTATTGAATCAAGCAAAAGATATGCTGATCAAATGGGAGGCGAGAGATCCACAAACGTATTTGCTATGGAGTACTATGAATGGATGGGTATATAAAGGCTTTGAGCATACCTACGAAACCATGGGAGTTTCCTTTGACAAGCTTTATTATGAGTCTGATACCTACGCTCTCGGTAAAGATGTAGTTCAGGAAGGTTTGCAAAAAGAAGTTTTTTATAAAAAGGCTGATGGTTCTGTATGGATTGATTTGACTGAGGATGGATTAGATGAAAAAATTGTACTTCGGTCGGACGGAACTGCCGTTTACATGACACAAGATATTGGAACTGCCATAGATCGATTTAAGGACTTCCCAAGTATTGATGGTATGGTATATACTGTTGGAAATGAACAAGATTATCACTTCAAGGTACTATTTCTGATTTTGAAGAAGCTAGGTTATGATTGGGCTGATAATTGCCACCACCTATCCTACGGAATGGTAGACCTTCCTACAGGAAAGATGAAGTCTCGTGAAGGCACAGTTGTAGACGCCGATGAATTAATGGCCGATGTCATTTCAGGAGCAAAGGAAATGACCAAAGAACGAGGTCATTTGGATGACATGTCCGAACAAGCAAAAGAAGAATTGTATCACCAAATCGGTATGTCAGGACTTAAGTATTATTTATTGAAGGTGGATCCTAAGAAACGTATGATGTTTAATCCTCAGGAATCTATCGATTTGAATGGAAATACAGGGCCGTTCATTCAATATACCTATGCTAGAATTTGTTCCTTATTGAACAAAGCAGGTAAATATGAAAATCAGCTGAATACAAGTAGTTCGCTAATCAAGAGTGAAAAAGATGTAATTAAGGCAATTTCGAGGTTCCCTTCCATTATAGATGAATCAGCTAAATCTTACACCCCATCAGGTATAACAAGCTATTGCTATGAGCTCGTTAAGCTTTACAATCAGTTTTATCAAAGTGTTAAAATTTTACCAGAAACTGATATGGATACTCGGTCTAATCGATTGATTTTAAGTAGCTCGGTCAGTTTAATCATCGAAAAAAGTTTACAACTTTTGGGAATTCATTCGCCGAAAAGGATGTGATTTTATATATTAGGGGCTGTAAAACCAATAATTATGAAAATAGTATTAGCATTAACTGTCCTTATATTGCTTGGTTCATGTGGAAAATACGAACGTCCCTTTATTACATTTAAGTCGCCCGAAGAAAGGTTGATGGGCACGTCATGGAGATGCGTTGAAGCGGTTAGAGAAAATGGAGAGTCTACAGAGATTTTTGATCACATTACTTTTGAAATAAATAATGGTGATTCGACCTTTGTGAAGATAAGTAATCATGGACCATGGACATATGATTTTAATAACCCAAACAATGAAAACGACACCATAATTGGAAATTGGACATGGGGATATGCTTTGAACGGCAATTTTAATAAGCAGTTCATTACGTACAAACCAGAAAACTTACCTCTTAAACATTTGAGAATAAACGTATTGTCCAAAAATGAGCTTGTTCTACAGGATCAATCTTTCGATAACACGACTTACCACTACGCACCCCTCTAGTTAAAAATTACTTCATCGGTTAACCTCCGAATCATTTGAAATAATTCCTGTCTGAACTCTGATGGACTATAGGTACCCTTTTCTATCTGGCGTAGTTTGTTTTCCCACTGACCAGTAAGTTCAGGACTTTTAAGTAGGTCGCTCTTAATCGTTCCAATAAGCTGAATGCCAAGATCGGTGGCATGAATATTTTTTTTCTTTCTTTCGATATACTTTCTTCTGAATAATGTTTCAATAATATTGGCACGCGTGGATGGTCTTCCAATACCGTTTTCTTTCATTAAGTCACGCATTTCGTCATCGTCCACAAATTTGCCTGCAGTTTCCATACTCCTCAGCAGCGAGGCTTCTGTGTAGTATTTTGGGGGACTGGTTTTCCCTTCATGTACAAGCGGTGCGTGAGGCCCTTTTTCTCCTTTTACAAAATTGGGCAGCACCTTATCTTTGGTTTCTGCTTTATTTTTTGAATCATCTGTATTTTCCTTTTTTGATTCTCCTTGATATAAAACCCTCCAGCCAGGGGAGATGATTTGCTTTCCTGATGTTTTGAACTCTAGCTTTTCTACTTTACCC
>CAJXDT010000021.1:0-42855 GCA_913052055.1 uncultured Cryomorphaceae bacterium
ATATGAGTATCCAGATCTTTATGAATACGTGGCAGCGATACGCCACTCATACTGGATTCACTCCGAATTCAATTTCACAAGTGACATACAAGATTTTAAGACTAAATTGACTGATAAAGAGCGCAGTGCAATTAAAAACACCATGCTGGCAATTTCCCAAATTGAAGTGGCCGTTAAAAGCTTTTGGGGTGATATTTATCAAAAAATCCCTAAACCAGAGGTTGGTTCCGTAGGTGCAACTTTTGGAGAAAGTGAGGTGCGTCACGCAGATGCTTATTCGCATCTTCTTGAAATCCTTGGGTTAAATAAAGAATTTCAGACACTTAAAAAGAAGCCCGTAATTATGAGAAGGGTTCAATATTTAGAAACTGCTTTGGCGGCCTCTAAAAGTGAAGATGCAAAAGAATACTCTGAGTCTGTTTTGCTTTTCTCATTATTTATTGAGCACGTTTCATTGTTTTCTCAATTCTTGATTATTATGGCATTCAACAAGCACCGCAATATGCTTAAAGGTGTTTCAAATGTCGTTGAAGCAACATCAAAAGAAGAGCAGATCCATGGTGACTTTGGAATTGATTTGATTAAAATTATCAAATCTGAGAATCCAGACTGGTTTGATGAAGAATATGCTGAACGCATTCAAGATATGTGTCGCAAGGCCTTTAAGGCAGAAAGCGGAATCATTGATTGGATTTTTGAAAAAGGTGAATTGGACTTTTTACCTAAAAGCCAAATCAATGAATTTATAAAAGACCGATTCAATCGATCTTTAGAGAGTATAGGAGTAGCTAAAGTTTTTGAAACTGACGAAGAGGTATTGAAGGATACGGAGTGGTTTAATGATGAGATTATTGGCACAAAGCACGGTGATTTCTTTGTCAAGAGATCTATCAATTACAGTAAGAGAACACAAAGTATAACCGCAGACGACCTTTTTTAATATGGAGAAAAAAATACAAAATACAGAAGATAAAGCGCAGAAAGGACAAAAAGACTTGGATGCCGAAATTTTATTAAAAGCTAGACGTGAAACCCTAGATGCGCAGAAAGAAAAAGAATCATTTTCATGGCTGACGGATCATAGTAGGAATTTCCTTGAGGCGGGATATTTGGTCCCAGGTGTTTCTCCTGAGCAGCGGATTCGAGAAATCGCAGAACGTGCAGAAGATATCCTTGGTATTGAGGGCTATGCCAATAAGTTTTACCATTACATGTCTGAAGGATTCTTTTCTTTAGCCTCACCGGTTTGGTCAAATTTCGGAAAAGAGAGAGGGCTACCAATTAGCTGTTTTGGTTCAAATGTGTCCGATGATATGGGGAATATATTATATACCCAATCTGAGGTAGGCATGATGTCTAAGTTAGGAGGAGGTACCTCAGGATTCTTTGGCAACATACGTCACCGTGGTGCTCCTGTTAAAAATAATGGGAAGGCTTCAGGTGCTGTTCACATCATGCAGCTTTTCGAGACAATGGTTGATGTTGTGAGCCAGGGTTCTGTGAGAAGAGGACGTTTTTCTCCTTACCTTCCAGTTGAGCACAATGATATTCATGAGTTTTTGGAGATCGGAACAGAAGGAAACCCCATACAAGAATTAACTCATGGCGTGACTGTTTCAGATGCTTGGATGGAAGAAATGATCGCAGGTGATGCTAAAAAAAGAGAGATTTGGGCGAAAGTAATTCAGCGGCGTGGAGAGATCGGATATCCGTATATCTTTTTCAACGACAAAGCAAATCAAGGCGCTCCTGAAGTATATAAGGAAAAGGACCTTAAGATTTTAGCAAGTAACCTGTGCACTGAAATCATGCTTCCTTCAAACGAAAACTGGTCGTTTGTGTGTGTACTGTCATCGCTTAATGTTTTGCATTATGACAAGTGGAAGGATACAGATGCTGTTGAAACAATGGTGTACTTCCTTGATGCAGTCATAACCGAGTTCTTGGATAAGTTGGATGTGTATCGTGATTCAGCAGATCGAGAAGACAGACAGACTTTCTTATTCATGGAGCGCGCATACAACTTCGCAAAAGAAAATAGAGCTCTGGGTCTTGGTGTACTCGGATGGCATTCTCTACTCCAATCGAAGAAACTTGCATTCAGTAGTCAAGGTTCATATGACCTGAATACAGAAATCTTTAAGTTAATCAAGGAAAAGTCTTACAAGGCTTCTGAAGAATTAGCAGACCGATTTGGAGAGCCTGAAGTGATGAAGGGTTATGGAAGACGCAATGCAACCTTAAATGCAATTGCACCGACAACATCTTCTGCATTTATTCTTGGGCAGGTTTCTCAGGGTATTGAACCAATTTGGTCGAATATTTATGTGAAGGATATCGCTAAGATTAAAACCACAATCAAGAATCCATTCTTATTGGAGTTACTTGAAGAGAAAGGAAAGAATACCACAGATGTATGGCATTCAATACGAAATAGAGATGGTTCTGTTCAGCACTTAGACTTCCTAACAGATGAGGAGAAAGACGTTTTCAAAACCTACTCTGAAATCGACCAAATGGACATTGTTTACCAAGCTGGAAACCGACAAGAATATGTTGATCAGGGACAATCACTGAACATCATTGTGCATCCTGATATGCCAATCAAGGATATCAACAAACTGTATATTACGGCATGGAAAATGGGCTTAAAGTCTCTTTACTATCAGCACAGTATGAATGCTGCGCAGAAATTCAAACAGAAAAAAGAGTGCGTTTCCTGCGAAGCATAGCTTAAGATACTTTTTAAATACATGAAATATGGCTGTCCCTCAGGATGGCCATTTTTTTTTACTAGAATGTTTTTAAATGAACCAAGGCAATTGGTTTAAGCTCTGCTGAGCCTAACAACCTGTTGTTTCATGAGAATAAACCATTCCGTAGGGTGACATTGAAATATGAATGGATTCATCTCCAGGGTTTTCGCCAGATGGGTCCGTAAGTATCCATGAAAAATAAAGCCCATCCGTTTCAAAGTATACTCCCTCGTTTTTATCGCTTCCGTATTTAGCCAATAACTGGAGTGCGATTAAATAAAAATGAGTTTTGCGCGCAACCTGAGGAATCAAAAAAGATTCCTCACTTGATACTTTACCGCCAAAATAAGTTTTGCATATTACACCGTTGTCATATACACGCGTTGAGGCTTCCCCTGAAGAATAATCTCCCGGCCAAACGAGCCTGCTATTATGAAGCAAATTTCCTGAACTAATAAGTTGCTCAATGTCGAGTGGTTTTGAGCTGTTGAGGTAATGTTCAATTACGTAACCAGTATCTTCTCCATATTTCACTTTGATGAAAGGGCTTTCGACTATAATAAGTGGATCTCGCAATATCGTATCCTTGAAGCAAGTGTTTTGCTCTGAATAGGTGTCTATTGCCTCTATGACAGTCACCATATCGCCTTCAGGAATTATTTTCATTGTTGGTGATGAAACAACAGGTGTTGACCGCATTTCAATTCCATTAAATTTCCAGCTGTATACCTTTTGACCTTCTTTATAATCATGATGAGTACAGCCCCAAGGTTCTTGGGCGTGAATTAAAAATGAGGTGAACAACAAAGAGGTAGCAAGTAATCGTTTCATTTTATTTCTTTTAGCGTAAAATACAATAGTCGTACCAAGTTAAAGGAAAAATATGATTTACACCTTTGTTCTACAATACTGCATGGAGGTTCATTAAAAAACGTATACATAATTGAATTTATCTTTTGCTGATTTATTTAGAGCTATACCGAAGTTCGTGGCTTGATAAGATGATAAAACTCAACGTCCTGATTTTTTTCTTTTCACAATTCGTGCCCTTATACGACTCAATGATACTGGAGTAATGCCTAATACATTTGCCAAATATTTATCTGGAACTCTATTGCTGAGTGTAGGGTTATTCTTGATGAAGTCCTCATATCTTTCCTCTGCATTCATCAATACAAATGTCTCTAGTCGCTGTAACATCTTCTTCATGGCATTCCTTGCAAAAAACTTTCTATTTCGTTCTAGCTTTGGATTACGCTCGATGATATTTTGAACTTTGTCGAAATCAATTGAAAAAGTTTTGGTGTCCTCAATGCATTCATAATAAAAACGGGATGGCTGATCGAATAAAATGATATCAATATTGGTAAGTATTTGATTCTCTGCGATCAGGCCAAAGGTAATCTCATCTCCTTTATCATTGATACAATATGCCCTTACAAGCCCGCTACGGATAAAGTAAACATCCTTTTTTAAGGCACCTTCCTCAATAATGACCTCTTTTTTTTTGAAGCTTTTGGACTTTGCTGATTTAATCAGTATCCCGGCATCCTCAATGCTAAGCTCCTTGCCAAATTTATAGATCTGTCGCAGTTTATCTATGTCTACCATTCTCCGATTTTATCGAGACTCAAAACATTGATTTTACTTCCATCTTTCAGTTTATAGCTCTTATTCACAAATTGCACAATAATTTGATTGCGACTTGAACCCATACTTCCATCGACAACCTCAGTGATTGTCAGTAAATAGGTATCATCTAGAAGGTGTTCATCTATGGTGTAACTAACTTTTTGCTCTTCTCCACCAGGGAATGCGATATTTGCATCTATACAACCTCTTAAGCTATTTCTTTCCAAGTAAATTGATGCCTGTGAGTTGTCCCCATTTAACTCGGTTTTGAGCTGTGCAATGCAGCCAGGAGGTATGCTTTTTTGTCGGACAAAAAATTGTCCATCAATAATGGTATAGTTGAGTTTATATTTATAAAATGGTTCCTTTTTATAGAGTTCCGTCATTGCTTCCTTAGAAAAGTCGATTAAAGGTTTTATTAACTCGAACTCTTGACAAACGGCTTCTTCTTCCATCATAAATCCATCGTTCCAGACAATATAGTTGGCCATTGTAGTTTTAATCATTCCTAATTCATCTGAAAATAGATTTGTCCTTTCTTGGTATTTTTTTATTCGAGTAAGAAGGGAAAATTGTTCACCAGAACCTAGTACATTAAATCCAGGGCAGGAACAGCATTCAACACTTTGAAAACTTGGCGCATAATCTCGATGAACACCCCATACATCTGTAATGATATTAATACCCATGTCATCATAGATGTTTTCCGTTTTTTGGGCAGCGTCAACGATAATTGAGTAATCGACTGTTACATCAAATGCTGTGCATTCAGCTGCGCATCCAAAATCAAATCCAGGGATACTCAAATCGTTTAGAAATAAAATAGCATCATCCATATTTGCCTGGTATATAAAGTAGGCATATTTTTCTCGCTCTGCTTCACTTAAATCTTCTTCCTCTGAATCACCGTAACTTCTGCTCAAATCAACTGAGTATGACAGCTCCTCTGCCAAGTCTTGTTGGAGGTGAAATAACTCCTCAACTTCTTGCGCTGTTTGAACATTGTTCAAAAGTTCGTAGAAAGAAATAAGCTCGGATTTAAGCGCTGTATCTCCTTCGTAATACATGTCTAACCAATTCCATGAGGAATCAGTGGAAAGTGAATTTTGTTGGCCATTGGTTTTTAAGGCGAACGAAAATAAAATTAAAGAGAAAAGAAAGTATTTCATCGTTTGGAATTTAAGGTGAATGATACTGTTGTAGTAACAAAAGTTGTTCCAAAAGTAAACAATCATATGATCTTTCCCTATTCCTTATTTGGATAGGTGGTTGATGAATAAATAAGTTTATCAAACCCCTCAAAACTTATGATGCAAGCTCAGTTGTAGCTGATTCTTACCTTGGCTATCTGTGGTTTGATTCATGATACCTAATTGGACCCTAATTCCATTTTTAATGACATATCCAATAGCCGCATAAGCTCTATTTCGGTCAAATATTTCAACGGAATTATTGTTACCAATGGCTCTCTGACCATTGATGAATATTTCATTGTACAAGGCGAGATATATCGCCTTTTTCTCTAAAGTCTTTTTATTTAAGGGAACATTGATGAATAAGTTGTATCGATAACGCGAACGAAGGTTTTGATTTTCAACAAATCTTTGCTCGTATCGAAAACGATGATTGGTATAGATTCGGTTTCCGAATTTTACCGGATATAATGCCTCTTGATAAATACGGTGTTCTCCTGATGTTTCATCACTGCTTCCAATTACGCCAGTAGTTATGTTTCCATACCCTAAGGTGAATTTAATTTGTGTGTTTTTTGGTTGGTAGGTAATCCCACTGCGAATCAGCAGTTGTTCGAGATCACCACCTAGATTCCAATTTCTATATTGAAGATCACCTTGAATACCCCAAGGACTATCCTTAAAGGTGGTGTTATAGAAATACATGTACCAGGCACCGAGTTCATCATTTGTTTCTTGCGCATTTGACATGTTCGAGACAAGGAACGCAACTATAGTGAAGACGTAAATAAAGCGTTTTTTCATGACTATTTATTTTTTGTAAAAAACATTGAAAATAAGTTAATATTTAAGGAAAATTTTTGCGCTAAAAATAAGTATTAGCGCATACTATTCCAAAGACTTCTGACCTGAATTGAATTGATGATTGCATCGATATCTGACAATGGGTCTAGCTGAATAGAAACTGTTTTTTTACCATTGATAGGCATATCAAAAAAGTTATCCGAAAAATTTTGATCGCCATCGCAGGTCAAGTGCACTCCTTTTGCAAAATAGTCGCTTTTAACCGTGAGATAGAGAACATTACTTTTATCATATTCCGTCTCAAAACTAAGGTTAGGGCGGGGGAGTACGAGTTCCTTAAAGGGCTTGAAGTAGATGTTTTTTGAGGCACGAATTCCGTTTTCATCTCTCAATGCTAATTGAAGATAGGTATAAAGTTGGTTTTTAGCTTTAGGAAGACCATCCTTAGGAATGGTTAAAACTACTTTGGATTCATTTGGCGCCAGGTTTACCTTTTGATTCCAACTTATGATTTTTTCAATATCCTTAAATTCTGAAAGTGTGATTTTCAATTCTCCACGATATGGCTTATTTAAATCAGAAACTACAGTGATTTTTAGATCATCCTCAACAAATTCATAGCTTACGATTACTGGTGCAAAGCTTTCTTTCACCTTGTAGTGCAGCGCTTTCCATTTACCATAATAATCAATACTTGACCAAGAGGCGCCTGGCCAACAATCGTTTAGCTGCCAATACAAAGACCCCATACATCTATCTTTGTTTCTTCTATGTGCTTCAATTCCAATCTGAATGCCATCCGCCTGTAAAAGCTGACTCATGTATAATTCCGATTCAAATCCGATAGGTTTACGAAAAGATCGATTCATATATTCTTCAATGGTCGCATTTCCAATACTCGAACGTTGATGTGCTTTCATAACCTCTGAATAGATGCTTTTGTCTTGTTTCTCGGCATATTTCTTAAAGCTGGCGTATTCAGGAAATGATTGGAAACCATATTCACTCATAAAGCTTGAAATCTTTGTATTGAAATTTTGAAAAGGTTCTTTTCCCCACCAAACACCCCAATAATGGGTATCTCCATGGGTGTATTCCTCAGGTAGGCCTTCTGAGGCACTTGGAGAAGAGCTCCAATAATCAACTTCTTTATGGTATTGTTGCACTAATGCAGGAAGTATGGTATGAAATAAGGTGTCGTAGCTATGCCATATTCGCCTTGCTACTTCTGGAGATTGTTCTTTGTTCGCAGCTTCTTCCCAGCCCCATCTTTTCCAAGCCGCGAGGACCTCATTGTTTCCGCACCATAATGCGATTGAGGGATGCTTACTCAGTCGCTTAATATTGTCTGTAGCTTCTTGTTTTACATTCTCTAAAAAGCCATCGTCTCCAGGATACATGGCACAAGCAAACATGAAATCTTGCCAAACCAATAAGCCTAGAGAATCACAAAGTGTGTAAAAGTATTCGTCCTCATATACACCGCCGCCCCAAACGCGAATCATATTCATATTGGCATCAGCTGCTGCGTTTAAAATCCTTTCGTAATCTGAACGTTCAACACGAGGAAGAAATATATCTTGGGGAATATAATTTACTCCTTTAGCAAATGTTGGTATACCGTTGACCATGAAATAGAAATTGGGTTGACCGATAGCACTATCTGCAATCAGCTTAATATTTCGAATACCAAAATTTTGAGAAACAGTGCTCACCATTTCTTTTCGCTTTAGGTTTACTTTAATGTTATAGAGGTGTTGTTTTCCGAGTCCATTGGGCCACCAAAGTTGAGGGTTGTCTATTTTAATCGGAATACTGAATTGCTGTTTCCCTTCTTGAATACGAAGCTTAGAAATGCTAATTATTTCATCGTCAAGCTTTAATTCGAGTAGCGTATTGACGTTTTTAATGTTAGATTCTACATCAACTTGAGCCATTACAGTCGCTACATCTCCATTGAGACTTGTATTTAACCTAAAATCACATATTCTAAAATCATCCCATGAGCGCAATGTGATGGGCCTCCATATTCCGGAAGTCACCAATCTCGGACCCCAATCCCAACCGTAATGATAAGCGGCCTTTCTTGTATGAACATTGATACGCTTGCCTCCTGGCACTTCCCCTGTTTCCGCCTGGTCATTGGCAGAGACGGGTAGGATATAACCCAATGAATCATAAAGCGTTAAACCTTTTCGAATAGGTGACTCTAGTAGAATACGCAAAACGTTGTCGCCCTTGATTACGTAAGGCTTAACATTCACCGTATAGGTACGGTGCATATTGTTACTATTCAATATTATATTGTCATTTAAGTAAACAGTAGCATAAGTATCCAAACCTTCAAAATTCAGTTCATGATTTTGCCTATTGAAAGAAAGGCTATCAAGATTAAATGTTGTTTGATAGATCCAATCTTTTTTATCGATCCATTGAACCTTGCGCTCATTTAGTCGATAATAAGGATCTTCTATTATACCATTATCCATTAAGTCAGTGTGCACAGTCCCAGGTACGGTAGCAGCAAGCCAAGAAGTATCATCAAATGCCTTGAACTTCCAGCCGGTATTTATTTGTTTTATTGTTTGTGGTAATTGTGAAAGGAGCGCTCCTGTTAATAGTACAAAATGAATGTTCAATATGAATTTAAGCATGCCTTAAATATAAGAAGTCATTTATAAACCTCTTATTATTTAGAACGATTCTAAATACCCTCTTTAAGGTATTGACAGGATGGGCTTCTCGTGCGTAATTTTGTCAAAAAAACGACATGAATAAAATAATACTCATAATAGCCGGATTTGTAATGTCCGCAGGAGCTTTTGCTCAAAATAATGAAATGATAAGTTTGGGAGCTGGATATAGTAACCAGTCTTTCTATAGCTTTACGAATGGAGAAATAGCAAACGTTGACAATACCAACTGGGATATCGCGTTTAGTGTAAGTGGAATGGGTTCTGCTGTTCGCATCAATGGAGGTTATGGCATGGAACTTTTCACTTATCCAAACGGAGACCTAAATGATTGGTCAACATTAGATACAACAGGAATGTCTTCGTGGACCTCGCAAATTAATTCAGACAAATCATGGAGTCTTGGTGCTTTTGATCAAAATGCAGATGAAAATGAAGCCTTTGATTTAGGATGGGGTATCTACAGTATGATTACCCATTACATAACAGGAGATTCTTTACATGTTTTAAAATGGGCCGATGGTTCAGCTAAGAAGTTCCAACTCATACAATTGGCCAGTGGTACATATAGCTTTAAGTTTGCAGATATTGATGGTGGAAATGAGGTGGAATCGAGTGTTGTGAAGTCTGATTTTACTGGTAAGAACTTCGCATACTACTCAATAATGAACGATGAAGTAATAGACCGAGAACCACTTTCAGAAAGCTGGGATCTTGTTTTCACAAAATATGTTACTGAATTATATCCGGGAATGAATTATGGAGTTACCGGCGTTTTATCAAATGTAGGTTATTCAGTCGCACAGGCAGAAGGCGTTCCTGTGGCAGATGCTGATTATACTACAGAAACTTTCGAAGAAGAAATCAATACAATAGGTTACGATTGGAAATCTTTCAATATGGACACTTATTTGTATGATCTGCAGGCTGATTTGAGCTATTTTGTTAGAAGGGATGCAACGAACGAAATTTGGAAAATAAACTTCACAGGATTTGCGGGAAGCTCCTCTGGAGACATTGAGTTTAACACAGAATCTGTCAGTTCTCTAGGAATTGATGGACCCGCTTCGTTAAATACTTTTACCCTATATCCGAACCCTTGCAAGCAAAGAGTGGTCAACCTAATCTATGAGATTTCTTCAGATGAATTGCTTGGAAAAGGTACTGTACTCGATATGAATGGTCTTGTGGTCTATGACTTTTCATTAGAGAATGGTGGGTTGCGAACCAAGAAGCTCAATCTAGAGCATCTTGCGGGTGGTGCTTACATCGTATGCTACAATTCCGGCACCACACTTCTTAGACAAAAACTGATTTTGAACTAGGATGATTCGTAACTTTTGGATTTCAGTTGTTCTGTGCGTCAGCTTTCATGTTGGCGCTCAGAATACTGTTGAAAAAGAGCAAGAGTTTGAGACGGTTGTTGTCACCGCCCAATACAAAAAAACAACACAGAAAAAGGCCGTCCAGAAAATAAAAGTAATTGATCGCAAAACGATTGATGCTATGGCAGCTGTTACATTAAAGGATGTTCTCGTCAATCAGAACAATATTCGTGTAGCGCAGGACAATGTGCTTGGAAGCAGTATGTCTCTGCAGGGAATGTCTGGACAAAACATTAAAATTTTAATTGACGGTATTCCAGTTATTGGACGCTTGAATGGCAATATCGATATTAGCCAAATCAATTTAAATACCATTGAACGCATAGAGATTGTAGAAGGTCCTTTGTCAGTTAACTACGGAACAGACGCGCTTGCTGGAACAATAAATTTAATATCCAAGACAAATAATAAAGATGGTTTCTCATCTACGCTGAATTCTTACTACGAAAACATTGGTCAGTATAATGTAGATGGTTCATTGTCTTACAAAAAAGGATTTGGTAATATAACTTTGTCCCTTGGCAGAAATTTTTTCGATGGATGGAATCCTTTTGATAATTTTATTGATTTCCCAAGTTCTAGACCCGCTGATTCACTTCGATACAAGCAGTGGAAACCCAAAGAACAATATTTTTCAAGATTAGCTTACCAACTGAAACGTCATAATTTCACCTTTTCACCTTATCTATCATACTTCAATGAAAAAATAACAAACCGCGGTCTTCCGAGAGCTCCTTATAACGAAACAGCTTTTGATGACGAATATAATTCGTGGCGAGTCGACGGTGGTTTCAATCTCCAATACAGCTTCAAAAACAAAAGTGCATTAAACGTACAAGCGGCGTATAATAATTATAAGCGCATCAAAAATACTTTTGTAAAAGACCTTACGACTTTGAGTCAAGAGCTTAGTCAGACTCCTGGTGCTCAGGACACAATTACATTTGATCTTTTAATGAGTCGGGGGACTTGGAATACGAACCAAAGTGATCGCTTTTATAATTTTCAGCTGGGTTATGATGTTTCGTTTGAAACGGCTTCTGGCGAGCGAATAGAAGGTGTAGGGCAGGAGCAAATGGATCTGGCCATGTTTGCCAGTTCAGAGCTTACATTTTTCAAGGAATTAGTCCTTAGACCTGCGCTTCGAATGGCCTATAATTCTCAATACCGGGCGCCACTTGTACCTTCTGTCAATTTAAAGTATAACCTCAAGGCTTGGACATTCAGAGCGTCTTATGCAAAAGGTTTTCGTGCTCCTTCACTAAAAGAGCTTTACTTTGATTTTGTAGATATCAATCATAATATCGTAGGGAATCAAAATTTGAATGCTGAATTTTCAGACAATTATACAGCTGATATTTCATACAGCAAAAAACGGTCTAAATTAAGTTTAAAGGCGGACATTGGTGTTTTTTACAATGAACTTGATAATTTGATAACCCTTGCCATTTCACCAAATGATCCTCAGCAGTATACCTATGTAAATATTGGGGAGTACAGTACTTTTGGGAATCAACTCAATGCAGGGCTTAATTACAAAGGATTATCTATAAACACAGGGATTTCTTATATCGGTCGCTTCAATAATTTAGCAAGGAGCTATGACGATGTCCCTTCTTACAACTTTAGCCCTGAATATCGCTTTAATATGATGTATAGCAATAGCAAATACAACTATAGCGCCGCATTCTTCTTCAAGTATAATGGTAGAAGAAATGGTTTCTTTATTAGTGAGGATGAGATTTCTGAATCCCTTATTGAAGCTTATAACCAAATGGACTGTAATGTGACGAAGAAGTTTTTAAATAATAAAATCACCTTAACACTTGGCGTAAAAAACATTTTAAATGTTCAGGATGTTGTTAGTACCTATGGTACTGGAGGTGTTCACTCTGATAACAGCGGTTCTATATCTATGAATTGGGGAAGAAGCGTTTTTTGTGGCCTAAAGTTTAAAATATGAAAGCGCTCAAGTACTTTTTCTTTTTATTTGCATTCGTTTCACTTTTAAGTAGCTGTCTCAAAGAGGAGCTTCCTGTTCCAGTTCATCAGCAAGGTGACTTAATGATGGGTCAGGTAGAGCTTGGTACAACCTATGGCCTTCAAATTTATTATGACTTAGCATCTAATAGCGTTGTAAGCACGAATCAAAAAACCGATTGGGATTTATCGTTTGAATGTGAATCTGGAGGATGGCATGTACTCTTAAATAGCTCACTTGCGGCTGCAGCTGCTGATTTAGGAGCAGTTGATTTTGTAGCGGTCAACAGCACGGATGATGCAGTATGGAACTGGGATTTACAAACGGGCCTGCTAGATAGTACTGCGATTGGAGACTATCGCAGTCTAAATCACGTTTATCTAATCGATCGGGGATACAATGAGACAGGAGTTGCTCTAGGGTTCAAAAAAATCATGTTAGAATTCAATGAAGATGAGACCTTTTTTATGCGTTCAGCGAATCTAGACGGTTCAGAAGATGAAACCATTACGATTATGAAAGATCCAGATATTAATTTTAAATCGTATTCTTTTAATACCAATTCGGTTATTGATATTGAGCCAAATAAAAATGATTGGGACCTATTATTTTCTCAATACACACATGTTTTTCAAAACCCTACATTGCCTTACTTGGTAACGGGCGTTTTACTCAATCGATTCAATACAAGTTGTGCGCAAGAGGAGTCTATGCCATTTGAAGAAATAGCCTATGAAAATATTGAAGATTTTGATTTCTCATTTGATATAAATACTATCGGATACGATTGGAAATCTTATAGCTTTGATGTAAGCCAATTTACGATTGTAGAAAACATGAATTATGTCATCAAAACGAACAATGCAGCTTATTTTAAGCTCCGGTTTATTGACTTCTATAACGATTTGGGTGAAAAAGGAGCCCCTAAATTTGAACTTCAAGATCTATGATGAAAGTATATGTTTTTCTATCTACTATCCTTATTCTATCGAATACCATTTTGGCGCAAGATGAAAACATCTTTTTGACAAGAGATTACTGGAAAGCGAAACCATCTATTGAAAAGGTGAAAGACGATATTGCCAATGGGAACAGTCCATCGGAGCTTGACCGCTACGATTTTGATGCAATAGGCTGGGCCATTCTTGAAAATACGGATGATGAAATCCTTAAGCATCTTTTAGCTCAGGATGGAAATGACGTGAATAAGCTTACCCATGATGGACGCACCTATATTTTTTGGGCAGCCTATAAAAATAAGCTTGCATTCATGCATTACCTTTTGGAGAATGGGGCACGAACTGATATTATTGATAGTCATGGATACAGCTTGGTTAATTTTTGCGCTGTTACTGGACAATTGAATACTGAGATCTATGACTTGTGCATCGAGCAGGGCAGTGTGATTACAGAGGAATTTAACAATGATGGTGCAAATCCACTGTTATTACTTTCTTCATTCATTGAGAATGAGCAACAAATAGAATATTTTACAGATAAAGGATTGACCCTAACAAGATTAGATAATAAGGGAAATAATGCTTTTGTTTATGCATCCAGATCAGGAAACATGTTCATGATGAATTTGCTTTTAGATCTAAACATGGACCCGAGGATTAACAACGATGCTGCTTTCTTTTATGCCGCTAGAGGAATGCGTGGAAAACCAAATAAGCTTGCTCTCTTTAAACATCTAGAGTCTTTAGGTTTAGATATTAAAACGCATAATGAAAAGGGTCAAAACTTATTACACCTTCTTTCACGGTCAAATAAAGACACTTTACTTTTGAATTACCTTGTTGCGCGGGGAGTTTCTTTGAATCAAAAAGATGATGAGGGAATAAGTGCTTTATCTGTCGCCGTTCAACGAAAAAACTTTACTGCTCTGGCATTATGTGAATTTCATAAAGCTGATTTCTCTGTTGTTGACAATAACGGATTGACGCTGTTGCATAAAGCCGTTGAACACGAAGAATGGGCGTTAATGGATCTTATTTTAAAGCATAAAGTTGATATCAATGCGAAAAACAATGAGGGAATGACAGCATTACATTTAGCTTCCATGAGCGGAGAAAGTATTAATTTTATAAAAAGTATGTTGTCTGCAGGTGCAGATAAGCAGATCCGGACAGAATTTGGTGAAAATGCATACGACTTAGCCATTGAAAATGAGCTGATGAATAAAAATTTAAAGGATTTGAAAATTTTACTTCCGTAATATGAAAAAGCTATTTGTTTATTTAAGTTTGATAATGCTTGTTACCATACTCACCTCGAGTGATATGCCCGTTGGAGAGGTACAGTATAAATGTATGATTCAGATCAAAAACTATAAAGGTGAAGGTGCCTATGTCATCGTTTCATTAATTAATCCGAAAGGGGATTATGAAAAAACGTTATACGTTATTGGTGATGATTCCGAATGGTACTATGAAATGAGTTCGTGGTGGAAGTTTTATGGAAAGAAACGGACAAAATTAGATGGAATTACCGGTGCAACTGTCGGAGGAGGTGAACGAGCAATGTGTATTTTAAATCTGGACAAAGACAAGATCAATAGGGGATATCGCCTCAGGTTTGAGAGCGCTGTTGAAAATCAAGAATATCATGAGAAGGACCTCGAACTCAGGTTGAACAAATCTAACCTTTCAAAAAAATTAGAGGGGAAAGGGTATGTACGATATGTTAGATTCATCGCTGTTCAATGATCCAATCAATTTGGAGGTTTAGTCATTTCTTTTTGGCTTGTATTAGTGTGTTTTTTCTAATAGGGGCCTCCGTAAGTGGTGCGATTTTATCATTCTCATCAATAGAGCAAGAAAATGCAACTAAGCAGTTTGGTGATTTAAATTCATTTTCCGTTGCACAGCTATGTGACTCATTAGATAAAAAATATAAAGAAACTTATTCTATTGAAATGAAGCAAGGCCTTGCGCAGGTATCTCTGCTTACCAACGAAGGCTCCGCAGAAACAATATATGTCAACCCTATAAATGCGCAGCAGGTCTCATCACCCAAAAAGGAATCTCGAATTTATAGCCTTTCGCGAATATTTCACCGCTCACTTTTATTAAAAACAACAGGTAGAATCCTCGTTGGTATTTCATCGCTACTATTATTTTTTATCGCAGCAACAGGTTTCGCATTACTATTAAGGCGTCAGGGAAGTCTTGCAAATGTCTTCAAAAAAATCAGCAAAGATGACTTTTATACCTACTGGCATGCCCAACTCTCAAGATTTTTTATGATCGCAATTGTTTTAATTGCTTTATCTGGGGTTTACCTCAGCTTAGAGCGATTCGAGATTGTACCCGGCGAACAGACTCCTATTCACGAAGCAAAGCAAAATGATTTAAATCAATTTAATACTGTGAAAGCATCAGATGTCCCAGTTTTTAAAGATATAACTCTAGCTTCCTTAGAATCTTTGGTTTTTCCTTTTTCGCCGTTTCCAGAGGATGGAGATCATTTTCAAATCAAAACTATAGATAGCGATCTTGTTGTAGATCAATTTACCGGTGAAGTAATTAGCACATTTAATTTTGGATTTCAACAAAAATTCAGAATTTGGAGTTATGCCGTACATACGGGAAAGGGTAGTATTTCGTGGTCTGTAATACTTTGTATGGCCTGCTGTAGTATTCTGTTTTTTATATTTACAGGTTTACAAATTAGTTTAAAAAGACTGAAGTATAAAAAAGTAAATAGTTTTACGATTAGTCAAAGTGAATACATCATTCTCGTTGGTTCAGAGAACGGAAATACAATGCGTTATGCTCGGTCGATCTACGACCTTCTTATTTTGAATGGCAGAACAGTTTTCTTAGATTATCTTAATAACTATAAAGCGCAAAAACATAAACACCAACTTCTTGTCGTGACTTCCACCTATGGATTAGGTGAAGCTCCAGCCAATGCAAACAAATTTTTAAAGAAATTTAATAAGGCGAAGCATGCTGTATCCTTTGATTTTTCAGTGTTAGGTTTCGGTTCTAGAAATTATCCAGACTTCTGTCAGTTTGCCATTGATGTTGAGGAGGCTTTAATGAAGGAGTCGAATACCACAAAAAACACTGACATTGGTCTTGTGGATCAGCAATCCAAATTAGATTTTGAATCTTGGAAAGCGCAATGGTGTTTAAATAACGGTCTATCAAATTCTAATGTGAAAATCGAGGAGAATACGAAGTACGATGAGTTTGAAGTGCGCGCTATTACAAATGCAGATTTACATCCAAAGCTCACATTTCGATTGGTTCTTAAGGCAAATCGAAATATTGAATTTACTTCAGGAGACTTGTTGGCAATTCGGCCTAAAAAGGGTGAACAGGAGCGTTTATATTCGATCGGAGCTGGTCCCAACAAAGAAATTGTGCTATACATCAAGAAGCACTTTTTAGGGGCTTGTTCTCAACAATTGGCTAGTCTGAGCCAAAACAGCAAAATCGAAGCGAGGATTGTTTCTAATACGAAGTTTCATGTCCCTCCAGATTATCGCAGTTTAATTCTTATTTCTAATGGAACGGGGATTGCTCCATTTATTGGAATGGCCGTTGAAAACAAGTCAAATGCGCGTATTGATTTATTTTGGGGCGGAAAGTCAGCCGAGGATTACAAGCTATACGAGGAGGAACTTATGGGTCTAAAGGCGAATAATCAAATACGAAATTTGCAGACTATTTTTTCTCTTGACAAAAATCAATACGTTCAACAGCTTATTAAGGATAATCAGGCGGAAATTGCTGAAGCTTTGAGCAACGGCACATCGATTATGATTTGCGGATCAATAGCCATGGGGCAAGGAGTTTTGAATGAAATCGCGATGATATGTAAAAACAATAATTTGGATGACATTGAATTTTATAAAGACAATGGACAAATTAAAATGGATTGCTATTAGCCTTTAAGGCTGCTATTTAATGAAAGACTTTAAAGTTTCAACGATTGTTTCTTTGTCTGTGCTTGTTGGCATAGAAAATAGTATTTCATAAAGCCTTTTTCCTTCTACTTTTTCAGCGAGCTCTAAATCTTTATTTTTACCATATATCTCTGCCCAGGATGTTCTAACTATTGACCAGAATTCTTTATTTTCTGCCCACCAATCAATTGCACCCTGACAGCGTTCGTTATCAACCCTCTTGTATGTGTTCGTTCCCTTTTCTTGGGCAATTACAAAATCATCCTTTCTTTTCTCACGAATGATTTTATCGTTGTCTTGGTCGTGTATCCATCCTTCGTCTACAACCATATGCTTGTTACGTCTTAGGGTAATGTTGTAGTCACTTCTTTTGGTGTATTCTCGTCTCGGTAATGGAGCGTTCGTTTCATTTTCCCAATAGGTTTTTCCATCAACGTACACCCATGAGCCATTTCCTTCATACCTAGGACTGTCGTCTACCTGAAAAACTTTTTGCGTCCAGGTTCCAGCTACGTCATTTTCCTTTTTCTTGATAAAATCCCAGTTGTTATCTCCCTCGTAATTGTAAAAGTCTTGATTTTCAAAAAGCCAATCCTGTCTCCAATGCTTTATGATATAAGGGCTTGACTCATCACCAACTAAAAGAAGGTGTTGAATAACAACCAAGTCATCGTTTTCTTCAACCAATTGAGCATATTCTAAAGCCTTCGCAACTTTGTTTTTGGATGGCATATAAAGACTGTCCTCTGAATAGTTAAAGGTTTCAGAGAATCTGAATTCGACTTCAAAACAACCACACATTTTTTTAATTGAGCTTCGGTCCAAATCTTTTTTGGCCGTCTGGGCAAAAGATAGATTTGTGATTAGTAAAACAATGATGAGAAATACCCTATTTAGTTGAATCATTTTTTTTGGTTTTAGCAAACCTAATAAAGTTGAAATCGAATAAGTAAGTAGCCTAACACTTTTTTTTGTAAACGGATGCAAAATACCCCTTTTATGGTATTCAAATGGCAATAAAAAAAATGCGAATTGATCATTTCAATTTTTCAGCTCCTTTGGTAACGTACCTTTGTTATGTTTTCCGCTGCAACATAGGTTTTAACAAGCTGAAAACCAAACCCTTCATAAAGCTTCCGTGCAGGAGGATTATTTTTACCTGTTTCAACAGTAAATTGATGTGAATCAAAATGATTTAAAATGAATGTAATAAGCTTTCTTGCGATACCTTTGCGGAAATGACTCGGGTCAACGACAAGGCTTTGAATGTGCATGGCGTTTTCTTCCTTTTTCATTTCAATGACAGCTATTAATTTTTCTTCTTCATAAAAGCCAAAAAATTCATTGGCACAATGCTCAAAAGCAGAAATAGGTCTTTCTAAGGGTGGAAAGTTTTTAGCTCCGAGCAACTGAGCTTCAATTTTATAAGAGATTTGAAAAATGCGTCTTATCTCATTTGCTTCTTCTCTAACCCTATGTTCTATTCGTTGAATCATAGTGCTGGTATCTATCTTCTGCCTCTCCGGAAACCTGGATTTTGTGCGCCGCGTTTTTTATTTCGATTGGCAAAAAACTCTTGTTTTTTTCGTTGTTTTTGCTTTTCAAATTCTTTCTTTTCAGCAACTGTCATGGGTTTATCCGTTTGTGGAAAAGGATGATCGTCTATAATCGCTATTTTTTGCTGAGTCAGCTTTTCAATATCACGGATATAGGCGAGCTCTTCTGCATCACAAATGGATATGGAAACACCTTCTTCGCCCGCTCGTCCACATCGCCCAATTCGATGAACGTAAGTTTCAGATTCGTTAGGGATATCATAATTAATAACATGCTGAAGCTTGTCAATATCTATTCCTCGAGCTGCGATATCAGTAGCTACAAGAACATTGACTTTTCCTTGTTTAAATTCTTTTAGCGCACGTTGTCTTTGGTTTTGTGATTTATCACCATGTATGGCGGCACTATTGATGTCTTTTTTTCTGAGGTTTCGTACAATTCGATCTGAACCATGCTTTGTACGTGAGAATACCAATACTTGCTCAATATTAGGATCTTTCAGGATATGCAGCAGCAATGCAGGTTTATTTGACTTATTCGTCTTATATAAAAATTGCTGTATCGTTTCTGCTGTTGAAGAGACTGGATTAACCGCGATTTTTTGGGGATTTCTTAAAATTTGTCGGGACAATTCAACGATGTTTTTTGGCATTGTAGCCGAAAAGAATAGAGATTGCCTTTGTTTAGGTAGCTTGGCAATAATCTTTTTAATATCATGGATAAAGCCCATATCTAACATTCGATCTGCTTCGTCTAGCACGAAGTATTCAATATCACTAAGTGAAATAAATCCTTGATTCATAAGATCTAATAGGCGTCCAGGTGTAGCCACAAGAACATCAACACCTCTATGCAGGGCATTAACTTGGCTGCCTTGTTTAACGCCACCAAAGATTACAGTGTTCTTAATCTGGGTATATTTTGCATACGCGGAAAAGCTTTCTCCAATCTGAATGGCTAGCTCTCTCGTGGGTGTAACAATCAATGATTTTACCCGTCGTCTACCACTCGTATTTTTATTGTCGTTTGCTAAATGCTGTATAATTGGTATAGCAAATGCAGCGGTTTTTCCCGTGCCTGTTTGCGCACTACCCAAAACATCTTGGTTTTTAAGTATGAGTGGTATTGCCTTTTCTTGTATTGAGGTAGGGTGGGTGTAATTTTGGTCTTCCAAAGCGCTAAGTATGGAAGGGATTAAATTTAGATTTTCAAATTTCATAAGAATCGTTCCTAACAGAACGTAATGTTTAATGCGTCGTAAATGTAAGGATATTAAAAAAAACGTTCAAGCTCTTTTACATCATTCCTTTTATATGCACGTAAAGGTTCTGACATTTGTCTTAAAAAGAACTTAATAAGCCCGCTAAAGGGCATTGTAAAGTATTTTCGAATAACTGGGACCGCAGCCCTGTTTAAGCGATAATAATCAGCAAGTGTATGTTTTCTATAATGTAGAATATCCTCAAGATCATCACTGTCCATCATATGACCGCAATGAAAGTTTTTTTCTGCAAAAGTCTTTTCTGGGAAGTCCAATGCGCCTAAACCATTTATTTTAAAGTTTTCTGCAAGTAATTCCCTGTAGCTTGTTCTGAACAAAGCTCCTCCTCCAAGGTTGAAAATCCGTTCTGACAGCAAAGGTTTTTGCTCTATACCATGAACAAAGGCTCTTGCGGCATCGGACGGAGTGGTGATTTCCATAGGTGTATCCAAAGGCATATGAAACATGAGTCCTGTTATTTTATGATTGTTGACACCTAGTATGGCAGTTAACCTGAAAATTGTCCAGTCCAACCTTGATTGCTGAACGACTTCCTCTGCCTTAATTTTAGACCGAACATAGAAGTCTTCATCGTCATCATCAAGAGGGTCTGTTACCCTGATCTCAGGATTTTTTAAGCGGTCTCCATAAATCGCAACCGAGGAGCTGAACATGAAAAATGCTTTAGGGCAATAAGCTTCAAAATGCTGAAGCAGCAATTGTGTTCCTAATACATTGACTTTATGGGTACTTGATTCTGATTTATAAGCAATAGGAGGGATGATTGCTGCAAGATGTATAACAGTGTCATAAGGCGCACATATTTGTGCTAAGTCCTCCTTTTTTGTTAGGTCACCAAATATTACATTACATTGACTGCCGAAAGGCTTAAATCGCTTAATGTTTTTCCTGCTTTCTCTAATGAAAATAGTAAGCTTGTATTTTTGAGATTTTAACAACTGCTGAAAAACCTCGTATCCGATACCTCCGCTTGCTCCTGTAAGAAGTACATTGTGTTGCATTGGTTACAGGATATATGGAATTATGGCTCTTCTATTCTTTGGGTATTCGGAAAATCTTTCTTTATACCATGTATGGTGATTTAAGGCGCGAGGTATCAAGTTGCAAGCCGTCCACACCGCAAAAGTAAGTGCGGATATATTGAAAGCGATTATAGCAAAACCAGTCCATTCAACAATTTCACCAAAATGATTGGGACATGAGATTTTATTGAAGAGCCATCCTTGTGGAATGTGGTAGCCAGTATCTTTTTTTCGAAGAGAAATAAGTTTATTGTCGGCTTTGTGGTTAATGACCATTCCGCAAATGAATAAGGTAAGACCTATATATATCCATGGCCCAAAAAGGTCGATGGATGCTTGATTTATATAACCTAAAAAATAACCGTTCAATATACCATTTACGGCGTTAAAGAATACCGCGCTGAATACAATCACTAAAGGCATTTTTTTATTATTTGTTTTTAGTTTAAATGGAAATATAAGTGTTCTGTATACGTAATGAATAATCCAAAGAACAATTAGAAGGTAAGTGAGGTCCGTTTTTTGTGTGTTTCCACATAGGGCAATAATTGGCATGGTAAGTAGGGCAGGAAGCTCCATTAGAACCCATCCCCATTTATTGTCCATCACAGCACCCCACTTTCGGCTTGTGTGCCTGCCATATGGTGCCCTGATTTTAAAAAGCACAAGCACAATAAATATCACCAATGCAATACCTATCCAAAAATAATTAAGTGCTATAAAACCCATTAATTAAAGATAGCATTTTCCATTTGATACATTTAGAGATGAAATGACCACGTTCTCAACAAGGACAAAAATCCCTGCTGAAAACACAAAGACTTTTTACCTTTAAAATACCTAGAAAGGGGTAGTGTTTTCATGTTTTCACACCCCTCTAAATGCCTAAATTTGGATAAAAAAAACATGTCTGGAAATACAGATTATTTTAATATTAATATTCATTTGAGTGAAGAACAACGATTAATACAAATGGCGACCCGTGATTGGGTGAATAAGTTTGTAAAACCGATTATTGAAGATCATTTTCAAAAAGAGGAAACACCTACTGATTTAATCAAAGAACTATCCGAAATTGGTGCTTTTGGTATGATTTTACCTCAAGAATACGGAGGGATTGGTGCTGACTTTATTTCATTTGGATTAATGATGCAGGAATTAGAGCGAGGAGATAGCTCGATTCGAGTTATAAGCTCTATTCAAACTTCCTTGGTTATGTATGCTATTTATAAATTTGGGTCCGAGGAGCAACGAAATAAGTACCTCCCAAAATTGGCAACAGGGGAAATGCTTGGAGCTTTTGGCTTGTCTGAACCTAGCTTTGGTTCAAATCCTTCTGGAATGCATACTTATTTTAGAGAAGAGGGCGACAAGCTCGTAATTAATGGAAGTAAGATGTGGATTGGAAATGCGACTGCTGCAGATATAGCTATTGTTTGGGCAAAGGGACCTTCGGGTAATGTGCAAGGCTTAATAATTGAAACAGACAATATTACAAATTTCACCACAACCATTATAAAAGAAAAATGGTCTTTTCGTGCCTCCAAAACAGGAGAACTCGTTTTTAGTGACTCTGAGATTTCTAATGCACAACTCTTGCAAAACAGCACCTCAATCAAGGATGCTTATGAGTGTTTAAATATAGGTCGTTATGCAGTCGCATGGGGAAGCATAGGTATTGCAATGGAGTGCTATGAAACCGCTTTGCAATATTCCGTTGAACGTTTGCAATTTGGCAAACCCATCGCCAGTAAACAGCTGATTCAAAAAAAACTTACTGATATGGTTACAGAAATAACAAAAGCGCAATGCTTAACCTATCAGCTAGGTGTATTGATGGATAAGGGAAAGGCGAATTTTCAACAAATATCGATGGCTAAAAGAAGCAATGTGAAAATGGCACAAGTCGTTGCCCGTGAGGCCAGACAAGTCCTAGGTGGTATGGGGATTACAAGTGATTACCCAATTATGCGACATATGATTAATATTGAAACATTGATTACCTATCAAGGAACAAATGAAATTCATGAATTGATCACCGGTAGAGATATAACGGGTATAGACGCCTTGTAAATAAAATATTGTTTCATTTTCAACAATCATTTACATTAAAAAGGGCCAAGCCAAATTTGCAAAGAAGACCGTTAGCGTAAACCCAACACTTAACGCATGAAGAATCTTAAATTTCTGAGTATCTCCCGAGTCTGTCGCTCTGTTTGTTGCAGGAACCATAATGTAACAAATAATTGATAATAGGGCTGTAGTAAGACTTACTGAGAGGTGTATTATGTTCTCTATATTGCTGAATATATAAATCATCGTAGATAGGCATCCGAGAATAAATAGAACCGCAAATATTTTTGGAAAAATCTTCCTTATGTATATACTTGATTGCTCTTTAATCAAATATTTGAACACTATTGGGGCAGAAAGTGCGGTTTGAAAAAAAATAATTCCAAGAACGAATCCCGAAATCAATAACTGAATACTTATGTAATTGTTCATTAAACGCTTTATTTGTTTCGACGAATGAAATTATCTATTATTTCTTTTTAAAGAGAAAACCAAAGCCAATTCTGCTCAAAAATGTTTTTTCAAAATTCCAGAAAAACTTAAATTGCCCGAATAGAAAGCCTACGATAGGCAGAGTTAATTGGTAGATTGGAAAGATTAAAAACACCCGCAGTACCCAATATAAAATAGGATTTATATTCTCAGGACTGATTCCTAAAAAGGCAGTAATGGGTTTGGCTACCCATGCGGCGAAAGAACCATTAATGGCAAAAACGATACATATCAATATAATTTGGGTGTTTGATTCTATTCCCCAACGTTTCTTGAGCTTTTCCATGATCAATAATCAAAAATCGTTTTTATCATTTTGCTCGTGAAGATATTGTTTTTTTTACGAATCAACATGTATAAAATCGTTCATTTAGGATTTTTATAGAACATAAAAAAACC
This sequence comes from uncultured Cryomorphaceae bacterium, assembly GCA_913052055.1. Lineage (GTDB taxonomy): Bacteria > Bacteroidota > Bacteroidia > Flavobacteriales_D > Crocinitomicaceae > UBA952. The sequence continues at coordinate 24,188 of CAJXDT010000021.1, forward strand.
CACTCAAAAGAGCAGGTTTGTTTTTGTGGGCAATGAGGGACTCGAACCCCCGACTTCCTCCTTGTAAGGGAGGCACTCTGAACCAACTGAGTTAATCGCCCAAATCGAGGGCAAATATAAATACTAATTTTAGAAAATCGATGGTTAATTTAAAAATTATTGATTTTTTAGTTCTTCAATTTTGTTCAGAACATCTTCTAAGCCGTCTTTAAATTTTTCAAAATCCTCTTTGTAAAGAAAAATCTTGTGTTTTTGATACGAACCCTCACCATCTTCATTATAGGTTTTTTTGCTTTCGGTGAGTGTTAGGTATAGGTCATTTCCTTTTGTTGCCTTAATATCAAAGAAGTACGTTCTTTTTCCAGCGCGAACAACTTTTGAATAAATTTCATTTTGATCATGTCCCATATCATGTGGATTTATACTAATAAACGAAAAAAAATGCAAAATATCAAATTTATAAGCCTTTGAAACCCTTGGCCTCATTATGCGTAAAGGGTAAACCGACAAATTCGGGAAGCTATGCGCATATCTATTGGTCCCATCCTATTACTCTCACTTTTCATGCTGACTTGTAAGTCAAGTAATGACCGAGGAGAACGCCTTAAAAGACCGCCTTTACGGGATATTGAAGCCATTCAAGAGCGAGGTTCTTTAAAGATTCTTACCGAAAACGGAGCGGTTTCATTCTATGAATACAAAGATAAACACCTTGGTTTTGAATACGATATCCTAGATACCTTTGCACGTTCGATAGGTGTAAAGTTAGATGTTGAGATAGTTTCTAATCCAGAAGACTTTGTTAAAAAGTTAAATTCATTTGATGGAGATCTTATTGCTTGTAACAAACCAATTACAATGAGTGATAAAGAACTTCATGCATTCTCATTGCCCTACAATCATTCTTTTCAAGTATTGGTGCAGAGAAATGATCCTGATAGCATAGTAAGAGATATTAGTGAGCTAAACAATAAAGTGCTGCATATTCGAAATAAATCCGCCTTTTTGAAACGTATTTTACACTTACAGGATGAAATAGGTGGGAGTATAAAGGTTAAGACTTTGCCAAATTATCCTATTTCCGAGGATTTAATAGAAAAAGTATCCAATGGGGAAATAGATTTTACCATTGCCATGGAAAATACAGCCAGGATAGAGCAGTCGTGTGTCACAAATATTGATATTTCCACCCTTCTTTCTGTTAGACAAAACATAGCTTTTGGGCTCAGAAAATCTGATGTAAAACTTAAAAAGAAATTAGATTATTTCTTAGAAGATTTTTTATATAGTGACGCCTACAAGGTATTGCGTAAAAAGTATTTTGATTATATGGAAGAAACTGATTTCTTTATTCGGCAGCAAGACACACTTGTGAATGAAGAAATTCAGCTATCTGCGTATGACGAAATGTTTAAAGCTTCTGCGTTAAAAAGGAATTGGGATTGGAGATTCCTAGCTTCTATTGCCTATCAAGAGTCTAGATATAATCCGAATGCCCGTGGTTTCGGTGGAGCATATGGAATGATGCAGTTTATGCCCAATACAGGACCTAGCTTTGATGTTTATCCAGATTCACCTCCTGAGGTTCAAATTGATGCAGGTATGCGTTATATTGATATGCTGTATAACTCATGGAAAAGCATTGAATCACGGGAGCAGAGACTTAAGTTTACTTTGGCCTCATATAATGCCGGAAAGGGGCATGTAGAAGACGCCGTGCGCCTCGCCGAAAAACTAGGGTATAACCCAACGATTTGGGATGAAAATGTTGAGCTCATGATTCGTCTACTTTCCGATCCAGTATATTATCGCAACCCACCTGTAAAATATGGAGCATATAGAGGTCCTGCAAAAACTTATGTAAAATCTATATATTCGCGATACATGTTATGGCGAGAGAATGAATAGATTAATAATTATACAAGGTGCGACAGCTTCAGGTAAGTCTTCGCTTGCATTATCATTAGCCAAAGAACTTAAGATTCCCATTATTTCTGCTGATTCTAGACAGTTTTACAAAGAGCTATCCATAGGTACGGCCAAGCCATCGGATGAAGAACTCTCGGAAGCAGCTCATTATTTTGTGAATACACATTCTATTCATGAATTGACGATAACAAGTGCTGGATTCATGAAGTCTGCGCGTAGTAAGATTAAATCGCTCATTGCTGAAGGACACCAACAAATCATTGTGACAGGAGGTTCAGGTATGTTCATTGATGCCCTCATTGATGGCTTGCATCCTTCTCCTAATGATGCGAATGTTCGACAAGATCTCGATACAATATGGAAGCAGCACGGCATTGAGCCATTACTGAAAGAGCTCAAAATAAAGGACCCAGAAACGTATAATCGCATTGACACCAATAATCCAATGCGTATCCTTCGAAGTCTTGAGATCATTAAAGTTTCTGGAAAAACGATAAAAGAAATCAGGGAAATTCCCAAAGAGGCTATAGGGCTTCCATTGAAACGATTTAGTGTCGCATGGAAGCGAGAAGACCTCTACACCAGAATAGATATCCGTGTTGAAGAAATGATTGCACAAGGCCTATTTGAAGAAGTAAAAAAATTACCTCTACAAAAGAATTTACTTTTGCAAAACACGGTGGGTTATAAGGAGTGGATTCCATATTTTAATGAAAAAGTATCCTATAAAGACACAATTGCATTGATTCAAAAGAATTCAAGGAATTATGCCAAAAGGCAAGAGACATGGTTGCGGCGATATAACGATCTTATTTGTTTAAACCCATATGAGCGCTTATCTTTGAAAGAACAACTGCTCACGCATTTATAGCCCTATGCATGATGAAGATTCAATTTAAAAATGTTTGCCCCCATGTATTCGAAGAATTGTCACTAAAAAGTGATGTTTGGAACAATGATTTTACAATTCAGGATGGCATGCGCTACGCGCTTTGTGGACCGAGCGGTAGGGGTAAAACATCCCTGTTAGCTTATCTTTTCGGTTCCAGGAGGGATTACAAGGGTGAGGTTTATATAAATGATCGAGCGATATTAGAATTAACCATCGACGATTGGATCGAATTGAGAAGAGAAAAAATCTCTTCAGTTTTTCAGGACCTTCAACTTATAGAAAAGCTGAGTGTTGCAGACAATATTGCGCTTATTCCAAAATTTGCGAATGGCTATGGTTTATCCAATGCAGAAAACATGCTCGCTGATCTAGGGATGCCGCACAAATGGAAAGCGCAAGTAAAAACTTTGTCATTTGGCCAGAAACAAAGAGTAGCAATTGTGCGTGCATTGTGCAAGCCTTTTGATTTATTGATATGTGATGAACCTTTCTCACATTTGGACGCAATGCATAAGACCAAGTGTGTTGATTTAATAGAAAGTCGTTTACAGGAAGAAAATGCGGGTATCTTATTAACTTCTTTGGACGGTGAAAATCAACTCGACTTGAAATCAATTCATTTGTAGTATGCAAAAGCTTTTCTTTACCAATCAAAATCGATTTCAGCTTATCTCAGCATGTATTGGACTTGCGATTGGTTTAATATTATTGCTCAGCAGTATCCAGCTATATCACAAGGCGAAACTATACAATGAAGAATCCGAAATGCTTGATGCGCATGCGTTGATTATTCAGAAACAAGTGAGCCGAGCATCTCACCTTGGCCTTGGGTCACCAAACTTTTCTAAAAGTGAAATCGAGGGATTAAAAAGCCAGGAATTCATTTTGGCTTGCAGTCCAATAATATCCAATCAGTTTGAGGTGGTTGTTGCGATTGATGACCCTGTTATTCCTGCTTTCAATTCAAATATATTTTTACAATCCATAGAAAACGAGTTTATAAATATTTCCCCTACCTATTTTGGCTGGAATGATTCAAGTGATTTTGTACCCGTTGTGATGCCCCGTAATTTCTTAATTATGCTGAATACTTTTTTGTCAGCAAGTCAATTACCGCAACTCTCTGAGTCGCTAGTCTCGAATGTTCAAATGAATTTAATGATAGGTCCAAGGTCTAAAAGAACGAGTGTACCTGCAAGAATTGTAGGGTTTACGAATACCTTCTCATCGATTTTAGTGCCGAGTACTTTTATGAAAAAGGCTAATCTAAAATATGCGGATACCCAAAATCAATTTCACAGCCAAATTATTATTAAGCCAATAGATAAAAAGCTCGGTTTGCTGGAGTCTTATCTTAAAGAAATGGGATATGAGAGCGGGGAAGACCAGCTTTTTGTCTCAAGATTAAAGAGCGCTTTGTCACTTACGCTCATGTTTATGTTAAGCCTCGCTGTGCTTACTTTATCATTGTCAATCATTATAATGATACAATACCTGCAACTAATGCTTTCAAGTCTGTCATTTGAAATACGATTAATGCTTAGGCTAGGTCATTCGATAAAAACCTTGAAAAGTAAGTTTTTTCGCTATTTTATGTTTGTCTTTATTTTAACAGCACTTATTTCTTTTGGCTCCTTTTATTTTTTGAGTTTGACGATTGATGATAAGCTAATTAGTTCTGGTATCTTAATAAAAGAATCTACTTCTATTTGGACTGTGGTGTCTCTTTTAGCTGTCTTTATTATTTTTGCAATCACTGTAGACATTTATACTACACGCAAAATCAAGGCGCAATTTTTCAGCTAATGGTTAAAGAATTGTTAAAAGGATTTAAAAAATGGGTAAGGGTTACTCAAATGACCTACATTAACGTTAAAATACGAACATGAAATCAGGCTTTATACTTCTTTTTTTACTGATTAGCTCTTTTACATATGGGCAAAAACTAAAATTTAAGGTAAACAATCAAAAGGATACAACAGTACACCTCATAAAATACTTTGGTACAAAAAAATTCTATGCCGATACAGCTGAAATGAAGAATGGCATTGTAGAGTTCGATGGACGTAAACAAGCTAGTGGAATCCTCGGCCTACTCATGCCAGGTCAAAGGTATTTTGAATTTATATACAACAATGAAGATATTGAATTAGAGACCGAAGGACCTGATTATGCAGGCAATTTGGTTGTGAAAAAATCTGTAGAAAACAATGTATTTATACCCTATATACGGTTCATAGGTAGTCAGAAATCAAAGATGGGTAAATTGGGCCAAGAACGGGCTTCTTTGTCTAAAACAGATCCGAAATATGATGTATTGATGGAGGAGATTAAGTCAATAAATGCAGGTGTTCAAGCCTATCAAGAGAATATCATTTCAAAAAATGATGGGATGCTCGTGGCAAAAATTGTTAAAATGTCAATGGAAGTTGAAATCCCGGAGGCACCTTTGGATGAGAATGGTTTGATTATCGATTCGAATTTCAGGTTTTTATTCTACAGAAATCATTATTGGGACAATGTTGATTTAAACGATGATGCGTTGGTAAACAACCCTATTTTTCATAACAAACTTGAGTACTATTTTGGGCAAAAAATGATGGTCCAGCACTGGGATACAGTTGCGAAATATGCCTTTCGTTTTTGTGACCAGTTAAATCCAAAATCTAAAATGTTTGAGTACAGTGTGGGCTGGATTACCTCTTCATTTGGAAAGAGTAAGATTATGGGTATGGATAAGGTCTATTTACAAATGCTTAATAGATACTATTGTACAGACAATCTTGAAGGTGAATCACCTGCATTTTGGGTTGGTGAAGATAAATTTGAAGAATTGTGTGATAATCTCAAAAACAAGCTAAGACTAACGATTGGCTCAGTACCTTTCAACCTGAGGCTTCGTGATACGACAGATGTGAATTGGGTTGATTTTTATAGTCTGAAATCAGATTACACAATACTATACTTTTGGGATCCGGAATGTGGACATTGTAAAAAGACTACGCCAAAATTAGAAACGCTTTACAGAGAGAAATTTAAAGCGCGAAGCGTTGAAATCTTTTCTGTCGGAAAAGCCATAGGTGAGGATTTCGATAAATGGAAAAAATTCATTCGCGACAATAACCTAACCTTTATCAATGCGGCAGTGACAGACAGACTCTACAACACAGCTAAAGATGCTCCTGAGAAGCTTGTAGAGCTATACCCGGGAGAGCCGAATAAACCAACCACTTTAGAATCTTTGAATTACCAAAATACATACGACATATTTAGCACGCCGAAGGTTTTTCTTTTGGATAAAGACAAGAAAATAATTGCAAAAAGCATCTCTATTTCACAGCTAGAGGATATGATTGACAGGCTACAGGGTAAAGAGGATCTTCCAAAACTTTTCCCACCGGACCCTGAGGAGGATGCTCAAATGCAAAAGAAAGAGTAATTTTAGCGCATGATAGATGCCTTTAAGTCACTGCTTGATAATGCAGAGAATATATTGATTACCACACATAAATCGCCCGACGGAGATGCCATAGGAAGTGCAACTGCTTTTTCAAGATTTGTTAGTGCTTACGGAAAGAATAATCATGTGCTTCTTCCAGATGCTCCTGCATCGAACCTAATATCATTTTTGGATGGTGTTTCTTATTCCTTTTTTGAGGACTTTGATTTGCACGATAGTGGCTATGACCTCATGATTTGTCTCGATTACAATCACCCTCATCGCGTTGGTGATAAAATGAAGTCATTGGTATTGGAACTAAATGCACCAAAGATCATGATTGATCATCATCCTAATCCAACTGAGTTTTGCGATCTTACGATATCACGGCCTGAAGTATGCTCGACTGCACAGCTTCTTTATGAGGTGTTACAAGAATGCCAGCTACACACATACCTTACGAAAGAGGCATGTGAGGCGCTTTATTTGGGTATAATGACAGATACAGGCTCCTTTAGGTTTCCGAGCGTTACAGCCAAAACACATGAGGTCTTAAAAGAATTATTGTCAAAAGGAGTAGAGGCCTATACAATCCATGAGAGGGTATTTGATCAGAACACCAAAGAACGTGTGCAACTTCGTTCATACGCGATTTCAAATAAGTTTACTCAAATTGAAGGAACCCCAATTGCATATATATCGCTTTCGCAGGAGGAATTGAAGCGTTACGAATATCAAAAGGGAGATACGGAAGGACTTGTAAATGTTCCTTTATCCATTCAAGGTATTTCTATTTCTGTTTTTATGAAGGAAAATGAAGATGGAAATGTGAAAATGTCATTTCGTTCAAAGGGAAAATATGTTGTGAATGAGTTTGCAGGAAAACATTTCGATGGTGGAGGACATAAATATGCTGCTGGTGGTTTCAGTCATCATAGTCTTGCCAAGACAATAGAAAAACTGGTACTCAATTCAAAAGAGCTACTATGAAGCTTATTGTTCTTTTAATCTCATTTTTGGTTTTATCCTCTTGCGTTCAAGAAGAAGAAAATAATCCATTGGAGCCCAAAGATTGGTCGATGGATCATTCAGTGGATTTTAATAAAGAAATTCATGAAAGAGAAGAGCTAGCCATTGAGATTTATTTGGCACACCATAAGGATTTAAAAATGATGAGCACAGGATCTGGACTTCGCTATCAGCTTGCTAAGAATAGAGTAGGAGTAGGAGCTAAGGCGCGCATTGGAGACCGGGTTTCTTTAGACTTAAAAATCGAACTCTTGGATGGTCGATTGTGTTACAAAACAGATTCAATCCCTGATCAGTTTATCCTCGGCATGGGCAATGAGGAGTCAGGACTTCACGAGGCATTACAGCTGATGAAGGTAAATGAGAAAGCAAGGCTTATTGTTCCAAGTTATTTAGCGCATGGGCTCCTTGGTGATTCAGAACAAATCCCTCCGCAATCCATTTTATTAATAGATGTTGAACTTTTAAGCCTTACCCAATGAAAGCTCATATCAAAATAGCAGCGGTTTTTTTTAGCTTGATCTTTTGTTTAACCGCTTGTGATATGGTTGAGCGCAAAGAAGCCAAAAGCAAAGAGGTAAAGTCCATTAGCGATGTTGCTGATGATACGTCTTCATCCATTAATACTATTGAACAACCTAATGAAGACAGCGTATTCCTTGATACAAGCCTTGTCTCACTCATTCAAGATACGAATGTAAATGTAAAAGAGATTTCCAATGAGTTCGAGTTCACAGACCATCTACAAACAAAAAGTGGTATATCGATTGATTGGATTAAAAAATCAAATGCACGTAAACCGAAGAAAGGAGAGTTGCTCATGCTCGAGTACAGGTTGAGTTTACCGGATGGTAAAATTATTGATGGCAACAATAGGATGAAAATGCCTTACTTACCATTCGTATTAGGATATAATATGCAAAATAAGGGTTGGGATGAAGCACTAAGTTATATGACGGTTGGGGAATTGGCTCAGATTAAAATACCCGCATACCTCGCCTATGGAAAAAAAGGTTTAGGCAAATTGATACCACCCAATTCAGAGAATTGGTTATTCGTTAAGCTCCATGGTATTGTCTCTCCAAGTAAGGATAGTTTAGGTGTTAGAATTTGGGAGCTTAGGTCAGGGAAACCTACCAAAGTAGAAAAGATTTCCAAAGTCAAATTTCACATGATTGCATCAACTGAGAGCAAGGCAAATGTATTTAATACGTATACCTCAAATTTCCCTGTTACCTACACTCCGGGTCAGCGGAATTATCCAAAGGGACTGAGAAAAGTGTTAAATAACGCAAAAATAGGCCAGCATTTGTTTATCATACTTGACTCAGAAGTTGCATTTGGCCCCGAAGGATACTTAGACCTTGTGCGTCCAAACGAACAGGTTTTCTATAATTTGAAAATACTAGAAGTCGACTAGTATTCAAGCATTATTCGTAAATTTGCAACCTGATAAAAGGGAAATGAACGTATTCAAAGTAGTCAAAACATTTTTAGTTATTTTTCTTGCGCTGCAATGTTTTGGGCAAATGCCTCTTGATACTGTAGAATCTAAGCTGGGTAAAATGGTGATGTATTCCGATCAATCCTGGGAATTAATAAAAGACACAACGTTTGATGGTATTCTGAATAAGGATTTGCATAGAATAATGAGCAGTGCGGAGGTTGGAGGTCCATTCGTGATGAAATGGGATGACAATGATTGCTACACGCGTGCAAACAATCTCACGAAACTTAAAGATACCATTTGGCTATGCCTAGATGACGATTCGCATGGTTCATTTACAATTCCTATAGATGGACCCGTCACTTCTCGCTACAAGTATCGAAATGGCAAATATCATAATGGAATTGACTTAGATCTAGAAACAGGTGATACTGTTGTATGTGCTTTTGATGGTGTAGTTCGTTATTCAAGAAATAATTCAGGTGGCTATGGGAAATTAGTGATTGTCCGACATTACAATGGTCTAGAGACATATTACGCTCATCTGAGTAAGCTTTTGGTTTTCTCTGGACAGAAAGTCAGCTCGGGAGAAGTGCTTGGTTTAGGGGGTAACACAGGACATTCTTTTGGTTCTCATTTACATTTTGAGGTTCGGTTTTATGATTCTTCAATAAATCCTGAAGAGCTGATTGATTTTAAAAAACAAGCACTCAAGAAAACCAACCTACTATTGCATAAGACAATGTTTCGACCTGGTGTTACGCCTTCAGACCAATGGCGTCAGCAGCCTAATGGGAGCAAAGCATATGTTGCCAAAAAATATTACAAGGTTCGTGCGGGTGATACGCTTTCTGCCATTGCAGAACGCAATAGAACTAGTGTGACTTCGTTATGTAGATTAAATGGCTTGAGAACGACCTCAATTCTTCAGATTGGCCAAAACTTGAGGGTTAAATAATATGCATAGAATTCTCTTCTTTTTCTTAGGCTTAAATCTTGTTTTATCAAGCTGCTCAAATTATAACGAAATTATAAAAGGCGATGATTATGTCAAAAAGTTTGAGCTTGCCAATGCGCTCTTTGATGATGAGGAGTTTTTAAAGTCAATTGTACTTTATGAGCAGATTTATCAGCACGCACCGAAGTCAGGTGAAGGAGAACTTGCCTATTACAGACTTGGGAGGAGTTATTACAACAGTGAAGATTATTATATGGCAGGGTATTATTTCTCCTCCTATATTCAGCGTTTTCCTTATTCAGCAAACAATGAAGAGCTTATGTTTTTGGCAGCGATGTGCAAGGTTCAAAATTCTCCCGAGTTATCCTTAGACCAAACAGAAACAGAAGATGCCATCAATGCTGTTCAGATCTTTGTTGACAGCTATCCAACTACAGTATTAATGGACTCTTGTAATCAAATTATTGATAGGCTCCGTCAGAAAATAGAGACGAAAGAATTCAATAACGTAATGCTTTATGCACAAACCGAAAGGTACAGGGCAGCTGTGGCATCTGCAGAAATATTTTTAGAAAAATATCCTTCTTCAATTCATGCAGAAGAGGCATTTTCAACCATGGTTAGAAATTCCTATTACCTCACTGTGAACAGCATCGAAAGTAAAAAAAGCACAAGAATTGATGAAACTATTGAAAGAATGCGTAAATTTGAGGCCGATTTCCCTGGTTCGGACGATATTAAAAGTCTCAATCAATTGGTGAATAAATTGCTTAATTAAAGAAGAATAGAATGAGCTACAAAAATGTAATTGCAGAAAAAACAACGGTAACAAGAGATACCATCCATCTTGAAAATAAGACGGGTAACATCTACGAATCTATTGTAGCAATGTCAAAAAGATCGAATCAAATCAGTTCTGAAATCAAAGAGGAATTAACGTCAAAACTTCAGGAATTTGCAAGCAACACTGACAATCTTGAAGAGATCTTTGAAAACAGAGAGCAAATTGAAATCTCGAAGCATTACGAGGGGCTTCCCAAAGCTACTGCCATTGCAGCACAAGAGCTTTTAGATGATAAAATCTACGTAAGACACACAGAGGAAGAAGAAAAATAAATGTACGGCAAACGCATTCTTCTCGGAATAACCGGAGGTATTGCAGCGTACAAAATTGCGTATCTCATACGCAGCTTAAAGAAACAAGAGGCAGAAGTCAAATGCATAATGACTCCTGCCTCTTCTGCATTTATAAGCCCCTTAGTTGTCTCTACACTTTCAGGAAATGAGGTTTCTATTGAATTTTGGAATAAAGAAACAGGGTCATGGAATAACCATGTAGCATATGCCGAATGGGCTGATATTTTTCTCATTGCGCCAGCTACCATGAATACCGTTGGAAAGATGGCAAATGGTTTATGTGATAACCTTTTGCTCGCTACCTATTTTTCGATGAAGGGCAAAACCATTATCGCTCCAGCAATGGATCTTGATATGTACAAGCATCCAAGCTTTTTAAGAAATATGGATACGTTGACAAAAGACGGTGTTTCGATAATTCCAGCGGAGAATGGAGCACTCGCAAGTGGGCTTGAAGGAGAAGGAAGAATGGCAGAGCCAAATAATATTGAGACCTTCTTAAAAGAATACTTTAAGGATACGGCACCAAAAGGGGATAAAAAAATCTGTATTACTGCAGGTCCAACACAAGAGGCGATAGATCCAGTCCGGTATATTTCAAATCATTCTTCTGGGAAGATGGGGTTTGCAATTGCAAAAGCGGCCTTATTAAGAGGATATGGGGTTGAACTTATTTGTGGACCAACACAAGAAGAATTAGTTCATCCAAATCTTAACAGAACGAATATAAAAACGGCAGAGGAGCTCTTAAAGGCAGTTCAGAATTGCTGGCAACAATGTGATTTAGGTGTTTTTTCTGCTGCTGTGGCAGACTTTAGACCTGCAAAGATGTCAAGTACCAAACTCAAAAAAGGAAGCACGGAGGAAGCTATTGATCTTGTTCAAAACCCAGATGTTTTAAAATGGGCATCCTTTCATAGGAATAATAACCAAAAAGTTGTTGGATTTGCATTAGAAACAAATAATGAGCAAGAAAACGCGTTGTTGAAGTTAGAGCGCAAGAACTTGGATTTGATCGTCCTAAATTCTACGCAAGATGAAGGAGCGACTTTTGGTGGCGAAAAGAATAAAGTAACTATCTTCGATAAGAAAGGTCTTGTGTGTGATTTAAAGCTTCAGACTAAGTTTGACCTCGCAGTAAACCTTATTGATATCATAGAAAAATTAGATGCTTAAAAAATTTCTCCTTTTTATTTTACTTATTTCATTGTGCAATGTTCACGCACAAGAGCTTAATTGTCAGGTCTCAATTATTACGGATGCGAAGCTAGAAGTTACCACAACAGAGCAGCAGGCATTAAAACAGCTTGAAGAGGTCATTTTTGATTTCATGAATGGTACAAAATGGACCAAGGATAAATTTACAATGGAAGAACGCATCAACTGCTCGGTTCAATTGCAAATTACCAATATCCCGTCGATGGGGACCTTTAGCGGTTCTATTCAGGTGCTTATGAGTAGGCCGTCTTTCAATTCAAGCTACAATTCACTCGTTTTTAATTTTTTGGATGAAAACGTAGTGTTTTCTTATTCTAGGAATACTCCATTATATTATGCGAAAAATGCCTTTAGAGACAATCTCTCGTCGATTTTATCTTTCTATGCCTTATTTATCATTGGCATGGATTATGATTCGTTTAGTCCTAATGCTGGAACGCCTTTCTTTACTGAGGCGCAGCAAATTGTGTCCAATGCGCAGCCTTCAGGTGCAGCAGGGTGGAAGGCAAGTGAAACGGGAAAACGGAATAGATACTGGTTGGTTGACAATGTACTTCAGCAGCTGTTTCAACCGCTTCGAGACTGTAATTACGCTTATCATAGAAAAGGAGTAGATAAACTATATGAAGATAAGGATAAAGGTATTAGAGAGATTTACAAAGCAATGCTCAAGCTTAAGCCCGTTGTTCAAACAAGACCAAATACTGTAAATATTATCAATTTTGTCTATTGCAAGACCGATGAGCTAAAAAGTCTTCTAGCCGAATCGGATACCAAACAAAAGACAGATTTTGTGAACCTTCTGAAAAGATTAGATCCAGGGAATAGCTCAAAATTTCAGTCGATATTAAATTGATTCATGATTCAAAAACTACGCATCTCGAACTTTGCGTTAATCGAAGATTTAGACCTAGATTTAAATGAAGGTTTTACAGTGCTTACAGGTGAAACTGGTTCAGGGAAATCAATTCTTCTAAATGCCTTCACTTTACTTCTTGGTGAGAGAACACACGTTAGTTTAGTAGGTCCCTATGGAAAGAAAGCAATCGTAGAGGCCCAGCTAACTGCCTCTTCAGATGATCAATTGTTTTTCCAGCAGCATAACCTAGATTATGATCAAATCATTCTCCTGAGGAGAGAAATTGTTCGAGATGGCAAATCACGTACTTTTATCAATGACTCCCCGGTCTCTGTGGCTGTTCTTAAGGCATATTCTGCACAAAAGCTTATGGTTCATTCACAGTACAATACCTTTGAGCTAAAATCAAAGGCCAAGCAATTGGAATTATACGATTTGCTGTCTGGAAATGAATATAATGTAGAAGCCTTTTCAAAGCGCTATGATGATTATAATGCATATTCAGAAAAGCTAGAAATACTAAAAACGAAGTATAAAAAACAAAATCAAGACCGTGATTACAATCTCTTTTTAAAAGAAGAGTTAGAAGGACTAAGGCTTAATGACATTGATTACGGTCAATTAGAGGGCGAACTTTTTAAGCTTGATAACGCAGAGGAGATTCAGTCTATTCTTGGTGAAGTCTCCGAATTTACAGCCGACGGAGGCGTATATTCAAAGGTAAAGTCATTTGTATATCGACTTGAACGACTTGGGGCGAAGGATCAATCACTTAAGGATCTTTTAGAAAGACTTCATTCATTAGAGGATGAGCTTGGACAAGTAACCTCTGAGGCTTCGTATTATATTGATTCCATTGAGGTTGATTCAGATAGAAAAGACTTTGTAACCAAGCAATGGGATGAATTCAATAGACTGCTTTTAAAGCATAATTTATCTAACCAAGATGAGCTTGTTGCATTCTTTGAAGGCCTATCAAAAAGTGCACACCATTTAGAGGAACTACACCAGAAGATTCAAGAAATGGAGGCCAAGCACAAAGCAATGAAAGCTACGTTAATTGAATCAGCAGAAAGCCTTCATCTTGAGAGGCTTAACAAACGAAAAAAGATTACAGAATCCTTACAAGCTGACCTGTATCAGTTGAAGCTAGCAGAAACAAAATTGGATTTTCAAATTGACAAAACGACCTTAAAAAGAACTGGCATATCGAATTTATCAATGTTGTTTTCTGCGAACAAGGGTTTCGATATGATTGAGATTGAAAATGCAGCAAGTGGAGGAGAGCTCTCTAGGTTGATGCTCGCATTGCTGAAACAAATCTCTGCGCTTAAAAAAATGCCAAGTATTCTATTTGATGAAATTGACGCAGGTGTGTCCGGAGATGTTGCAGATAAAATCGGGTTACTTCTTCATAAAATGGGTCTTGAATCACAGCTTTTGGTAATTTCTCATTTACCGCAAGTGGCATCGAAGGCTTCAGCTCATCTGATTGTGGAGAAAAAACAAGGAGTGGAAAGAACAAATACCTTTGTTCGTCACCTTTCCCAAAAGGATCGGATACATGAAATAGCACGATTGATGAGTGGCGAAAATGTTACAAATGCGGCTTTAGAAACGGCAAAATCACTCATGAAATAATGGATGGTTTTCACTTGCCATATCCGAGCTTTAGTCCAGAACACAAAATAGGATTTGAAAACCAATTACTCTTTATTGGAAGCTGTTTTTCGAATAATATTGGTCAATTGGCTAAAGACCACGGCTTTCATGTCTTAAGCAATCCTTTTGGCACACTATTTCACCCTGAGCCAATAAAGGCTAGTCTTCAACATGCAATTCGAAATTCAAAAGAAGTTTGCTTTGTAGACACAACAGAGTTCGTTTCCGATTGGGATTCGGCACATGCCTTACAGTCTACTTCCAAGGAATTACATCGAGAATTGATATTAAACAAAAGAAAAGAGGTCCGAGCTGCGCTTTCAGGTGAAGCTAGGCTCTTTATCACTTTAGGGACGTCAATTGCATATCGACTTAAGTCTACTAATAAAGTTGTTGCCAACTGTCACAAGCAGCAAGCTGCGCTTTTTAAAAAGGAATCCTCTTCGCCGATGGAATTGTTCATGGAATGGTCTCCATTTATCAAGGAACTACTCGAATGGAACCCAAAACTTAAGGTTGTTTTTACAGTGAGTCCAGTGCGGCACAAACGTGATGGATTAATTGAAAACAATAGGAGCAAGGCGAGGTTGTTCGTGCTGATTGAAATGTTATTGAATGCTTTCCCTGTTTCATATTACCCCTCATTTGAGATTATTCATGATAGTCTTCGAGACTACAGGTTCTTTAATGAAGATATGGTTCACCCTAACCGTCAGTCTATTCAGGAAATATGGAAACACTTTTTAAAGGCATACACTAGAGAAAATGATCAGGTCTTGGCCAATAAAATATTCAAGCTACATACTTCGAGAATACACCGGAATATCAATGAAAATAAAATTGAATTGGAAAAACTGGAAGCATGGAGGGAAAAACAACAAAAAGAAATAGATGCACTTTTTGCATCTAGAGCTAAAAGACCTTAATCTATATTTACATCCCACTCTAAAAAGAATTGTTCAAGGTATTTTTCCATAAAAAGATGTCGTGTTTGCGCCAATTCTTTGGCTGCATTTGTGTCCATTCTCCCCTTTATTTTTAATAACTTTTCGTAGAAATGATTGATTGTGTGCGATTTAGAATTTAAATAATCTTCTTTGTTCTCATGCATCACTGGCTTTATTGCCTCACTATACAAAGGCCTGTTTTTGCTTCCTCCGTAAGCAAAAGCTCTCGCTACGCCAATCGCCCCAATCGCATCAAGTCTATCCGCATCGCGAACAATCCTACCCTCAATTGGCAGCTCCTCATCTTCGACCTTAGCTCCTTTAAAAGAGATCTTTGGTACAATAATAGCCACTTGATGAGCCAAAGCCTCTGACCCTCCAGCCTCTATAATCCATTGTCTGGCAACATCGCCACCAAGCGAAAAGTCACCTCCATTATATTTATGATCCGAAACATCATGGAGTAACGCGCAAAGCTCAATTAGTTCCTTATTTCCCCCTTCCTTTTTCTGTAAATAAATACTGAGCTTCCAAACCCTTTTGATGTGCTCCCAATCGTGACTTCCCTCTTTATTTTCAAAAAAGGCTTTTACTTTTTCTTGTATAGCTTTGACAAGCACCTTATTGTTTTGTAAACATCTTAGCAGCGGCTCCCATGTCAGTTTCTACTTTTATGAAATAAGTGCCTTTTGGGACTCGACTCACATCAACTGAGCTCGTGTTTCCTTGATAAATAATGGACCCTTGGGTATTGCTTATCGTTATGGATGATATGGTCGCTTGACTGGAAATATTAAGTGTTTCCTTGACTGGGACGGGGTAAATATTGAAAGAGAATGACATATTTTCATCTATTCCAGTCTCATCTTCTTTCACAGCTTCAATATCATCAATGTAAAGCTTGAATCCATCATATGTTCTCAAAACAAAAGCGACAAAAATAGATTGATTGTCATAGCCTAAGGCACTTAAATCAACACTGCGTTCAGTCCATTCAAAATTCTCTCCTTCTATATAACCAACAGTGTCTAAAAAACTTTCTGGTGCATTATCGGTCAAAGAAACCAGGACATAATAATCATCGGGAAATGAAGCATCTTGTGATTTTGCATTCCAATATAATTTATTTCCAAATGAGCCCAGGGATAGGGAAGGAGTAATCATCCACCTATCGGCCGTGTCAGGCATATTGAAGTAGGAGGTAGAAGCAGCAACACTATCTGTTGGATTTTCAGGATCCGATACACAAATCCAAGCAGCGTCAAATGCTGACACCTGACTTGCAGGAATATTTAAATCGTTGTCTATTAATGTAAATTCATTTGGTATGCCATTCTGAAAATCAGTACTATATATTATTTCCTGTCCAAAAACAGTAAATCCGAAAAGCAGCAAAAATAAAGGGATTATTTTAGTCATATTGACATTTATTTATTTGATCAAATTAATAAGAATTTCTTTATACTCTTGATAGAAAAGGTCAAATTCAAGTAAGCGATCCTTAAAGAATCGATAAATTTTTCTCCAGTCCTTTTGACGGTAAAGACTCCACTCATCGTTACTCCACTCAATTCGGCTGATATGAATACCATCCTTCGTTTCAAAATGCTCATACCAATTGGAGTCATGGCTTTCTTGTCTATTAAATAATGATTTGAGCTCTAGCAGTTGTTCCCAAAATAGCGCTCTTATTTCTTTGTCTTTAAATTGAATATCATAATAAAGAGCACTCGATCCTCCATCGCAATGCAGTCTGACATATGTATGCTTCAGATTCGTTGGGTAGGAAAGCCAATTTACACGAGGAAGAGCGGATGACTTTTGGTTTTTCATGTAATGCTTGAAGCCATTCCAGAATTCAACATTCATTGCATGTTTTTCCTCTTTAGAAAACATTACTTGTTACCCTTTGCGTGATCTGCTAAAAATTTTTCTAAACCAATATCCGTTAATGGGTGACTAGCAAGTGCTTTAATCGCCTTTAGCGGACCTGTCATGATGTCTGCGCCAATTTCAGCACAATGTATAATATGCATCGGATGCCTTACGGATGCAGCAAGTATTTCTGTATCAAAATCATAATTATTGTAAATACCTCTTATTTGATTGATGAGTTCAAGTCCGTTTGAAGAAATATCATCCAGTCTACCCAAGAAAGGTGAAATATAAGAAGCTCCTGCTTTAGCAGCGAGCAGTGCTTGGCCTGCTGAAAAAACCAAGGTGCAATTTGTACGAATTCCTTTTTCTGTGAAGTATTTGATGGCTTTTATACCTTCAAGAATCATGGGAACCTTTACAACAATATTTGGATGTAAAGCGGCTAGCTTTTCTCCTTCCTCAACCATTCCTTTAAAATCCGTGCTAATCACCTCTGCACTAACATCACCGTCTACAATATTACAAATAGCGATGTAGTGATTTATAATATTTTCATCACCTGTTATACCCTCCTTTGCCATCAAAGAAGGATTTGTGGTTACACCGTCAAGAATACCAAGACTATGGGCTTCTTTAATTTCATCGAGATTTGCTGTATCTATAAAAAACTTCATACTTATTTCTTTTTATTCTTTAAGGCCTCTTGTTGCTTGCGTTGCATTTCTTCGAGACGTGCTTGAAATTTTGATTTTTTCTTTGGTCCCGCCGATGACGCTGAAACGGCCTTAGCCTCCATCTTTAGTTTTAACTTTTCTTCATTAACGAAAAACTTCTTGATCATGAACATGATCAGTATTGAAAACAGGGTCGAAATAAAGTAGTAGTAGCTTAATCCTGAGGAGTAATTATTGAAAAAGAAAATCATCATTACGGGAAAAATATACATCAGCACCTTCATGTTTGGCATACCTGGCTGTGTCGGTTGCTGAACATTTCCACTATTCATGACTGTATATATTAGGGTAGTAGCTGACATAAGTAGAGTAAATAAGCTAACGTGGTCTCCATACAAAGGAATGCTGAAACCTAAGTCCAAAACTGAATCATATGAAGACAAATCATCGGCCCATAAAAAGGATTGTTGTCTTAGCTCAAATGCCGATGGAAAAAAGCGAAATACTGCAAGTAAGATGGGCATCTGAATTAACATAGGAAGACATCCCGACAAAGGGCTAGCACCTGATTCTTTATAAAGACTCATCATTTCCATCTG
>CAJXDT010000022.1:0-41523 GCA_913052055.1 uncultured Cryomorphaceae bacterium
TAGATTAGGAGGAGTATTTAGAGAGGCTGCGACCCTAGCACAAACTTTTGGTGATTCTCGCGTCTTTAATACACCAATACAAGAGGCCTTTATTATTGGTTCAACTGTAGGAATGTCAGCCGTAGGGCTAAAACCTATTGTTGAGGTTCAATTTGCAGATTATATTTGGCCAGGATTAAATCAGCTTTTTACTGAGGTTTCAAGATCTTACTACTTATCAAATGGAAAATGGCCCGTTAGCTGTGTGATTCGAGTTCCTATTGGAGCTTATGGCTCAGGGGGGCCTTACCACTCTTCAAGTGTAGAATCTGTACTTACAAATATTCGAGGAATCAAAGTTGTTTATCCCTCTACAGGCGCAGACTTAAAAGGTTTGCTGAAGGCCGCTTATTATGATCCTAATCCAGTCGTGATTCTTGAACATAAGGGGTTGTATTGGTCTAAAATAAAAGGAACAGAAGAATCTATGTCCATAGAACCGAGCGCTGATTATGTCATCCCAATTGGAAAAGCCAGAACCGTAAGGGAAGCAGTTGCAGATGAGATTGAAAAAGGGAATTCTTTAGGGATAATTACCTACGGTCGAGGTGTATATTGGTCATTAGAAGCAATGAAGGGAAACGAGGATCGAATAGAGCTTCTTGATTTACGTTCTTTAAATCCAATTGATCATGATGCCATGAATACACTATGTAAAAAGCATGGTAAAGTTTTACTGGTAACGGAAGAGTCAATAGAATGCAATTTTATGCTTGGAATTGCAGGAAGGCTTCAGCGCGATAATTTTGTGTATTTAGATGCGCCTATTGAAATTGTGGGTTCTGTCGATACACCGGCAATTCCATTGAATTCAGAACTTGAGCTTGCACTCTTACCAAATGGAGAAAGGGTTAAAGAAAAAATTGAAAAACTACTAAAATTTTAACTAAATGACAATAAAAGAAACGATAGCCATGGTTGAGGATTTTCACAACGCATTTGGAATTGAAAATCGTCATAAGCCGACCGCTGAATTGTCTCAGGCACAGCAAGAACTTCGTTATAGATTGATGGCCGAAGAAAATGATGAGTACTTGGAAGCAGTCAAAAATAATGACCTAGTTGAAATAGCGGATGCTTTGGGCGATCAATTGTATATTTTGTGTGGAACGATATTGAAGCATGGATTGCAAGATAAAATTGCAGCCGTTTTTCAAGAAATTCAGCGATCTAATATGAGTAAACTGGATGCTGATGGCAAGCCAATTTATAGAGCTGATGGAAAGGTTATGAAATCTGATTTGTACTTTAAGCCTGATATAAAAACAATCATAGAGAAAAGCTAAGTTATCCACTTTTATATCTTTATTTCTTTTCGAAATAACCTTCTGTTGTTGTCATTTCTGCCATAGATTTGAATCATGAACGATTTGTCCATATATTTCAAGCCATGTATTTCAGAAGACATCGCGTTTGAAGAGGAGCAAATGGGACAAATTTTGGTTTCGAATTACGGAGATTTCCCCGAAATAGAGTCTGATTCCATTGCTATTTTTTCAGTTCCAGAATTTCGAGGAGATTCAAAAGACATTAAGTTTGAATCACAATCTCTTTTTCGAAAAGAATTACTGCAACTATCTCGCTCGAAAAATTGGAAGCGAAAGATTTATGATTTGGGGACCATTGTTCCGGGTGAAAATTTGAAGGACACCTATTTCGCAGTTTCCAATGTTACTAGTGAGCTTATCAAGCATCGCGTGATCCCCATCTTGATAGGGGGTTCTCAGGATTTAATCGTTGCGACCCATGATGCATATGCAAAGCTAGAGCAACTCGTTAATATATGTTCCATAGATCACGAGCTAGATTTGGGAGGGCCAGAAAGTGAAGTTGGTTCAGATTCATACCTTACCTCGTTAATGCTAAAACGCCCGTGCTATCTATTTAATCATGCCAATATTGGTCTTCAAATTCCTTATGCACAGCCCAAAGATTTAAAGCTCATAGAAAGTTTATATTTTGACATTTGTCGTTTGGGTGAGTTTAATGATGATTTTAAGCGTGCTGAACCACATCTGCGGAATGCAGACGTTATTAATTTAGATTTCAAGTCAATTAAAGCTTCTGAAGTCTTTTCGCATGCAGCGAACCCTAATGGTTTCGAAGCCCAACAAATTTGTCAAATCAGTAAATACGCCGGTATATCAGATAAGGTAAATTTCTTTGGAGTTTATAATTATTCAGATTTCAATAAGATTTCGGATAAACTCCTTGCCGAAGTTATTTGGTATTTTATCGATGGGGTTCAATCACGTTGGGGAGATTTTCCTATCGGAAGCAAGGCAGGGTATTATAAGTTCATGGTTGAGCTTGAAAATGGGAATTATTCAATTACATTTTATAAAAGCCACCGCTCGGATCGATGGTGGATGGAGGTTCCTTATCCTCCCCAAAAAGGATCGAAATATGAGCGCCACCATTTGGTTCCGTGCAATAAGGAGGATTACGATCAGGCGATGAAAAATGAAATGCCTGATTTATGGTGGAAGACGTACCAAAAGCTTACTTAATCGCAAAAGCAACAATTTCTTTGATTTGTTTTTATTATCAATAAAATTATTTATTTTAGCATCTTGAATATTCTGTTGAATTATGAATTGACAGTAATGTTTGTGTTAAAAAAACTATATGCAACTCAAAAAATGCTTAGCAGGCTTGCTTCTCCTTATGGTCTCTTTTTCGACCGTAGCCCAGCAAGACAAACTGATCACTCATTTTATTTATGATAAAATGAGCATCAATCCTGGAAAAACAGGTTTAGGTCTTTATAATACCATTTGTGCCACATCTATTTACAGAAACCAGTGGGATAAAGTTAATGGAGCCCCAAACTCGGCTGTACTTAATGTAGAGGCAGATTTAAGTCGTTTTTTCCCTGGAGGCATTGGTTTATCTCTTTATCACGATGCAATTGGTTTTGCAACTCAGAACAACTTAGCATTAAATTATTCTTACCCGATCACTATTGGAAATATCGGTACTTTAGGTCTAGGAGTGGGAGTTGGTCTAATTAACTATGGTCTTAAACCAGATTGGGTTCCGCCCTCTCAAACACCAGATCCAGATTTACCTGAAGAATTTGCCGCAACAAACTTAGACCTGAATTTTGGAGCGTATTTTAACGGAAAAGATTTTTATGTTGGTATATCTTCAACACATCTGACGGAATCCCTCTTGAAGCAACAAGCCTCCAATGGTTTTGAACAATCATATCAAACAGCTCGTCACTACTACCTCATGGGTGGTAAGAAGTTTGCCAACATGTTTGGAGGAACAATTGATGCGCAGGTTTTGATGAGAACCGATTTGGTTAAATTTTCGGCAGATTTTAATGCGAGATATATTTATGATTTTGGAAACTCGAAAATCGGATATGGAGGATTGACTGTAAGAACATCAGATGCTGTAGCACTAATGTTTGGTTATACACCAATGTCGAATTTGACTGTTGGTTACTCCTATGATATTACTGTAAACAAGTTGGCAAGTATTTCCAGAGGGTCTCATGAGATTTTCTTTAAATATTGCTACAATTTACCAGAACCACCGAAGCAAAGTGCTCGTCACCCTCGTTGGCTCTAAATTTTTATGTAACTATTTTATCAGTTCATACGTTATACCCAAACTGAAACCTGTAGCAAGTTGATTTGGACACGTTGAACCAAAAAATATAAAATGAAGAAGTTATTTTGTTTGATTGCTTTACTGACCTTCTTTTCCTCGTGTAGTGAGGTTGAGGGTAATTTGGTAGGTGTAAAAGGAAGAGACGTCTTTTATCCAGACGTATTAGGTCCGGGTAAATTACCTATCGGGATGGTTTACGTACCGTCGGGTGCTTATCAGTCAGGAGAAGATGATGAAGACATCATGGGGTTGCATACAGCTCGAAAGAAAACCGTGTCTGTTCAGTCATTCTACATGGATGCTACAGAAATTTCAAATAATGAGTACCGTCAATTTGTTGATTGGGTTAGAGATTCTATCGCGAGAGAAAAGCTTTACAGAAGAAGCTATGGTGAAGATGCTGAGCAATGGGTGCAGATTCCTGATGATTTCTGGCTAATGATGGGACCATACGGTGAAATATATGACGCCGGTTCAGATATTCAGGGTGGTAATACACCTTTTGAACTATTTATGGACTCTGCGAACAATGCGGCAGTCGATAAATCAATGCTATTGATAGGTTCCCCTTTTATGAAAGGTGCTGAAGCTGCAGGTCCAAATAAAAAGGTATTTGGTAAAAATGTAAAACTCGTCAATGGACTTGAAATCAAACCAAAAGATTTAAAAGGTGTTCTTGGAATTAAGAATTGGACGAATGAAGAAACGTTTGTTTTCCAGAATTACTCAAAGAATAGTGCATTTAAAGGTGATAAAACAGAGAAAAAGGGGTATACAACTCAACTTACTAAAAAAGCGAAAAAGTATCAACTTGGACGCCTTGAAGCCAGAAAGTACCTGACATTAGACTGGGAAATGCCTTTAGATTATCAAGATCCGGAAATCAATTTCTTACTTTCCGACATGTTCTACAGCGAGCAAGAGCGCTTCTACAAAAAGAGAACGATTGATACTCGTCTATTATATTTCGATTATTATTGGATTGATTACAAAGAAGCAGCACGAAGAGGAAAAGTAATTACAACCTCCGTTGATTCAAGAAAAACTTTCTCTTATGACAGTTTAGGAAATCCAACATATCGTTCTGACGATTTATACAAAAGAAATAGAAGGGACCCATTATCAAAGGATTATAAAAGAGACGATCTACATCGATCTACACTTTATACAATGGATCAAAACAGTAATAAGGTTTGGGTAGATACTACGCTATATACCGACCAAGCAACAGAGGATGGAGGAACTGAGATAATGGCGAATAAGTCTATATCAGATCCTGATAATCTATATGGTACTATTTTAGAAAATCCTGGACAAGATTTGGATATGGGTTATTCAAATAGTAAAGGACAGCACAATGCCATTCGTGGACATACGGATCGAAGTAGATTTATTATTAAGGAAAGAATTAATGTTTATCCTGATACACTTTGTTGGGTGAGGGACTTTACTTATGCATTCCATTCTCCAATGACTAAAAATTATTTTTGGCATAATGCCTATGATAACTACCCTGTAGTTGGTGTTACCTGGACACAAGCTAAAGCTTTTTCAGTTTGGAGAACGCAGATTTACCACAGCTGGTTAGAAGCTAACGGAGACTTATTCGTTAATGACTTCCGTCTTCCGCTTGAGTCAGAGTGGGAAAGAGCTGCGCGTGGAGACTTAGAGCAATCTCAATTCCCTTGGGGTGGTCCTTATATTAGAAATGCGAGCGGTTGTTTCCTAGCAAACTTCAAGCCGATGAGGGGTCGATATTTTGAGGATGGAGGATTCCATACAGTTAAGGTTTATTCTTACAATCCAAATGGATTTGGGCTTTATTGTATGGCAGGAAATGTGGCCGAATGGTGTTCAACAGCTTTTGATGAGTCTCAATATGAATTTGGTCATGATATGAACTCTGATTATGAATACGAGGCCAAGGATGGAGACCATCCAGTGAAAAAACGTAAGGTTATACGAGGAGGTTCATGGAAGGACATAGGATATTATCTAAATAATTCTACAAGAACATTCGAATATCAGGATACTGCAAAATCGTACATAGGATTCCGTAATGTGATGACGCATATGGGAAGAGGTGGTAAAGACCTAGACCTAGAGAACGGAGAAGAGATTCAAAGCGATATACAACTTAAATAAACCAATACAGTTAATAAAAATCAAATCTATGAGTGGACACGGAACTAGCTTTTTCGAAAGCAAGACTTGGAAGAATATTATGAAATACGTTTACGGCCTAGGTGCAGCGGTCGTAATTATGGGTGCCTTATTTAAAATTATGCACTGGCCAGGGGCATCGCTGATGCTTATTATCGGTCTGAGTACGGAGGCTGTAATTTTCATCATGTCCGTGATGGAACCAGTCCATTTAGACGCGGATTGGTCTAGGGTTTTTCCAGAATTGTCTAATGCGGAAGGTGAAGGCGTAGAGGAAGTTGAAGGTGTTGGTCTATATGATTTAATCAAATCTGGAAGTGATGAGCCTGGTTCTCAAGCTGATAAATTAGCTGATAAACTTGGTGATGCAGGTATCGATAATGCTTTAATAGGACGATTGAAAGATGGTATGTCAAATCTAGCAGATAATGCATCTTCACTTGGTTCTATGGCCTCAGCAACTGGTGCAACAGACCAATATGTTTCAAGTCTTCAAAATGCATCAAGCAGCTTGGATAGTCTCGCTGATCAATACAAGGAGTCTGCAACATCAATAGCCGCTATTTCAGGTGAAGGAAATAATTTTGGACCAGAAATGGAGCGATTAAGCTCTAACATTGCGGCTTTAAATAGTACTTACGAACTTCAATTAAAAAGTTCACAAGATTATATTGCTAGTGCTGGTCAACTTCAGGAGCTTCAGGAAAGTATCAAATCAGTAATGTCGGATCTAGCAGCATCAGCTGGTGATACTCAGATTTATAGAGAGAATATGGCAACATTATCGCAGAATCTTGGTGATTTGAATAATGTATATGGCAACATGCTTAAGGCAATGAAGTCGTAATCTTTAATTAATAATTTAAGAACGATAGAACATGGCAGGAGGCAAGGAAACCCCAAGACAAAAAATGATCGGTATGATGTATTTGGTACTCACCGCCTTATTGGCGCTGAATGTATCCAAATCGATACTTGACGCATTTATCAATATTGAAGCGAATATTCAGACTGGTAATACTACTGAAGTGCAACGTGGTGATGAAAAGAAATCCGACGTGGCATCTAAGAAGACCAATGATGAAGGCGGAGAGAATAAGACAGCTGTAGGGATCTACAATGTTATGGATAAGATTGATAAAGCTGCGGCAGAAAAAATAGCACTTATCGATAGAATTAAATTACTGATTTTTCAGGCCTGTGCTGAAGATTTAAGT
The DNA here is from genome assembly GCA_913052055.1 of uncultured Cryomorphaceae bacterium. Classification (GTDB taxonomy): domain Bacteria; phylum Bacteroidota; class Bacteroidia; order Flavobacteriales_D; family Crocinitomicaceae; genus UBA952. Next base: position 7,044 of record CAJXDT010000022.1, read on the forward strand.
CCAACGGCTGAAAAACCCATCTGTATTAAAGATAGGGCGGAATGGAAGCTTGATTTTGCAAATATTACAAAACCGGGTCTTACTAAGAATAGCGAGCCAATTAAGCCTATCAAAATGAATTTGAATCATGTAGCAAAAAAAGATGCCTATGATGAACAAATGTTGATTATGGGTATTAATGAGAATATAATGGCCCCGAACAAAAAAGCCCCAGGTTTTGCAGTTTGGCCTGCTATGGAGAAGTTTCGGAGTGAAATATGTAATCTTATAGTCGAAGCATCTTCCGCAATTGATGAAGATGGTAAAAAATATTCCTTTAAAGATCCTAAGATTAAAAAGTTTAAAGATTTAGCTGACCTTGATAAGCAACTAACAAAAGCGATCGATGCATCAGAAATAAAACAAGATGACAAGGGTATTATTCGTAGCCTATATAAAGGGTTGACTAAAAATGAAATGCAAGATGACCCACACGAGGAGGGTAAGCAACGTCATTGGGTTGGTGGTACTTTTGATCACGCGCCATCAGTAGCAGCAATTGCAGCCTTATCAAGTTTACAAAGTGAAGTTCTTACGGCCAGAGCTGATGCGATGGCGTATCTTTCATCGAAAGTCGGTGGTGGTAATTATGCCTTTAATAAAGTAACCTCTTTAGCAATTGCAGCGCCTTCCGTGACAGGTGGTGCAACAGATACGCTTAGAGTTATGATGGCTGCATTTGACTCAGAAAAACAACCAGTTGTAACACCTGATGATGGAAAAGGTACATTAGTTGAAACAAAAGGTGGACAGGCTTACATTGCCTACACAGCTCCATCAGGAGGAGAGATAGAACTTACAGGTACAATCGCCATTAAAGATAAATTTGGAAATTTGAAACCCGCACAGTATTCTACCGTAGTAAAGGTAGTGGAGAAAGGTGGATCGATAGCATTACCAGAAGTGTCTGTTTTTTATACAGATTGGCCGAATAAAGTAACTTATTCTGCTTCAGGCGTTGTATCGACGTCAGTTTCTTGTCGTGGTTGTTCGAAATCATCGAAGAATAAATCATGGAAAGATGCGGATGGAGTGTCTTTTAAGGGTGATTGGTTGTATGTGAATCGTGGAACGAGAAGTGTAACAGTGACGCTCCAAGGAAAAGATAACAACGGGAATAATGTGAAGTTTGGTGATTACAAATATCCAGTTAAAAAGTTCCCAAAACCAGAAGTTAAAACGAAGTCTTTAGCTAAAAGCCGTGGAGGTTTCTTAGATGTAGGCCTCGGTGATGCATTTAACTTTAAGGGTATTAAATATAAGGTAACTGGTGGAGAAATCCTTGGAAAAGGATTTTCTGGAGACAGATTGAAACCAGCAAATTTATCGAAGGCACGACCTGGTCAGAAAATTGGTATCGTTCTATTTACGAAAAGAACAGATACTGGAAAGAAAGACATTATCGATGGTGTCATCGAGATAAAATAGAGAAATTATGAAAACTACTTCTTTAACGATCGTATTTAGTTTTATTATTGGTGTGCTTGCTTTTGGGCAAGATGTTCCACCAAGAGGCCCATATAACACCTTAAAAGGCGGTATTACGGACGGTGTGGTTATTAAAGATGAAGTCCCTATAAGAAGTGCAGTGGCATATGAGCATGTACGTTATGCTGATTATGTATGGGCAAAGAGAGTGTTTTCAAGAATAGACGCTAGAGAGAAATTGAATCATGAGATCTTTTTCCCCTTTGATGAATTTGATTCTCAATTTAAGCCGCCTTTGAATGAAGCAGAGGTCGATGGCCCTTTATGGATTAAACATCAGGAAAGATGGTCGCTTTGGACAGTAATTTTACGTCATGTCATGTTAGGGGATTTGCCCGTATACCGTGTTGCAGACCCAAATTATAATCCTGCGCAGATTATTGAGGATGGATATCAATTTAAATACCCAATCGAAAGAATTTCGGGTAGTGAAGACTATTTTTTGAATGAAGAATACCAGAATTCAATAAATGAGGTTGTTGCAGCATTAGGTCAGGGTCCAGTAATCAATGTAAACATTGATGGAACTGATGAAAAACTACAAAATGACCCAGAAATCACCCAATCTGCTCAAGGACAGACATTTGAAGTGTGGTTTGACTCTATTGTAAACCTTAGTTTTGATCCAACGCGTTCTGACATGCTTACATTCGATAAAGCGGATCTTGAAATACGTTGGAATAAATCAATAGCCAATGGGGGTTCAGGTTTGATGCGTGAGGATGGACCAATTTCGTTTCAGTCCTCCGAAGGAATTACGGCCTACAACATTAAAGAAGATTGGTTTTTCGATAAGGAAAGATCAGTTTTAGACAAGAGAATTATCGGTATTGCACCAGTTTGTAAATACACGAAGACAGAGCCTAAGCAGCACAAGGAATTACGCGGAAATATGGTTGTGTTCCGTGATGGAGTTGAATCTTTCTATAGCCAAGAAAGCAGTGAATTTGCTCCATTGGAAAGTGAATCTACGATTCAGCTTGAAATGTTTTGGATGTATTTCCCAGATCTAAGAAATGTAATGGTGAATTACTATACTTTCAACGATAGAAGCGATGCGCAATGGATGAGCTTTGATGATCTCTTCTGGAAACGAAAGTATAACGCACAGATTTATAGAACTTCTGATAAGTTCGACCGTGAAATTGAGGATTACAGGTTTGGTGTAGATGCCTTGTATGAAGCCGAAAAGGTAAAAGGTGAAATACGCAAATGGGAACATGACGTGTGGAACTATTAAAATATCTTAATATTGACGGAAACCTCTAAGAATTCTTAGGGGTTTTTTTATTTTTGTTCCATGAAAAATATAGGCGACCGTATTAGTTTTGAAGACTCAAAAGTCAGAACAACGGTGGTTATTGTACCTGAGAGAAATTTTCTTGTAAACACTTTAATGGGTGCTTGGTTAGGGATGTGGTTTTGTATTGGAGGCACGGTTATTTGGTCGCTGTTTCAACTAGCACTTACTGAACAAGAAAGAATTATACTTTATATTTTTTTAGTTTTTTGGTCCTATTACGCATTCCGAATTTCTAAAGCATATTTGTGGTTGATTTTTGGGAGAGAGCTGCTCAAGTTAGATAGAGATGGATTTCATATCAAGAATTCATTTTTCTCATACGGTAAGCTGAGAACCTATTATTATGAAAATATAAAAGAATTAGCGTTCGAGATTCCGGAAAAAAGAACAATTCGTGCCGTTTGGGAGTCCTCTCCTTGGGTTAGCGGAGGAGAACGATTTGAGTTTGAATATTTTGGTAAAAACAAAAAGTTTGGACGAAAACTTGACCTTAAAGAGGGTAAGCTTTTGTTTAACCTATTGAAAGCAAAGATTAAGACATATAGTAAATAAATAATTATGTACGGTAAATTAAAAGAACATCTAACAGCAGAGCTTACAAACATTGAAAACAATGGTTTGCTTAAGAAAGAACGAATTATAACTTCTCCACAGGGTTCTGAGGTCAAAATAGACACTGGCGAGGAGGTTGTGATTATGTGTGCAAACAATTATTTAGGGTTATCTTCTCATCCTGATGTGATTCAAGCGTCCAAGAATGCGCTTGATTCTCACGGTTTTGGAATGAGCTCTGTTAGGTTTATTTGTGGAACGCAAGACCTTCATAAAAGCCTCGAATCGAAAATAGCAGAATTCTATGGGACAGAGGATACCATACTATATGCGGCTGCTTTTGATGCGAACGGTGGTTTGTTTGAACCTCTTTTTGGTAAGGAAGACGCCATTATTTCTGATGAATTGAACCATGCATCGATTATTGATGGTGTAAGACTTTGCAAGGCGCAACGCTATCGATATAAGCATTCTGATATGGCTGATCTTGAGGCGCAGCTCATAGCGGCACAAGAACAAAGGTTTAGAATTATTGTAACAGATGGTGTATTCTCCATGGATGGTGATATTGCCAAAATGGATGCGATTTGTGACTTAGCGGACAAGTATGATGCTTTGGTTATGACAGATGAATGTCATTCGGCAGGTTTTATAGGAGAAACCGGACGGGGAGTTCCTGAATACTGCGGTGTTTTAGATCGTGTGGATATTATTACTGGAACCTTGGGAAAAGCTTTAGGAGGCGCAATGGGTGGTTATACTACTGGTAAAAAAGAGGTGATTGAAATGCTTCGTCAAAAATCAAGACCATATTTATTTTCTAATTCTTTGGCTCCCTCTATTGTTGGAGCATCATTGAAAGTTTTTGAATTGTTGAGTGGTTCTACAAGACTTCGTGATCAGCTAGAGGAAAATACGAAGTATTTTAAAGATAAAATCATCGCTGCTGGCTTCGATATTAAAAAAGGAGATTCTCCAATTGTTCCAATTATGCTTTACGATGCTGCTTTATCGCAAAAGTTTGCGGATGGCTTGTTAAAAGAAGGGATTTATGCAATCGGATTTTTCTATCCAGTGGTAGCGAAAGGTGCGGCTAGAATCAGAACTCAAATTTCGGCAGCCCATTCAAAACAGGAGCTTGATCGAGCGATTAGTGCTTTTATAAAAGTTGGCAAAGAACTTGATGTAATTTAATGAATTTTTTATTTTTGAGCCGCTAGTTTACATGCAATCCACCGGTACGAAATATTTGTCTCTTTTATGTCTTATACTGTTCTCGGTGCAAGTGATCTTCCTGTATACGAATATTGCTGAAAAATCTAATCCAAGATTTACTTTTGAATCTATTTTGACTGAGAATAATACTGATGGATATAATCCATTTGAATCTAGTACAGACTACCCAGAGCAAGAAGAACAGGAGGAAAGTCAGGAGAGTGAAGAAAATGAGGGAAGTAATGAGCTAGAGGTTTTTTCTGATGATTTGTCTGATCAGCAAACTGATTTTCAATTGTCCCAGATGAATTATTATTATTTGTTAAAACCATCTGATGGTGTGAATGAAGAACAATATTGTCCGCCCGAATGTAAAGTTTAGAGTAAATCGGTATCTATTTTTAAATTTTATAATAAACTCATGAATAAAAATTTTTTTAAACATTGGCAACAGGATTTACCTGCAAGTATTGTTGTCTTTTTTGTTGCAGTGCCCTTATGTTTAGGGATTGCATTAGCGAGTGGTGCGCCACTTTTCTCAGGATTAATCGCAGGGATCATAGGCGGTATTGTTGTTGGAGCGATAAGTGATTCGTCACTCGGTGTTAGTGGGCCCGCAGCGGGTCTGGCGATTATCGTTTTAAATGCAATCCAAGATCTCGGGGCTTTTGAAACCTTCCTTGTAGCGGTAATTATCGGGGGTTTTGTGCAGCTTGTTTTAGGGTTGGCACGAGGCGGAGTCATTGGATTTTACTTTCCATCTTCGGTTATCAAAGGTATGTTAGCAGCTATAGGGATTATCATATTTATCAAACAAATCCCTCATGCTTTTGGATACGATGCAGATTATGAGGGAGATTTATCTTTTCAGCAAGCCGATGGTCAGAATACCTTTTCTGAATTGATCAATATGTTTGACTATGTCTCACCAAGTTCAATGCTTGTTGCGGCTGTATCTTTGTTTATTTTACTTCTTTGGGATTTGGTTTTAGTTAAAAAGAGTAATCTATTTAAGATTATTCCTGGTCCATTGGTCGCCGTAGTTTTTGGGATTCTGTATCAAGTTTTTTCCGCTAAATTTTTCCCGGAAATGGGTATTAAAGGCGAGCATCTTGTAAGCGTTCCCACATCGTCAAATATGGGAGAATTCCTTTCAAATTTCACGACTCCTGATTTTACTCAGATTACAAATCCAAATGTGTGGATAACGGGTGTTACAATTGCAGTCGTCGCTAGTTTAGAAACGCTACTTTGTGTTGATGCAACAGATAAATTAGATCCGGATAAGGGAACCACAAATACGAATAGAGAGCTACTTGCGCAGGGTACAGGGAATATGCTTTCTGGACTTATTGGAGGACTTCCAATTACACAGGTAATCGTGAGAAGCTCTGCCAATATTCAGTCTGGCGGTAAAACAAAGATATCAGCGATTTTACATGGATTTTTCATCTTGACTTGCGTAGGACTCATCCCTTTCGTGTTGAACCTAATTCCATTAGCAGTTTTAGCAAGTATTTTATTTATTGTTGGGTTTAAACTGGCTAAACCTTCGCTCTTCAAGTCTATGTATAAATTAGGTTGGAGGCGTTTTGTTCCTTTTGTAGTTACTATTCTAGGAGTTGTATTTATTGATTTGTTGAAAGGGATTTCATTAGGTATGCTTGTAGCTATTATTACGATTATACCAGCGAAATTAGGTGCCGCATTCTCTATTATTGATGAAACTAAAGAGGGAATCAAGAAACTAAAGATGGTTTTTGCAGAAAAAATCACTTTTTTCAATAAGCGTTCAGTATATAATTCTTTAGAGGAAATCGAGCAAGGTACAGAGCTTGTGATCGATATGAAAGATTCCAGCTATATCGATAGCGATGTTTCAGAAATGATCGATGAGTTTATAGAAAAAGCAGAAGAAAAAAACATCAAAGTATCCTTACTAAAATAGGAAGTACAATTTTAAAATTATTAAAAGGAGCTGCTAAGCTCCTTTTTTTATGTTTAGCTATTGTTTTTAGATAGATAATAATGATATTTTTCATTAAGATTTTAGTGTCATTTATTTACTGCACCAATATTTCTTATATTTATTCAACTGTTTTAAGAATGAATATTATGAAAATTTCTTCTCTTCGATTGCTTTGTTTTTTGGGCTTATTTCTATCAATGAATTTAAGTGCTCAGATAACCATATCAGGCAAGCTTCTTGACGATTACACTTCTAATCCTATTGACGGCGCCAAAATCAAAGTAAAGGGAATGAATGCAGGTGCTTTTTCAGATGAAAAAGGTGCTTTTACTATTTCTATACAAGGGGACCTTCCTATTGTATTAATTAGCTCTTTTCTAGGTTATTCGAATGTTGAGACGATTGTCTCGTCGGGCTCAGAGCCAATAGTAATAAGATTAAAAACCGATAAAACCTTAAATCTTGAAGAGGTAAATGTTCGAAGCTTCGCTACAGATAAAGAAAAAGAATCTGCACTTTCTATTGAGACAATGTCTCTTGCAGAAATTCAAGAAACACCATCAACTGACTTTTATGAAGGGCTAAGCCATATGAAAGGTGTGGATTTAACCTCGGCAAGTCTTGGTTTTAAGGTCGTAAATACAAGAGGTTTCAATAGCACATCTCCCGTAAGAACGCTTCAAATCATAGATGGAGTGGACAATGCTTCTCCAGGACTAAATTTCGCTCTAGGAAATTTTCTTGGAGCCTCTGAATTAGACCTTATGAAAGTTGAGGTTGTTTCTGGAGCTAGCTCTGCCTTTTATGGACCGAATGCGTTTAATGGAGTCATCAGTATGTATACAAAAAGTCCCTTTAAATTTCAGGGATTTAGTGCCTCCGTCAAAGGAGGAGAGAGAATGCTGAATGAATATGCATTGCGCTATGCGAAGGCATTTCAGAATAAGGAGGGGAAAGATAAATTTGCCTTCAAACTCAATTTCTCCTATCTATCGGCGGACGATTGGGTGGCCGATAATGCCAACTCTGTTGCAGGTTTAGATACAGATGAAAATAATCCGGGAGGTTATGATGCAGTCAATAGATATGGAGACGAAAATCTCTCACCGAATATAAATAATGCTTTAGATATTCAGTCAAGATGGATGACGCCAGGTCTACGAAGGTGGCACAGAACAGGTTACTGGGAGAAGGATATTGTTGATTACGATACAGAAAATTTGAAAGCATCAGCGGCACTACATTATTTATTCACGGAAGATATTGAGCTCGTTTTGGCTTCTAACCTCGGTACTGGAACAACGGTGTATCAGGGAGACAATAGATTTAGCTTGAAGGATATTCTTTTTGTACAAAACCGATTGGAGCTCAGGAAAAAAGATGATTTTTTCATAAGGGCATATGCAACAAATGAAGATGCAGGAAACTCTTATGACGCAGTGCTCACATCATTTTTGATGCAAGATGCAGCAAGTGACGACTGGGATTGGTACAATCGCTATCGTGGTTATTGGACAGGTAATATAACTGATCAGGTTAGAGACCTAGATCCGAATGTCGTCTGGGAACCAACACTAGGAGAGACCTTAGATATTTCAGCAATCGATTCCGTTGTTGCAGCGAACCCAGAACAGATGGCGATATGGCATGATGAGGCAGAAGCTTTTGCCAATCAAGAGCATGGAGATTTGGGAGGGGCATTGGCTTATTTTGAACCTGGAACGGCACGTTTTGATTCTTTACTTACCGACATAACCTCCAAAACTTCATTCCTTGAGGGAGGGTCAAGAATCCAGGACAAATCAGCCCTATATCATCTACATGGTGAAAAAATTTTTAATACTGAATTTGCCAAATTTACAGTCGGTGCCAATGGTAGAATATATACGCCAAAATCTGAAGGTGCCTTATTTAGTGATACTGGAGGGATAACAATTATTAATAGAGAATTCGGTGTTTATGCTGGAGCAGAAAAAAGATTTAAAGACGATGAGTGGATTCTCAAAGCATCAATGCGTGTTGATAAAAATGAGAATTTTAATTTCTTACCTTCTCCTGCATTATCTTTGATTTGGCAACCCAACAAGGAACATTCATTGCGGGCAACATTGACCTCTGCTATTCGGAATCCAACCTTGCTCAATCAGTACATGTATTATAACGTAGGTCGTGCAAAGCTTGTAGGAAACATAAGTGGTTATGACTCACTCGTAACGATCGAATCCTTAAGGGATTATTACTACACACAAAATCCCGACACACTATCCTATTTTAATCTAGATCCTATTGCACCTGAAGAAGTTAAATCTGTTGAGGTAGGTTATCGCGGGGTTTTATTTAAAAATCTATACGTGGATATGAACTATTATTTTAATTCCTATACCAATTTTATCGGTTTTACCACCGGTGCAGACATCACAATTTTACAAAGTGGTTTTGTTGTGAATGATGTATATCGGATTGCAACTAATTCGAGAGAAAGGATTACGACTCAGGGAGCTACAGTAGGATTGAATTACTATCTGGGCGATCATTATGCCATAAACGGTAATTATTCGTGGAATGTGTTAAATAAAGAGTCCGATGACCCAATCATCCCTGCCTATAATACGCCAGAACATAAGTTTAACATAGGTTTTAGAGGAAGAGATTTAGCGATAAAAAAGTTTAAAGGTTTTGGTTTTAATGTCAACTACAAATGGATTGAAGGTTTTATTTTTGAGGGTTCACCCCAATTTACAGGGAGTGTTCCAACCTATGGTTTGTTGGACGCTCAAGTAAATAAAAGAATCGATAAAGCAAATCTAACCATCAAAATCGGTGCATCGAATTTGCTCAATAATCAAGTGCTTCAAGTCTATGGAGGACCCTTTGTAGGGCGCATGATTTATACATCGCTTTCTTTTGATTGGAAAGATAAAAACAATAAATAAGTAGATTTTATCTAATAATCTTTATCTTAGAGCAACTAAAAAATTAACACATGAAAAAAATACTTCTACCTTTTTTAAGCTGTATGGCTATTCTTGGAAGCACATTTGCCCAAGTAAGATACATTGATGAAGTCTTTCCCGACGTAACGGTTCAGACAAATATTGAGTACGGAATGAACTTTTCTGTAATTGCTGCAGGTAATGGACTTCCTTACGTTCCTACCGGAGCTGACCTTACGGGAAACGGAGTTGCTGATATCCCTGCACTCGAGTTTGACTTTTATGAGCCAACAGGTGATACTGAAACTGAAAGGCCCTTAGTAATTGTATTACATACAGGTACTTTTGCGCCAATTATTTATAATGGAAATCCAACAGGTATGCGTCAAGATGCTGCTACGACGATGATTTGTCAAAGCTACGCTAGAAGAGGATATGCCGTTGCAAACCTCGAATACCGTTTGGGATGGAACCCAGGTGCAGAAACACCAGCGGAAAGAGGGGCAAGTTTAATGAAGGCAGTTTATCGTGCCATTCAAGATACGAAAGGAGCCGTTCGTTTTTTCAGAAGAGATTATGAAAATGGAAATACGTATGGAATTGATACTTCTCGAATTATCCTATCGGGACAAGGTTCTGGTGGTTGGGTAGCTTTAGGTTATGCAACTGTAGATAAATACGCAGAAATCACACTTCCTAAATTTTTAGATGTAGATGAAGTTACGGGTGATGTAACCGCCTTAATTGATACTGCTGAAATTGGTGACTGGGATGGATACGGTGGAGCATTTAACAATGTAAATCACCCTGGTTACTCTAATGATGTTCACATGGTTTGCAGCATGGGAGGAGGAATTGGTGACTTGAGCTGGTTAGAAGCCGGAGATGTTCCAATGTGCGCTGTGCATTGTCCTACAGATCCAGTTGCCATCTACACGACAGGTGATGTTGCCGTAACGGGTGCAGGATTGATTACAACTGATATTAGTGGTTCTTATGACGTTATGGTAAAAGCGAATATGCTTGGAAATAATGATGTATTGGCAACAGTGAATGCAGGTTCTGACGTCTATACCCTTGGTGCGCAGGCAGCTTCAGCAGGTGCAGAAGGGATGATGGATTTTGGAGGAACCGCTGTCGGAGCTCCTGTGGATAACGCTTATCCATTTGTAACTGCAAATCCATTCGAGGCTTCTCCGTGGGACCTATGGGATGAAGCTACGGTTGAAAATATAGCTTTAAGCCTTGGATTCGAGGCCGGATATGGAACAGCAATCAGCCAAAACGGTTTGGGTCAAAACCCAGATATGGGAATCGATAAATCGATGGCTTTTCTGGATACTACAATGGGTTATTTCTGTAGAAGAATTGTTCGCGCTACCAATCTTGATGATTTGAACAGCCTTGATGAAATAGCTGTGGAAAATGCACTTGAGGTATATCCAAATCCAGCGTCGTCTGTATTGGTGTTTAGAGCTAAAGAAGGAAATATTCAGTCGATTGCAATACATTCAGCGTTGGGTGAATTGGTTCAATCAGAGTCCAATATCTCAACGAATATGGTTTCTTATAATAACTTAAACCTGAAGGCTGGTCTTTATTTCTGCTCTGTAGAAATTGAAGGACAAGTATTCAATCAGAAGGTGATTATCAAATAAGATTTCGAAATAATAAGTTGAAAGCGCTCCTTTATGGAGCGCTTTTTTTGTGCATATTTTTTTGGCTTTGTAACATTTAAATGGTTCTAATTGTACTAAATAAAACTACTCTTATGAAATCCTCTTTGTTACTCATGTTGATTTTGGCCCCATATTTTTATAATGCTCAAGACATCAACCATGAATTGAGCATCACACCAATTTCCATTTACATGGGTACAGGTAGGTATAGTGGTAACATGTTTTACGCCCATGGTCTTAAATATAAAATGGTATTTAGGAAAAATGCCGTTTCTATCGATAGCCATGGTACACTTTTTAATAACCTGGACGGTAGAAAAAAAGGGCGAAATCCCAATGATCGTTTACACATTCCCTTTTTAAATTCTAGTTGCATTTCATATAGTCGAAGGATAGTTGACTTTGACAAGTATCCCGAAAGGCTCAATCAATTATATCTTACTGGAGGGTGTCATTTTTTTCAATTTGGTGCCCACATTGGAGATTACTGGCATATTGATTCAATTGATAATGGAGGCGTGAAGGTTTTGAGTGGATTTAGAACGCATTCCCTTTCTATTGGAGTGAGTTGGTTAAACACGAAGACGATTCCTTCAAAAGATAAAAATTTATTAAAAGCAAAGAATAAATTTACATACGAATATATTCATGGTTTGGTAATAAATTTAACAGGATATAATCGATTCGATTCATATTCGGAAAGTACTGATATTCCTAATATATACGACTTTAAGCGGAGTGGTTTGCGTTTCACTTTCTTACACAAAAGAGCTCTTTCTAAACACCTCGGTATTTTTGCAGAGTTTGAGTTTTTGTATGTTCCTTTTATAGATTATTTTCCAAATCGGGAAATATTTATTCCACGAGGAGGTGAAAGCATAAAGCCATGGTTTTTGGGCTTTAAAACGGGAGTAAACCTTTTCTAGGTTATTTTCAGCTAATAAACCCTTGCTTTTTCAGCTCCTTTTCCATGATAGGGATGAACAGAAACGGGAAATAGGAAAGTATGAGCATCGCTGGATATCCATATGGCAACATAGGACTTTCTTTACGCGATTCAAGCACCTGATAGGGTTTCGACCCCATAAAATGATGATCTGAGTGCCTTGTCAATTCGAAGAGTAAAATTCTACCAAGCAAATGATCTGAATTCCAGGAGTGAATGACTTTCACGTTTTCATAAGTTCCATTCTCTCTTTGTTTTCTTCTGAGCCCATAATGTGAAAAATAATTTTGGGCTTCCAAAATGGATATACCAAAGACAGCAGCAGCGAAGTACAATCCAGCAATCTTTAATCCAAAGAATATGTATATAAGCAATATGAAGGACCAAGGAATGATTGTGAAAATAATCATGGGATTCAACAATTGACTTCTTCCCATCTTTTTTGATTTTTCTGCCTCTAATCTCCACGTTTTAAAATATCCTCCAATTTGTGATTTGATGGCAAAAAGATAAAAGATATCTCCTTTTTTAGCCGAGGTTAAATCATTAGGTGTGGCGACATCTCTGTGGTGACCGCTATTGTGATAGGTCATAAAATGATTTTGAAATGAAGTTGTCAGTAGTACGTGTGCCATAAATAATTTAAATGGCTCTCCTATTTTATGGCCTAGCTCATGCCCTCCATTGATCCCATTTACACCAAGAACAGTACCCATCATTAATACATATGCGATAAGTTCTGTATTTGTTATTTCTGGATTCGAGATAGTATGCAGAAAGACATAAATCACGAATAAGTGAACTGGAACGAGCATATAAAGGACAACATCATAGAACCAATCACTTTTGGCTAAGGCTTTTTCTGTTTTATTGAGATTGTAAGCGTCTTTAGGTATTTGATTTTCTAACAGAGGTATAAAAAGATAAAGAACGATCATACCTGCATAGGCATAAATCCCAGTAGAGTAAAAGCTTATAAGTGCCAATATTGGTGTGAAATAAACACCAAAATACTTTAGTTTGCCCATAAAGATTTTGTTTTATCTAAAGTTATGAAAAAATCAAGAAATGCCTTTTGCTTTATGTATTCGTAATTCTGTCATATGTGTTAGCAATTCTGCTATTCATTTAAAATTCTGTTTTTAAATTATTTAACTTTAGAACTGTGACATGATCTTTATTTGAATTATTTAATATTAAACCCGAACTATGCGCAAACGAATGTATTTATTCCCTTTGGCTCTAGGCCTCTTTATCTTTTCTTCCTGCAGTAAATGTAAAGACTGTAGTTGTACACAAACAATTTCTCAAACAGGTTTTGGTGATTATACGCAATCTGTCGAATTTACTGATGTTTGTGATGAGGATTTAGATGCAATTGAAGGTACAACGACTTTTACCCAAGGAGTCCCTGGTTTTGAGCAAAGTGTCGTTCAATCCTGCGAATGTAAATAGTAAGGTTTTTAATCTTTCAAAAGAGTTTTTGTGGCTCCACCAGGACTCGAACCTGGATCTAAAGTTTAGGAAACTTTTGTTCTATCCCTTGAACTATGGAGCCGAAAAGCAAAGGTATCGATATTCTACAGAAACGCTTCAAGAATGCCCCAGGTTCTCGAGGCTGCATGATCCCAATTATAATTTTGGGCTTTTTTAAGACCAATTTCTATTAATTCCTCTCTTTTAGAGGGATTGTTCGTTATTTCTTCCATACTTCTTGCCATTTGAACAACATCAAATGGGTCAAAATATAATGCTGCATTACCCGCTACCTCTGGCAGGCAGGTTCTATCGCTTGATAAAACAGGTACACCGCATTTCATGGCTTCAACTAAAGGGATGCCGAATCCTTCAAAGTATGGAGGGTAAACAAGTGCAAATGCACTCGCCATCAGTTTTGTTAAGGTTTCCATTTGGATATGCCCTGTGAAAATAACATTTTGCTCAATAGTTTCAGAAACTTTTAAGGATTGTTTTCGCCACATATTGCTACCGACAATAAGTAGCTGATATTCCGGATTGTTTTTATGAAATAACTCATATGCTTGCAAAAGACGTTCAACATTTTTTCTTGGATGAATTGAACCAACGAATATAAAGTATGGTTTACCTTTTGTATATGCCTTTTGATGTTTGACCTTCTCCTCATTTGATATAGGGCCAAATTCATTTGAAACACCATTGTAAACAACACTTATTTTTTCTTTATTAATACCGTAACAGCGTGATATATCGTTTTTTGAATATTCGGATACCGTAATGATTTTATTTGCTTTGCGGGCATATTGCGGATAATAACGCCTGTAATACCAGCTGACCCATTTTGGAGAGTCTTCTGGATAATGCTCAAAATTAAGGTCATGAATAGTAGCGATTTGAGGTATTTTTGAATACAAGTCACAAATGCCATCAGGAGACCAAAATAAATCAATTTTATGCCGTTTTAGAGCTTTTTGAAGGGGGTAACGCGTCCAAAATAAGGTGAGAAATGGGTGTCTAGTAGGCGGACTCAGTTTTATTGGAATGCAGTTTTTAGCAAAAACAAAGGAATCATCAAAATCTCGATCAAAAATCAGATAAAATGTATGCGCTTTTTGATGTTCACAAATCCTTTTTGTGATTTCATAAGTGTAATTCCCAAAACCCTCGAGCTTACCCTTTAAAAGATGTCTACAATTTATGGCTATGTTCAAATCTAAAACTGATGGATGTAGTTGGTGTTTTTTTCCTGTTCTATTGTTGTTTCTGGTCCGTGACCGCAGTACACTACTGTATCTTCAGGGAGCTGAAACATTGTTTCAAAAATAGACTTTTTCAGCGTATCTATATCTCCTCCTGGTAAATCTACCCGTCCGAAGCTACCATTAAAAAGGACATCTCCATTTATAACAAACTTATTGGCTTCGTTGTAAAAAACGACATGACCGGGCGCATGACCGGGTGTAAAAAATACTTTGAAGGATATGTCTTCAAATGTAATAGCAGTATTGTGCTCAAGAAA
Organism: uncultured Cryomorphaceae bacterium; assembly: GCA_913052055.1. GTDB lineage: Bacteria > Bacteroidota > Bacteroidia > Flavobacteriales_D > Crocinitomicaceae > UBA952. The sequence goes on from CAJXDT010000022.1 coordinate 22,166, forward strand.
AAAGTCCGGTTCAGGAGATTCTTTATAGCCCTGGAAACCATACATTTCGGCATAGTTTTTTACCGAATGTAATGTAATTAAGTCATCCTTATGAATATAGAAAGGGACTTTATATCTTTCTTTCACGGCGTAATTTCCTAAAATATGATCGATATGAGCATGTGTATTGAGGAGCGCTAAAGGTTTTAAATCCTTACTTTCTATAAAATCGAAAAGCTGTTCCTCTTCGTGAGCGGAATAGCATCCTGGGTCAATAATGACGCAGTTTTTGTTAGGAGAAACAACTACATAGGTATTCTCTTGGAACCCGTTGAATTGAAATGAAACGACTCTTAAAGACATAAAACAAACACTTATCTAATGACGTTAACGTGTCCATTCAGTTGATATTGTTTATTTGCGAAATCTGTATAGGTAAGTTTCCAAATATAGGTGCCATCTTGGCATTTCTGACCATTGTAAGTTCCGTCCCAAGACTGACTGGCATCAGTTAAGGTATGGATTAACTCGCCCCATCTATTGAAAATAAGGCATTCCATTGTTTCAATGTTTCCTCCTGAAACTTGAAAGGTCTCATTTAAACCATTATTATCAGGTGTAAATGTATTGGGTACATAAATAACAGCATCATAGAAAATATGTATGAATTCATCCGATTGACATCCATTCAAATCCGTAAAAGTCACTTTGTAGGTGATTTCTTGATTGGGTGTAGCGATAGGGTTATCACAATGTATACAGCTCAAATATTCTGCCGGTGACCAAATAAAACTTCCCATTTGATTTGAATACGCATTGAGCTGAATTTGATCTCCATAAAAGGCGAGCACATCATTGGATGTTTCAAAAGAGGGGTATGGATAAACCTCAACAAGGACATATGCTGTATCCCTACATTCATTTTCATCTATTCCGATTACTGTATAATCTGTTGTCCCAAATGGAACTACTGTGGCTTGATTTTCAAATTGATTAATCACCGTATTGGATGGAATCCACTGATAAAAGACAGCCCCATCTGCCCAGAGGTAGGCTTCCTCGTTTGGACAAACAATCGTATCATTACCAGCATAAATTTCAATTTCGATGACATTGGCATAAATTGAATCTACAATTGTTCCACAAGCATTTCCAATTTCTACATAAAACCATTGATTATTTGTTGGTCCTATTACTGCAATGGGCCCGTCATCACTCAAAAGATAAGGGTCAGCAATCCATGAATAAGTGTCTCCACCATCGGCAAGAACTACTTCTTGTGCTCCAAGGCATACCTCAACTTCATCTGCGAGACTTGAAATAGGCGGGTCAAAGTAGACCGTTATATTTGTTGTGTCATAATTCACGCAACCATTCGGAGTGGTTACTGTTGCCACATATGTGATTGATGTATCTGGGGTAGAAATAGGCGTAAATGAAGTAGGATTATTTAAGTAAAGTGGAGGACTCCATAATACTGACCCTTCACCGATGACCTCAAGGTTGACATTTTCTCCCAAACAAATGTTCGCATCGTCCGAAATGGCAATACTATTTTGAAATACCTCTAAAGTAACCTGAAGTGTTTGTGAGCCACATGTGTCAGAGATTGATACCGTAAAAGTCGTTGTTTCGTCAATTGTTGCGCTTGGGGTAGCTGAACTAGGGTCGTCTAAAAGATTGGCCGGTTCCCATTCATAAAAAGCGCCACCAAAAGCCTCTAGGCTATAGGTTTCACCTGGGCAAATTGGTGTGGCAGGGTCAACTACACCTCCTTCAAAAGCACCTATGTTTATGAAAAGTGATACGGAATCTGAGCTAAAGCATCCTGAGGTATCGTAAACCACAAGCTGAACTTCATAGGTCCCAGGTTCCGTGTATTGGTAGATAGGTTCTTCTTCAGTAGATGTTCCTCCGTCGCCAAAGGTCCAAATATATGCATTACCGTTTTCGCTATTATTTTGAAAGAAAACAGATTGGGGGATGCAAATCAATGGAGCTGGTTGCGCTGCTGCCGCCTCTATTGTACTCAGCTCAAACTTAAAACTAGCCATGTTACAGTTGGACGATAGATTTGTCTCTGCGTATGCTCCTGGTGTTGTTGTAAAACCTGTTGGGTTTCCACCGCAAGCTCCACAAACCGCATGGTAAATCCTTCCCGATTTATCAAAGCGACTTGTACCCCCATCAACGTGATTCGAGCTACTATTTAATCCCCCCATGAAAGTTGCGTATTTTAGATTGGATGCATTTTGGTCTAAAACTGCGATGTAAAAATTATTCCCATTGGTTTGACTTTGATGGGCATCAAGTGTTGTAATAAAACCATTTGTAGATGAGCTAGGGACATTGTTCTGGTTCAATACGCCTCCCCATCCTGCAAGATATATATCATAGCAATCAGAAACTAAAAAGGCTGTTGGTGATATTTCAACGTTTCCTGTTCCTGCACCAATCATTGTTGTCCATTCAATATTAGTCAAGGAGGCATCATATTTTCGAACAAATTGTCCAGAGTTAGGGGATCCGAAACAATCAGGTGATATAGGCCAATTTGTTTCTGTTTGACCATACACGTATATGTTATTGTCAATATCATACTGCACGAAGTAGGTTTGGTCATATTCGGCAAAACCCATGTAGGTTCCAGAGATTAAGCTTCCTGTATTGGCATTAAACTTTGCGACATAACCATCAGATATTCCACCGTTAAAGGTTAGGTCATTTCCTTGATTAAATAGACCGTTAGAATTTGTTCCTCCCGCAATACAGAGTTCGCCCAATGCATCATTGACTTGAATGGAATTTCCTGATTCTGATCCGATTCCGCCAAAATAGGTGCTCCACAATAGCTCGTCTAGGCCAGGAGGCATTTTGAAAAGAACTGCATCTTGTGTTCCGCTTAGCGACGATTGTTGAGGGTTACTCAAAGGAAAGTCCGAAGAGTAGCTCGTGCTTGCGACATAAACATTGTTGTTTTCATCAAGCATAATTTCTCCCCTAAATTGATCTCCATAATTGTAATGCAGCTGATCTAAGTTTAATCCATCATTGCCTGTACCGCCGAGATAGGTAGATGCAAGTAGATTGTCACCTGCTGCACTAAGACGTGCTACATATATATCCGAGCCCATGAAGCTAATGCTGTTTTCTGTTACAGAAGGACCGCCATTAAATATATTGTCGTAAGAAGCGCCTGCCATTGGAAAGTCTGTAGACCCTGTGACGCCATAAATAAATAATTCTCCGTTATCTGCACATACCAGACTATGAGGTGTCTCATTGCCACTGCCACCAATATAGGTGGAGTATAATAACGAAGTTCCCTGGGCATTAAATTTTGTGATACCTAGGTCAGTAGGAATTGCACCTTGGCCTCCCTGATAGGAAAGGTCAAAAGCTCCCGTTGTAACAGGGTACTCAATGCCCATTACAATTCCTCCGCCAAATAAGTTTCCATAAGGGTCAGGAGTTGCAGTAAAACCCCAATTGTCAGATTCAGAACCCGCAAACGTAGAGAAGGTTAAACTCGGGTCGATATAAAGTGTTTTTGTATGGTCATAACCATCAGGAAGGTGAAAAGAAATTTCTTCACCGTTTTTTTGATAGTTTATTTTGATTTTAGATTTGTGACCGGATTCATCAATCTCATATGCTATTGGAGCAGATTGCTCAATAGTTCCGAATCGATTTGATATCAATAATAAACCATTTTTAATGAATACTTTTTTTGCACCGTCAAAATTCCATTTTATTTGTGAAACATCAGCACCCGGGGCTATTAGGAAGTTATAGCTTAATTGACCGTTTTCTCCTTTGTAAATTAAGTCGACTTTGTCATAAAAGCCCTTGTAATGAACCTCGTTGTATGAATGTATATTGCTTTTCCATTTGGAAGAATCTTTTCCTATAAAATAGTTTTTGAGGTCTGGAGAGGGATTGCTGTTTTGTCTTTTGGCTTCAGTATTTGCCCCGATAAACTTTTGGTGAATCACATGAAGGCGCTGAGCTTCCTGGTGGTCGTGATCATGTGAATGGTGATGATCATCTCCTTCTCCGTGTGCCATAAAATCTGTGAGCATGAAACACATTCCATCTTTTTGAAGAAATAGTTTACCAATCGTAAGTTCCACAGAATAGTGTATACGAGTATCCCATTGCCCCGTATTTGGGGTCATCCAGATTTCTTGAGCAAGGAATGATGATGCGCAAAAAATAGCTGAGAATAGGGAGAATAGTCTCATTTAGTCTAAATTACAACGAATAATTAGCTTTCTTATTATATAAACACCTAGTCTTCAGTTTAGTTGCCTCGAGTCTGAGTGTAATCCTTAAGGCACTTGTATGTTCAGTCGCTTTTTCGTTTCTTTGTGTGCTTCACTATACCAAAACTATACCAAAACTAAACTAATGAAACCTATTCTAACAATCCTTTTGATATTAGCCATAACGCCTTTTGTCTCGGCGCAAAAATATTCACGTGTTAAAGTATTAGCAAATGATCAAGAGCTTAGACAAATTGCCGATTTAGGAGTCGCCGTGGATCATGGAATTCGCAAGAAGAATACCTTTATTATTACAGACCTTTCTGAATATGAAATAGATATTTTGAATGAATACGGTTATCCCTATGAAATTAAAATTGACGATGTTAAAGCGTTTTACAAAGACCGTTTGAAGCGCCCCTCCGAGCATCCGTATGAGAAAAATGAGGAATGTTCTGGTAGTAGTAGTGGATCTGGTTCGTTTGTACCTTCTGTCCCATCTAATTTTAATCTTGGTTCTCAGGGAGGTTATTTAACCTACGACGAGATGCTTGCTGAGCTTGATGACATGTACGCCCAATATCCCAATATTATCAGCCAAAGATCGCCGATATCCAATTTCAATACCTATGAGGGGCGTCCTATTTTTCACGCCAAAATCTCAGATAATCCAAATTCAAATGAGGCAGGAGAGCCCAATGTTTTATATACAGCAATCCATCATGCTCGTGAGCCAATGAGCCTTATGGAAACCATTTTCTACATGTGGTATTTATTAGAGAACTATGGAAGCGACGATGAAGTTACTTACCTCGTTGATCATACCAGAATGTTTTTTGTACCATGTCTTAATCCAGATGGTTATATCTACAATGAAGAAGAAGATCCAAACGGTGGCGGCATGTGGCGTAAAAACCGCCGAGATCATCCAAATAGCAATAACTTTGGCGTCGACCTAAATCGAAATTACTCCTACGGATGGGGTACCACCGGAATTAGCTTCAATACAAATAGTGATGTTTATTGTGGAACTGGTGCTTTTTCAGAGCCTGAAACACAGGCCTTGCGTTGGTTAGTAGAGAATTATGATTTTGAAACCGCATTTAATGCCCATAGCTATTCCCCGGCGATTTTATTCCCTATTGGAACCACGGATGAGGAATTTGCGGCGCACCATGATTATTTTCAGGACTACACCAACCATATGTGTGAATTCAATGGTTATCCTGCGTTTAAAAGTTCAGGTTTGTATCCTGCTTCAGGGGATTCAGATGACTACATGTACAAAGACGATGTCGGTACAGGAGAAAAAGACACCATATTTGCACATACACCAGAGGTAGGTTCTGCGTTTTGGCCAGGTTCAAATGATATCAATCCAACCTGCCAGGATATGGTCTTTCCAAATTTAGTTTTAGCTCATATATCTAGGAATTATGTTGTTGTAAAGGATACAGATCCAGCCATCGTTGCAACTTTATCAGGTGATTTTAACCATACCGCAAAGCGATATGGTAGAGAGTCTGGGCCGGTTACTGTTTCAATAGAACCACTATTGAATATAAGTGCGGTGGGAAGTGCTTTGGTATATAATCTGAATACTTCAGAAATACAAAATGGAGCCATTTCTTATACCCTGAATTCGAACATTCAGTTTGGTAATGAGGTCAAGTATATTCTAAAAACAGATAATGGTTTGTGGGTCAAAAAGGATACTATCACAAAAACTTATGGTGCAATAACATTACAAGCTTTGGAGGATGCCACCACACCGACAAACTGGTCTGGGAATTGGGCGACGACGACCTCGACTTATGTTTCCCCTTCAAAATCATTTACAGACTCACCGAATGGAAACTACTCTAATAACCAGACCCGTAATTTATATTACAATCCAGACATAGATTTAACCAATGCCATATCTGCTAAAGTTACGTTCTATGCAAAGTGGGATATTGAGGCCAATTATGACTATGTTCAATTTCAAGTGTCTACAAATGGAGGGAATTCTTGGATTGGACAGTGTGGATTATATACGGTCCCTGGAACGGATAATAATGGAAGTGTTCAGCCAGATGGAGATCCAGTTTACGAGGGTGTGATGTCTGACTGGGTCTTAGAGGATATCAATCTAAGTGATTATTTGGGACAGGTGATTAATGTGCGTTTTAGATTGCGTTCAGATGGAGGAGTTACCGAGGATGGTTATTATTTTGACGACTTCAAAGTTTTCTACAATGAAGCACCGCAGGGTACGGCACCAGAGTCATCCTTTACACCCTCTTCCTATGAAGTTTGTTTAGGATCCACAGTTTCATTCAATGATTTTTCCTCTGAACAACCTACAGATTGGTTGTGGGATTTTGGTGATGGTTCATCGTCTACCGATCAAAATCCATCTCATACGTACTCCGGATCTGGGCCTTTTGTTGTAACACTTACTGTTTCAAATGAGTTTGGTTCGAATGCATCAATCCAAACGATTTTGGTAAATGAACCACCACTTGTCGAATTGACGACAAGTGATGCTGATAATATCGTCTGTGTAAGTGACGGGTTTGTTCAGCTAACTGGAACGCCATCGGGTGTTCAGTTTTTTGGACCTGGTGTTACAGGTACGATTTTTAATCCCCAAGCTGCTGGAGCTGGAACACACTCCATTTCTGCAATTTTCACAGATGAAAATGGTTGCACAGGTGAAAGCGCTTTAGAAATTCTTGTTGAACCATGCGCATCGCTGTCAGATTTTTCTTTTTATGATGTGAAACTATATCCAAACCCGAATGAAGGTCTTTTCTTCATAGAAGGAATGGCAACTGGGACCCCTTTTAAGGTTTTAAATCTTCAAGGGCAAACAGTTTACACCTCTAAAATAGAAGGTCATACGCATGCCTTAGACTTGTCCTTTACTTCGAAAGGTGTATATATCATGGAGGCGCGTATTGATGGTGTTTTATGCAGGTTGAAGTTTACGAAGTATTAAGCGTTAGCACCTAAGTTATCTTTATTATTTAATTTCAATTCAACACAAATGCGGTATACATTAAAGGGTAATTTTGGCAAAATGGATTTTGTTTCAGATGAGGAGGGCAAAGCCTCTGGTTCCTATCAAAAGTCTGGATCAATTACAGGAACGTTTACCCATCAGAGATTTCAGGGCACATGGCAAAATAAAGGCTTAGAGGGACTAGTTGAATTTTCGATTACTGACGGCGTTCTAGAAGGTAATTGGAAAAAAGGTATGGAGCCAGGACCAATGAGAAGCAAGTGGAAAGGTGAGGTAGTTTCTATGGAGGCATCAGAAGGAAGTGAAAACATAGATGATACTGTTGCAGTGCAAGAGGATTTTAAAAAGGAAGAAGACACACATTCCATACCGAGTGATGAGGTGTCTCTTGAGGAAAAGAGTAGTATCTCAAGTTTTGACCTAAATGAAGAGAGGGATGAGCTCTATGAAAAATCGTTAAGTATCGCAATAGAAGATGAATGTATCTCATACACTATTCTACAATCTCAGTTAAAACTTGGTCCCAATCGTAGTAAAAGAATCATTGATCAACTAAAAGAGGCTGGTATTATTGAGCATGATCCTATTGGCGGAACAGATCTTCATAGTTTGAGAGATGAGCACAAAAGACCTGTTAAAGAAGATTGCACAGAAGAAGAAATGAAAATCCTATTTAAGGAGGCCCGTGATTTGGTTATGGAAGAACAACGTGCCTCAGCATCCTTACTTCAAAGGAAATTGAAACTTAGTTATAATTTAGCGGCTCAATTAATGGACGAATTAGAATCAGCTAGAATTATATCCCCGTATGATGCTGATGGGCCTAGAAGCGTATTAGTTGGCTCTTTGCAGGAGCTTAAAAATAGAGCAGCTGAAGAAAAACAAGCTGCAAGATTGGCTGCAATGGAAGAAAGAGAAGAAAGAAAGAGGATCTCTGAAGAAAAAAAGCTTGAGCGTGAGCGACTCATTGAGGAAAAACGTTTGGCTAAAGAGGCGGCAGAAAGACAATGGCATTGTCTCATAAAGTTTTCATATATACAAGAGGTCGATGTCCGAGGAGCAAAGCCATCTCGCGTAAAATCAACTTTTAAATACTGCTTTGATGACGAGCCTTCTGATTATGACATAGAGCGTGTCGTGTCTCGATGGGTGGATGACTTAGACCGTGAAATAGACGAAGCAAGACTGCAGTTTGACGAGGTTTTATCTTGGAGGAGGCTTAAAGTTGTAAAGGCTTGTAGTCAAAGTGAGCTTGAAGAATTGGGCTATTTTATGTAATCCGAATTTATGCTTTCGTGTGCCAATACGCAAGACCTATAAATAAGGCTTGAAAGGGTAATCGAACAATCGCAGCGGTCTGACTAATGTCGATGGCTTGCTGAGCTGCCTCATTTTGAGCAAGGTATATATTGGCAGGGAATACAGCGAGCAATAGCATTATTAATCCCCATCCCGCAATTTTCCTCGATTTTTTAAACAATAGCATCCCTCCTAAAAGGATTTCAAAAACGCCACTTACATATACTGCTTCTTGATGTAATGGAAGGTAATCGGGCATAATCGCCAAAAAGAAATCTGGATCAATAAAATGTAGGATGCCCACATAAATATATGCAGCACTCATAAAATAAATCGTCATTTTCTTGAATAGGGCCATAGTAGCGTAGGGGTCTATTTTTTTCTATTTTTCATTCTAAATCGTTGAGATCCGCACCTTTTTTTTCTTAAGGCGTTGGTTGTTTAGCTTGGTGCAAAGGGCAGAGGCCTTTGAGGCAGAAACGGCGACGAATGCACAGTCATTTTTAAGCTCGATAACACCTAGTTCACTCCCATCAATATTTCCCTTTTTAATAAAAAGTCCTGCGATGTCTCCTTTTGAGATCTTATCCTTTCGTCCCCCTGAGATATAAATTGTTTTCCATTTATTTTTTGGAATGCTTGGTCCTTCTGACACTTTACTGGTTTTTATTTTTCGCGCATATTCTGGTATTTTATCATTTTTACCTTTGATACAAAAGGCGGCTCCGTCTGAATTCATTCTCGCGGTGCGCCCATTTCGGTGCGTGAACTCCTCTTCGCGTGGAGGCATTTCGTAGTGAATGATATAATCTAGACCGGGTATGTCAATTCCTCTGGCAGCTAGATCTGTCGCCAGCAAGGTGCGTTGACTAGAATTTCTAAATTGAATCAGGCTTCTCTCTCGATCTATTTGCTCCATACCTCCATAAAAACAAGTGTGCTCTACCTGGTTTTCCTCTAGGAATTCAGAAACTCCGTCCAAAGTATTCTTGAAATTACAGAATACAATTCCTCTTTTGTTGCCAAGAGATTGGAGCAGCTCAAGTAAAGTTTCAAGCGTATTTGTTGTAGAATTTATCCATGATAAATCAAGAGATAGTTTCTTTTTTTCCAGAAAATCAAGACAAACTGGGTTTTGGAACGCCATAAATTGTGGTACCTGCTCTTTGTGTGTTGCAGACGTTAATATTTTTCTTTCCAATGAGCTGAGCGCGGATACAATCTCCTTCATCTCTTTTTCAAAACCAATTTCTAAGGATTTATCAAATTCATCAATGACAAGACTTTTTATTCCTTGTAAAGTAATTCGATCTCTTCTTATGTGATCTGCCACCCTGCCCGGCGTACCGACTAAAATACTTGGTGCATGTGTCAATTCTATTTTTTCTTTCGCACCAGACCTGCCGCCGTAAACGGCATTTACTTTAAAACCTGTTCCCATATCTCTTACAACTTGTTCTATCTGAATAGCAAGTTCTCTGGCAGGCACTAGAATCATGAGCTGTGTTTGCGATACATTTGGATCAAGCATTTTTATAAGCGGTAGAAGAAACGCTAGGGTTTTCCCCGTCCCTGTTGGGGATAGTATTAGGATTTCTTTTGAGGAATTTATTGCCTCTATTGCTTTTTCTTGCATGGGATTGAGTGCCTCAATTCCCATTTTTTGCAAAATTTCTGCTTGATTTTTTATTTGATTATTCATGGTGAAAAGCTCCTTTAAAGAAGCACAAGTTAAGTAAATGATAAGTGCCGTTAGAACGGCACTTTCAATTCAGTCGGGATGAGTGGATTCGAACCACCGATCTCGCGCCCCCCAGACGCGCACTTTAACCGGACTAAGCTACATCCCGAATCGGAGCGTAAAAATATGAATTTGTTAGGAACAAGCATAGGAATTCGATTGTTCTTATTTGTAATTTTGCAATATGAACAGGTTTAAAACTTGGATTGGTGCTATGAGGTTGAGAACATTACCTCTATCTCTTTCTGGAATTATCGTTGGGTCAGCGCTTGCTGGTTCATTGGGCCAATGGGATTCATGGATTTTTTTGGTAGCTATGTCCACTACAGTGCTTTTTCAAATTTTATCAAATCTTGCCAATGATTTGGGTGACAGTCAAAAGGGGACAGATAATGAGCATCGCGTTGGACCTGCAAGAGCAGTTCAGTCTGGCGAAATTTCTATGCTTGCCATGAAAAAAGGTGTGGTTTTTTTCGTTTTCTTATCTTTTATTTCTGCTGCAGGATTAATCTATTTGAGCCTACCGAACCTCACCAATAATTTATTAATATTCTATGGGCTTTTAGCCATTTTTTGCGTACTTGCCGCAATGCTTTATACACTTGGTAAATCGGCTTATGGATATTCTGGTTTTGGAGATATAATGGTATTCCTTTTTTTTGGTTTTGTCAGTGTTCTTGGTGTATTTTCACTTTATGGTTTATCTTTTGAGTGGCTCACCATTTTGCCCGCGATTACAATTGGTTCTTGGAGTGCCGCAGTATTAAATTTAAATAACCTGCGCGACGTATCTAACGATACAACATCAGGTAAACGCACTCTTGTTGTACAAATGGGCTATCAAAGGGCAAAGTATTACCATGTTACATTACTTTTTATAGGGCTCGTTGCTTGGTTGATTTTTATATTCGTAGTGGGAGCGGTTACATTCAGTTTTCTTCCGATGATTTCTTTACTACCAACTTTTCTAATTCCCATTCATCTGAAACGTGTTTTTTCAGTATCTGAACCGAAAGCACTTGACAGCGAGCTAAAGAAAGTAGCTTTGATGACGTTTTTTTCGGCAATTTTATTCGCGATTTCCTTGTTGATTATCCATTAATTAGATTTCATTAAATCTCTTTTTCAAGGCTTTCATTGTGTTAGATAATTCAGTAAATTTGCAACACCTTAAATTAAAACAATTGACATGAATATATTAGTTTGTATAAGCAAGGCTCCTGATACGACATCAAAGATTTCTTTTTCTGAAGGAAATACAAAATTTGATGAAAATGGAGTTCAGTTTGTAGTAAATCCTTATGACGAGTGGTATGCTTTAGTAAGGGCTCTTGAATTAAAAGAAGCTGGCGGCGGACAGGTGACAATCATCACTGTTGGTGGTATGGCTGACGATGCTATTATTAGAAAAGCACTCGCAATAGGTGCTGACAATGCAGTACGCATTGATACAGAACCAAAAGATGCATATAATGCCGCGATGCAAATTGCAGCATATGCAAAGGACAATTCTTTTGACCTAATCTTAACGGGTAAAGAAACAATAAATTACAATGGATCCCAACTTGGAGGAATGCTTGCAGAAGGATTGGACTTGCCGTTTGTCTCCCTAGCTACAAAGCTAGATGTGGCAGGAACAACTTTAACGATTGAGAGAGAAATAATTGGTGGTGTTCAAGTAGTTGAAGTTCAGGCACCAGCAGTAATTAGTTGTGCTAAAGGAATGGCTGAGCAAAGAATCCCTAATATGAGAGGGATTATGGCAGCAAGAACCAAGCCTTTAACTGTTGTTCCGGCAATAGAAATATCGGATTTAACAACTTTTGTTTCTTATGAAATGCCAGGTGAAAAATCAGCCGTTAAAATGATTGATCCAGAAAATATGGACGAGCTTGTTTCATTATTGCACAGCGAAGCCAAAGTAATTTAAAAAATTAAGCAAATGATATTAGTATATATAAATTCCGAAAATGGTATTTCAAAAGCTTCTTTTGAGGCTATTACTTATGCCAATAAACTAGGTGATGTAGTTGCTTTGAGCAATGGTACATTATCAAATGATGAGCTTGCTATTTTAGGTAAGTATGGAGCATCGAAGGTTCTTGTTGACCGATCTGTTAGTGGTGAAGACCAACAACAGATTGTTAGAATGATTGCAGAAGTTGCGGGTTCAGAGAATGCAGATACGGTCGTTTTTGTTCATGACCTTTCAGGTAAGGCCGTAGCACCAATGCTATCTGTTCGTATGAATGCAGGATTGGTTTCTGGTGCAATTTCTTTGCCGGATGATTCTGGTTCAATTGCCGTAAATGTTTTCTCGGGAAAAGCGATTGGAAAGGTGAAGGTAAATTCCGCATCAAAGATTATATCCTTGCTTCCCAATAGCCTTCCTCCTGAAGAGAATGGTGATAACTGTCCTGTGGAAGAGGTTTCTACGCAATCAGGCGATGCTTCTATCAAAGTACTTTCTACTAAAAAGCCCGAAGGAGAAATCCCATTACCTGAGGCGGAGCTGGTTGTCTCTGCGGGTAGAGGATTGAAAGGTCCTGAAAATTGGGGTATGGTTGAAGAATTGGCAGAGAAGCTAGGAGCTGCAACAGCTTGTTCTAGACCAGTAGCTGATATAGGTTGGAGACCACACCATGAGCATGTTGGTCAAACAGGAGTAGCAATTAGACCAAATTTATACATTGCAATAGGTATCTCTGGAGCAATTCAGCATTTGGCAGGAGTAAACGGCTCAAAGGTAATTGTTGTGGTTAATACAGATCCTGAGGCACCTTTCTTTAAAGCTGCTGATTATGGTATTATTGGCGATGCATTTGAGGTAGTACCTCGACTGAATCAAGCTATTGAGAAGTTTAAAGCATCTTAAAAACCCTATATTCGTGTAGCGTTAGTGCTTCAAATTATGCAAAAAGTAAGATTAGAGATTTCGGGAATAGCCTATAGTCAAACGCAGTCTGGCTCATATGTCTTGACATTGTCAGAGGCTTCAGGGAGTAGAAAACTACCTATTGTTATTGGCGGGTTCGAGGCTCAAGCCATTGCTGTAGAATTGGAAAAGATGATTCCAAATCGTCCTTTGACGCATGACCTTATTAAGGCTTTTTGTGTTTCTTTTGATGTAGTTATTAAGGAAGTGCTCATTTATAAATTTGTTGAAGGGGTCTTTTATGCAAAGCTGATCTGCGAACGAGATGGAGTTTTAACAGAGATTGATTCTAGAACTTCCGATGCTATTGCTGTTGGGGTGCGTTTCAATAGTCCAATATATACCTTTTCAAATGTTTTGGAAGATGCGGGAATCACAAGGGACCAAGAGGATGCTTTTGAAAGTGACTCGCTAATCAGCCAAGACGATACATTGGAATTAGAAGAAGCGACAACGAGCTATTCCTCTAGTTCAATGGAAGAGCTGGAAAAACAACTTCAAGATGCCCTTGAAAACGAGGATTATGAGCTTGCTTCGAAACTAAGAGATGAGATTAAAAAACGAGGTCTATAAGGTACTTTTAAGTATATTTTGTTGTGTTTCCTTTTCAGGTTTCGCAATTGCTGTTCAACAGCATCAATTTCAAGATGAAGAGTATTATCGTTCAGGAAAAAAGCTAACACTTTCGAAGACAGGAGGTTTTGAAAATACTGATAGCGAATTAATTTCATTAAAGGCTGGTCTTTGGCGCATTTCAAATGATACATTATACTTGTCTGATATGGCCAATGTTGAGGCCAGTAATTGGTTAGAGAAAGCATTTTCGATAACTTATCATTCAGATAATAAGCTAACGCTTACGGCAGAACATGGTAGGTTTTCCTACCACGATTACGAGAGTGCGTTCAAGCAACCAGGATTCCCTTTCGCTTCTATATTTAGAGGGGCTTTAGGAATGCTTTTTCTATTTGGAGTCGCATACATACTCAGCCGAAATAGGAAAGGAATCAATTGGGGGTTAGTGATAAAAGGGTGCATTCTTCAGCTTGTTTTGGCTATTTTTATTTTGAAGGTTCCTTTTGTTAGCGGTATTTTTGATTGGTTAGCGAAGGCATTTACCAAGGTTATTGATTTTTCCCATGACGGTGCGATATTCCTTTTTGGTTCGGCAGGAGAAATGCCCCCAATGTTGGCAAATTTTGCATTTTGGATTCTTCCTACAGTTGTTTTTGTTTCTGCCTTGTCAAGCGTATTATATTATTTTGGAATTCTTCAGTTTGTTGTGAAGAAAATGGCTTGGGTAATGAATAGGTTCTTAGGTATATCTGGTTCTGAAAGTGTTGCTGCTGCGGCAAATGTATTTGTTGGACAAACGGAGGCTCCACTTCTTGTAAAGCCTTATTTAGATCGAATGACAAGATCCGAAATGTTGTGTTTAATGGTAGGAGGAATGGCAACAATAGCTGGTGGTGTTCTTGGAGCTGTTGTCGGTATTTTGGGTCAGGGAGACCCGGTTATGGAGCTATTCTATGCGAAACATTTATTGACAGCCTCTTTAATGTCGGCACCTGCTGCAATAGTGTTCGCAAAGATATTGCTTCCTGAATCTGAAAAAATCAACAAAGACCTTGATGTTTCAAAAGATAAAATTGGTGTGAATGCATTGGAGGCAATTACATCTGGAACGACAGATGGATTAAAACTTGCCGTTAATGTTGGTGCTATGCTATTGGTCTTTACCAGTCTTATAGCGTTACTCAATTATTTTGTATTTAAAATAGGCGATTGGACTTCTTTAAATGCGCTTATTGAATCTGGCGGAATGTACGACAGGCTTAGTTTTGAGAGTATTTCCGGCTACTTGCTTTCCCCTTTGGCGTGGGTTTTAGGTGTAGAGTGGCAAGATGCTATGTATTTTGGGCAATTGTTGGGTGAAAAGACAATTATTAATGAGTTTATTGCCTATCCTCACTTGGGAGATATTCAAGATGAGCTATCAAACAAAACGATAATTATGGCGACGTATGTACTTTGTGGTTTTGCAAATATTGTCTCCATTGGTATTCAAGTTGGTGGAATTGGAATCTTAATACCCAATAAAAAGTCTATGCTTGCCCGTCTTGGATGGCTTGCCTTGATAGGAGGCACCTTGGCCTGCATGTCTACCTCAGTACTAGCAGGTATGCTTTATTAATTTATTTTAAGGAAAAAAGGTCTTTTACCCCGAGTGTTCTGTCAATTGTATACGCCTCACCGTATTTAACGCCAAGTTCTCTTCCCAAGCTTAACATTCTACCTTCTAAATAATCGAAAAATTCTTCTCCGGAAATAGGGGTTTTAGGCTCTTTCGAGCTCGGATCGAAAAATTGGCTATCATAGCATTTAATGAGCTTAATCTTTTCTTTTCCTGTTTCGCTGACATCTAAGATTACATCAGGCGTCAAGTAATAGTCCTGAACATAATGCAACAACATTTTAGGGCGAAAAGCTTCTTGAGGAATTCCATCCATTTTTGTTTCAATTTTACGCAAGCCAGAAAGGAAGCTCGCTTCAGCGACTAGTTTTGCTCCCTTTGCATGGTCTGGATGGCGATCATGTACAGAATTCGCAAGAATCAGTTCAGGTTGGTATTTCCTAATACATTCAATAATTTTCAGCTTATTTTCCTCAGAGTGCGCGATGAATCCATCACCCATTTTTAGGTTTTCTCTAATCTTTAGACCCAAAAAACTAGCTGCTTTTTTCGCTTCTTCGTATCGCTTTTCAGCTGAACCACGTGTTCCTAGCTCTCCCTCTGTCAGGTCTATGATTCCAATTGACTTTCCTTCTTTGGCATATTTCAGTAATGTCGCTCCACATGATATTTCAACATCATCGGGATGAGCACCAAAAGCAAGAATATCTAATTTCATTTAGTCTAAATGTACATAACTTTCAACGCTCGGACAAGCACAAATGAGATTGCGGTCTCCAAATGCATTGTCCACTCTTCTCACTGGCACCCAATATTTGTTTTCGATTAAATAGGATAGAGGGTAAGCTGCTTCCTGAGGAGAGTAAGGGTGGTTCCAATTTTTGTTGATAATGCAATTCGCGGTATGAGGTGCATTTTTCAACAAGTTATCTTCTTTATCGGAGTGTCCATTTTCAATGTCTCTAATCTCTTCTCTGATTTTTATCATTGCGTCAATGAAACGATTTAATTCCTCTAAGTCTTCTGATTCAGTAGGCTCAATCATTAGTGTACCTGCCACAGGAAAGGATACAGTAGGCGCATGGAATCCGTAGTCAATTAATCTTTTGGCAATATCTGCCACTTCAACTTCTGCACTTTTTTTGAAGGCACGGCAGTCCAGAATCATTTCGTGTGCAACAGTACCATTTTTGCCTTTATATAAAATAGGGTAGTGGTTTTCTAGCTTTTTTGCGATGTAGTTGGCATTTAATATTGCAATTTCTGTAGATTCAGTCAAACCTTTTGCGCCAAGCATTTTAATGTAGCCATAAGAAATCAATAGAATTAACGCACTGCCATAAGGTGTGGCCGAAACGGCATGTATAGCCTGTTCTCCACCGGATTTAACTAAGGTACTTCCAGGAAGAAAAGGTTTGAGATGTGCAGCAACGCCTATAGGTCCCATTCCAGGACCACCTCCACCATGAGGAATAGCAAAGGTTTTATGCAGGTTCAAATGACATACGTCTGCACCAATATTTCCAGGATTAGTTACCCCTACCTGGGCATTCATATTTGCTCCATCCATGTACACTTGTCCTCCATTGTCATGAATGATACCTGTAATTTCCTTTATGGCCTCTTCAAAAACACCGTGGGTCGATGGGTAAGTTACCATCAAACCTCCCAAGGTATCTTTGTTTTCTTCAGCTACCTTTTTAAGCTCTTCTATATTGATATTTCCGTTTTCATCACAACTTGTAACTACAACTTGAAAACCAGCCATAACAGCAGAAGCAGGATTTGTACCGTGTGCAGAGGACGGGATGATCATTATTTTTCTTTGTAAATCTCCTCTTGATTCGTGATAAGCTCTGATGACCATTAATCCAGTATACTCACCCTGAGCGCCAGAATTAGGCTGAAGCGACATACCTGCAAAGCCTGTGCATTCGCAAAGCGCATCACTGAGCTCTTCGAACATGGTGTGGTATCCTTCTACTTGATTTAAAGGTGCAAATGGATGCAGATTACTGAAAGAAGGGTTTGTAATCGGAATAAGCTCGCTTGCGGCATTTAATTTCATGGTACAAGAGCCCAAAGGAATCATGCTATGTACCAAAGAAAGATCCTTGTTCTCAAGTTTTTTCAAATAACGCATCATTTTAGATTCAGAATGATAGCTATTAAAAATAGGTTGAGTCAGAACCTCATCCGTCCGTTTTAAATTGGCGGGAAGAGCGATATTATTGGCTTGATTTGAAGCATCTGATTCATTCAATTCGTTGAATAAACTTAAAATCAAAGTAACATCATCCTCTGTGTGTGGTTCAGCGAAGCTAATGGTTACATCATTCTCATTTGTGTAGTAAAAATTAAGCTCGTGTGATTCAGCTAATGATTTGAGTTTTTCACAATTCACGTCTTTCACCCATACGGTATCAAAAAACGATTCAGAGCCCAGTCTGAATCCTAGATTTTTTAAGCCTGATGCGAGCTTGTTTGCTAGACCATTTACGTGACCTGCAATATTTTTAATTCCTGTAGGTCCATGATAAACAACATACATACTTGCCATTACAGCCAGTAAGGCTTGGGCAGTACATATATTGGATGTGGCTTTCCCTCTTTTTATGTGCTGCTCTCTTGTTTGGAGCGCCATTCTCAGTGCTGTATTGTTGTCTGAGTCTTTAGATATGCCAATAATTCTTCCAGGCATATTTCGTTTGAATGATTCCTTAGCAGCAAAATACGCGGCATGTGGTCCACCATATCCCATTGGCACACCAAATCGTTGGGAAGAACCTAAAACCACATCTGCTCCAAAATGACCTGGTGCTTTGAGTAAAGCTAAGCTTAAGATATCAGCCGCTACAGCGACTTGTAAAGAATGACTTTTTAATTTCTCAATCCTTTTTTCAAGGTCACATATGTGCCCATGAACATCAGGGTATTGAAGGATTGCTCCAAAATAAGAATCATCAATAACGCAGGTATCAATATCATCAATGATCAACTCAATACCTAAATTCTTGGATCTGCCTTTGACGACATCCAAAGTTTGAGGGAGCGCATTTTTATCAATTAAGAATTTAGTTTTTCCGGCTTTCACGTCTGCTCGAGAACGACCGTTGTAAAACATGAGCATAGCCTCAGCAGCAGCTGTCGCCTCATCAAGAAGAGAAGCATTCGCAATCTCCATTCCCGTTAGGTCCAGGACCATTGTTTGAAAATTCATTAAAGCCTCTAATCTTCCTTGAGAAATCTCTGCTTGGTATGGTGTGTAGGCTGTATACCAACCCGGATTTTCAAGCACGTTTCTTAAAATCACAGACGGCGTTATCGTTTCATGATATCCGAGTCCAATAAATGACTTAAACACTTTGTTCTTGGATGCCAATGCGGACATGTGGATTAAAAAATCATTTTCACTCATTGCGTCTGCGATTTTCAAATCCGAAGACATGCGTATTTGAGATGGGACTGTCTGACTAATAAGTTCTTCAATTGATGACACTTTAATAGCATCCATCATTTGTTCTTTTTCAGAAGGGGTAGGGCCTATATGACGGCTCGTAAATGGACTCATGAAAAGGGGTGTTAATTAACGTTTTGCAAATATACTCTAACTCTCTAAAACAACAATCCTATTCGAAAAGAGTTTAGGGTTTTTGAGATTTTGCAATTTCTTTTTGCTGATAGGCAAGTACTCGGTTTTTTGCATTGATTTGTATGTCTTTCCAAAACAGATTTACATCACCGATGTGATAGTCATCTAGTGTCCATGCCATTGAACGAAATGGAACTTTTGGAAGGCTAATCCAAACTGCACCGTTTTCAAGGTGCGTATGAAAGGATTGTGTGTACATTTTGTCGTCCCAAAAAAGAAAACCTTGGTGTAATTTGCGTTCTGCATATTTTTGTTCATCCCAAGTTACTGGGTTTATTGTTGCTTT
>CAJXDT010000023.1:0-40844 GCA_913052055.1 uncultured Cryomorphaceae bacterium
TAGCTTCGTCTCAATACCCGTGTTTTTAAATAGAATATTCATGACTAAAAATACTATTGCCAGAAATATTGCTGACTGTATGAGCCCTGCATTTCCGAAATTCGAATAGCCTCTCATGAAATGTGCAGCATTTACGCTCCCTTGAACGCCCTTTTTGGCATAATCGGGATAAATAACAGGATATAGCTCAAGGTTATAATCGTGATATTCCTGATCCGTTATTTTACAATACGACCTATATCCAGTCCCGCTCAGAAAAGGTTTATGTTCGGGAATAATATCGAACCAATTTCCAACCATTTCACCGGGTAAGATAAAAACACGTTTAAATAGGCCATTAGATATTTTTTGTAATGCTGATTCTTCCTTTACTTTAATTGCATTACTTGGAGCTTCTTGAAGGTCATTTATACCGTTACGCAGCGGAGGGTTAGATACAATAATAAGACCTACAATAATCAATGCGATTGACACTGTATATTTGAATGCGAACAACCACTTTTTGGTGAATAATGAATATAGCAAGACAGGCATCAGAAACGATAAGACGTGGCTCTTTTGCATTAAAGAAAATGTATAAAATAAACCGGCAAAGAACACAATCCAATACATTTTTCTCTTCGTAATCAGCAACAACAGCAATGTGAATGGAAGGATGGCTTTAATATTCATGCTGGATATATACCGCCAAATACTGTGTGCTCTAATGCCTATTTCCTTTCGATGCATATTCACTTCGGATGTCTTCATCATCTCTAAGCTCTCAAATGCAGGTGAACCGCCCATGGTGATCAGGTGAAATCCAATCAGGGATAAGCTTACAATAATTAAGGGATAAACGAGTACTTGAAAATTGAATTTTGAGGCGGGAATAGAGGATTTTTTCAATAACTGAAATCCAATTAAATAAATAATTAAGAAACTAAAATAGTACAATGCAAGTGGCCATATATGCTTACCACGAAACGTATAGAATTCACCAAATAAAAGCAGCACAAATACAAGATTGTAGATGCTAAAAAAAGTATGTGCTTTTAAAAATGGTTTAATAGTCATTGGATTAGAAATAGTTGATTTCAATTATATTGTCATCACGCATGATTCCGAGAGGTTAAACTTATGATATCAATTTTTGACGTTTCACAACAGTGTAAAGATAGTATAAGATCAATAGGTTCATAACGACTTGGGACCAAGTCACAATCTCAAAAACTAGAAATAGCTGAGTGTCATTTTTAATGAGTAAGTATGGTAAGATTAAAAAACCTGCAACCTGTAATACCGAGGTTAGTAGACTAATCAAGAAAAAGCTCTTTTGTTTATTGAACACCAACGGTATTGTCGAAAGAGGTGTTACAATGAAATTCAGCATTAGCCATGGAGCCATTATTTCTGATAGCCTACCTGAAATAAGCCATTGGTCTCCGAACACGAAAGTAAATAGCTCCGAACCAAAAAAATAAATAACTGCAAATGGGATTATTGAGAATATAGCGAGGTATCCTATTATTTTTTTGAACAAAGGTAAAATTGATTCACCGTCATTAAATTTACCCGAGATATGATTGAAAAATACTTGAGAAAGAGATGCTCCGATCAGCATTGCTGGTATTCTAAGCATTTTATAGGTGTGATCAAAGGATCCAAAAATACTCTCTGAAAACAGCTCAATGAGTATAATTCCAATAAATAAATCTCTGGCGTGATCTGATAGAGAATGGGGTAGGGACGCCAGCGGAAAATTCTTATACTCTCGACTTAAAACACGTGTTTTTAATTTATGAAGAGAAGATTTTGAGATGAATTTCAGTGTGATAAAATCATATACAAAAAAAGCGGCTCCTATCATCAAGCTAAGCACAAAGGAAAGGATCAAACCTAAACTTCCCCAGCCCAAAAAACCAAAAATAACTCTTGAGCTATTGAGTGTAATTGAGTTACTCATTTTAGATAAAGATATTTTCTTAAAGTACTTTTTTCTGATTGACCAATTGGTTCCTAAATTAAAAAAGGCCAATGAAAAAACGGAAACGATGAGCAGGATTAGCAAGAGGTAAAAGTCAACACCTTTACCCTTCATTAATCCGAAGACAATACCAGCAAAAAGGCAAAGTGAAATTGTAATTAGCGATATTTTTAAGGCAAAACGAAATAGGATAAAAGCATGCTTATCTTTTTTTGGCAAGGGCAATGCATATTCATAGCGTGCTGTCGCTATTGTTGCAAGCAGAACGGTAACCCGCTGAAACATACCGAACTCGCCCATCTCAGCTGGTGTATATAATCTCGTAATGATTGGGGCAAGTAGGTATCCGATAATTTGTGCTACCAGTGTTCCTGTCATTAAAACGGCCAATGATTTTAAAAAATCATTGCCGGTAAGCTTCTTTTTGATACGATTCAGCATTCTGTCCAAAGATAGGAAAATGGAACGGATTGATTTTGGGATAAAAATCATCTAAATTCTTTGAATGCTTATATTTGTGAAAAAAAATTCATGAAAAACATTGCAGTCATTGGAGCAGGTACTATGGGAAATGGAATCGCTCATGTTTTCGCACAATCGGGTTATCAAGTAACTTTAATTGACCTATCAAAAGAAGCACTTGAAAAAGCATTGCGCACGATAACAAAGAACTTAGACCGTCAATTGGCAAAGGAGAAAATATCTGCGGAAGATAAAGCACAAACCCTTGATCGAATTTCGTTGAATACTGATATAGATTCGGGAGTGAAAGGAGCTGAACTTATTGTAGAGGCTGCTACTGAGCATACAGAATTAAAGCTGAAAATTTTTAAACAGCTGGATGAACTTGCTGACGAAAATACAATTCTTGCCACAAACACCTCTTCTATTTCAATTACACAAATTGCTGCGGTAACCGATAGGCCTGATAAAGTAATCGGAATGCACTTCATGAATCCTGTTCCTGTAATGAAACTTGTAGAGATCATTAGAGGGTATTCCACTTCAGATGAGGTTACGGATGCAATCATGAGCTTATCAAAAAGTCTGAGTAAAATTCCTGTCGAGGTAAATGATTACCCTGGCTTCGTAGCCAATAGGATTTTAATGCCGATGATCAATGAGGCAATTTGCACCTTACATGAAGGGGTAGCAGGTGTTGAAGAAATAGATACGGTAATGAAGCTTGGTATGGCCCATCCAATGGGTCCACTTCAGCTAGCAGATTTTATCGGTCTCGATGTTTGCTTGGCTATTCTAGAAGTTTTACATGATGGTTTTGGAAATCCAAAGTATGCACCTTGTCCTTTGTTAGTAAATATGGTAACCGCTGGTAAAAAAGGGGTGAAGTCAGGTGAAGGGTTTTACAGCTGGGGTCATGGCACAAAAGATCTGATACTTTCCGATAAGTTTACAAAGTAAGCCCTAATTTAAGTTTTAAGGTTTTTAGTGCATCTCTGTCGATAGGGAAGGTGAGTGACGCTACATTGAGTTTCTTGATGGGAATCCATTGCTGCTTCTCTCCATCCTCGGTTAAGGGGGTCACATAGCTTTTTAATGCCATATCTTTCGCTCCTGAGCACTGCACGAGATAGTAAAAGCAAGTAACCTGAGGGAAAGGATCGAAAGATGACTGCTGAAAATAATCATTAAAGAATAGGAATTCATGGGCGTCAATTTCGAGAGAAAGCTCTTCTTGAAATTCTCTTTTTAGCGCATCAATTATGCCCTCACCTTTTTCTACACCGCCTCCCGGGAATTTCCTAAAATAACGACCAAATCGAAATTCATCAGAGACCAAAACTTCTTGTGCCTCGTTGATCAAGATTCCATATGCGCGCTGTGTAAATAGGTTCATTCGCAATCTTCAAATGGGAAGGTGCGAAATGCATCTTGTCTCACTATTCCAATGAAAGGACACATGAGGAGTTCAGAATACCTGCCAAAAAAGGATTTGAATTCATCTTCAGTAAAAAATGGTAAATCGCTTGTGAAAATTAAAACATTCCCATTACTCGAATCTATTCGAACCATGTAAATTCCTGCTTTATTTTTAATAGCTTGCTCAACTGAATCAATGAGCTCAGCATCCTTTGAATTAAATTTTCCTTGCGCGAAGTACCTATTCAATTCCTGTCCAATTGAGCAAAAGGATAAAAAGGAAAAAAGAATTGGAAAGATTAGCTTGCGCATATCTGAAAATTCTATAGGTATTTAAAGTTCTTTCCTGGATAAATAGCACTTTCTCCTAGCTCTTCCTCAATGCGAAGCAGCTGATTGTATTTTGCCATACGATCGCTTCTTGAGGCCGAACCAGTTTTGATTTGACCGGTGTTGAGTGCAACCGCTAAATCTGATATTGTATGGTCTTCGGTTTCACCACTTCTATGACTCATTACTGAAGTATATCCATTTTTTGTTGCCATTTGAACCGCTTCGATGGTTTCAGATAAGGTTCCAATTTGATTCACTTTCACTAAAATAGAATTCGCAATGCCTTCGTTGATTCCTCGTGATAACCTTTTTGTATTGGTAACAAATAAGTCATCGCCCACGAGTTGAACGCGGTTTCCGAGTTTTTCCGTGGCTAGCTTCCAACCTTCCCAATCATCCTCTGCCAATCCGTCTTCAATGGAAGCAATAGGATACTTATTACACCAGTTCTCCCAAAATGAGACCATTTCTGATGAGCTCATAATCTCTCCTGTAGATTCAAAGTGGTATTTCCCATCCTTAAAAAATTCTGACGAGGCTGCATCTAGTGCAATATGAACATCCTCTCCTGGTTTGAATCCCGCTTTTTCTATCGCCTCTAAAACAACAGTAATGGCTTCATCATTTGAACCTAAATTCGGTGCAAAACCTCCTTCATCTCCAACATTGGTGGACATTCCTTTGGATTTCAGGACTGCCTTTAAGTGATGAAATATTTCTGTACCCCATCTTAAGCCTTCAGAAAATGAGGCTGCTCCAAATGGCATAACCATAAATTCTTGAATGTCGATCAGGTTGTCAGCGTGAGATCCACCGTTTAAAATATTCATCATTGGAACTGGCATTGTAACCGCACCAACTCCACCGATATACCTGTATAGGCTGAGGTCGGCATGCTGCGCAGCTAATTTCGCAACTGCCAATGAGGTACCTAAAATAGCATTTGCACCTAAATTCGATTTGTTTTCAGTTCCATCAAGTGAAATAAGCTTTTGGTCGATGGCTTTCTGATCAAAAATATCCATACCGTTTAAAGCTTCACTAATCACCGTATTTACATTTGAAACAGCTTTTTGAACCCCTTTTCCTAGGTACACAGCTTTATCTCCATCTCGAAGCTCAACTGCTTCGTGAATGCCGGTAGACGCTCCTGAGGGAACAGCAGCCCTTCCCATATAACCATTTATGCTTATAGCTTCTACCTCAATTGTAGGGTTTCCACGAGAATCTAAAATTTGACGCGCGTGCACTCTATCGATATAACTCATTTGCTTAGTTTTTGTGTGCTTTCATGTTTTCGATAAAGGAATCAAATAGATACCTTGAATCGTGAGGTCCCGCTGATGCTTCAGGATGATATTGCACGGAAAAAACAGGTTTGTTTTTAAGGGCAATTCCTGCAACTGTATCATCATTCAGATGAACGTGTGTGACTTCAATATTAGATTGACCTTCTATGCTTTCTTTTGATATTACAAAACCATGATTTTGAGAAGTAATTTCTCCCTTTCCTGTTTTGAGATTTTTGATGGGGTGATTGATTCCTCTATGACCATTGAACATCTTTTCAGTTTTTAAACCCTGACTCAGTCCGAACACCTGGTGGCCAAGACAAATACCAAAAATAGGAACTCCTGTGTCTACAATATCTTTGACCAATTGAACGGTATCAGGCATAGCTGATGGGTCACCAGGTCCATTAGAAAGCATATAACCATCTGGTTGAAATGAAGCCAGGTCTTCCTTGGTAGAATTTAAAGGAAATACCTTAACATGACAGCCTCTATCGACAAGACATTGAACAATGTTTCTTTTGACACCTAAGTCCAATAAAGAAACTTTGTAAAGTACAGTTTCAGGTAAAACTTCATATGCATCCGTTGTACTTACCTTTGATGATAGCTCTAGTCCGTTCATCTTAGGAATAGATAAGACCTCTTTTTTTAATGCTTCTACATCTAAATTTTCCGATGAAATGATGGCATTCATGGCGCCTTTGTCCCGAATGTGCCTCACAAGTGCACGAGTATCTATATCAGATATCCCTACCGTGTTATGATGCACCATGAAATCCTGCAATGATTGGTCAGCTGAAGGTCTTGAATAGCCATCAGAGAATTTTTTAGTGATTAAACCGGCTATATTGATTTTATCTGATTCTTGTTCATTGGCTTGTGTCCCGTAATTGCCAATGTGTGCTGTAGTCATGATGAGAAGTTGCCCGTAATAAGAAGGATCTGTGAATACCTCTTGGTATCCTGTCATCCCCGTATTGAAAGCAATTTCTCCACCTGTGGTTCCAATTTTTCCAATGGCGTTTCCTTTAAAAACTGTACCATCCTCTAAAACTAGAATTGCGCTTCCTTTCTCGCTCATTCAATTTTATTTTTTGTAAAATTAGAAACTTAACACAAATCAAAGTATGAAAACATAAAAAAAGGCGATGTTTTCATCGCCTTTTTTTTAAATATGTTTATTTCTTTCGAAAATTCATGCTTACGCTTCCTTTTTATCCTCGTCAGATGAGTTATCATCTTCTTTAGATTCTTCTTCAGAAGGTTTCTCAGTGTCAGCTGCTGGTTTTTCAGCTACTTCAGCTGCTGGTTCCTCAGCCGCCTCTGCTGTAGTCTCTTCAGCTGCTTCTACCACTGGTTCCTCAGCTGCTTCTGTCACTGATTCTTCAGTCGCTGCTTCTACTGCTTCTTCAACTACCGCTTCTTCTACTAAAGTTTCAGCACTTGACGTCTTTTTTCCTCCACGACGAGATCTTCTTGTCGTTTTCGTTGCAGCTTCTTTTGTATATACTTCATTGAAATCAACCAACTCAATCATACACATTTCTGCGTTGTCACCTAATCTATATCCCGTTCTAATGATACGAGTATATCCACCATTTCTGGTAGCAATTTTTGGAGCAACTTCTCTAAACAACTCAGCAACAACGTCTTTGTCTTGTAAATAAGAGAAAACTGTTCTTCTAGAATGTGTAGAGTCTGTTTTAGATTTTGTAAGTAATGGCTCAACATATACACGAAGCGCCTTTGCTTTCGCTAATGTAGTATTGATACTTTTGTGCTCGATTAAAGAACACGCCATGTTCGAAAGAAGGCTTCGTCTATGTCCTTTCTTTCTGCTTAAATGATTTACTTTTTTTCCGTGTCTCATTATTCCTATTCTTTGTCAAGTTTGTAT
Organism: uncultured Cryomorphaceae bacterium; assembly: GCA_913052055.1. Classification (GTDB taxonomy): domain Bacteria; phylum Bacteroidota; class Bacteroidia; order Flavobacteriales_D; family Crocinitomicaceae; genus UBA952. Next base: position 7,373 of record CAJXDT010000023.1, read on the forward strand.
TTAGAAACATTCATTCCAAATGTCAACCCTTTGTTGTCTACAAGGTCTTCAAGCTCAGTAAGAGATTTCTTACCAAAGTTTCTGAATTTTAATAAATCAGATTTTGCATAAGAAACTAAATCTCCTAAGGTTTCTACATCAGCTGCTTTAAGACAGTTCAATGCACGAACGGATAAATCCATATCAACAAGCTTAGTTTTTAGTAACTGTCGCATGTGAAGTGAAGTCTCATCAAATTCTTCAGTTTCTGATTTCGCATCGCTCTCAAGCGTAATACGCTCGTCAGAGAACAACATAAAGTGATGAATTAAGATTTTAGCTGCCTCTTTAAGAGCTTCTTTAGGATGAATTGACCCATCAGTTTTGATTGTGAAAAGTAACTTTTCATAATCTGTTTTTTGCTCTACACGGAAATTATCAATCGCGTATTGAACATTTACAATAGGTGTAAAAATAGAATCAATAAAAACTGTTCCAAAAGATGCCGTAGAGGTTTTGTTTTCCTCTGCTGGTGCATAACCGCGTCCTTTGTTAATGTTTAACTCCATTTCAATTTTCACTGAATTCTCCATGTGGCAGATTACCTGGTCTGGATTCAATACTTGGAAAGCACTAGTATATTTACCGATGTCGCCAGCAGTAAACTTGTCTTGACCAGCAACAGTTAATGTAACGGTTTCAGAGTCTGTTCCTTCGATTTGTCTTTTAAAACGAACCTGCTTTAGGTTCAAAATAATTTCGGTTACATCTTCAACAACTCCCTTAATAGTCGTGAATTCATGATCTACACCTTGAATTTTGATAGAAGTAATCGCAAAACCTTCAAGAGAGGATAATAAAATTCTTCTAAGAGAATTCCCGATAGTGATACCGTACCCAGGCTCCAATGGTCTAAATTCGAACTCACCACTGAACTCGTCAGAGTGATTCATAATTACTTTATCTGGTTTTTGAAAATCTAATATTGCCATGTTACTTAAGATTATTTAGAGTATAGTTCAACAATTAATTGCTCCTTGATCGTCTCTGGAATCAATTCTCTCGATGGAATGTTCATTATGGTACCGCTGTATGTCGCATTGTCCCAAGTCAACCATTCGTATGTTTTTGAGTTTGCACTTAAAGAATCAGTAATTGCTTCAAGCGATTTTGATTTTTCACGAACACTAACAACGTCTCCGACTTTGATCTGAAATGACGGAATGTTAACGATTTCTCCATTAACAGTAATGTGTTTGTGAGAAACGAGTTGTCTCGCTCCACGTCGAGTAGGGGAGATTCCTAATCTAAAAACCATATTGTCCAATCGTGACTCACACAACTGAAGAAGGTTTTCACCTGTAATTCCCTTCATTCTCGATGCTTTTTTAAACATATTCGAGAATTGTCTCTCTAATATACCGTACGTATATTTTGCTTTTTGTTTTTCGCCAAGCTGGATTGCATATTCTGATTGCTTTCCACGTCTTTTGTTTGGTCCATGCTGTCCTGGGCCGTAGCTTCTTTTTTCTAGCGCCTTGTCTGGGCCAAAGATTGGATCTTTGAACCTTCGAGCGATTTTGGATTTTGGTCCTGTGTATCTTGCCATTTTATTTAGTTTTAGATGGGAATCATGAATTAAGGCATTGTCCTTCGATGATTGTGCTCCCGATTAAATATTATACTCTTCTTCGTTTTGGTGGTCTACATCCATTGTGCGGCATTGGAGTAACATCAACAATTTCAGTTACTTCTATTCCTGAGTTGTGAATTGCTCTGATGGCAGACTCACGACCAGCACCTGGACCCTTAACAAATACTTTAACTTTTCTAAGTCCATAGTCATGTGCCTCTTTTGAGCAATCTTCTGCAGCAATTTGAGCAGCGTAAGGTGTATTCTTTTTAGAACCTTTGAAGCCCATTTTACCGGCTGAAGACCATGAGATTACCTGACCTGAAGTATTCGTCAATGAAATGATGATGTTGTTAAAGCTTGCTTGGATATGTGCTTCACCAATAGCATCTATCTTGACGTTCTTTTTCTTTTTTTGATTCGTTTTTGCCATGATAAACTATTTATTATTTAGTTACTTTTTTCTTGTTAGCAACTGTTTTTCTTTTCCCTTTTCTGGTTCTAGAATTATTTTTAGTACGTTGTCCTCTTAAAGGTAACCCAGCTCTATGACGTATACCTCGAACACAACCTATGTCCATAAGTCTTTTAACGTTCAATTGAACTTCAGATCTTAGCTGACCCTCTGTTTTAATTTCATTGATTGAATTTCTAATCGCTGATAATTGAGCATCATCCCAATCTTGAACTTTAATGCTTTCATCAATCGAATTCTCTTTCAAAATTTTCTTTGAAGTACTTCTCCCAATTCCAAAGATGTATGTTAAACCAACAACACCTCTTTTATTTTTGGGCAAATCTATTCCTGCAATACGTGCCATAATTCTTACTTATTAACCTTGTCTTTGTTTAAATTTCGGGTTCTTCTTATTTATTACGTAAACACGACCCTTTCGCTTTACGATCTTGCAATCTGCGCTTCTCTTTTTTACTGATGCTCTTACTTTCATGCTTTGTTATTTATTATTTATAACGAAATGTTATTCTACCTTTTGTTAAATCATATGGAGACATCTCCACTTTTACCTTGTCTCCAGGTAATATTTTTATGTAATACATTCTCATTTTTCCTGAAATATGAGCTGTGATGATATGCTCATTCTCAAGTTTTACACGGAACATTGCATTAGGAAGTGCTTCCTCAATGATACCGTCTTGTTCTATTGATGCCTGTTTTGCCATATTAAAATCCTGAAAGTTCGTTAGCACCTCTTCTTCCTCTCACACGGGTGCCTTCCATTAAGGAATCCATATGACGGTTCAATTGGTATGTTTCAATTTGCTGGAGGGTATCTAAGACAACACCGACCATAATTAATAGTGATGTTCCACCGAAGAACATTGCAAATCCGTCGTTTACACCAGATAGTTTGGCAATAGCAGGAATAATTGCAATGATCGCAAGGAACAATGACCCTGGGAATGTTATTCTTGATACTACGCTATCAATGTGTGAAGCAGTCTCTTCTCCTGGTCGAACACCAGGTATAAAACCTCCACTCTTTTTTAAATCATCTGCAATTTTACTCGGGTTTATCATAATTGCAGTATAGAAATAAGTAAATATCACAATTAACAAACCAAGTAGTAGGTTGTAGCTAAGACCGTATATATCTCCTAATGTTCTTGTAAACCAATTTCCGGTACCATCTGCCGATGCGAAAAGCATTACAGGAACGGTCATAATGGCTTGCGCAAAAATAATTGGCATTACACCACTTGCATTTACCTTTATCGGTAGGTAGTTTCTAGAACCCTGGTCACTTGCAGCACGCGCTCCAACAACCCTTTTTGCTGTATTCAGTGGTATTCTTCGAACACCCTGCACAATCAATACCGTTGCCAACACGACAACCATAAAGGCAACCATTTCAACAACCAACTTTATTAAGTTACCTTGTCCAACAGATGCACCGAATTCAGCGAAAAATGAACCGGGCAATCTAGACAAGATACCTACAGTAATTAATAAGGATATACCATTACCGATTCCTTTCTCAGTAATTCTTTCACCTAACCAAACCGCAAACATTGCACCTGCAATAAGTATAATGGTTGTTTGAATCCACCAGAAATTCGCTGCATCAGCTGGAATTGCTCCTTTGCCGGCTAAATATAAATTTAGGTAGCTAGGTGCTTGTAATGCACAAATCGCTATTGTCAGTAGGCGTGTATAGTTGTTGATTTGCTTTCTTCCGGATTCTCCTTCATTTTGCATTTTCTGCACTGCAGGAACCGCCATTCCAAGGAGCTGCATAATAATGGATGCGCTTATGTATGGCATAATACCCAAGGCCATAATTGATGCGTTGGTAAATCCACCTCCCGAAAATAAAGAAAGGAGATTTTCTAGAGTATTGTTTTGGTCACCTGACCCTTGAACCAAAGCAGCATAATTTACACCCGGCAGCACAACAAAAGACCCGACTCTATAAACTAGAATCAAACCTAAAGTTAGAAGGATTCGAGATCTCAATTCCTCGACCTTCCATATATTCTTAATATTCTGTATAAATCTTTTCATGGTTCAAAAGTTGGCAAAGATAGTTAGATTTTTGTACATACACCACCTTGCGCTTCAATCGCTTCAATCGCTGCTTTTGAAAAGCCGTGTGCACTTACTGTTATTTTAGACTTTAACTCACCTCTTCCTAAAACTTTTACAAGGTCATTACTTGAAGTCAGTCCATTTTCCAGGAATGTTTCAATTGTAAATTCTGTAATGCCCTTTTCACTTGCAAGCATCTCAAGGCTCGCAAGATTTACCGCTTTGTATTCTACACGGTTAATATTTTTGAATCCGAATTTTGGAACACGACGTTGCAATGGCATTTGACCACCCTCAAAACCGATTTTAGTTTTGTAACCTGATCTCGACTTCGCTCCTTTGTGACCTCTCGTAGAGGTACCTCCATATCCGCTTCCCTGTCCTCGGGCAATACGCCTTTCTTTTTTGACAGATCCTTTTGCTGGTGTTAGATTATGTAAACTCATTTTCTGTTTATTTTTCAATTACTTCAACAAGGTGTTTTACCTTATTAATCATCCCTAAAATTTGAGGTGTTGCCTCTTTTTCAATTTCTTGGTTTAATTTGCTAAAACCTAAGGCTTTGATCGTTGCTTTCTGATTCGCCGGTCTATTAATGGCGCTTCTAGTTTGCTTTATTCTAATCGTACTCATTTTTTTTTCGAATTAACCGTTAAAAATTTTCTCTAATTCAATTCCTCTTTGTTTTGCTACGGCAACAGCATCTCTCATTTGAGCAAGTGCGTCAATAGTTGCTTTTACAACGTTATGTGGGTTTGATGATCCTTGTGATTTGGCAAGTACATTGGATACTCCAACGCTTTCCAAAACCGCACGCATTGCACCACCGGCAATAACTCCTGTACCATCAGATGCAGGCTTTAGAAGAACTTTTGCTCCTCCATATTTACCTTTCTGAGTGTGCGGAACAGTTCCTTTCGCAATAGGCACTTTAATCAGGTTCTTTTTTGCATCATCGATACCTTTTGTTATGGCTTCAACAACTTCTTTTGCCTTACCAAGACCGTGACCAACAATTCCATTTTCGTCTCCAACAACAACGATTGCCGAAAAACTAAAGGTTCTACCACCTTTTGTAACTTTTGTCACCCTGTTGATTGCAACAAGTTTGTCTTTAAGTTCAATATCTGCCGCTTTAACGCGATTCATAATTTGAGCTGCCATAATTTAAAATTTTAATCCTCCTTCTCTAGCTGATTCAGCCAATGATTTAACTCTACCGTGATATAAGTAACCGTTTCTATCGAAAACAACGCTCTCGATACCGGAACCTTTTGCTTTATCAGCAATGTTCTTTCCGACAACGCTAGCCTGGTTTGTTTTGTTACCTTTTGTTGCGTCATCATTTTTTAATGATCCTGAAGACGCGATTGTTTTACCCGTTAGGTCGTCGATCAGCTGCGCATAAATTTGCTTATTGCTTCTGAATACAGATAACCTTGGAATGGTTGAAGTACCGAATACTTTTTTTCGAATTCTTCTTTTAATCTTTGCTCTTCTGAGAACTTTTCTATTTGCCATTTCTTTAATCTTAAAAATTATTTCTTAGCGGCAGCCTTACCTGCTTTTCTTCTTACTTCTTCGCCCATGTAACGAATACCTTTTCCTTTGTATGGCTCAGGCTTTCTTAATGATCTTATTTTTGAGGCTACTTGACCGAGAAGCTGTTTGTCATGAGATTCTAAAGTTACGATGGGTGCTTTACCTTTTTCGGTTTGCGCACTTACCTTAATTTCAGAGGGAATCTCTAAGACTACAGCATGAGAGTAACCAAGTGCGAGCTCTAAAAGCTGTCCTTTAGCAACTGCTCTGTAACCAACACCTATCACTTGAAGTTCTTTCTTAAATCCTTCAGAAACACCAGTAATCATATTACTCATTAGTGCTCTGTACAAACCGTGTTTAGATCTGTACTCAGGAGTGTTTGAAGTTCTAGAGAATGTAATCGTGTTGTCCTCTATTTTCATGGAGATAGCCTCGTCTATTTCTTGAGAAAGCTCTCCTTTTTTGCCTTTTACAGTTACAATTCCGTTGGTGTGAGAAATCTCAACTCCTTCTGGTATTGTAACGGGTGCGTTTCCTATTCTTGACATTTTTCTTTTTTTTAATATACGTAGCAAAGTACTTCACCACCAACATTCATCTTCGTTGCTTGTTTTCCAGTAACAACTCCTTTCGAGGTCGATACAATGGAAACTCCTAGGCCATTTAAAACTCTTGGCATAGTTGTCGAAGCAGAATATTTTCTTAAACCTGGACGTGACGCTCTCTGAATTTTAGTAATTGCAGGAACTTTCGTTGAATCGTTGTACTTCAGAGCGATTTTAATAATTCCTTGCTTATTATCTTCTTCAAATTTGAAGTTCAGGATAAAGCCTTGATCGAATAAAATTTCAGTCATTGCTCTTTTCACGTTTGAGCCTGGAATTTCAACAATTTTCAAACCTGCTGCACTCGCATTTCTCACACGAGTTAAAAAATCAGCTATTGGATCTGTATTCATTTCTTTCTTTGTTTATTAATTACCAACTTGCTTTTTTAACACCTGGTATTTTACCAGACAAAGCCATTTCTCTAAAGGTTACCCTAGAAATACCAAACTGACGCATATATCCTCTTGGCCTTCCAGTTAAACCACATCTGTTGTGCTTTCTAACCTTTGAGGAATTAGCGGGAAGCTTTTGCAGCTGCATCATTGCGTCCCATTTTGCATTTTGAATTTCTTCAGATGCATCTGTTGATTTTAAGATTTTTGTAAGCTCTTCACGCTTTGCTTCGTAACGAGCTGCTAACCTTTCTCTTTTGCGCTCACGCGCTTTCATTGATTCTTTAGCCATTTTCTATTTTTTTATAAATGGAAATCCAAATTCGTCTAATAAAGCTTTCGCTTCTTCATCATTTTCCGCTGTAGTTACAAAAGTGATATCCATACCTAGGATTCTATTCACCTTATCAATATCTATTTCTGGGAATATAATATGTTCTTTCACGCCTAAGTTGAAGTTTCCTCTTCCGTCAAAACCTTTTGGGTTAATTCCTCTAAAGTCTCTTGTTCTAGGAAGTGAAACTGCTAAAAGACGATCTAAAAAGTCATACATTTTATCTCCTCTAAGCGTTACCTTTGTACCAATAGGCATTCCTTTTCTCAATTTGAAATTCGAAATATCCTTTTTAGAAAGTGTCGTAATTGCTTTTTGTCCAGCAATTTTTGAAAGGTCTGCAGCAGCGCTATCAATAAGCTTTTTATCAGCAACAGCATCTCCCATTCCTTGGCTTAGTACAATCTTGGACAATTTTGGCACGCGCATGGACGACTTATAACCAAACTTGTCAGTTAGTGTTTTTACAATTTCTGAATTGTACTTGTCTTTTAATCTTGGTCTGTAGCTCATTACTTAATCACCTCCCCTGATTTCTTTGAATATCTTGTTAATTTTCCTTTTTCATCTAAACGCTTTCCTGTTCGCGTAGCTTCCCCATTGGCAACCAACATTAGGTTTGATAGATGGATTGTACCTTCAAGTTCTTCAATACTTCCTTGAGGATTGTTTGCACTAGGTTTCACGTGTTTTTTAATCATGTTAAGCCCTTCAACCGTTGCTCTTAGCTTTTCTCGGTCGATGCCAAGAACAGTTCCTTCTTGTCCTTTAGACTCTCCAGTGATTGCTTTCACAGTATCACCGATTTTGATATGTAGTTTCTTTTGCATTTTATACTTTTTAAAGCACTTCCGGTGCTAGTGAAACAATTTTCATAAAGTTATTTTCTCTAAGCTCTCTTGCTACTGGGCCGAAAATACGTGTTCCTCTCATCTCACCTGTTTGGTTTAAGATAACACAGGCATTGTCGTCAAAACGAATGTAAGATCCGTCAGGTCTTCTGATTTCTTTTTTCGTTCTCACCACGACCGCCTTCTGAACAGTTCCTTTTTTCACCTGACCATTTGGCATCGCACTTTTTACTGTAACTACGATTTTATCACCAATGGAAGCATATCTTCTTTTCGTACCACCTAAGACACGAATACATAGAACCTCCTTGGCTCCTGAATTGTCTGCTACTCCTAGTCTTGATTCTGTTTGTATCATTATACAAGTTATTTAGCTCTTTCGAGTATTTCTACTAATCTCCAGTTCTTGTTCTTACTCAAAGGACGAGACTCCATTATTTTAACAGTATCTCCGATATTACAATCGTTTGTTTCGTCGTGAGCAACAAATTTGGAAGTCATCTTCACAAATTTCCCATACTTAGGGTGTTTTACCTTACGCTCTACGGCAACAACAACAGATTTATCCATTTTGTCACTCGTAACAACCCCAACTCTTTCTTTTCTTAAATTTCGCTTCTCCATTTGGCAATAATTTTTAAGCTTGTGCTTTTCTTTTAGTCGCTTCGGTATTCAGTCTAGCGATCAATTTTCTCATACTTCTGATCCTCAATGGATTCTCGATTGGCGCCATTTTGTGTGTAAGCTTCAACGTCTCCATTTGTGATTGGAAATCAGTCAAACGGCTCTTTAAATCCTCGTCAGATAGTTTTATTATTTCTTGTTGTGTCATAATCTTATTTTACGGGTACCACAAAATCATTGCGGACGATAAATTTACATTTCACAGGTAATTTCTGTGCGGCCAATCTCATTGCTTCTTTGGCAATTTCGTAAGGAACTCCGTCTGCTTCAAAAAGAATTCTTCCTGGTCTAACGACAGCTACCCAATGACTAGGTGCACCTTTACCTTTACCCATCCTTACTTCAGCTGGCTTAGAGGTTACTGGTTTGTCTGGAAATATTCGAATCCATACTTTCCCCTCACGCTTCATGTAACGAGTAACAGCAATCCTTGATGCTTCAATTTGTCTAGATGTAATCCAACCCGGTTCTAAGGTTTTAAGACCAAACGAACCAAATGCTATAGTAGAACCTCTATGCGCTAAACCTCGGTTTCTTCCTTTCTGCGCTTTTCTAAATTTTGTTTTTTTAGGCTGTAACATTGTGCTTTATTCTAATATTATTTTTTCTTTCTATTAGGCATGCCTGGCTTTCTCATTCCTCCAGACTTTGAACCTGATGTCATACCGATATTCGGAGACAAATCTCTTTTACCATATACTTCACCCTTACAAATCCATACTTTTATACCTAATCTTCCGTAAGTAGTATGTGCCTCTGCTAAAGCATAGTCTATATCTGCTCTGAATGTGTGAAGTGGTGTTCTTCCATCTTTATACATTTCAGAACGAGCCATTTCAGCACCATTTAATCGACCGGAAATTTTAATTTTAATCCCTTCGGCGCCCATTCTCATGGTTCCAGCGATGGCCATTTTGATTGCTCTTCTGAAAGAGATACGTGCTTCTAACTGTCGAGCTACTGCATCTGCAACCAATCTTGCATCCAACTCTGGTCTTTTAACTTCAAAAATGTTGATTTGAATTTCTTTTTTGGTTAGCTTTTTGAGCTCTTCTTTCAGTTTGTCAACTTCTTGACCACCTTTACCAATGATTACACCTGGACGGGCAGTATTAATCGTCACTGTAACCAATTTCAAAGTTCTTTCAATAATTATTTTGGCAATACTTGCTTTGGCTAAACGAGCCTTTAAGTATCTTCTGATTTTGTCGTCCTCTACGATTTTATCTCCGTATTTAGAACCACCAAACCAGTTTGATTCCCACCCTTGGATGTAACCTAGTCTATTGCCAATTGGATTTGTCTTTTGTCCCATTTCTTCAATTATTTAGCTCCACCAACTACGATGGTAACATGATTTGATCTTTTTCTAATTCTATGCGCTCTTCCTTGAGGTGCTGGCTGAATTCTTTTAAGCATTGCTCCGCCACCAACTTCAATTCTTGTAACCATCAATGAAGCCTCACTGATGTCTGCATCTTCATTTTTTTGCTCCCAATTTGAGATAGCAGATCTTAAAAGCTTTTCAAGGCTTTTTGCAGCATCTTTACTACTAAACTGTAGGATGTTTAAGGCTTTATTAACCTCAACTCCACGAATTAAATCAGCTGCCAATCTCATTTTTCTTGGAGATATAGGTGACTTTCTTAATTGTGCAATTGCAATAGCTTTCTTCTCAGCTTTGAGTGCTTCCGCTCTTAATCGTTTTCTTGCTCCCATAATTATCTTTTGTTTTTACCACCGTGACCTCTAAAGTTCCTCGTTGGTGCAAATTCTCCTAATTTGTGTCCTACCATGTTTTCTGTAACAAAAACTGGAATAAATTTATTTCCGTTGTGAACAGCAAAGGTCATACCTACAAACTCTGGAGTAATTGTAGAAGCTCTTGACCAAGTTTTGATCACTGACTTACTATTCGCTGCTTTCGCATCATCGACTCTTTTCATTAGCTTGTAATGAACGAAAGGTGGTTTTTTTAATGAACGACTCATATCCTATTCTCTATTTTTTTCTTCTTTCAATAATAAACTTGTCAGAGTATTTACTCTTAGCTCTTGTCTTGTATCCTTTTGCAGGAATACCATTTCTTGATCTTGGGTGACCTCCAGAATTTTTTCCTTCACCACCACCCATTGGATGATCAACTGGATTCATTACAACTGGTCTAACTCTTGGTCTTCTACCCAACCATCTTGTCCTACCAGCCTTACCTGAAACAGTAAGATTATGCTCCGGGTTTGATACTGAACCAATGGTTGCCAAACAAGTAATTAAGATCATTCTTGTTTCGCCAGAAGGCATTTTGATGATTGCATATTTACCGTCTCTTGCGTTTAGTTGCGCATATGTACCAGCTCCTCTTGCAATCGAACCTCCTTTACCAGGTTGTAATTCAATATTATGGATCATTGTTCCTAATGGAATATCAGATAGGTACATCGCGTTTCCAACTACTGGAGTTGCATCTTTACCTGACAATACTGTGTCTCCTTCTTTTAGTCCATTTGGAGCGATAATATATCTTTTCTCACCGTCAGCATAATATAAGAGTGCAATGTTTGCAGTTCTGTTTGGATCGTATTCAATTCCTTTGACCGTTGCAGGTATATCGAATTTGTTTCTTTTAAAATCGACAACACGATATTTCTGCTTGTGACCACCACCAATGTGTCGCATGGTCATTTTACCGTCATTATTTCTACCACCTGATTTTTTCTTCTTTGCAAGAAGAGATTTTTCAGGAGTAGATTTGGTTACTTCTCCAAACTGCAAAGCCACTTTGTGTCTTTGCCCAGGTGTGGTTGGTTTAAACTTTTTAAGACTCATTTTTTTAGTCGTTAATAGTTATTAAATAAATCAATCGTTTCACCTTCAGCAACTGTAACAATGGCTTTTTTCCATTTTCTTGCTGTTTCGCGAACGATTCCTTTGTTCGTATATTTCATAGAAGCCTTACCGCCACCGAAGTTTGCAGTTCGAACTTTAGTAACCTGAACACCATACATTTTCTCTACAGCATTCTTGATTTCAATTTTGTTGGCAGTTTGAATTACCTCAAATGTAAATCTGTTCATAGTCTCAGAAATCATTGTCGCTTTCTCAGTTATGATTGGTTTTTTAATTATTCCTTGTAAATTTTGCATGGCTATTAGTTAAGGATCTTTTCAATTTGTTTAATGCTTTCTGAGGACACAATAACTTTCGATGCATTAAGAACATCGTATGTGTTAAAAGAGTCAGCAGTAACAACTTTTACTTTTTTCAAGTTTCTTGAACCTAAATAAGCTGCATCGTTCTTATCACCAAGGATGAAAAGTACTTTTTCATTCTCAAGCTTTAGAGAAGCAATAAATGCTTTAAAATCTTTAGTTTTTTCAGTAAGTCCAGACAAATCATTCATAACCATGATAGACTTGTTCTTCGCTTGAACAGAAAAAGCCGATTTTCTAGCAAGCCTCTTAAGCTTAACGTTCAACTTAAAATGATAGTTTCTTGGACGAGGGCCGAAAATTCTACCACCACCAACTCTTGTTCCTGACTTGATGTTACCAGCTCTTGCTCCACCAGTACCTTTTTGTTTCTTGATTTTTTTGGTCGAACCAGCGATTTCACTTCTTTCCTTTGCTTTGTGCGTTCCTTGTCTTTTGTTGGCAAGGTGCTGCTTGACATCTAAGTAAATTGCATGATCGTTAGGCTCTATTCCAAAAACATCTTTAGATAGATTTACTGACTTATCAGTCGCAGAACCTTTCGCGTCGTATATTTTTAGTTTCATTACTTTACAATTGTTAGGGTTGAACCATTGGCTCCTGGCACAGAACCTTTAACGATAAGAATGTTTTTGTCAGCGAGAACTTTCAATACTTGAAGGTTTTCAGCAGTAACTCTTTTGTTACCCATTTGACCGGCCATTCGCATTCCTTTGAAAACTTTAGCAGGGTAGGAGGCTGCACCAATAGAACCTGGAGCTCTAAGTCTGTTGTGCTGACCGTGTGTTGCTTGTCCAACACCGGCAAAGTTGTGTCTTTTCACAACTCCTTGGAAACCTTTACCTTTTGAAGTTCCTGCGATGTCAACGAATTCTCCTTCAGAGAATATTTCAACATTAACAGTATCACCTAAATTTAGATCCTCAAAGTTTGAGAATTCAGCAAGTGCTGACTTAGGTGTAGTCTTGGCTTTTTTGAAATGTCCTTGCAATGCGTTTGGCGTATTTTTTTCTTTCTTACTTCCAAACCCAAGCTGAACAGCTTCGTAACCATCTCTGTCTTGAGTCTTCACCTGAGTGACAACACAAGGACCAGCTTCTATCATCGTGCATGGTAATGCCTTACCCTCGGCACTGTAGATGCTAGTCATTCCGATTTTTCGTCCAATTATTCCTGGCATGTTTTACTTTTTAATTGTTATACTTTAATTTCTACATCAACTCCACTAGGCAACTCTAACTTCATTAAGGCATCAACCGTTTTTGACGAGCTACTGTAGATATCCATCAATCTTTTGTAAGCGCACAATTCAAATTGCTCTCTTGCTTTTTTGTTGACGTGTGGAGATTTTAATACTGTGTAAATTCTTTTGTGTGTTGGAAGTGGAATAGGACCACTAACGACGGCACCTGTCGATTTTACAGTTTTTACAATCTTTTCAGCTGACTTATCAACTAAGTTGTGATCGTAAGATTTTAATTTAATTCGAATTTTCTGACTCATTTTCTTCTTCTTAAATATTATGCAACTACTTTTCCGTTGGCTTTATCAATAACATCTTGTGCAACATTCTTAGGTGCCTCTGAGTAATGTGAGAATTCCATAGAGGAAGTAGCTCTACCCGAAGTAATCGTTCTTAGTTGTGTTACATAACCAAACATTTCTGATAAAGGCACATCTGCTTTTAACACTTTAGCACCATTTTTATCATCCATTCCTTTCATCATTCCTCTTCTACGATTCAAATCTCCAACAACGTCACCCATATTTTCTTCGGGAGTAACAATTTCGATTTTCATGATTGGTTCCAAAAGTATTGGTGAACAAGACTTCATTGCATCTCTGTATGCCATTTTTGCTGCAAGCTCAAATGAAAGTTGGTCTGAATCCACTGCATGGAAAGAACCGTCAATCAATTGAACCTTCATCGCTTCTACAGGGAAACCTGCAAGCACTCCAGTTTTCATTGACTCTTTGAATCCTTTTTCCACAGAAGGAATAAATTCTTTAGGAATATTACCTCCTTTAATAGAATTCACGAACTCGAGACCTGTTTTTTCAGGATCTGTTTGTGGTTCAATTTTCACAAGGATATCTGCAAACTTTCCACGTCCACCACTTTGTTTCTTGTAAACCTCACGGTGGTCTGTTGCTCCAGTAATATCCTCACGATAAGTAACCTGAGGTGCACCTTGGTTAACATCTACCTTAAATTCTCTTTTTAATCGATCAATAATGATCTCTAAGTGAAGCTCTCCCATTCCAGATATAATCGTTTGTCCCGATTCTTCATCTGTTTTAACCTGGAAAGTAGGATCTTCTTCAGCAAGCTTTTGAAGACCTACAGATAAACGATCCGTATCTCCTTGGGTTTTAGGCTCGATAGCCACACCGATAACCGGATCTGGAAAGTCCATTGATTCCAAAATGATGTGTGCATTCTCAGCACATAAAGTGTCACCTGTTTTGATGTCTTTGAATCCTACAACAGCGCCAATATCTCCTGCACCAAGTTCTTTCACTTGCTTTTGCTCTTTGGCGTGCATCTGGAATATTCTCGAAATTCTCTCTTTGTTATTCGAACGGGTATTGTAAACGTAAGAACCAGCATCTAGTTTTCCAGAATATGCTCTAACGAAACACAAACGTCCAACGAATGGGTCTGTTGCAATTTTAAACGCTAACGCTGAGAAAGGCTCGTCAACGGATGGCTTGCGAACAACTTCTTCATCTGTTTTAGGATTGATTCCTTTGATTCCCTCAATGTCAAGCGGTGAAGGTAAAATTTCCATTACCATGTCAAGCATTGCTTGAACACCTTTGTTTTTGAATGCAGAACCACACATCATAGGAACTACTTTTCCTGAAATGGTAGCTTCTCTTAATGCATCGAGAATTTCTCTTTCAGTAAGAGAGTTTTCATCCTCGAAATACTTTTCCATAAGTGTATCATCAAATTCAGCAACTGCCTCGAGTAATTCTCCACGAAGTGTTCTTGCTTCATCTATAATATCCTCCGGAATATCTATTTCTTTAAAGGTCATCCCCATATCTTCCTCATTCCAAACAATACCTTTGAAATTGATAAGGTCAACTACCCCTTTAAAATCATCTTCAGCGCCAATGTTAATTTGAAGCGGAAGAGCATGACTTCCCAACATCTCTTTCACCTGTGAACAAACATTTAAAAAGTCAGCACCTTGGCGGTCCATTTTATTAACAAAACCAATTCTTGGAACATTGTAGTTGTTTGCCAATCTCCAGTTTGTTTCTGATTGTGGCTCAACACCATCAACAGCTGAAAATAAAAATACCAAACCATCTAAAACACGAAGTGATCTGTTCACCTCAACGGTGAAATCAACGTGTCCCGGTGTATCAATAATATTCATGTGGTATTCTTGACCTCTATAGTCCCAGTTTAGCGTAGTAGCAGCCGAAGTAATTGTAATACCTCTTTCTTGCTCTTGCTCCATCCAGTCCATTGTAGCCGCACCATCATGAACTTCACCAATTTTGTGGCTTACACCACCGTAGTAAAGTATTCTTTCTGTAGTAGTGGTCTTTCCAGCATCAATGTGAGCTGCGATACCGATGTTTCTCGTAAATTTAAGATCTCTAGCCATGGTTTAAAATCTAAAGTGTGAAAATGCTTTATTTGCTTCAGCCATTCTTAAGGTATCTTCTTTCTTTTTGAAAGCAGCACCTTCTTCTTTCGCGGCAGCAATAATTTCCGCAGCTAATTTCTGAGCCATGGTTTTTTCGTTTCTCTTTCTCGCGTATCCAATTAACCATTTCATGGCTAAGGATGCTTTTCTTCCCTCGCGAACTGGTGTAGGAATTTGGAAGGTAGCCCCTCCAACTCTTCTACTTCTTACCTCAACGCTCGGTGTGATGTTTTCAACTGCTTTTCTCCAAACGTCCAAACCTTCTTGGTCGTCTACTTTTTCATTTACCATGTCTATGGCATCATAAAAAATTCTGAATGCTAAACTTTTCTTACCAGAAAACATGAGGTTGTTTACAAATTTTGTAACGACAACATCATTGAATTTTGGATCTGGCAGAATCGCAATTTTTTTGGCCTTTCTTCTTCTCATTATATTAAATAATAAAGGTTATTGAATTTATTACTTCTTCGGACGTTTCGTTCCGTATTTAGATCTTCTTTGCGTTCTTCCTTGAACACCCGCTGTATCTTCAGCACCGCGAACGATGTGATAACGGACTCCTGGAAGGTCTTTGACTCTTCCACCTCTAACTAATACCAAGGAATGTTCTTGAAGGTTGTGACCTTCACCTCCGATATAAGCGTTAACTTCTTTACCGTTCGTAAGGCGAACTCTTGCCACTTTCCGCATCGCTGAATTTGGCTTCTTAGGTGTTGTTGTATAAACTCTTACACATACACCTTTACGCTGCGGACATGAATCAAGCGCAGCAGATTTAGATTTCTTAACTACCGCAGTTCTCCCTTTGCGAACTAATTGTTGAATAGTTGGCATAAAATACTCTTAATTGTAAATAAAATAAATTACCTCAAACGCACTTTGAGGGGTGCAAAGTTACTTAATTTTATTTATTACACAAGGGTAAAGGAAAAAAAAACAATTTTTTTTGAATAGATTTTTAGTTCACACATTAAATTACTCGTTTTCACAAGAGATTTACGCGTATAAAACGTGTTTTATTGCATCGATGAGCTTCTCTTTACTCGGTAAAGCCTCTTCAATTAAAGTTGGAGAAAAGGCGAAGGGTGTGTCCGTTTGCGTTACCCTTAAAACCGGTGCATCAAGATGATCAAAAGCATAACGCTGAACGTGGTATGCAATTTCTGAGGAAATTGAGGCCAACGGCCATGATTCTTCGACTACAACGCATCTGTTGGTCTTTTTAATAGATTCAACAATGGTTCCGTAGTCAATAGGACGAATAGTCCTTAAATCGATAATTTCAATTTCAATATTTTCTTTTGCCAATATTTCAGCAACTTCTTCCGCAATTTTGATGATTTTTCCGAATGAAACGATAGTTACGTGTTGTCCTTTTCGTTTGATATTTGCTGTACCAATAGGAATTAAATACTCCCCTTCTGGAACCTCACCTTTATCGCCATACATCTTTTCTGATTCTAGAAATACAACAGGATCTTCATCTCTAATGGCTGATTTCAATAAACCTTTTGCATCTGCAGGGTTTGACGGTGTTATTACTTTTAAGCCCGGAACATGGGCATAAAAGGCCTCAAAACTCTGGGAGTGGGTAGCGGCAAGCTGCCCTGCAGTTCCATTCCCACCTCTAAAAACGATAGGACAGTGGTACTGGCCTCCTGACATTT
Organism: uncultured Cryomorphaceae bacterium; assembly: GCA_913052055.1. Taxonomy (GTDB): domain Bacteria; phylum Bacteroidota; class Bacteroidia; order Flavobacteriales_D; family Crocinitomicaceae; genus UBA952. The sequence continues at coordinate 24,494 of CAJXDT010000023.1, forward strand.
GAAGCATTTTTGCAGCACTATTGATAATCTGATCCGCTGCAAGAATAGCAAAATTCCAGGTCATAAATTCTACGATTGGTTTTAGTCCATTCATAGATGCACCTACGGCTATACCTGCAAAACCTAATTCAGCAATAGGAGTATCTATAACGCGTTTAGCTCCGAACTCATCCAACATCCCTTGAGATACCTTGTAGGCTCCATTGTATTCCGCAACCTCTTCACCCAAAAGAAAAACGCTTTTGTCTTTTCGCATTTCTTCAGACATCGCCTCTCGCAAGGCCTCTCTATATTGTAATGTTTTCATTCTTTCACGTATTTAGCGGTACAAAAGTATAAAAGAAGATTGTATTTAAGCAACCTTCAGCTTTGCCATTTTCGATTTGTCGAATTTTCCTTTCGCATAATCCTCAGTAACCTTCAATGTTTTTGTTTTGGAGGAAGGTAAATTGAACATTGCATCTGTTAAAATGGCTTCACAAATAGAACGTAAACCCCTCGCTCCGAGTTTATATTCTATGGCCTTTGAAACAATAAAATCTAATGCTTTTTGCTCAATACTTAATTTGATACCATCAAGCTTGAATATTTTTTCGTATTGCTTGACCAATGCATTTTTAGGTTCTGTTAGTATTCTTTTTAGTGCGAATGGATCTAGTGGCTCGAGGTAGCTTAAGACAGGAAATCTTCCGACAAGCTCAGGTATTAGACCAAAATTCTTAACGTCAGTTGCATTGATATATTGTAATAGTGAATCGGAATCAATATCAGGTTGGCCTGCAGCTGAAAACCCAATGGTTTGTCTATTTACGCGCTGGGCAATAAGCTTTTCTATTCCATCGAAGGCTCCACCACAAATAAAAAGGATTCCTTTTGTATTCACTTGAATCATTTTTTGTTCAGGATGCTTTCTTCCTCCTTGCGGCGGGACATTTATTTCTGACCCTTCAAGTAGCTTTAGCAGTGCTTGTTGAACCCCTTCTCCAGAAACATCTCGCGTTATAGAAGGGTTATCATCCTTACGTGCAATTTTATCGATTTCATCGATAAAAACAATCCCTTTTTCAGCAGCCTCTACATCATAGTCAGCCACCTGTAGCAGGCGAGAAAGTACACTCTCAACATCTTCGCCAACATATCCCGCTTGAGTGAGAACCGTAGCATCTGCAATACAAAATGGAACATTGAGTAGCTTTGCAATTGTTTTCGCAAGTAGTGTTTTTCCAGTTCCGGTTCGACCAACTAAAACTACATTCGACTTCTCAATTTCAATTTCATCTGAAGTATCAGCATTTAATCTTTTGTAGTGGTTATACACAGCAACAGAGAGTACTTTTTTCGCTTCATCTTGCCCAATGACATATTCATCTAGCTCTGCTTTTATCTCTTTTGGGAACTTAACATCAAGTTTCTTCTTCGTACTCACTGATTTTTGGTTTGAATTAGAAAATTCTTCTGCTACAATCTGATTTGCTTGTTTTGCACAGTTTTCACAAATGTGACCTGTAACACCAGCAATTAAGATTTTCACTTCTTCTCTCGGAAGACCACAAAATGAACAAGATGTTTTTTGGGTCGCCATTTATTTCGGGTTGCGCAATAGAATTTCATCTACCATACCGTATGCTTTTGCCTCTGGTGCTGTCATCCAATAGTCTCTGTCAGAATCCTCCCATACTTTGTCATAGGTTTGTTTCGAATGCGTTGCAATAATATCATAAAGCTCTTTTTTCAGCTTCTGAATTTCGCGGGCAGTGATTTCAATATCACTTGCTTGTCCTTGTGCTCCACCCAAAGGTTGGTGAATCATAACGCGCGAGTGTTTCAATGCACTCCTTTTACCATCTGCACCTGCACAAAGTAAAACGGCCCCCATAGAGGCTGCCATTCCGGTGCATATTGTAGCTACATCCGGTCTGATGTATTGCATGGTATCGTATATACCTAGTCCCGCATAAACTGAACCGCCCGGTGAATTAAGGTAAATCTGAATGTCTTTCTTAGCGTCTACGGACTCGAGAAACAAAAGCTGAGCATTAATAATGTTTGCGACTTGGTCATTGATTCCCGTGCCTAAAAATATAATTCGATCCATCATCAGTCGAGAGAATACATCCATTTGTGTCATGTTTAATGAACGCTCCTCGATTATGTATGGCGTAAGTGAAGACTCAATATAATGGTCCACAAACGTACTATTGATACCCATATGCTTTGTTGCATATTTTCTAAATTCAGTTCCCTCTTTCATTTCTTGTTTTGTAATATATTCGGCTAAAATAATGAATATCGGTTGATTTAGTCTCTATTTTTCTAATTTTAAAAAGTGATTCATCCACACGATATTTCAGATAAGCGCATTGGTATTTCAGTTCTGAACTGGGGTTTGGGTCATGTTACCCGAAGTATCCCGATTATTGAGTCATTATGTCGACAAAATAACGAGTTGTTTATATTTTGTAATGACCACCAAAAGCTCATATTTAGTCAATATCTTAAAGATGTCAGTTTTGTCTACCACCCAGGTTATCCGTTTAAGTTTAACGGGAAAGGTCGTTTCAAAATAGATTTACTGCTTACTTCGAGAAAGCTATATACATACTTGAAATCCGAAAAGCAACTTTCTCATACCTACGTTGAAAAATACAAGTTGGATATGCTTATTTCAGATCAGCGCTATGGATTTATTAGTAATGTCCCGTCAATATTTATTACGCATCAGCTTCAGTTTCCTGTTCGGGGTATTTACAAGCTCGGAAACCTTATTCAGCGACAACAGATTTCCAAGTTTAGCTCAATTTGGATCATGGACAATGAGCACGAGCGATATGCGGGAAAATTATCTGAGAACGTAAATTATAAGAAATCCTTATACATAGGTTGTCATTCTCGCTTTCAATCTGTAGCTAAGCATTCGAAAAAAGAAGTAAAAGGAATTTTAGTTTTTAATGGTCCAGAGGTATACGCGCAAATCTTGTTGGATACATTTCTGCCACAAATTAAAAATGGTGAAATAGAAAGAATAGTAGGTTCTGAATCTATTCGTTCTTTATTAGTGAAACAAAATATAAAAACACCTTTTTTTGCGAGTACTGATATGTCATCAATTGACGCTCTTTTTACAACGACATCAAAGGTTTTTGGTTTTTTTGGCTATACTACACTTATGGATTGTCTTGAGCTTGGTTGTGATTATAACTTAATTCCAACACCAGGACAGGACGAGCAGATTTACCTTTCTAAAAGGCATAAAAAAAGCCTCTAGAAGAGGCTTTTGATATTTAATATTTTTTGTGCTTTACTTTACAAGAGCTTGGAATGCTGCATCTTCAAAGAATTTTACAAACTCACGGTCTTTCCCTGCTTTTGCTTTAAAGCTTGCATCTTCTGCAATGGCCAATTTAAGTTTGGCAACAACGTCGCTTGCTCCTGTTCCTCCTCTCGCTGCCATAATAGCCGCTAAATAAAGACCATCTGCATCGTTCTTGTCATCACTCTCTGCTAATGTAACCTCTGCCGAGGACAGATCTCCTTGAAGCATTTGCGCTAGTGCTTTGTTGAAAGTATTTCCTGAAATATTTCCTTCAGCTGTAGAATATGCACCGTCCAATATATCTAAACCTGCAGAATTTGCTTTCACTGCACTCATTTTGTCTGCATCCATTCCTTTTGCTTTACCGAAAAGCTCTCTACTTTTCTCACGGTCACCCTCAATCATTGATATAGCCGCTAGATTATTCATTACCTCTCCCGATGCATTCAGGTTAGCAGATGCTTCAAAGTTCGCTTTTGCGTTTGGCATATCATTTTGAACATAGTAAAGTGAACCAAGGTTGTTGTATACACGGCTGTCATTCATTTTTTCTGCAACGGCAGCATAAAGTGCTATACGTGAGTTTAAATCTTTCAACAATGTTTCACCAGTAAATAGAACTTCTTCCACAGTAAGTGTATCCGTATTATTCGTGGCAAAGGCAATCATCTCTTCATCAGTTAGACCGCTTTCTTTATAATTGACAGTGATTACTGCTCTACGAATGTTTGGGAAAACATCTTTTTCTAGCTGAGTGTATGACTTTCCTAAACGAACCATTTCAGCTTCCCTTTTTTCAGGGTCTTTTTCCATTTCTAACACACGAATGAAAAGGTTTTTGTCTCCTTCTGAAATAGATTCTGTCGCAGCCAATTGTTTTTTAAATTCTTCAAAATCCTCACCCAAACCTTTCTGATCGTATGTTGCAATATCTGTGTAAGCTTCAAGCTTCGCTTTCGTCATCAATTTTGAAAAGGCTTTTGCAGCGCTTTCAACGCGCTCTGTCGATAAGTCCCCGTTTTTGGCGAATTCACCATCAGGAGAAGCATATCCTCTTATAGATATGGATTGGATTTCAAGTTTCTCATTTTCTTGTGAAGCGGCAATCCATGAAACCAAATCAACAATATCATTGTCCTTTAGCTCTTTTGATTTAACCAAAGACTTTCCTTTGTTGTAATTGATTACTGCGCTTACGCTTTTGTCAACAACCCTTACGAGCTCATCGCTTTGCGCACACATTTCGCACGTCATTCTGGCAAGAAGTGGTGTAACTATAGTCGCGTCAGCTATTTTCGCTGTTGGTAGTTCACCTTTTTCTTTAGATTTTGATCCTTTGTAGATTTTACCTGTTAATACTAAATCAGCTGCCTCAAGAGATGGGTCATACGCCAATGAAGTTTCAAATGTCGCTGTTCCTCCTGGTTTAAAAACAATCGTTTTTCCATTTCCTTGGATTTTTTCACCTTGAATGGTCCAAACGCCTAAAGCTTTGTTACCTAGTTTCGGTGTGATTTCAGCTTTAACACTTTTACTAATTCCTTTTTCCGGTACATTAACCGTTACTGAGAATTTAATACTGTCTCCATGCATTTCTAGGGGGCTCGGAGTAACTGTATAGTCCAAATCCTTGAGAAGGGTACAACTTGAGAGAATCAAAAATGAGATAAAAAATCCCATAAATGCTTTGAAAGAATTGCTTTTCATAATAGTTTATAATTGTAAAATATTCTGCAAAGTTAATAAGATTAACTGAAGCGACAATTTATGTTGTGTAATCTTTAATTTATTTCTCCATATTTTAGTTGGATGCTTGAAATCTTTCTCTCGGATCCGTTAAGAAATTCAGTTCTTTTAAGGGAATTAAGACAAAGTCTCGTTCGTGGTATTTTGGATGAGGAACCTTCAATCCATCTTCATCTACAATCTGATCTCGGTAAAAAATAATATCAATATCAATGATCCGGTCCTCGTAGCCCTCTATTGTTCTTTTACGTCCCATGGATTGCTCAATCAAATGAATCTTATTCAAAACTTCTCGGCATTGGTAGGTTGTTTCAATGGCTATACATGAATTGATAAAATCGTTTTTGGAGTCAAACCCTTGAGATGGATTTTCATATAAGGCAGAAGATTGCACGATTTTCCCGATATATTTTTCCACATAACGATAAGCCAAGGTTAGGTTTTCTCTTCTTTTACCCATATTTGAACCTAGAGATAAAACAACTTTATTCAATTCTTTCTCCATGAAAATGTATTCAGCATCACGTTAAGGTCCTCCTTGATATAGGCAAGGACGTTTCTCAAGGAATCATAATTAGGAACGCAATTTAAGATGACCTCTCCTCTGAGAAAATTTCTAGAGGAGTCTGTTAAGTAAAATTGATAATTCGTTGCTACATCGCCTTTTAGTTCAAACAGCGTTCCGTAAACGCTATTTTCTCGATCTATGATTTGGTCAAAATCAATTTGATCTGCCTTTATTTTATGAAAATCAACTTCCTTATTTGAAAAGTTAATGAGGCTCGGTAGTGAGTCTTTGTCCTCTATTTTTTTATAGAACAGGTTGATAGCTCCATTCAGTGCTCTTCCCATGTAGATTTCTTGTTCACAATAATTACTATCACAATTTACGGGGCTTTTAAGTGTATATAAATCTGAGATATTAAAGTCAAACGGAGCCTCAAAAGTCTCCTTGTGATAGCTATGGGCTGGTAGCTTTGCTTTTAAGTAGGTTGGAGGTTTAGGCATAGGAGCATTACCTTCACAAGACACCAAAACCAAAAGAAAGATTGACAGTAAGAATTTGAAATACCTAATCATGGTTATTCGTGATTACTTTTAATGTTTTAATGCGTCTCTTGTCGGAAGATTCTACAACAATCTTACATTTTTCAACTTCAATGAATTCATTATTCTTTAAAATCCTTCCTGCTTGCTCAATCACAAAGCCACCGATTGTTTCGGCTTCTCCTTTAATTTTTTCAAAGGCTTCGGATTCGATTTTTGATGCTTTATAAAAATCCATGAGTGAAGTGCGGCCTTCAAAAATGTAAACACCATCATCAATCCTTGAATAAACCAATTCTTCCTCATCAAATTCATCAGTGATCTCACCTACAATTTCCTCTAAGATGTCTTCTAAGGTAACAATTCCTGATGCTCCACCATATTCATCAACTACGATTGAGAGGTGCATTTTCTTCGTTTTAAATTCTTGAAGTAAATCATTGATTTTTTTATTCTCAGGAATAAAAAAAGGTTTTCGTAGGGTACTGAGCCAATTGAATTGGTCATTTTGATTCAAAAAAGGCAAAAGATCTTTGATGTAGAGAATTCCGATTACGCGATCTGCTGTTTCCTTATACACTGGGATCCTCGAAAATCCGCAGTCTAAAATAAAGGCTTTAATTTCACTGAACTTCATCTCTGCATCAACAGCAGAAACTTCAATTCTAGGTTTCATAATTTGAGAAGCCTCCGTTTTTCCAAATTTCACAATTCCTTCAAGTATATTATGCTCATCATCAAGGGACTCTTCTTTGGTTATCGCCACGGCCTGCTCTAGATCCGAGGAAGATAAATTCACCTTTCCTTTTTTGCTTTGGTCAAAAAGTCGTGAGCTTTTGACCAAGGCCCGAACAAGAAATGAAAAAGGAGGTGTTTTTTTGATTATCATAATCGGAGTACTCATCAGTCTCGAGACAAGAGTTGCGTTTTTAACAGCGAAAATCTTCGGTATAACCTCACCCCAAATCAGGATTATAAGCGTAATACCTACAACCTCTAAAAAGAAGCGAAGGTAGTTATCAGCCATCGGGAAATAATAGTTAATGAGGTAGCTTGATAAAATAATGATCCCAACATTTACAAAATTATTTGCGATGAGCAGAGCGGCTAAGAGCTCCTGAGGGTGCTTCAGCAATGTTAAAATTTTATTTTCACTTTTCGAGGTATCTTCCGCCAAGGTTTCTGTGTCTTTTGGAGAAAGAGAAAAGAAGGCTGATTCAGCACCTGAAAATAAAGCGGAAAGTAATAGAAGCATCAAGATGACCGTGCTCAAAATAAGTACGGTGCTATCCAATTGCATGGCCTGAATAAATAAGGGAGGAGGTTCTGCGTTGTTCATTAAAATGGAAGTGAATCGTCTGTTTGATTGTCTAAATCTTCAATTTTAGAAGTGATTTTATTTGCGTTGTCTGCGGCATAGGAATGAGTCGTTTTTTCTTTCGGCTCCATTTTAGAGAGGATCGTAAGTACATCGGCGACAATATCCACATTATAGCGCTGCTGTCCCTCTTTATCTTTCCACGCTCTTTTTTTTAGCTTACCTTCGACATATACCTTCATTCCTTTTTTGAGAAATTTCTCACTAACCTCTGCGAGGCCTCTCCAAACAACCACATCATGCCAATCGGTGTTTTCAATGCGCTTGCCAGAAAGTTTATCTGTATATTGTTCTGATGTGGCTAATGAAAATCGAGCCAGCAGAGCACCGGATTCAAGTTTACGTACTTCAGGGTCCTTACCTAGATTACCAACAAGAATCACCTTATTTACACTGCCACTCATAGGGTAAAGATAAAAAAAACAAAATTGACCAATCGATTACTTGGAAGATTTCCTTTTTCCACGGGTTTTTTTAGGCTGATTTTCAATGATTTCGAGACAATCCTTCAACTCTAAATCCTCAGCAACTGTCCCTTTTGGAATTTTGTAATTGGATTTCCCTTTCTTTATGTAAGGACCGTATTTGCCATTTAGTACAAATAAATCAGGTTCTTCTTCGAAAGATTTAATTTTATTGGCTTCACTTTGCTTCAGCTTTTCTAGATAGATTTCTAAGGCTTTTTCAAAATCAATTTCCATTGGATCGATTTCTTTAGGAATCGAAGCAAATGTTCGCTCAACTTGGACGTAAGGTCCAAATCTGCCGATGTTTACTTTGAGGTCTTTTCCTTCATGTTGCCCTAGTATTCTTGGTAGTTTAAATAATTCTAGCGCCTCTTCAAGTGTAATTGAAGAAATAGACTGTGAACTTAGTAAGGATGCGAATTCTGCTTTTTCGCCGTCCTCTTTTTCGTCACCTATTTGGACCATAGGACCAAACTTACCAATCCGCGTAATGATTTTTCTTCCGCTTTCAGGATGATTTCCTAAAAGTCTTTCTCCTGTCGCTCGTTCAGAATTCTCAATTGTATTTTCAACCCCTGAATGGAAGGGATTATAAAATGAGTCAAGCATCTTTTTCCATTCAAGGCCTCCTTTTGCAATTTCATCAAATTGATTTTCAATAATTGCAGTGAATTGATAATCCATGATGTCTTCGAAGTTTTTCTGAAGAAATTCAGTAACCACAACGCCAATATCGGTTGGAGATAATTTGTTTTTTTCTCTTCCTGTAATTTCACTTTTCGTTGAGGATTCTATTTCCTCATCTTTAAGCAGCATAGAAAGGTAATGGCGCTCTTTTCCATCTTTAATTTTTTTCTCAACATAGCCTCTTTTCTGAACAGTTGAAATAGTGGGCGCATAGGTCGATGGTCTTCCTATGCCTAGTTCTTCTAATTTTTTGACCAATGATGCTTCGACGTATCTCGCTGGAGGTCTACTAAATCGTTCGTTTGAATTGATTTCAATCCTTTCAGCAGTTTCGCCTACTTCAACTTTAGGTAATAAACCTTGGGTATCTTCCTCTTCTGTATCGGACAATTTACTTTCGATGTACACGGATAGAAAACCATCAAAAACAATAACCTCTCCTTTGCAGGTAAAATCTTTTTCAACACCATCAGCGCCGATTTTGACTGTTGTTCTTTCAAGTTTTGCGTCACTCATTTGGCTTGAGATCGCCCTCTTCCAAATCAGCTCATATAGCTTGTTTTCATCGCTTTCCATTTGCACTGACGCTCTTCCGAAATCTGTGGGTCTTATGGCTTCGTGGGCTTCTTGCGCTCCACTTGACTTGGTACGGTATTGTTGTGGGTTAGAGTATGCATCACCGTATTTAGTTGTAATGGCATCTTTGGCTCCATCTCGAGCTGTTTCAGATAGATTCACAGAGTCTGTTCTCATGTAAGTAATGTGTCCACCTTCATAAAGTCTTTGCGCAACAGACATGGTTCTTGAAACAGAAAAACCTAGCTTCAAGCTTGCTTCTTGTTGAAGAGTTGAGGTCGTAAAGGGTGCAGACGGCTTTTTAGTAGCTGGCTTCTTTTGAAGATCTTGTACCTTGAAATCTGCATTTATACATGATTTTAGGAAAGCTTCTGTTTCTTCTTTATTGTCAAAAGAACCACTTATTTCTCCTTTGATTTTACCATTTTGTACTTTGAATACACCACTGGTTTTAAAGAAAGAGCTGGATTCATGCGCCTGAATTTCTTTTTCTCTTTCGACAATAAGCTTGACAGCAACAGATTGAACTCTTCCAGCTGATAGGCTTGGACGAACTTTTCTCCACAATACAGGTGAGAGCTCAAAACCAACGATTCGGTCTAATATTCTTCTTGCTTGTTGCGCGTCAACTAACTTTTGATTGACAGTCCTATAGTTTGTAATTGCCTTTAAAATTGCCTTTTTTGTGATTTCGTTGAAGGTAATCCTTCTTGTTTCCTCATCCTTAAGCTTTAGCGTTTCTTTGAGGTGCCATGAAATAGCCTCTCCTTCTCGGTCTTCATCAGTTGCTAACCAAACAATCTCTGCTGCCTTAGCCAGTTTCTTTAATTCAGCAACGATTTGTTTTTTGTCGGGTGAAACCTCATAGTTTGGGTTAAAACCGTTTTCAATATCAATTGCATTCTTCTTAGCCAAGTCACGAACGTGACCAAAACTAGAGCGAACAATAAAATCTTTTCCCAGATACCCTTCTATGGTTTTGGCCTTAGCAGGTGACTCAACAATCACTAAATTTTTTGACATAACTATTTCGAATTGTGTGCAAATGTAACTTATCTAAACGTTAACTATCAAAACTTTGTTCTGAAAAAATGTTACTTAAGCTATTTAACCATAGGTTAAGTGAAGCATAAAAAAGTATAAAATTGTCTCTGACATTTTGTCACCCATATCGTTTTACCTAAATTTGTAGTCCAAAAAACAATTAATGTCAACAGAAGAAAAAGAAATTCTTGAGGGCCGTCAAGGAGAGGTATTAGAGAGCGTTCAAAATGCTAATGCTGCTACATCCAAAAAACTTTACATTGAAAGTTACGGTTGTCAGATGAATTTTTCAGATAGTGAAGTTGTGGCCTCAATTATGAGTGAAAATGGTTTTTCTACAACTCGAGATGTTGATGAGGCAGATGTAGTATTGATCAATACATGTTCGATTCGCGATAATGCAGAAAAACGTGTTCGGAATCGTTTAACAGAATTTAAAAAGAAGAAAGCGGATAATCCAGAAATGGTTGTAGGCATATTAGGATGTATGGCAGAGCGTCTAAAGAAATCTTTGCTTGAACAAGAGAAACTTGTAGATTTAGTTGCTGGACCAGATGCATACAGAGACCTACCGAATTTGATAGATGAAGTTGGAACGGGTCAAAAGGCAGTCAATGTGTTGCTTTCTAGGGATGAGACCTATGCAGATATATCTCCTGTAAGATTGGATAAAGGTGGTATTTCAGCATTTGTAACAATCATGAGGGGATGTGATAATATGTGTTCCTTTTGTGTTGTGCCCTTTACACGAGGTAGAGAAAGGTCAAGAGATCCAGAAACAATAGTTCAGGAATGTCAAGATTTGTTTTCAAAAGGATATCGTGAGGTTACGCTTCTTGGACAAAATGTCGATTCATTTCGATGGAATATTACAAACAAAGGCGAAATAAAAAACAAAGAATTACCAACTGTTAACTTTGCTCAACTGCTTATAATGGTTGCCAAAGTTTCACCTGACTTACGCGTGCGGTTTTCCACTTCTCACCCAAAGGACATGACAGATGAAGTTCTTCATGCAATGGCTTCATTCGAAAACATATGTAATTATATTCATTTACCTGTGCAATCTGGACATACAGAAGTTCTCAAAAGAATGAACAGAGGTTATTCTCGTGAGTGGTATCTTGAGAGAATAGAGGCCATTCATAGAATCATTCCTGATTGTGCTGTTTCCACTGATATCATTTCAGGGTTTTGTGCTGAGACAGACAATGAACATGAGGATACCCTTTCATTAATGGATATTGTTGCTTTCGATTTTGCCTACATGTTTAAATATTCTGAAAGACCAAAAACTTTGGCAGAAAGAAAATTTGAGGACGATGTTCCCGAGGCGATTAAATCCAAAAGATTAACTGAAATCATCGAAAAGCAGCTCAGTTATTCATTAGCTTCTAACAAAGAAAGAATTGGTAAAACTGAAAAGGTTTTAATTGAAGGAATTTCGAAAAGGTCAGAGGAACATATGTCAGGAAGAACAGGTCGGAATTCTATGGTCGTATTTCCTAAAGGAAATTTTAAGAAAGGAGATTATATTAACGTAAAGATATTAGACTGTACCTCTGCAACATTGCTTGGTGAGGCAGTAGAACATTAAGAATGAATGTACAACAAATAAAGCAGCGCTTTGGCATCATTGGGAATGCCCCTTTGCTCAATCGGGCACTAGAGGTTTGTGCTCAAGTTGCGCCAACTGATATTTCTGTGCTCGTAACCGGTGAGAGTGGAACAGGTAAAGAAATAATCCCTCAAGTTATTCACCAGTTAAGTTCCAGAAAGCACGGTGAATATATCGCAGTGAATTGCGGAGCTATTCCCGAAGGAACAATAGATTCTGAGCTTTTTGGACATGAAAAAGGATCCTTTACAGGAGCTTCGGGTAGCAGATTGGGTTACTTTGAGGTGGCGAATGGCGGTACAATTTTCTTAGATGAGGTTGCCGAGCTACCGATGCAAACACAGGTCAGATTGCTGCGTGTACTTGAAACGGGTGAGTTCATGCGTGTGGGTGCCTCAAAGGTCATCAAGACAGACGTAAGGGTTGTTGCAGCGACCAATGAAAACATGATGGAGGCTATCACTTCAGGTAAATTTAGAGAAGACCTATACTATCGCTTGAGTACAGTTCCAATTCAGTTACCTGCATTAAGAGACAGAAAAGACGATATTCATCTTCTGTTTAGAAAATTCGCGCACGATTTCGCCGAAAAATATAGAATGCCTGCGATAAAATTAGTAGATGAAAGTATAGCGCTATTAGAATCCAACGACTGGCCCGGTAATATTCGTCAATTAAAAAATCTAGTGGAGCAGCTTTCCGTAATTGAAACCACAAGAGAAATTGATCCTTTCGTTTTGGGAAATTATTTAAATGAGAAACGAAAGAGTACAGGTTTGGTCCTGCGCAAGAATGCAACTCAAAATGATTTTTCAGAAAGAGAGCTCATGTATAAGTTCTTATTTGATATGAAAAAAGACCTGAGTGAGCTTAAAAAATTGGTTGTCGATATTTTATCCAAAGATGGAAAGACTTCCCTTTCCGAAACGCAAAGCGATTATGTGAATCAAATTTACAGTGAGGTTGCAAATGAAATTGTTCCACCGAACCGCACACTTCCAGAGGCCAATCAAACCATAGAGGTAAGTCGTTCGGATTATCAGGAACATCAAGAGGTGGAAGAATCATTGTCACTTGAAGACCGCGAGAAAGAACTCATTAAGAAGGCACTTGATAAGCATAGAGGAAAACGAAAGTACGCAGCCCAAGAGCTAGGTATTTCAGAGCGTACGCTCTATCGAAAAATAAAAGAGTATAACCTAGTGAATAAATGAGTAAAAAAGCTCTAGTCCTTATTTTTATTCTTCCCGCTTTGGTGGGTTGTTGGCCGTCGAGTGTTAGCTTTAAGGATGCAGGATCAATGCCTGAGGAGTGGAAGTCTTTTTCGGTAGAGATGATAGAGAATTCAGCCCCCAATTGTCCCTTAAGTTATGGCCCCCAAATTACAGAGCGTCTCAAAGATGCTGTTCAAAACAACACACGATTGGTCCTCAATACCGACAATGGTGGTGAGATAGAAATTTCTGGAAATATTGCAGGATATAATGTTGCACCAATCGCCATCCAGCAAGATGACAATGCTTCACAAAATAGGTTGACCATTCGAATTAATTTCCAAATTAATATTAATGAACCTGAAAGTGAAACCATGCCTTTATCGGTTTCAAGGTTTGCCGATTTTGAATCTAATGTTAACTTAGCATCAGTTGAAAATCAGCTTATTGAAGAAATAAATGACCAGATCGCTCAGGATGTGATCAATAAACTATTGTCGAATTGGTAGAATTAGATAAGGCAAATATTGAGTTAAAACTTTTTTCCTCAGAGTTATCATTGGAGGATTCAAAAGTATTTAAGGAACTTATGGTATTATATCCATGGTGTTCAAGTTTCACTGTTGCTTATTTAAAATCGCTCAAGACAAAAAATGATTTAAGGTTTTCTTCTGAGCTTGAGAAGTATGCTGTTGAGCTTAATTCTCGATCTGTAATTTATGATCTAACCAAGAATTTCGACGAAAAGACTATAGAGGAGTCATCTGCTGTTCATCAAGCCGAAGAAAAACAGGAGCCTGCTTTTAGCGAAGAAGATGAATTAGCTGTGATTCAAGATCGAAATCTTAAAGAGACAAATACAAATACGCTTGATAAGTTGATTGAGTCAGAGGCACTAGCAGCCCGTGTGCTCAAGGATTTAAAAGAAGAATTACCAGAGCAAGTCAATAAAGAAGAACTCGTAAATTCAGAGCCTACAAATATTGGTATTGAAAAGCTTAAAGCTTCTCAGGAAGAAACAAATATTGATACTCCTAGAAGTTTTAATGATTGGCTTGAAGCCGGTTCAGTTCGAAGTGATGCAGACCAAAAAAAGGAGTACTTAACCTTTGAAAAACCAAAGGTGCCATTTTTCTCGCCGATCAAAAAAGCAAAAGAAAGTTTGGAGCTTGAAAATCTTCCCGTGAGTGAAACTTTGGCAAAGGTATTCGAGAGTCAAGGAAATTACACAATGGCCAAAACAACATATGAGCAATTAATTTTGATTTTTCCCGAAAAAAAGAGTTTCTTTGCAGACCAAATTCAGAAATTAATTAATAAAAATAAATAATGGACATCATTTTATCTACCATCGTTCTTTTGTCAAGTATCCTATTGATACTAGTGGTATACGTTCAAAACCCTAAAGGTGGAGGTTTGAGTTCTGATTTTGGTTCACCAGGTCAACTAGGTGGGGTCAAAAAAACCAACGAGTTCATTGATAGGCTAACCTGGTCATTGGCAGGAATAATCGTTTTGGTGAGTATAGTAATTACTGTTCGTCAACCTAAGCCACAGAAAAAGGAAGATAGTCAGAAGCAACAGACAGAACAGCCAGCGCAAGCACCGGGTACGACCAAATAAACCTTAATTCCTTGTTTACAGTGTCATGATGTCATATTTTATGACAATTTTCCGCTGAAAAAAAATCAAAAGACGAAATATTGTCTTAAAATCTCTTTTGGCATAAAATTCGCCAAGAACAAATCAAATTAAATCATTTAAAATGTCAGTAAAATTTAAACCTTTAGCAGATCGTGTTTTGATTCAGCCAGCGCCTGCAGAGCAGAAGACCACAAGCGGAATTATAATTCCAGATACAGCAAAAGAAAAACCATTAAAAGGAACTGTAGTTGCAGTTGGTCCTGGAAAAAAGGATGAATCTATGACTGTGAAAGTTGGAGATGCCGTATTGTACGGTCAGTATTCTGGTACAGAGTTAAAAATAGAAAATGGAGAGTTTCTGATCATGAAGGAATCAGATATCTACGGAATTTATTAATTATAAGAAAAGAAAGATGGCAAAAGATATATTTTTTGATGTAGAAGCTAGAGAAAAGCTTAAGAAGGGTGTTGATGCATTGGCGAATGCTGTGAAAGTTACTTTGGGTCCTAAGGGACGTAATGTTGTAATTGGAAAAAAATTCGGTGCACCGCACATCACAAAGGATGGCGTGACTGTTGCAAAAGAGATTGAGCTTGAAGATGAAGTGGAAAACATGGGTGCGCAGATGGTAAAAGAAGTAGCTTCCAAAACTGCTGATATTGCAGGTGATGGGACGACTACAGCGACTGTGCTTGCGCAAGCAATTATAAATGCAGGATTGAAAAACGTTGCGGCGGGTGCAAACCCGATGGATTTGAAAAGAGGTATCGACAAAGCGGTTAGCGATGTGGTGAAAAATCTACGTAAACTTTCAAAGGAAATTGGTAGTGACAATAGCAAAATTGAACAAATTGCAACAATTTCTGCAAATAATGATGAAGCAATTGGTGCTTTAATCGCAAAGGCAATGCAAGACGTAGGTAAAGATGGTGTGATCACTGTCGAAGAAGCCAAAGGAATCGAAACGGAAGTGGTTACTGTCGAAGGTATGCAATTTGATCGAGGATATTTGTCACCTTATTTTGTGACCAATACAGAGAAAATGATTACTGAAATGGAGAATCCAATGATTCTTATTTGCGAGAAGAAAATTTCTTCAATGAAGGAACTTCTTCCAATTCTTGAGCCAGTAGCTCAATCAAGTAAAGGACTAATTATTATCGCTGAAGATGTGGACGGTGAAGCACTTGGAACACTGGTTGTAAACAGAATAAGAGGCTCACTGAAAGTTGCTGCTGTAAAAGCACCAGGTTTTGGAGACAGAAGAAAAGCAATGCTAGAGGACATAGCAATTTTAACGGGCGGACAAGTTATCTCTGAAGAAAGAGGTATGACATTGGAGAATACGACCATAGACATGCTTGGAACAGCGGAGAAGGTTGAAATTGACAAAGACAATACAACCATCGTGAATGGTAAGGGTAAAAAAACAGACATCACAGCTAGAGTTGGGCAAATCAAAGCGCAGATTGAGGCAACAACTTCTGATTATGATAAGGAGAAGCTTCAAGAGCGTTTAGCTAAACTTTCAGGGGGCGTTGCTGTATTGTATGTTGGTGCGCCAACAGAAGTTGAAATGAAAGAGAAGAAGGATAGGGTAGATGATGCCTTAGCAG
>CAJXDT010000024.1:0-39481 GCA_913052055.1 uncultured Cryomorphaceae bacterium
CATTAAAAATATTGAATACTTTCAAACTAAATTATCATCCCCGCGCCAACGGTGTTGTTATTTGATTCATCAATTAAAATAAATGAACCTGTATTTCTATTGGTTCTATACGAATCAAAAAAGAGTGGGGTAGTGGTTCTTATTTTGATTCTAGCAATATCATTTTTCATTAACGTAATTTCTCCTTCAAGACGTTTCAATTTATCAAGGTCTAATTTATAAAGGATTTCTTTAACGATACACTTTCCAGTTCTCGATGTATGTTGAATTCCATATTTACCATTCATCCGAAGAGGTTTTTCTCCCATCCAACAAATCATGGCATCAATTTCTTGACTGTTTTGCGGTTGATTGGTAGTTTTCACAATCATATCACCTCGGCTAATGTCAATATCATCCTCTAATTCTATACTAATGGATTGAGGAGCATAGGCTTCTTGAAGTTCCACATCCGCACAATTTATTTTCTTAACACGACTCTGCAGTTGCGAGGGTAGCGCTGTAACTTGATCCCCAATTCTTAAAATACCACTTGAAATACGCCCTGCATATCCCCTGTAGTCGTGGTGTTCATTCGTATGAGGTCTCAAAACGGTCTGAACAGGAAACCTAAAATCAATGTGATTAAGATCATTAGCGACAGGGATGTTTTCAAGTGAGTGTAAAAGGGTAGGTCCATTATACCAATCCATAGATTTAGAACGGTTTACAACATTGTCGCCTTTTAAGGCCGATATAGGAATAAAATCGAAGTCTTGAATATCCAATTTGGCGGCAAAATCTTTGTATTGTTCTTTAATTTCTTCGAATTTAGCTTCACCGTATTGAACAAGATCCATCTTGTTGATGCAAACCAATACATGTGGTATTTGAAGTAAAGAAGCAATGTAACTATGTCGTTTGGTTTGTTCAACAACTCCATTTCTTGCATCTATTAATATCAAAGCGGCATTTGCTGTGGATGCTCCAGTAACCATGTTCCTTGTATACTGAATGTGCCCAGGTGTATCTGCAATAATGAATTTACGATTGGGGGTATTGAAATATCTGTAGGCAACATCTATCGTAATTCCTTGTTCACGTTCATCTTTTAATCCGTCAGTAAGGAGTGAGAAATCAATTTTATCTAGACCTTTCTTTTTACTCGTAGCCTCAATAGATGCGAGTTGATCTTGAAAAATACTTTTTGAATCGTAAAGTAAACGGCCTATTAAGGTGCTTTTACCATCGTCAACACTTCCAGCGGTTGTAAATCGAAGTAATTCTCCTTTCATTTTAAAAGTATCCTTCTTTTTTACGTTCTTCCATAGCTGCCTCTGATCTTTGGTCGTCTGCGCGATTTCCTCTTTCTGTTTCACGCGCTGCGGCAACCTCAGCAATAATATGATCAAGCGTGCTTGCCTGTGATTCAACGGCTCCTGTAATCGTTAAATCTCCAATGGTTCTAAACCGAACAATTTCTTTTGTAACTTTTTCATTTGGTTTCAGTGTGATAAAAGGAGAGTTTGCTAAAATCGTATTGCCTCTTTTTATTACCTCTCTCTCATGCGAGAAGTATAGGCTTGGCAACTCAATATTTTCTTTCTTAATATATTGCCATATATCCATTTCGGTCCAGTTACTAATTGGAAAAACCCTAAAATGTTCACCGAATTTCTTTTTCCCATTAAATAAGTTCCATAATTCGGGCCTTTGATTTTTGGGGTCCCATTGGCCAAAATCATCACGATGGGAAAAAAAGCGTTCCTTGGCACGTGCTTTTTCTTCATCTCGACGCGCACCTCCCATTGCTGCATCAAATTTATTTTTTTCAATGGTATCTAATAGAGTCGGGATTTGAGCAGTATTTCTTGTGGCATGCACTCCTGTTTCATCTTGCGCTAATCCATTTTCAATAGCATCTTGAACACTGCCCACAACCAATTGAGCTCCAATTTTATCGACAAGTTCATCGCGAAATGCAATGGTTTCATCAAAATTGTGCCCAGTATCTATGTGAACTAAAGGAAATGGAATCTTTGCTGGGTAAAAAGCTTTGACAGCGAGGTGCGTAACAACGATTGAATCTTTGCCTCCTGAGAACAAAATACACGGATTGTCAAACTGAGCGAACGCCTCACGCAATACATAGATCGCTTCTGCTTCCAACTCTTCAATATGTTCCAGTCTATAATTCACAGCTTTGATTTCAATTGCTTAAACAATAGTTCAATACTATCATTAATTGATAAGTCGTTGGTATTTAGTGTAATATCTGCATTTTTAGGCGTTTCATAAGGACTTGATATACCAGTAAAGTCTTTAATTTCTCCTGAACGTGCTTTGCGGTATAATCCCTTCACATCTCTTTCTTCACATTTTTCTATAGAGCTATCAATAAAAACTTCTACAAAATCATTATCGGATATAATTTCTTTTGCTGCCGTTCGATTCGCTTTAAATGGTGATATAAAGGCGGTTATGACGACATGTCCTGTTTGAACAAATAGTTTTGTGATTTCTGCCACGCGTCTAATATTTTCAATCCGGTCTTCATTTGAAAATGTTAGGTCCTTGTTAATACCAAGTCGAGTATTGTCTCCATCCAACACTACTGAACTCATATCTGCATCAAATAATTTTTTTTGTAGTGCGTTCGCTAAAGTTGATTTTCCGGAACCGGAAAGGCCTGTAAACCATAACGCTATTCCACGGTGTTTATTGCGCTTTTCGTAATCGGAACGTCTTATTTGATAGCTCTGCGATTTTAAGTTATTCACTACCTGTCTTTTAACTTTTTTTTTGAATTCCTATGAGGTAAACCTAAGTTCATTTTGTACCAAATCCGCTCATGGAAATAATATAGGATCATTTTAGTAATCAATTCTATTCCTCCGATTTTTAAACCCGTTATTGGATTTCCTGTTATTAGCCATCCAATAAGCATGGTGTCCACGGTGCCAACAATACGCCAGGTTACTGTTTTAGCGACATGGCGCTTTATGGAGGGGTCTTTGAATAAAATTAAATCTAAAATCATACTACGGCTTCGCCATTCTCACTCCCATTAAATCAATTAGGAATAGAGTGCTTTATTGTTTCTGACCAAATTAATTATTCTTTACTCCAAAGAAGTAAAAAAGGTTCCTTTTGGCTTTTTGTATACAAGGTAAACTCATCAGAGGTCATGACCATAGCACGAATTTTTCGTGAAACAAGGTCTTCAGCTTTCTGTATGTGATCTTGTAAAATATTCTTGTCGATGTCACCTATTAAAACAACATCTATGACACCTGAGTCTTTCCCCTTTGCATAATCTCCAATCAAATAGGCATTTTCAACTGAGCCTAGTCTTTCGATGACAGATTCAATAATGGAATCAATTCCAGTGATTTTTGAAACAATGCTTTTGATTTCTGGAAATAAAGGGTGTGACTTCTTCGCATTATACATCACAAGGTTGCCTTTGGATTCTCGTTCTATAAGCCCAGCGTCTTGTAATCGATTCAATTCAAGTCTAACAGAATTGGTGCTTTCATCAAATTCAGCTGCTAATTCACGGAGGTAGGCTTTCATTGTGGGGTTCAAAAAGAACTTAACCAACAACCTTATTCTTGTCTTTGATGTAATAAGTGCATCTAACATTGAGTAACAAATTTACTCGTTATGTTTGTTTAATGCTAAGATTTTCGAATATTTATGAACAAGTAATGAACAAAACTATGCGCTGAGGTAGTTTTGAACATAATCACTTACGCCTTCTTCAAGGGTATGGAACGATTTTGAGTAACCAGCGGCTATTAGCTTTTGCATGGACGCTTCTGTGAAATACTGGTACTTATCTCGAATATCGAGCGGTGTATCTATGAAAGATATATTTGGTTTTAAGTCGAGCGCCTGAAAAGTTAGACTTGCCAAATCATTAAAGGACCTTGCTTTACCTGTTCCTGCATTATATAAGCCAGAGGCCACTTTGTTTTCTGCAAGAAATAATAATATTGAAACCACATCTTTCACATAAATAAAATCTCTTAGCTGTTCACCGTCCTTAAAGTTTTCGTTGTGCGAGCGAAAGAGCTTCATGCCACCCGTTTTTTGAATTTGGTGAAAGGTATGAAATACAACACTGGCCATTCTTCCTTTGTGGTTCTCATTGGGTCCGTACACATTAAAGAATTTAACACCTGCCCAGAATGGGGGAGTGGTGTCTTGATTCAATACCCATTTGTCAAAATTATTCTTAGAATCACCATATGGATTTAAAGGATTTAATTTTGCAACAACATTATGATTGTCTTCATAGCCATGTTCGCCCATTCCGTAAGTAGCTGCGCTACTAGCGTATATCAAAGGAATCTTATGCGCTGTGCAGATTTTCCATATGTCTTCGCTGTATTTGACATTCAATGCTTCATGAATGCTGTAATCCATTTCAGTTGTGTCGGTTCTTGCGCCGAGGTGAAATACAAAATCCACTTCTTTGTGGTTCGATGAAAACCAGTCAATAAATATTGATCTTTCAATTTTAGAATGGCATTGAAGATTTTTATGGTTGTTTTGTTTATCCTCTCTCGAAAAGTCATCCACCAATATAAGGTCAGTGACACCTGATTCATTTAATTTTTCTACAAGAAAACTAGCGATAAACCCTGCTGCTCCGGTAACGACAATCATGGTCTAAAACAAGCCGTTTATTTCGGCATCGATAGAATGAATGATTTTTCCAAGGTCTTCTTGGCTTTCAGGGAAGCGATTGTTGTCGATATCGATAATTAATAATTTACCCTTGTCATAAGTCGAAATCCAAGCTTCGTAGCGCTCATTTAAGCGCTTTAAATAGTCCAGCCGAATACTTTCTTCATATTCCCGACCTCTCTGCTGAATTTGGTTGACTAGGGTCGGTACACTAGCTCGAAGATAGATCAGAAGGTCAGGGGCCGAAACAAAAGAATCCATCAAGGTAAAAAGAGAGAAATAATTTTCGAAATCTCTTGTGGTCATCAAACCCATTGAATGCAGGTTAGGCGCAAATATAAATGCATCCTCATAAATAGTTCTATCCTGAATGACCGTTTGTTCAGTTGATTTTATTTCTTGAACCTGCGTAAACCTACTATTGAGGTAATAGATTTGTAGGTTGAAAGACCATCTTTGCATATCGTGGTAAAAGTCATTCAAATATGGGTTGTGCTCAACATCTTCAAAATGTGTTTCCCAACCGTAGTGCTTTGAAAGCATGTTGGTTAAAGTCGTTTTACCTGATCCTATATTTCCTGCAACTGCAATATGCATAATGTATTTTTTTTCGCTTTGCTAAATTAGTATAATTGACCGTACCCGAATTGATTATTGAGATTTTAATTCGAAGGTCGATAATGCTCCATTTTTACTAAAATAAAAAGAATTTCCATGAACACTCAAAGCGGATGCTTCTTCGCATTTGATTGTATAGCTGATTTTGCTATTATTTAGCGAGGAGAATTGTAGCTCATTTCCTTTTAATTCTACAATGTAGTCATTCCAAAAATTCAATGCATTCAGGGTAGTATTTAGTTGGCCTTTTAGGTTCAGGAACATATCAAAAACAAGAACGGACCCGTCTGTATTCAATGCAAACAATTTATTATTATGTTCTTTAAGCTCAATAATGTTTAATTCCCGCCCAATTAAAGCTGTGACATTTAATACACTTTGTGTAACGCTCTGCTCTATAAAATCAACTAGCAGTAATGTGCTGTTGAATTCATCGAAAATATAGATAAGGTTTGGTCTAGCTGAAACAGCACATAGCTTTGCATTTTGAATCTCAAAATCTTCTAAATCTATACAGTTTCCATTTGGACTGAATGTATTATCAAGAATGCAGAGCTGTTGCTGGTCATTTGAAAACAATATGGTTTTGAAGGCATTAATGGGTAAAAGTTGAGAAATTTCCCCTGTAGCCCTTATGCTTTGAGTGAACATTGGCAGCTGTCCTTTTTGGGCTTTATAAAGATTATTCGCCTTGTAAAACAGGATGTTTCCGGTTGCATCGGGAATCCAATTAAGCCCTTTTTCGATTGTGTAATTTTCATTGAGGGCAACGAGTTTTGGCTGAGTAATTCCACATAACGTATATGCCAAGAAAAGAAAAAGTAGTTTAAATTGAAGCATGTTTATATGTTATTGTATTCCCGAAACTTCCCTCTCAATCTTCAGAAGCTCCTCTATAAATATACGGTCATTTTGTACTCTTGGTATCTTATGTTGACCTCCAAGCTTATTTTTTTTCTTCAGCCATCGCTCAAAAACGTTTTTTTTGACATAAGTGAATTTCGGCGCCATTATATTGATTGAACCCTTTCTTTTTCCTTCGTAATCTGCATTCAAAGACTTCATATTGGATTCAATCGCCGCTTCAAGCTTTTGGGTTTGGTTTTCATTTATTTCATTAAGCGCAATTAACCATTGGTGACCTCCCGAACCCTTGGCCTCTTCAAAGTAAGGTGCAACTGTAAAATCATCTACGCGAATATCATTTTCGTTAGCGGCACGAGACAATGCTTTCTCTACATGTGAGATGATTGTTTTTTCACCGAAGGCATTGATGAAATGGGTTGTTCTGCCCGTAACTTGAAAACGATAAGGCAAAATAGATGTAAAGCAAATTGTATCTCCTATGATATAGCGCCACAAACCGGCAGATGTCGTTAAAACAATTGCATATTCAATACCCACTTGTACCTTTTCTAAATCAATAACATGTGACGATTCAAGTTCGTTAAATGTATCCATCGGAATAAATTCATAATATACTTGTGCATCTGTAAGAAGAAGCATATCACTATTTTCTTTTTGGTCCTGCAGACCAAAGTATCCTTCAGATGAGTTATAGGCCTGAACATAGTTCATATTCGGATTTGGCAGCATTTTTTCAAAAGCTTTTTGATATGGGTCAATGTTCATTCCGCCATGAATATAAAGCTCGAGGTTTGGCCAAACCTCATGGATGTTCTTTTTACCTGAGATCTCTAAAATACGTTGGAAAAGTACTAGTGTCCAGCTAGGAAGCCCGGCTACAATACATATGTTGTCATTTAACGTTGCATGCGCCATTTGATCCAGTTTTTCCTCCCAATTGTCCATCAATGCTATTTTTCTTTTAGGTGTTCTTCTTATTTCTGTCCACCACGGAAGGTTTTCTACAATAAATGCGGAAAGATCTCCAATACTCGTATTGTTGGTTTGTGTATTTATTTGGGTACTTCCACCTATGATTAAGTGCTTTGCATTGTATAGTTTTCGATTTGAATGGTTTTCATAGTAGATGGCGAGAAGATCCTTTCCACCAGCATAATGATTTTCATAAAGGGAGTCTACTGTGATTGGTAATAGCTTGGCAGTATTACCGCTTGTCCCAGAAGATTTTGCAAACCAGGATGTTTTTCCAGGCCAAAGCACATTTTCTTCACCTTCAATTTGTCTTTTTATATATGGATATAAGGTATCGTAATTGCTCAATGGTACACGGGTTTGAAATTGCTCTTTAGAAATGATTTCATGGAAATCATGAAGCTGTCCAAAACTTGTGTTTTGTGCTTTTTTCAAAAGTTCATCCAAAACGGACTTTTGGCATGTAATAGGGGAGGATGAATAATTTCTTATTCTAGGAATCCGTTTTTTAATGATGTGTGAAAAAACGGCATTAAATGGCATGTGAATACAATTGTTGTGGACTTACCCCCACATTAGGATACTGATAATGATACCGAGTAAAATTACTGTAACAATAGTGCCAACGGCATTGGTTGATTCTTCAAAAAAATTATCAGACATAATATTTGTTTTGTTTGAACAAAAATAATTAAAAGGTTCGTTTTTTCAACAATTAATCAGATTAATCCCTTCCACCAAATATTCTAAGTAAGGATAGGAATAGATTAATGAATAGGATATAAAGCTGAAGGCCTCCTATGAGTGCAATTTTACTTTTTTCTGCTTGACTAATTTGGTTATTTATTACCATTTTCTTTAAAGCTTGCATATGATATGCAGTGAGACCTGTGAACACAAATACCCCCAAACAAGCAATAATAAAGCCCATTGAATCGCTACCTATGAAAATATTAACAATTGAAGAAATGAACATTCCAATGAACACCATATACAAAAGACTTCCAAACTTGCTGAGGTCAGTTTTTGTTGTGTAGCCTAAAATTGCCATTCCTCCGAATGCACCTGCGGAGACGAAAAATGTGTTGGCAATCGCCTGCAAATCATACACAAGAAAGATCGAGGAAAGCATCAGTCCCATTAGTCCCGAGTACAAAATGAAAAGTAAGGTCAGCGCCAACATTGAAAGTCTTGTATAGCCCCATTGAATTAGAAAGCTAAGTCCCACAGGAGCAAACAAAACAACATAAAAAGAGGCAGAAAGTCCACCTGTTCCATTTATAAAATATTGGCTAAACAAATTTGGATCATTCCCAACCTTATAAGCTATAATTCCCGATATACCCAGTGCTGCGAACATGTAGGAATATACCGACCTAAAAAAACTTCTTAAGGCCTCTGTATTATTTTCTGTTCTACTGTTTTCAAAAATCGTATTCATAATTATCTAATCAAGTTAATAAATTCCTTTCGCGTTGCGTCATTCTCTAAAAACAAGCCCGTAAATGCACTTGTTGTTGTCGCCGAATTTTGCTTTTGAACACCTCTCATTTGCATGCACATGTGTGAGCATTCTAGGACAACTGCAACACCTTTAGGGTTTAAAGTGCGCTGTAGGCAATCCCGTATTTCTATAGTAAGTCGTTCTTGCACTTGCAACCTTCTTGAATAAGCATCAACTACTCTTGGCACTTTGCTCAAACCAACAATTTTCCCATCGGGAATATAAGCGATGTGTGCTTTACCGAAAAAGGGCAGTACGTGGTGCTCACACATGGAGTAAACTTCAATGTCTTTTACGAGTACCATTTCCGAATAGGTCTCGTTAAATACTGCTTGTTGAATAATTTCATCCGGATTAATTTCATAACCGCTGGTCAAAAATTTCATAGCTTTTGCTACACGTTCAGGTGTCTTCAAAAGGCCTTCTCGATCAGGATTCTCACCGATTTCTGTCAGTATTTGCCGGTAATTTTTTTCTAAAGTGTTTGAGTCCAATGTAGTTGTTTTGTATTCTAAACGTAGTTCATTTAAAATGGTTCTTTACCACCGAAATATTCTACAAAATTATTTTCGGTTTCGACCAATCTTATTTTAACCAATTCGCCACCTTTAACCTTGATTAAGTTTTCCATTTGTTCCCAAATACCTATTGCTAAATTTTCAGTTGAGGACATCTTTCCTTGCATGAATGGAACATCTAAGTTGATATTTTTGTGGTCAATTTTTTCAATTACGTTTTCTTTAATGATTTCTCCAAGATCTTTTAAATTCATGACAAATCCGGTTTCTTCGCTTGGCACACCTTTTACAGTTACAAAAAGATCAAAGTTATGCCCATGCCAATTTTTATTACTGCACTTCCCAAAAACCTCCTCGTTTTTAGCGGATGACCAATCCTCTCTTCTCAGCCTGTGCGCTGCATTAAAGGTCTCTCTTCGTGTAATGTAAATTGGCTTCATAAATTAAATTTCGATTGTCGCTTCTGTTGCTGACTTATAAATACCATCTCGGTCTAAGTGATCTAAATTGACCTCGCAAAAAGTATTTGTTAGGCCAGGCTGATAAGGTGTTTTAATTTTTATATAATTTTCTGTGAAACCATGTAGGTATCCATCGTGATCATGGTCTTCAAAAAGCACTTTTCTTTTGGTTCCCTTGTTGGACTCGTAAAAATGACGTTTTTTTCGGTCTGATAAAAGATGTAACACCTTACTTCTTTCTTTTCTCTTTGGAATAGGAACAACCTGGTCCATTTTCTTTGCTGTAGTATTGGCGCGCTCCGAGTAGGTAAAAACATGCAGATACGATATATCAAGTTCTTTAAGGAATTCTACCGTTTCATTAAAATAAGCATCTGTCTCTCCAGGAAATCCAACAATAACATCTACGCCTATACATGCATCAGGCCGCAAGCTTTTGATATATTCAATTCTTTCTCGATATAATGCCGTGTCGTATTTTCTACGCATAGACTTTAATAATGCATCATTTCCCGATTGAAGTGGGATATGAAAATGTGGTACAAATTTTTTAGAGTCATTCAGACAGAAATCAATAATATCATTGGACAAAAGATTAGGCTCAATGGAAGAAATTCTAAATCTGTCAATTCCTTCTACGGTTTCGAGTCCTTTTACTAAAGAGAAAAAATTCTCTGTACCTCCTTGTCCGAAGTCTCCAATATTAACACCAGTAAGTACGATTTCTTTTACATCTTTCGCTGCAATTTTCTTGGCCTCTTTTAGCGTTTCCTCTACACTCGCGTTTCTACTTTTCCCTCTAGCTAATGGTATTGTGCAAAAGGTACAGAAGTAATCACATCCGTCTTGAATTTTTAAAAAAGATCTGGTTCTATCTCCAATGGAATAAGAAGGAATGAACTCTTTTGTTTTTTTAATACTGTCAAATGAAACGATGGGTTGCTTGTTTTTTTCATCCAAGCGTTCTAAATGTTCGAGAACATTAAATTTTTCATTGGCGCCCAGAACCATGTCTACTCCTTCCATTTTACTGATTTCTGTTGGTTTGAGCTGTGCAAAACAACCAACAATAATCACAAATGATGCCGCGTTTATGCGTTTTGCCTTTTTTACAAGCTGTCGACACTTTTTATCTGCATTTTCAGTAACAGAGCAGGTATTGATGATATATATGTCTGGTTGCTCTTCAAAACTAACCTTTGCGATACCTGCCTCTTCGAAAAGTCTTGATATCGTCGAAGTCTCTGAGAAATTCAGCTTACATCCAAGGGTGTAGAAAGCAACTTTTTTGAACTGATTCATAATTGATTGTCTGCAAATTTACGAGTTCAATGATGGTTAACAAAATAGAAACCTATCTTATTGTCTATTTTATGGTTTAAACATAGATATTCCCTAAATTTGCGGAAAATTCAATCCTATGAAATTTGATATTGCTGTTGTTGGTGGGGGTATTGTTGGGGCAGCAACCTTTTACAAGCTTCAAAAAAGAAATCCAAACCTAACGATTGCTTTATTTGAAAAAGAACCTGGTCTAGCAGACCACCAAACGGGTCATAATTCGGGTGTCATTCATTCAGGTTTATATTATAAACCAGGTAGTTTAAAAGCTAAAAATTGTATTGAAGGAAGGCACGAACTTGTTGCTTTCTCAAAGGAATACGGTATTCCTCATGATGTATGTGGTAAAGTTGTTGTGGCTACCGAAAAAAAAGAGCTTGCAAATATGGACCGCATATTTGATATAGGAACTGAAAACAGAATTGAAGGTATTGAAAAGATAAATGCTGATCAAGTCAAAGATATCGAGCCTTATGTAGAATCTATCGGTGGTATTTGGGTTCCGTGTACCGGAATCGTAGATTTCGTAGCGGCAACAAAAAAAATGGTAGAACTCGCTTTGTCCATTAATACAGAAAGTAAAGTATTTATGGGATGCGAGGTGCAAGATGTTGAAAAGAAAGATGAATATTCAATCCTACATACAAATAAAGGCGCTTTTCAATCCAGCTATCAAGTTTTCTGCGCTGGACTTCAAGCCGACCGTTTAGCCAAAAAAGATGGCGTTGAATTAAAAGAGAAGGTAGTGGGGTTCAGAGGTGATTATTACGAGCTCAACCCTCAGGCTCAACATAAAGTTAAAAACCTAATCTATCCAGTTCCGAATCCTGACTTTCCTTTTTTAGGTGTTCATTTTACACGGATGACCAACGGTGAAATTGAATGTGGTCCGAATGCAGTCTTTACATTTAAGCGCGAGGGTTATGAGAAAACTGATTTTTCGTTGACAGATACGGTGGATGCGCTTTCTTATAAAGGTACTTGGAAATTATTTTTCAACAATATGGCTTTTGGTATTAATGAATACCGCCGTGCCTTTTCAAAAAGACTTTTTCTTAAAACTTTACAGCGTATGGTTCCTTCATTGGAATCAGATGATATCCGACCAGGAAGGGCAGGTGTTAGAGCACTTCTTTTGTCGCAGGATGGGGATACTAGGGATGATTTCCGTATTGAGTATCACGGGAATTCAATACATGTCTTGAATGCACCATCACCAGCAGCTACAGCATCTCTTGCCATAGGTGATTATGTGTCTGAAGCAGCCGAAAAACATTTTTCAATCAAATAAATAGGATTTAAACACTTGCAATGTTGATAATATTTTTTCGATGGTATATGGGAGCATTTAAAATAAATTTACCTTTAATAAAAACGGCCTATGTTTGACGACGACGAAGACGACAGTAGCGAGAATTATTTAAAGGAAGATTTAGAGATATTTGAGTCCTACATAAAAGGAAATAATGCTGTCTTTATTGATAGCGATCGATTGGAAGCTATAGTAGATCATTATTTGATTAATGGAAATTTCTCCAAAGCACTTCTTGCGACGGAAATGGCGATTACACATTTTTCATATAATGGTTTGTTTTCACTCAGAAAGGCCCAAGCTTTAACCGGATTAGGTAAGCTAAACGATGCGATTGATGTTTTGGATAACATTCAGTCTTTTGGCGTTCCTTCTTTTGAATTCCATTTGACCAAAGCATCCATATTCAGTCAGCTGAAAGATTCCAAGAATGCAATCAAGAATTATACTTTAGCCATTGAAGCAGCAGGAGAGGAAGATATTGACGATATCTATTTGGATATTGCACTGGAATATCAAAACTTAGGCAAGTTTAAAGAGGCAATTGATATTTTAAGAACAGCAATATCAGTGAATCCTCAAAATGAAGGTGCCCTTTATGAAATTGCATTTTGTTATGATCAACTAGGAGATTATCAACAAGCAATCTCTTGTTATTCTCAATTTATAGATGAAAACCCATATTCTTTTACGGCCTGGTATAATCTTGGTAATGCACATAGCAAGCTCGAAGATTATGCAAAGGCGATTTGGGCTTATGATTATTCTCTTTTAATTAACAAAGATTTTGGACCTGCTCATTTTAATATGGCCAATGCTTATTTATCACAAGAGAAGTTTTTTAAAGCGATTGAGCATTTCAATGAATGTATGCGTATAGATGGAGATGATGCCTCTGCCTATTGTTACATCGGTGAATGCTATGAGCAATTGAATGAACTAGAGCTTTCAAAGCATAATTACAAGAGAAGTATAGAACTTGCACCGATGCTTTCTGAGGCTTGGCTTGGTCTTGGCATCATTGAGGACCTTGAAGGAAGAACGCGCGAGGGAATTGTATTGATAGAAAAAGCATTGGAGTTTGAACCAAATAATGCCGGAATCATGCATGTTCTTGCCGGGGCATATGAAAAGATTTCTGAATTTGAGCTGGCAAAAGAATTTTATAAGGGTTCTTTGGAGCTCAATCCACACGACGAGGAATGTTTGTCCGATTATATCGAATTATTGACAGAAGAATCTCCGGCAAATGCTTTTGAAGTATTACAGGATTTCATCGGTGAGCACAAAGAAAATAGAATTGCAGCGGTCTTGAAAGTCAACTTATACTGGCTGCGTGGCCAAAAAGAAGAAGCACTACATTTATTCTCTAAATGTCTACAAGAAAACGGTCAAAAAGCCAAATCAATTTTTGACATTAATCCAAATTTACTAGACGATCAGGATTTTTTAAACCTATCACAAGACTAAATCAAATGAATTTTAAATTGTCTTACATTCCGAAGAGATCGGAAAAACCTCGTCAACAGGGCGTGACCATGATGATGGATAAAGGCCTGAGTCTGAATGAAACAGAGAACTTTATAGAATCTTCTGGACACCTTACTGATGTTATAAAGTTTGGGTTTGGAACCGCTTTTGTCACCAGGAACCTTGAAGAAAAGATTAAGCTATATAAAGCTGCCGGAATCAGACCTTATTTTGGCGGGACGCTCTTTGAAGCATTTCATGCTCGCGGGAAATTTAATGACTTTAGAAAGCTAGTATCCAAATACGACTTGGACTTAGCTGAGATTTCTGATGGTTCAATCATTATTCCTCATGACGAGAAATGTGAATTAATAAGAACCTTATCTAATGATTGCACTGTGATGTCTGAGGTTGGTTCTAAAGATTCCGGAATATTAATTTCTCCAGCTAAATGGATTCGGATGATGCAGTCAGAGCTTCAAGCCGGCAGCTGGAAAGTAATCGCAGAAGGAAGAGAATCGGGAAATGTTGGTGTTTTTAGACCGAATGGTACGGCACATACTTTGCTGATCAATCGAATTATTGCGAAAATCAAACCATCTGATATCTTATGGGAGGCACCCCAAAAGAATCAACAAGTTTGGTTTATAAAACTTTTTGGTGCAGAGGTCAACCTTGGAAATATTGCACCAAAGGATATGATTCCACTCGAATGCCTGAGGTTAGGATTAAGAGGGGACACCTTCTTTGAATTCTTGCCTAAAACCTTTGAAGAAAGGCTAAAACAGGTCAATGATGACGAAGAAATAGATGACGCTGACGAATAATAGCCCAATATTATTTTATTTCAAGAAGAACATACTTTAATAAGCCACACCGCACCTGTCTATAGTATTTGCTATCACGAAGGTTTTATTTACTCAGCTTCTGGGGATAAATCTATTGCGCGATGGGATGTTAAAACAGGTCGAGCCGATAACTTTTTAATCAGATTAGACGTTGCTCCGTATAAAATATTCATCATTGAAGAATATGGTCAACTTGTCGTTGGCTTAAACAATGGTAAGATTTATGTCATTGATTTAGCTCAGAAAAAGGAACTTCATCGCATAGATCAACATAGCTCTTCCATATTTTCTTTTGAATTTAATAACAAAGAAGGGCATTTTTATGTGGGAGATAAAGATGGAGTCTTATCTGTCTGGGATGTCAAAACTTGGCGTCAGCTATTTACTTTTGAGCTAGGCGGCGGGAGGCTCAGAGCCATGCATTATATTGAAAGTGATGATCTTTTGCTTGTGGGTAAGTATAATGGTGAAATTTCAGTTTATGAAACGGAGTTTTACAATGAAATCTTGTGCTTTAAGGCCCATAAAACAGGTGTTTCAAGCCTCACATTTGATACGAAAACCAAAATGATTATTTCGGGTGGTCAAAATGCATTGATTAAATCTTGGGGCTTAAATGGAAGCTTATCTGCATCTATTCCAGCGCATAGATTCATTGTTTATGGTCTCAAAATATTTAATGATTCTCTATCGCTTTCTTGCAGTCGCGATGGAAGTATTAAAGTTTGGAATAATGCCTTTCAAGAGGTTGTTCAAAAGATTGATGTGTCAGGGTTTGGTCACAAACATTCGGTAAATCAATTGTTGGTTATAAATACAGAACTGTTTGCTTCATGCAGTGACGACCAAACCATTAAAATATTTCGATTTTCAGGACTTAATCCTTGATGTATGCTAATTTCAATTTACCTGTCATTTTATACATTTCCAGGTATGTGTTGATTTTCGTTAATAAAAAGTCAAAATACTGTACTGATTGGTTTTCAAAAGTATTCTTAAAAGTAATGAGCTCAATAGAACTGAGTGTGCCCAGGTTAAATCTCTTTTCAGCAAGTGTCCAAGCTTGCTTGGCATAATCCAAATTTAGCTCTGCAAGTGCTACAAGTTCTGTATTTCCTTTATACGTGTCGATCAATGTAGCCAAAGAGTTTTCCAAGGACTTTTTCATATTTTCATAACTGAGCGCTGAGATAGATTCCTGAATTTTCGAGGCTTCGATAGCTCTTTTGTTTTTCCAGTTATTGAATAAGTTGTACCTCAAATTAAGCCCGCCATTGTACATAATCACTTCGGTATTGACTTTAAGGTTTGGATCGTTTAGATCTCTAAACCAACTTCTCGCTGGCGTGAATCCCGCCTGTAAACCAAGAGTAGGGTATAAAAAGGATTTCTGAAATGCAGTATTTGTTCTCTGTAGCTCAACTGCGAGGTATTGATTTTTTAGGTCTTGGTTCGAATTCGGCAAGCTCGAAAGGGCATCTTCAAAATCGATCATTGGGAACTCAGCACTAAATTCCTCTGTCAGCTCCGGTATATTATCAACCTCAATAGGTTGATTCATTAGTAAAAATAGATTTCGCATACTGTTTTCAAAAGAAATTTTCTGCACTGTAGCATTTATACTATCTGAAAAGTAGAGGTTTTTAAATTGAAGCGCCTCCAATGAGTTTGAGGTTCCGATTTCATTCTTTAAGTCGTAATATTTAAAACGATCCAAAGAATTTTTTTTCACTTCATTCAGCACCTGAAGCTTCTCTTTTTGTGCCAAAGCTTGATAATATGTCTTGAGTACATCTAAAATCGTTGATTCAATTACTGCGAGTGCATTTCCTTTACTTTGCGCTTCAAGTTGCCCTAACCTTTGTTTGGATATTCTTACAGCCATTCCACTAAACAAATTCATATTTAGCGAAAGATTCGGAGATAGGTTTGTTGAAAGAATTACACCTGGGGTGAAGGTAAAGGGGTTATTCGTATTGTCTTGAATTGTTGTATTGGCGCCTACATTAAGCGCAACAGTGGGATACAATCCGGCCTCACTCCAGGTATTATTTTTTTCTGCTATGCGCTGCTGTGTGGCACTGATTTGTATCGCATAATTATTTTTGATGGCAATTAAAACGGCCTCTTTAGCCGATAAATTTTGTTTGTCTTGACAGAAAAAAGTTTGAAGCGTTAAAAGCGAAAAAAAACAGAGGAAAAATCTAGCGTTCATTTTTTAATGTTTTTTTTAATTTAAATACAGGCTCTACATCTATAGCTGATTTTCTTTCACCGAGAAAAATAAATCTTCCAAGGCGTGCTATATCGTTCCATAATAATATTGCAGATGGATAAAAGAAAAGTATAAAGACAGTTCCAAATAGAACACCAAAGGCAATCGAGGTGGCCATTGGTATCAAGAATTGTGCTTGCATACTGGTTTCAGAAATCATGGGTAGCAATCCAGCTACCGTTGTTAATGAGGTCAATAGGATAGGTCTGAAACGCGAGGCGGCCGCTAAAATAGCGGCTTCTTTGATGGGTTTTCCTTCCAATAATAAGCCATTATACCGGTCTAAAAAGACAATGGCATCATTTACAAGTACGCCAATCAATGCAATCATTCCGAATACAGAAAGAATGGATACGGGAATACCAATTAAGCCATGACCAATGATAGAACCTGCAATTCCTGAAGGTATAACGAGCATAATTAAAAAGGCTTGTGAAAGGCTGTTGAAATGAAGCATCAGAATTACAAACATTAAGAAAATAAGTACAAGTGTAACATATTGCATAGAATCTCCTGTTTTCTGGCTGCGTTCAAATTGTCCAAGCTTGAGGCTTTGAACATTTGGGTACAAAGACGTTACCTTGGGTAATATGGAATCAAATATTTCAGTATTGATATTTGCGACCTCTTCTGGATCAATCGTTTCTGCATCAATTTTAACGATGCGTTGTCCATTTCTTCTTTTCAGGCTTTCAGGTGTACGCCCCATTGAGTAGTCGCATATCTCGCGCAATGGAATGCGCATACCTTGTGCATTTTTGATTTTCATTTCAAATAAATCGTAGGTGCTATTGCGGTCCTCTATTGGATAGCGCACCCAGATTTTAATTTCGTCTGTTCCTATAATTACTCTTTGTGCCTCTTGTCCAAAAAAGCCTTGTCTAATTTGATTCAATACCTCTCCTTTGGATACGCCGAACAATTCAGCTTGCGGTTTCATTTTAAGCTGTATTTCGTTCCGGCCAGGCGGCAGGTTGTCTTTTATATTAATAACACCATTCATTTGTCCGAGCGCTTTTTTAATACCGTCTCTTGCGCTCATTAGGTTTTGATCGTTACTCGAGGTAAGGCCTATTTCTATTTCTTTACCGAATCTGTTGAATCCTCCAACATAAAGATTTTCTGCAATCTTACCCTGATCTAAATTGTTGATCCTTTTATTGATCCTGTTCATCAACGTGTCTAAAGGAATTTCAGCATCTTCAGCATTGACAAAAACACTAATACCTCCCGTGTGATTACCTGCTTGTCCAATATTTTGAGTAAAACCAATATTGCTCGTGTAGTAGGTCATAATTTCATCTCCAGATTGTTTTTTTATTCTGTTGTTTTCTTCAAGTAGAATTAGGGTGGCTTGCTCTATGAATTTTTCTGTCTCTTTTTCGTTTGTTCCTGGTGCATAGGCTACTTCAATTGTGAAAAAGTCTGGCTGAATATTTGGAAAAAATGTGGAAGACAAGGTCCCATTGACCAACAAAGAAATTACAAATACAGTAAAGAAAAGTGGTATTAAGAATGTCAAACGATACCAGCGTTTTGTTTGTCCAACAAGAAGAGAAACCGTTTGGGTAAAAAGATGGTCTCGAATCCATTTGATAAATGAATCCGCCGCAGCCCTTACTTTGCCTTCAATGGGTGATTTAGAAAACCCGGCATACAGGATGAAAAGACCAAATAGACTCAAAACTACTGGGAATAATACAATATCCCAGGTGGGTTGTAATGGGAAAATATAGTAGGCTATTACACATGAAGCGATTCCTGTAAACATGAATAAAATGCCTAAACCGAAGCCATAAGGTTTTTCTTTGGTTTCCTCTAAAACTGATTTCTTTGATAGGTGAGAGGGGAGTGTAATAATTCCTTCCAGAATTGAGAAAATCAGACAAGCAATGACGACGAAGGCCATTTCCCTCATCATTTCCAATCCTTCCACAAAAAAGAGGACAGAAAATGCAACAATTGTGGTAATCACTGATGAGCAAACGGAAGGCAATACTTCCATCGTTCCATCAATAGCAGCTTGTTTTGCACTTTTACCCTTTTCAAAATGGGCATAGATATTTTCAGCAATTACAATTCCATCATCTACAAGTATTCCAACAACGAGAATCATTCCAAATAAAGAGATCATATTAATGGTAATTCCATAAAAGGTGCCTAGAATAAACATACCTAAGAACGAAAAAGGTATTCCAAAGGCCACCCAGCTTGAAAGCTTAATATTCAGAAACATGCCGAGAAATACAAGCACTAAAATCAAACCTGTAAGGCCATTTTTTGTAAGCAAATCGATTCTTCCCTCCAATAGTTCATTGAATTCAAAATAAATATCAAATTGAAAATCTGGGTTCTCCTCATTAAATTGATTTTGATAATTATGGAGCGCTGAAGATATTTTCTCAATGTCCTGAGAGGGTGATTTTTCAATTTGGAAAGAGACCGCTGGTAGACCATTAAAAGCGGATTTTTGAGAGTTTTCTGAGTACCCAAGTTTTACATCTGCGACATCTTTTATTTTTACTTTTTCACCAGAAGGAAGGGCTCGTAATACAATCTCTGCAATTTCATTAGCAGTAAGTACCCGATTGTTAGATCGAATATTCATTTCTTGTGATTCTCCCCGGATTTGTCCTGTTGTAATATTTAGGTTCTGTGATGATATCGCCATTGAAACTTCTTGGAAAGAGGTGTTGTAGCGTACAAGATCATTCTCACGGATATTGATTGAAATTTCTTTTGTCGGAAAACCCATTTTTACTATTTCAGTAATGTCCTTGGTGTTCAGAAGGTCTTGTTCAACTTTAGAGGCTAGATCAATGAGCTCTATATCTGAAATTCTTTTGTCCCTCGCCGATATGCCAATAAAGGCTACAACACTCCCCATTCCGCCCGAAGTAATTTTATTTAAAATGGGTTTTTCAGCGCCAGCAGGGAATGAGTTGATTGAATTGATTGCATTTTCAACATCACTCAAGAGCTGGTCCATATTTGCATCCTGATAGGCCTTTATTTTAACTGACGAAAGATTTTCAGAGGAGGTAGAATTGATTTCTTCTATTGAGGCAAGCCCTTTAATCGATTGTTCAATTTTAATCGTTACGCCTTCTTCCATTTCTTTGGGTGATGCACCTGGATAGAATACTGATGCGATAATTGTTTGTGGCTCTAATTCTGGAAAAAATGATTTTTTAGTCTGAATTAATGAGAAGATTCCGAATATTATAATGACTGCAATAAATGCATTTCCCCAGACAGGTCGGTTGACAAAAAAGGTAATTAGCTTTCTCATTTTTGCTGAGGAATTCCGATGTATTTCTTTATGGTTTTCGATGGAGTGATATACTCAACTACCAATGTATCTGTATTCTTTAGCCCTTCAACAAATATAGAATCCTGCTTTTGACTAATGACCTTGACAGACCTTATTTTGAGCTCGTTTTTATCTAGTAGGTATACCTCGTTTTCTTTTACCGCAGATGCTGGAACTACAGCAACGGATTCGGAAATAAGATTATCTATGCTAGCGGTAACATATTGTCCAGAAAGAAGCGTTACTCCTCTCTTCGGG
This sequence comes from uncultured Cryomorphaceae bacterium, assembly GCA_913052055.1. Lineage (GTDB taxonomy): Bacteria > Bacteroidota > Bacteroidia > Flavobacteriales_D > Crocinitomicaceae > UBA952. The sequence goes on from CAJXDT010000024.1 coordinate 20,432, forward strand.
ATTATCGAATAATACGTGTCAACAGACTGCGTATTCTTATTTATTTCGCTAGAGGCTCTTAAAAGTTTCCCCTGAGCTACTTCTTGTCCATTCGCATCATAAAAAGTAACACGACCTGTTTTTTGAAATTTATCAATGAAGTCAATAGATATTGGTAAACGTACCTCCATTTTTTCTTGATTAAATATTTTTGCTATTCTCCCTCCCGGGTTAATAATTGCGCCAGGTTCGGTATATATTTCGCTAACTGCTCCATTAAAGGGGGCTAAGTAAATATATTTCGAAATCCTTTCCTCCATTCCCTTAATTGTCCAGTACTCAGCATAAATCCCTTTTGAGCTAATAAAGAGGGCTTCTTTTTCCGATGAGAAAGAGGGTAAGTTTGGTAAAAATCCACTAGGTGTGATGTCTTTGAGAAACAAGCTCCATTTGTCATAATCTTCATTGAAATCAATAGATATATCGGGTAGGATACCTATAATTAGCCGAGATAGCTGTTCTTTTCTTGCATTTAGGTTGTAGAACATTTCTTCAGAATTCACCTTATACAAAAGATCATTTTTAGCAAACCGTGTCCCGGGTTTCATTAATAAATCTCCGCTTTGAAGCCTTCCTGATATTTCGAATGCAATATCAAGCGCTGTAAATGGAACGATTTGTCCATATGAACTTATGGTTAAAGATCTTTCTTGATTTTCAATAATACGTACTGAAATATATTTACGGGTTTCCGCTCCTTTTTTTTCTTTTATTTCTTCTTTTTGGTTGGCGAGTACCATGAGATATAATACACCCGTTATTGCTAAGAGAATAGCAAAAAGTATAATTTGATTTTTTTTCATTGAAAGGGGGTACTGACTTAAGTGGTTTAGAATTCAAAAATAGTCATTGCAATATAGACTTGCAATCAAATTTAGGGCATTAATGTGTTATTCTTAAATTGCATAGACTTTTGTTTTGCCTTATATTTGAACAACTGTCTCGGCTATGAAATATTTAATTCTTTTCTTATTCTCACTACCTATTTATATTTCTGCGCAGTTTCAATTTTCTTTTTCTGATTCAATACAAATTATAAATAATAATGAGCCACTCAGCATGCCCTGGGCGGGAGGACTAAATTACCCTCAGTTTTCAAGTATTGACTATGATTTTGATGGTGATTTAGATTTACTTGTTTTCGATAGGAGTAGCAATCAGCTCAAGGTATTTGAACATAAAATAGAAGATGGCGACCATTTTTATGATTACGATTACACTGGGGCTGAATGGTTCCCTGAAGAGTTGCGTTACCGGCTATTTGCGATTGATTATGATGGTGATGGGCGAAAAGATTTATTCGCCTATGGTATAGGTGGTTTGAAGGTTTTTCGAAATACAGGGGACCCTATGAATGGACTTTCTTGGGAGGTTGCCAAAGAAATTCTTTATTCTGATAATTGGGGTACTTCCTTGAGCCTTTATGTTAGCTCAAGTGATATTCCTGCAATTGTTGATGTAGATGGTGACGGAGATATTGATGTTTTGACTTTTCATATTGGAGGAGAGTACTTGCGGTACCATCAAAATCAGAGTATTGATTTGTATGGCCATGCAGATTCTTTGGAGTTTGTATTGAAAAATGAGTGTTGGGGTACTTTTCGTGAAGATGTGAGTACCAATTCTGTTTATTTAAATGACAATACTACCCCATGCACCACAGGTAATGTTCCTAACCCAGAATTCCCTTTAATTGAAGTCAAGAAAGCAAACGATGAAAAGGCGCATTCTGGTTCAACGATTCTCGCATTAGATATTGACGGATCAGGTGTAATGGATTTGGTATTGGGTGATGTTGCATTTCCAAATTTAAATTTAATGATCAACGGAGGTACAGGTGTAAATGAAAATTCCGCTATGGTATCAGCTGATCCTTTATTTCCATCAAATAGCATACCTGCAAGCATGCAATTGTTTCCAGCGGCATTCAATTTGGATGTTGATTTTGATGGCGTTAAAGATTTAATTGTTGCACCGAACGCTAAAAATATTTCGGAAAATGAAAAAAGTGTTCATTTTTATAGAAACACAGGCAGTAATCAAGTTTCCAATTTTGTTTTCGAGACAAAGGAATTCCTTCAAGGCGATATGATAGATCATGGCTCTGGTTCTATTCCTGTTCTAACAGATGTTGACGGAGATGGATTAACAGATTTAATCGTTGGTAATATTTTCGCATACAAAGCCGTTTTAAATAAGGAAAGCCGAATTGCTTATTACAAGAATACGGGGACTTCTTCATCTCCTGAATTCACACTTATTGACCGTGATTTTCAAAATCTATCAGCACTTGATGTTGGCTTGAGGATGTATCCTACTTTTGGTGATCTAAATGGTGACCAAAAGAACGATATGATTTTAGGTTTAGAAGATGGAACGCTTTCCTATTTTGTAAATAATTCAGCTGGTAGCATTCCGGCTTATGCATCGCCAATCGTTAACTTGGAGGATGTAAATGGTACAATTATACAAAATGGCTTATACGCGGCTCCACAGCTATTTGATTTAAATAAAGATGGGCTTTTAGATCTGATCATTGGAATTAAAACAGGTGAGCTTATTTATTATCAAAATGTGGGTTCACCTTCGAACCCATCATTCGAATTTGTAACTAATTTTCTTGGGAGTGTGGATGTAGCCGAAACATCCCCTAATGGATATGCCACACCATGTTTTTTCCGTCAAAATGATACAACCTATGCACTGATTGGAGCTGTTGATGGTTTGGCTTATTTTGCGCAAGGAATTGACGGAAATATAAATGATGGTCAAGCTTTTGAAAGTATTGTTCAAGATTATTTAGGATTGAATGTAGGTGGTTATAGCTCATTTTCTATTTCAAGTTTAGACGGCGATGTAGAGCTAGATTTATTTGTGGGTCAAGACCTTGGTGGCTTATTCTATCTTGAGAACGATTCCAATAGCAGTGCTGGTTTCATTTCTTTAGAAAAAGAGATCTTCTTCTCTGTTTGGCCGAATCCATTCAACAAGGAGGTCACGATTGAATTAATGGATTTAACTGAAGAAGTAAAAGCCGAACTATTGACTCTAACCGGTGAAAGAATTGGTTTCTATGAGCTTAATCAAAAAATAAATATCCTGCAATTAGATCAAATCGATTCGGGTATTTATTATTTGCGCTTATCGAATGGTCTGGGAACAACTAAACTTATAAAGCTGTAGCCTATCTAATATTGAAATTTAAAACTTCTTTTTCCATTAAAAGGCATTTTAAATTGTCTCCAATTTCAACTTTACCTACACCGGCTGGCGTCCCTGTAAAAATTAGGTCTCCTTTTTTGAGCGTGATGAATTTCGAAATGTATGCAATGATCTGATCAAATGAGAAAATCATATCGAGGTTTGATCCGCTCTGCACCACTTTTCCATTTTTTTCTAATTGGAATTTAATTTCTTTTGTTGAATCTTTCAACGGTATCCATGTTTTAGATAGAGGGGCGCTTTGGTCAAAGCTTTTAGAGATTTCCCAAGGAAGCCCTTTGTCTTTGCAATTTTGTTGTACATCCCTCGCTGTGAAATCTATGCCTAAAGTACAAGAGGAGTAATAAGTGTGGGCAAATTTCTCGTCTATGTTTTTTCCAACCTTATCGATTTTTAGCACGATTTCACATTCGTAGTGTAAATTGCTCGTGAATTTGGGATAGAAAAAGTCTCGTGTCCTAAGAAGTGCAGTTTCGGGTTTCATAAAGAAAATAGGAGTGGAGGGGAGGGCTGCATTCATTTCTTTCGCATGCTCAACATAATTCCGTCCAATACAAATAATTTTCATTTTTTAAATTTGTTTTGAAGCGCATTAAGTTTATTCTCCATATTATTGGCCTCATTCATCCTTCTTTTTTCTTTGATTTCCTCCATCGCCTTGCGAAGTACAGATTTAGTATAGAGGGGAAAATCAGCTTCTAGCATCCATCCATAATAACCTGGCTCAGTTTTCGCTACAGAAGCGATTGTTTTGCCCTTATGCTTACCAAAATTATATATGACCTCTTTTTTGTTATTGATTGCAATGCGACCAGCCATATCCAAAATCTTATGATTCCCGGCTCGCGAAAGTTCTGCTAATGAAAGGACATCAGGCTTGAGCTTGTATTTTTCAATTTGCTTTTCAAGAACTTCCCAAGTAGCTTTTGTATCGTGCATAGCATCATGCGCATTTTCCAGATTTTTTTTGCAATAAAATTTGTACGCTGCAACTAACGTTCTTTGTTCCATTTTATGGAAGATGTTTTGAACATCAATAAACGCTCTTTGGGTAAGGTCAAATTCTATTCCAACACGTAAAAACTCTTCGGCTAAAACAGGGATATCAAATTTATTCGAGTTGTAGCCTGCCAAATCAGAATCGCCAAAGAAAGATTTAATCTTTTCCGCTAAGGCTCTGAAAGTAGGTGCTTTGATTGCCAATTCATTTGTAATGCCATGAATATCGATTACTTCTTGAGGAATTTCCATTTCAGGATTCACAATTAAGTTTAGCTCCTCTTTTTTTCCATTAGGATGAATTTTGATTGCGGCAATTTGAACAATACGGTCTTTCGTGACTTGAAGTCCCGTAGTTTCTAGATCAAAAACACAAAGTGAATTCTTCAGCGTAGCATTCATGTGCTTTGCAAAAACAAGATGTTAAGGTATTATAATGAATTCTGTTCTTCTGTTCTTTTGGTGTTCATCCTTCGAACATGAAGCACATTTACAGTTATTTACAGGTTGACTCTCACCATATCCCTTGGACACAATACGATTGGAGTTTGTTATCCTCTTTGCAATGTAATCGGCTGCAGATTTCGCTCGCTTTTTCGAAAGTTTTGAATTATATCTCCACGAACCTCTGCAGTCAGTGTGCGAACCAAGCTCAATTTTAACCTCAGGATTTTCGTTCATGATTTTCACAATTTTATCCAGCTCAACTTTCGCGTCATCACGAATGTCGTACTTATCAAAGTTGTAGTAAATCATAAATGGACCTAGATCTGTTCCAATCTCTTTTTTATCCAGCATGTATGAAAGTGAAATGAGTGAATCGGTCGTAAGTTCCGCTTTTAGTTCGTAAGTAGCCAGTAGGTAGCCTTCTGCACTTACTTCAATTGTATAGTTCAGCTTATGACCAAAGGCTTTTTTATCAACGAGCTGCGATACGAATTGACCTAGAGAATCTGTCATTAGCACCTCTACTTCTTCGTCTCCATCAGAAAATACCACTTTTGCGTTCGGAATCATTTCTCCTGACTTTCGGTCAGCTACAATACCTTCGAGGTTGTAATCGAAGAAAGGAATAATCACTTGTTTCTCCTCATCAAGCAGCACGCGCTTATAAACCTCTTCGTATGCTAAATCACAGTTTGTTGAGAAATTGTCCGTGTAAGGATTTACTGTTTGGTCATTGTAGTAATAAACCAATTGATAATCTTTACATTTTTCTAGTTTCGATAAGAATACACCATCTCTAACCCGAGGCTTCAATATGGATTTCTGTTCAGGCTCACAATTCAGACAAGTTAGCTCTATGTATGAGTCTTCAGGGATTTGTTTGTTTTGCGAATGGATGATTTCTCCATTAAGTAAGGCAACGTTTCTTATTTCACTGTTTACATTAAGTCGGTATATATCTTTCTCTCCTTTCCCACCTTTTCTAAAAGAGCTTAAGTAAGCCTTTTGTCCGTCAGCAGTATGCGTGTAAAATAAATCGTCGCCTACAGAGTTAATTGGATAGCCCAAGTTTATAGGTTTGGACCAAATTCCGTTTTCGTCTCTAACAGACATGAATACATCAAATTCACCCATACTTGTGGAGTCGTTACTTGAAAAATAAAGCACGTTATTATCTAGACCCATGAAAGGGGCATCTTCATCCCATTTCGAATTGATAGTTCCTCCTATATTTTTAGGTTCCGACCATACCCCGCCTTTTTCTTCCATGAAGTAGATATCTCTCTTCCCAAAACCGCTTTCCTTGTCTGAAACAAAGAAGACCATCTTTCCGTCAGGAGATACCGTGTAATGCGTTTCCCAGCGAGATTCAGTGTTAATTCCTGACTTCCCTACTGGAGCGATAGGCGTAAAGCTTCCGTTTTTCAGGTCACTAAAGTAAATATCACCATTTCCTTTTATATCATTATAAGTATAAACGCGTCTTTCGTCGATACTAACGCTCACGCTAGCTTCATTGAATTGAGGTTTACACATGTCCATTCGAGAAGGGCTATTCCAACCGTCGTTGTCAGCTAATGATGCTTGGTAAATATCCTCGGAGTAATGGTTGAGCATTGGATCTTTAAAGCCATTAGATGCCCCATCTTCCCACGGTCGTCTCGAGGTAAAGTATAGGGCTCTTCCGTCTAGAGAAATATTCGACGAGAAGTCTGCATATTCAGTATTAATTGAATCTCCTAAGTTTTCAACGTTCACAGCTTTCGGCATTGCCATAAGCTTTTTTGCAATTCCACATTGGTGGATTCTTTTTTCGGTATGCTCAATGAGCTCTGACTCCTTACTGGTTTCAGCTAAAAACAAATTATAGTTTTCAATGGCCTTTGAAAAGTCCTCATTCAAATGATGCGCTCTTCCCAAATGATAAAAGACATCGGCAGGTACCGCACCTTCTTTTACTGAGTACATATCATAGTTTTTATCAATCGAACCTGAAGCGGCCGTAAATAAATCTATTGCCTTCAGGTAATCTTGTCGCATGGTTAGCTCAATGAAACCTTTTCTGTACTTATAATTAGCACTTTCAGGGTTTATTTTGAGTAGCTTATCTGTAATAAGATCTGCGTAATGAAAGAAGTTTTCTTGTAGCATTCTCGAGCATTCGACTACAAGTTCTTTTTCTGATGCTTGTGAAATTAAATTTTTCACTTCAATTTCAGAAAATTGAGAAATACTTTTAAATGGTAATACAATAATTGCCAAAAGGGCTAAGACAAAACTGAATTTTTTCATAATTTTTAACTCTTATATATTCTAAATATCGCGATTTATGTCGAATTGTTCTAAATAGTCTGCAACTTTTCTTACAAACCTTCCTCCCAATGCACCGTCTACAACCCTGTGATCGTAAGCATGCGACAAAAACATTTTGTGGCGAATCCCAATGAAATCACCCTCTGGAGTTTCTACAACAGCTGGTACTTTGCGTATTGCGCCTAGTGCCATAATTGCCACCTGAGGTTGGTTTATAATTGGTGTTCCCATTACATTTCCGAAAGAACCAACGTTTGTTACCGTGTAGGTTCCTCCCTGAATATCCTCTGGTTTTAATTTGTTTTCTCTTGCATTCACAGCAAGCTCATTAACACTCTTCGTGAGCCCTGTAAGACTTAATCTATCCGCGTTTTTAATCACGGGCACTATTAGATTTCCACTTGGTAGCGCAGTCGCCATTCCGATGTTAATGTTCTTTTTAACTATGATTTGTGTCCCAGAGACTGACACGTTGACCATAGGGAAGTCTTTAATAGCTTTCACTATTGCTTCAATAAGAATAGGGGTGAAGGTCAAATTTTCGCCTTCTCTCTCTTTGTATCCTTTTTTAATTTTATTTCTCCAATTGACAATGTTGGTTACATCCGCCTCGACATATGACGTAACATGAGGTGAGACTTGTTTGGACATCACCATATGGTCTGCAATAAGCTTGCGCATACGGTCCATTTCAATAATTTGGTCTTCTCCACTTGGAACAACCAAAGGCGCCTCTTTGACTTCACGACGAACATCATTTGTTTTTGCTGCGCTATTTGTCGCAGGTGAGGTTTTTATATCTTGGGTGAGATGGGCAAGTACATCTTTTTTCGTTACGCGACCTTCTGCACCGGATCCATTGATCGCCTCAAGCTCTTCTTGAGAAATGCCTTCTTTTTCAGCGATACTGCGCACAAGTGGTGAAAAAAACTGACCTTTCGTTCCGTTTTTGGAGATTCGATCCGTACTATTTCCGTTTTGATTTGATACCGGGACAGGAGGAACATCCATTTTTACGATGCTCGGTTGCTCATCTTTATTCTGAACGGCAGTTACACTATCCGATGAGATTTTTGTTTGATTAGACGTGTCTTGATTAGCTCCGGCCTCAGTGGAAATTATTGCGATAACATCGCCTACCTGAGCGACCTCATCCTTTTGAAATAGCTGCTTTATCAAAACACCCTCTGCTTCTGATGGTAGTTCGTTGTCTACCTTATCTGTTGCAACCTCGACAAGAGGCTCATCCAATGATATTTCGTCACCAGGACTTTTTAACCAATTTGTTATCGTCGCTTCTGTGACACTTTCCCCCATCTTCGGGAGGCGGATTTCAATTTCTGCCATTTAATTTCCTTCAACTTTTACAGCGGTAAAGATAAGAAACAAAGATGAGGCGAAAAAGCTAAAAGTCTAAATATGTCCATTTTTTTATCAATACGCGCAAATCCTTGATAATTGAATATTCTTTGGCATAATTGATATTTACTTGGTCTATTAATTTTGGGTCGTTAACTGTATTACCAGATAAAGGGTTCAGTAGCCCTCTTTTTAAGGACGGCAGGTCTTGCGTTTTTTCTACATCTTTAGATTCCTGAATGCAATAACCAACAATTGAGATTTCTCCTTTAAAAACGGAGAAAAGATTGAGTAAAAACTGCTTTTTGTGCTCAAAGAACCAAATGAGTACTGGACTTATGCACAATCCAATAAATGAAATCAATAAATCAAATATCCTCTTTGACCTCAGGTTGTCGGGGCGCGTAATAGAATTAATTTTCATCGCATATAGGTCACCTCGCGTTTCAATAGAATTGCTTCCTATGATAAAACTAGTTTCTGGTTGGGCTATTTTGAAATGTATTTCCTGGCCTGCAAGTTGGTTCATGCATCGAATGATTTCACTTGGCGTAATGTTTTTGGCACAGAATATCAGTTCATTGAATATTGTCCTTGAATCTTCATAGATTGACTTGTTAACCTCATTACTTAGGTTTGTTTTGATATCTATGGTTTTGATTTGTCCAATATTCGGGTATGTTTCGTGCAGTAATCCTTTTACCCGAATACTTTCTTGTTCTTCTCCACAAATAATAAAATGCTTTCTTTTTACATTAGAATACCTCAAACTATGATCGCTAAAAAGGTTGAATAAGCAAGTTTTAATAAAATGAGAAGAGATTACCCAAAGCGCACCGACTAAAATGAAGACTCTTGAAAATTGCCACTCTTTTGGAAGCAAGGCATATACGAGTAGAATCACAGCGGTGCCTAAAAGAGTTGATTTTACAATTGCCGTTGGCTTGGGTTCTTTGTCATATACACCGAAGAAAACAGCGGCAATGAGCCATGTTAAACTGTAAATAGGTATCGAATAATCAAATACAAAGTCGGGAAAGTGAATGTCTGCAGATTTCCAATGGTTTGTTAGTAATAATAAGCCCCCGAATATAAATACAAGATCTATTAAAAATGGGAAAGAGAACTTAATAAAACGATTGAAAATCGCAAGAGAGGCTCTAAAATAGATGGCTAAATGTATGGCCGCAGAAAAGATTGTCGCATTGTTTTTTGAGAAGTGCTTTTGGGCAAATATGACCATGGCCTTGTAAAAAACAAAAACATAATTTACCGAACTTTTTTTTGTGCTTTCTCCCTTGTAGTGTATAATGGTTGTTTCAGGAAGGTAATAATTTTTATATCCTCCTTTTGTGATGCGGTAAGAAAAGTCTATATCCTCACCGTACATGAAGAAGGTTTCGTCAAGAAGGCCTATCTTCTCGACTGCCTCTTGGCTTACGCAAAGAAAAGCGCCACTCAAAATATCAATCTCATTGGTCTCGTATTCATTCAGATACCCCAAATGGTAGGCACCGAATTCTTTTGATTTTGGAAAGAGTGCCGAAAGGCCAAAAATCTTATAAAATGCCACTTTGGGTGTAGGGAGACCTCTTTTTGATTCAGGTAAAAAATCCCCTTTCCCATCAACCATTCTTACGCCAAGACCTCCACATTTTGGATTGCCTTTCATAAAGGTGGTGATTTTTTTAAATGTGAGTTCTTCAACTACCGTGTCGGGATTGAGTAATAAAATATAATTCCCGCTGGCCTGTTTTATCGCCTGGTTATTCGCACTTGAAAAACCTTTATTGTCTTTATTTGCGATTAGTTTGACTTCAGGAAATTTTTCCTGCACCATTTGTACAGATCCGTCATTGCTATTATTGTCCACGACGAAGATTTCAGTATCACACTGCTGTGATGCTTCACGGACAGAATTCAGACACTGCTCAAGGAAGTATTCTACATTGTAATTTACAATGACTACGGATAAATCAAAAGTCTTTTTCTCAGAGCTCATTATTTGCTGGCTATGCAAGATATTTCAATAGGTACGTCAAGCGGTAGTCGGGCAACTTGAACTGTTTCGCGTGCAGGAAAAGTCCCGGAGAAATAGGAGGAGTATATTTCGTTTACTTTCGAAAAGTCGTCCATATCTTTGAGAAAGATACTACATTTAATAACGTTTGCTGTTGTCATTCCTGCCGCATTGAGTAATGCTTTGATATTCGACATTACTTGCTCCGTAGCCTCCTGAATAGAATTTAATTCCAATTCTTGGGTAACCGGATTGAGTGGGATTTGTCCGCTGATGTATAAGGTGTTATTGTTCAAAATTGCCTGACTGTAGGATCCCACAGGTTTTGGCGCATTTGGTATATCTATTGCTTTTTTCATCTTTTAACAGCAAATTTTTACAGGGTTTTATACTTTTACAAAGAAACGACAAAAAATCATATGAGAATATTGTTGGTCGATTTTTACGATTCATTTACATATAATTTACTTCACTATATCGAGCTTCAAAATGTGGCAGTTGATGTGATTCGAAACGATGCAAAAATCGATGCTGAAATACTATCGAGGTATTCCCATGTTGTTTTGTCTCCGGGTCCAGGTCTTCCGTCTGAAAAAAAGAATTTACATGAAATAATTTCTCTTTGTAGCAGTAAGCGTCCTGTTCTTGGTATTTGCCTGGGAATGCAAGGTATTGGAGAGTTTCTTGGCGGCACATTGGAGAATATGGAAAGTGTTAAACACGGGGTAGCGGAATCATTGCAGGTTCGCAATAATGATGTTTTGTTTGAGGATATGCCAGTTTCCTTTGATGTTGGGCTTTATCACAGCTGGGCAATTACGGATATAGCGGAACGATACATAGATGCTATATCGGACAATGGGACAATTATGGCGGTCTCCTGCAAGGTTAAAAAATTATATGGTGTTCAATTTCATCCGGAATCTATTCTTTCAAATTTTGGCAAGAAACTGATTAAAAATTTCATAAACAACGCATAATTCTAAACTATATTTAGGCGTTGTTGTTTATTCAAAAAAACAAAAAAAATGAAATTTCTTTTTCTCCTTTTTACACTAATGCCTTTTTTAATTTTATCTCAAGGAGGGCAAATAAATGGTAGGGTTTATAATGAATTGAACAACAATGCGATAGCTTTTGCAACAGTAAAAATCGTTGGGTCTCAGATTGGGGCTGTTTCTGATGAAGATGGACGCTTCACAATTTTAAATCTAGAACCTGGTATATACTCTTTTAAGGCAACGGCGTCAGGTTATAAGCCCTTTTATATTAATGAGGTTGCGGTTACAAAAACAAGAGTGGAATCTCTTGAGTTTTCCTTGGAGGAGATCATCATCGAGCAAGAGGAGGTCGTAGTAAAAGCATCTCCCTTTCTTCAGCGAAAAGAATCACCAGTTTCTTTGAAAACATTAAATGCTACAGAAATAGAAAGGCTTCCTGGTGCAAATAGGGATGTGAGTAAGGTAATTGCTGCATTGCCTGGAGTTGCGTCTAGGGCAACCTTTCGAAACGATATCATTATCCGAGGTGGTTCTCCTGGTGAAAATAAATTCTATCTAGACGGTATTGAGGTACCAAACATTAATCATTTTGCAACCCAAGGAAGTAGTGGGGGTCCAGTTGGACTTTTAAACGTGAATTTTATACGAGAAGTTGACTTTTATTCAGGGGCATTTCCATCGAATCGTGCCAATGGTTTGAGCTCAGTACTCGCCTTCAAGCAAAAAGAAGGGAATACAGAAGGTTTGATTGCTAATTTTGCCTTAGGCTCTAGTGATGCCGCCTTGACGCTAGATGGTCCATTAGGAAAAAAAGCGAACTTCATTTTTTCAGCAAGACGCTCCTATTTACAGTTTCTTTTCGCAGCACTTCAGCTTCCTATATTGCCTACTTACAACGATTTCCAATTCAAAATAAATCTCAAGGTTAATGAGAAGAATAAGGTCTCATTTATTGGTTTGGGAGCAATTGATGATTTCAATTTAAATGCATCCGTTAATGATAACGTAACAGATTCTGCGGTAATAGAATCCAACAACTTTATATTAAACAATCTGCCTCTTCAGAAACAATGGAATTATGCTGTGGGTATGAATTGGCTACATTATTCAAAAAATTCATATCAAAACATTGTGTTGAGTAGAAATATGTTGAACAATTCGGCTACTCGTTTCAAAGATAATATCGAAACAACCGAAAATCTATTGCTAGACTATGATTCTTTTGAGGCCGAAAACAAGTTTAGGTTTGAACATACATTTAATAAGAATGGTTGGAGAATAAATGCAGGATTGGGTTATGAGTATGCCCAGTATTTCAATTCTACCTATAATAATATTACGGTTCAGGGTTTTCCAATTGTGGTAGATTATGAGTCCAGTCTTGGCTTAAATAAATTTGCTTTGTTTTCTCAGATAAGTAAGGCTTATTTTAGTGATAAATTATCAAGTTCGTTAGGATTACGTACGGATTTTAGCTCTTATTCGAGCAGCATGTCTAATCCATTAGATCAATTATCGCCAAGCTTTTCCTTAAGCTATCGCTTAACAAAATCGTGGTCTATCAATGCTAACTTGTCAAGGTTCCATCAATTACCATCATACACGATTCTTGGGTTCAGAGATCAAAATGAAGATTTAGTTAATAAGTCAAATAGCATCAAATACATTCGAGCAGACCATGCAGTTTTTGGTGTTGAATATGTGACCGATTGGAAGTCAAGATTTACTGTGGAAAGCTTTTATAAAGATTACTCGCGCTATCCATTTTCATTAAATGATTCTATTAGCCTAGCGAATGTTGGTTCTGATTTTGGTGTAGTAGGAAATGAAGCCGTTGAATCGACGTCTGAAGGAAGAAGCTACGGTTTAGAGTTTCTGTACCAACAGAAATTAATTAAAGGTTTCTATGCGATATTAGCGTATACGCTCGTAAATTCTGAGTTTAAAGATAAAAATGACAATTATGTACCTACAGCTTGGGATAGTAAGCACATTGTTTCGTTGACAGGAGGAAAGCGATTTAAGAGTGGTTGGGAGCTAGGTTTTCGCTGGTTGTATTCAGGTGGATCTCCTTACACACCTTTTGATGTTGCAGCGTCTAGCTTAAAGGAGAACTGGGACATCAATGGTATTGGAGTTCGCGATTTTTCTCAGCTAAATTCTCGACGAGAAGGAAATTTTCATCAGCTCAATGTCCGAGTAGATAAAAAGTGGTTCTTTGATAAGTTTTCACTTAATTTTTATCTGGATTTACAAAATGCATATGCATTCAAGGCAGCTCTTGCGCCGACACTTATTGTTGAAACAGATGCGGATGGGAATTATATCGAAGACCCTAACGATCCAACACGATACCAGACGAAATTTATCGAATCAGCTTCTGGAATTATTCAACCAACACTGGGGATTGTCATTGAGTTTACTGCGAAGAAAAAGTGATTTATTCAATAATGAATTTCGCTTGTTTTTTTGCTTCAAAATCAGATTCCATCTCAGCATAATAAATCCCTGGTCCGAGATGGCTGAGAATCGATACTGATTTTTCTCCTTCGGTTAATATCAGATTTCGACTCAGGACTATTTTTCCAAGTGCATTGAACACCTTTATTTCTCTAAAGCCTTCGTATTCGACTTGATTAAATACTAGATTGAAAAAATTCGAGCTAGGGTTGGGATATACAGTCATGTTTGACCGATTATCTAAAGTATTGCAATATACGTTTATGGTCAAATGCTCATAACTATATTCGGTGCCATCAATATCGTGTTGCTTGATTCGGTAATAGTTGTCTCCATGGCTAGGATGGGCATGTGTGTATTTATAGGTTAATTCTTCTGTGCTGAAACCGCTTGCCTGAACGGAATGAATCGAGCTCCAACTGCTACCATCTTTTGAGTATTCAATTTCGAATGTAGAACTATTGTGCTCTGATGCGGTTTGCCACGAAAGCAAATTTTGGCCTTCAATGCAGGTTCCGTTGAATTGAATAAGTTCAACTGGCAATGGATCAAAAGTTGTGTATGTTACCTGTAGGACAGGACGATTTGCAGAATTAACATTTTCACTTGAACCAAAGTTCCAATAAGCTTGTGTTGTCGAATTCAGATTTTTATCTCGGAATAACCACCCGTTGTTGTCAATCACCCCAGAGTGCATGTCCTGGACATCTGACAGTAAATTCCATGATCTTGTGGATCCAAGGTCTTGGTTGGGCCAAGAGCAATTTTTTTGTGCCGAGTGGGTGCTCTCATAATTGTTAGAGAAATTTGACCAAGTCACGGAACTTTCAGACCAGGAATCATTAATCCGATAAGCCCTTATCGTTGATGATGCCCACATAAAACTTGTAACAGTTAAAACAACATTAGCACTGACTATACTTGCGTTACTCGGAATACTGGAAAGGTCAAATTTCAATAAAAATCTTTCTGACCATGAAGGAGCAAATGGCTTGCTCCGTATTTCAACTGACGAACCGAAGTTTCCATTGGGTATTGTTTGATCGATGTATGTATCTTCTACATCGTATATATTAACGGTTGTTTGCGCAAATAATATACTGCAACAAAAAAACATGACTAGGATAAAAATGAATTCCTTGCCTGTAAAAGTTATTCTTCCCTCGTCAAAGACCAAGGGCTTTGAGATATTGTGGTTTAAATGATCTCTCTTCTGTTTTCTAAATAGAGGTATTAGAACCTCTTTAGACTTTGTATATATGTCTATTGACTCATTCACGAGGAGCAAACCTCGAATAAATATCCTTATTGTAAACAAAAACATTAATAACTCTTCCTTACAAAAATATGATATTTAGTACATAGTACCAATAGTTATTTTGTGGTAGTATATGTCAATGTGAAAAAGTGTTTTTTGGAAAGGCTTTTGAATTTATTTACAAAGAGATAATGTTATTTGTTGAGAATTGCTTTAAATGAATTATTTCCGTTCTTGATCATCTCATTTATGTCATTCGTAAATATTTTAGTTAATAATCATTTTATTAATTTTTATTTCCTCTTTCCCAACTTTTATAAAGTAAATCCCTGGTTTAAATGTGTTTTTTTGTACATAAATATTGATCCCTTTTTGAATTTTTATGGATTGCTCAAATACTTTTTTTCCGAACACATCTCTGATTTCAATATTTTGGTCCTCCCATTCATTTTGAATTGAATGAATTATTATTTTGAATTCTCCATTATTTGGATTGGGGTAAACGTTAAGTGTAATGTCGTCTGAAGTTGTTTCACAGTCTGCGTTCAAGACTATATCTTCATAAATTACAGATGCTCCATCAATATCATTTTGTGTCAATCGATAATAATTGTCTCCTGAGATTGCTTGTGTGTGCTCATAGGTATATGAAATTAGCTCTGTACTAAATCCTGCAGCAGGTTCAGTATGAATCAAATCCCAATCTATACCATCACGCGAATATTCTACCTCAAAGTCTTCACTGTTATTTTCAGAGGCTGTTTGCCAAGTTAAGTCAACAACTCCATCATTACAAGATCCATTGAATGAAACCAGCTCTACAGGCAATGCATTGTCGTCATCTGTACCCGCTCCGAAGAAGCTAAATCCTGTTCCTGAGGCTGTAACCGTATAATCACTGTCAGCACTTCCAGAAATAGAACCATGCGTCAGTGCTACCCAAGAGGTATGACTTGGCCCTGCGCTTTTTATGACTCGAACCTTAGTTCTGTCCATACTTGCACTATTGGCTCCTGTCAAACCATTCATATGAAGTGTGATATTGTATGCTTTTGAGTTAATTCCTGCTGAGTAACTCTCACCCGTAGTAGTTGATCCCGGAATGATTTCCCAATATCCTTCATCGTCATAGTTTTGAATCAGCTGACCGTCAGACGTCGTCAATGGCAGTCCAGCATATAGATCTTCACCACTTAGTTGTGGGTAGCCCGCATTGTAGGAGGCCGTTAAATACTGGTTGGTTCCAGGTGACGAGGAGAACGCTATTGTTGCATCTCTGGTTTTCGTTGCTGTTCCTATTGGGAAATCTTTAGAAGAATTCGAGCCAGTGGCATAGAATCTACGTAGCTTTCCTAAAACAGCTCCTGAGCTGTGCGTAATGGCTCCCGTACTTGAACTAGATGTTCCAATAGTTAGGATATTTGAGCCGTTGGAGATATTTCCTTTGGTCATGGTCAGTGTGCCCTCCACTGTCGCAGCACTGCTCAAAACCAAGTTATCCGATGACTTGTTGACAGTTAAATTGTTAAAGCTTGTTGTTCCCGCTCCAGAAATAGTTTGGTCACCAGCAGCCGTTAAGGATACCGTTCCACTACCAGCAGTGATTGTACCGGCGTTGGTTAAGTCTCCGTTCAAGGTAATCGTTCCTGATCCTAAGTCCATACTCGCTGATGCACCGACGCTCAATGAAGCAAGTGTCGTTGTACCCAACGTCAAAGTATTTGAGGAATGAATACAACTGTTATCTGTCGTCAGTACATGCAGCTTATCAGTTGATGCACTAGGTGCAGAAGACTGTCTCTCCCACATGCTATTTGTAGCATCCCACTTATACCAATTGTTTCCTGTAGTGATATCAGTACTCGTCAATCCTCCCCAAAGGTAACAATAAGTATCTGGGCTTGAGACTGATGTCGGTTGGTTAAACCTGATTACCTTACTTGCAATCGCACCGTCACAGGCCTCACCACCATCAACAGTCCAGATCATCGTAATATCTGTATTCACATCCGCAGGAATTGGTCGAACAGAGATTGATGCATCTGTTGATGAGCCTGATGTGAACGCTACCGTTCCGCCCGTGTACGTCCATGCGCCATTGCCACCTGTTCCACTATGCGCAATTGTTAGCTCTGTTTCTCCACAAGTATTTGCTGCCGTCGTTAAGTCTGTTGCCGTTATGATTGTTGGGGCTGCCGAAGCCGTTCCTGAGGTAGAGACCGTTTGGGACACAGCTAAAGTAGCCGAACATGTTATATTACCGCTAGGCGAACCCGAAGCTGTTGAGGCCAATCTCACGTATACGGCAGAAGACGCTACGGTTCCGTCTGTTGGCGAATAAGTAATCGAAGAAGCATAAGTTCCATCGGATGTTGCACAAACTTCAAATCCAGTAGGTGCAGTTACTGTCACATCAGATCCTAAATAACTTCCACTCACGTTAAAACTTTGAGCGGTTGCGGCTGTTCCCGCACAAGATGCAAAGGCACTAAGCGAACCACTTGTTGTAATTACAGGTTTTCTCAGCGTTATAGCAAATTCATTTGAATAAGCTTCATTTCCACTTCCAAAATGACGTGTTTTTACAGTAAGTACAGCATCCCCATTTGTAACACGAGTTCCAGCATTATCATCCCATGTAGCTGGATTTGTATTACCTTGCCAGTCTGTACTCCATGTATCATCATTATTCCATTCGTACCTCCAAGCATAACTGGATGTCTCGAAACTTGTGGAAGGTTTTGACCAACTTATGGTTTGATCAATCCGCATTTCGCCGCCACTTACAACTGAACTTGGTGAGCCAGATAAACTCGCAGTTATGTCTGAAGTCGTTCCATTTGTCGCGTCTTGACCCCCGTAGTTATAAACCCAATCAGTCGGAATATTTGCCGTATATGCAGCATCTGTACCACACGTTACTTTGGCGCGTACATACAAAACGCCGTCAGCATTAGCATTTTGTCCTGATCCCCAGTTGTAAGGATTAGCACCTCCTCCAAAATTTAAAGTATATGAAGAAGAATTATCCCAGTTGTATTCAAAACTATCAAAAGTACCATTGGTGCCGTCGGCGCTATACTCCCAATAAATGGCATTACCAACTTGTCTTACTTTTCTTGCAGATGTGTAGTTACTTCCGTCATCAACAGAGGATGTTATTGTTCCTGCCCCAGCCGAATTGATGATTTGAGAAGCTGTATTTGATGTCGCATCACTACAAGTCCCTGTAGCATCTGATACCACACAATAGTAGTAAGTTGTACCTGCGCTAGATGCATCTGGAACATAAGTACTACTTGTCGCTCCACCAACAACTGAACCTCCACTATTACTATTTGATGCGTTTGAGTACCATTGATAGCTATAGCTTGAAGAACCGCCCGTTGCCGTAACACTCATCGTGCTCGGTGTTGCACCAATACAAACGTCACTGCCATCACTAGGTTGACTACTCAAAGTATGCTGAGCAGTTATAGTTGCTAATACAGCGTCTCTACTTCCAGTAGTACAAGAACCGTCGGTTGCATCAACATAATATGTCGTTGACGCAGATATTGAAGGAGTTGTGTACGATGTACCCGAATCCAACGATGCTCCTCCAGATGAGGCCGCATACCAATTAATCGTTCCCGCAGATGCTGTTGCTCCTAAATCAACTGATCCTGTGCCACATCGAGATGCATCAGATGTTGATACCGTCGGTATGGCCGTTACATTCACTGTGGGCGTTGCTGTTGCGGTACAGTTATTGATGCTCTCTGTTGCTGTCATGGTTATTGTGGTATTACTCGTCAAGGCATCGCTCGTTGCAGAAGCACCGGTTGTCATAGTTGTAGACCCACCATCCTCAGACCAAGCGTAAGATATCGATGCAGTAGCATCGCCGGTAATCGTTAAATCATCAATATTCCACCCACAACAATAGCGAT
>CAJXDT010000025.1:0-37713 GCA_913052055.1 uncultured Cryomorphaceae bacterium
AGAGCGTCAGCCTTCCAAGCTGAATGTCGCGAGTTCGACCCTCGTCTCCCGCTCACTTTCAATTGAGCCGCCGGTGTAGCTCAGGGGTAGAGCGCTTCCTTGGTAAGGAAGAGGTCACGAGTTCAATTCTCGTCATTGGCTCAAAAAAAATATTGCGCTTGCGCATGAATGTTGTAAAAAAGTAAATTATTAATTAAGTAACAAATAGAAAAATGGCAAAGGAAAATTTTGATCGTTCCAAACCACACGTGAACATTGGTACAATCGGTCACGTAGATCACGGTAAAACAACTTTGACAGCTGCGATTTCAAGCGTATTGTCAAACCAAGGTCTTGCAGCTGCAAGAGATTTTAGTTCAATTGACAACGCTCCCGAAGAGAAAGAGCGTGGTATTACTATTAACACAGCTCACATTGAGTACGAAACCAAAGCTCGTCACTACGCGCACGTTGACTGTCCAGGTCACGCCGATTACGTAAAGAACATGGTTACTGGTGCTGCTCAAATGGACGGTGCTATTCTAGTTGTTGCTGCAACAGATGGACCAATGCCTCAGACGCGTGAGCACATCCTTCTAGGAAGACAAGTAGGTGTTCCAAGATTGGTTGTATTCATGAATAAAGTGGATATGGTTGATGATGAAGAATTGTTAGAATTGGTTGAAATGGAAGTAAGAGAATTACTTTCTTTCTATCAGTATGATGGTGACAACACACCAGTTATTCAAGGTTCTGCACTTGGTGCATTAAACAATGAAGATAAGTGGGTTGAAACAGTTAACGAATTAATGGAAGCAGTTGATACTTATATCGAACTTCCTCCGCGTGATGTTGACAAGCCATTCTTGATGCCAGTTGAAGATGTATTTACGATTACTGGTCGTGGTACAGTTGCAACAGGGAGAATCGAAACAGGTGTTTGTAACACTGGAGATCCAGTTGAAATTTTAGGTATGGGTGACGAGAAATTAACGTCAACTGTTACAGGTGTTGAAATGTTCCGTAAAATCTTGGATAGAGGTGAAGCGGGAGATAACGTTGGTATCCTTTTAAGAGGTATTGAGAAAGCTCAAATCAAAAGAGGAATGGTTATTTGTAAGCCTGGTTCTACAAAACCACACCAAGAATTTAAAGCTGAGATTTATGTTTTGAAGAAAGAAGAAGGCGGACGCCACACTCCTTTCCATAACAAATACAGACCACAATTCTATTTCCGTACAACAGATGTTACAGGAGAAATCTTCTTAACTGACGGTCGTGAAATGGTAATGCCAGGAGACAACGTATCAATCACTGTAAAGTTGATTGTACCTGTAGCGATGGATAAGGGTCTACGTTTTGCAATCCGTGAGGGTGGTAGAACTGTAGGTGCTGGCCAGGTTACTGAGATTGTTTCGTAAGTATTACGAAGAAAAGTTTAAAACAAGGGGAGCATTGCTCCCCTTTTTAAACGGGTGTAGCTCAGTTGGTAGAGTAGTGGTCTCCAAAACCATTGGTCGTGGGTTCGAATCCTACCGCCCGTGCTGAATTAATAGAAAATGGAAGAATGAAATTGGTTAGTTACGTAAAAGATACATACAGCGAGTTAGTGCATAACGTTACTTGGCCTACATGGCAAGAGCTCCAAAACAATACGATTTTGGTTGTGATAGCATCTATTTTACTCTCGCTTGCCATTTTTGTAATGGACAAGGTTTTTGGTAATGATCCTAATTTCTGGTGGAATGGTGTTCTAGGAAACATATACAATTTTTTCTAAAGAAGAACTATGAGTGAAATTGCAAAAAAATGGTACGTTGTACGTGCAATTAGTGGGAAAGAAAAGAGTGTAAAGCACTATTTAGAAATTGAGATGTCTCGAATGAAGAACTTAGACGAGAACATTGATCAGGTCTTGATTCCTACCGAGAAAATCTTTCAGATTCGTAATGGAAAAAAAGTAAATAAGGAACGCGCTTATTTACCGGGATATGTTTTGATTGAGGCTGCCCTTGTAGGGGAGGTGAAGCACGTCATTAGAAGCATTCCAAATGTAATAGGATTTTTAGGTACAGAAAAGGGTGGAGAACCCGTACCGATGAGAATGTCAGAGGTCAACCGTATTTTAGGTAAGGTCGATGAGCTGGCAGAAACAGAAGAGGAATTGAAAATTCCATTTGTGGTGGGTGAGTCCGTAAAAGTAATTGATGGTCCTTTCAATAACTTCAGTGGTGTCATTGATGATATTAATGAAGATAAAAAGAAATTGAAAGTGATGGTTAAGATTTTTGGACGTAAGAACCTTCTCGAGCTTAGCTATATGCAAGTTGAGAAGGAGAGTTAATTTGTATTAACCCGTAGGAGTGAACTAGATGATTAAAGCTTCCCATCGTTTAAGGTTCATGTTTGACTACACAATTTTATATATATGGCTAAAGAAGTAGCAGGATTGATCAAATTACAGATCAGAGGTGGTGCGGCTAACCCAGCCCCTCCCGTTGGACCAGCACTTGGTGCAAAGGGTGTGAATATCATGGAGTTTTGCAAGCAATTTAATGCAAGAACCCAAGATAAACCTGGGAAAGTAGTACCGGTTGTAATCACAGTATATAGCGACAAGTCGTTTGACTTTGTTTTAAAAACGCCTCCGGCAGCTGTGCAAATCATGGAACAAATCAAAATTAAAAAAGGATCGTCTGAACCGAATCGTGTGAAGGTTGGTGCCATCTCATGGGACCAGATTCGTACAATCGCAGAAGACAAGCTTCCTGATTTAAATTGTTTTACCGTTGATTCAGCAATGATGATGGTGGCAGGTACTGCACGCAGTATGGGTGTTAATGTAAAGGGCGGTAGTGCTCCAAAATCCAAATAATTTAAGTTATGAAAAAAATGACTAAAAATAGAAAAGCGGTTTTTGGAAAACACGACTTAACAAAAGCCTACTCTTTAACGGATGCATGTAATTTAGTGAAAGATATTTCGACCACTAAGTTTGACGCTTCTGTTGATGTGTGTGTGCGTCTTGGTGTTGATCCAAGAAAAGCAAATCAAATGGTTAGAGGAACAGTTGCGCTTCCACATGGAACTGGAAAAGATGTAAAAGTATTGGTGCTTTGCACTCCTGACAAGGAACAAGAGGCGAAAGATGCTGGAGCAGATTATTTTGGTTTAGATGAATACATCGCTAAAATCAAGTCCGGATGGACTGATGTTGATGTTATTGTAACGATGCCTTCTGTTATGGGTAAAGTTGGTGCTTTAGGTCGCATTTTGGGTCCTAGAGGATTAATGCCAAACCCGAAAACAGGAACGGTTACTATGGAAGTAGGAAAAGCTGTAACGGAAGTGAAGGCTGGTAAAATCGACTTTAAGGTTGATAAATACGGAATCGTTCATTCATCAGTAGCTAAAGTTAGTTTTGATGGAGATAAAATCTTCGAAAATGCAAATGAATTGCTGCAAACGTTGATAAAAATGAAACCGTCGTCTGCGAAAGGAACTTACATTAAGAGTGTTTACATGACCTCTACAATGAGTCCTGGAATTCAGATTGATGCCAAGTCTCTTAACGCATAATACTCAAGAAAATGACTAGAGAAGAAAAAGTAAAGTACATAGATGATTTGGCAGCTGATTTAACAGCTTCCAATGTATTCTATCTTACAGACACTGCAGAGCTTACAGTTGAAACCGTGAATTCATTGAGAAGAAAATGTTTTCAGGCAAACATCAGTATGCGTGTAGTGAAAAATGCATTATTGGAAAAGGCGATGGATCGTGTAGAAGGTAAGAACTTTGGAACGTTGAAAGATGTTTTAAAAGGAGCAACCTCAATCATGTTGTCAGAATCTTCTAGTGCCCCAGCAAAAATGATTAAAGATTTTCGCAAGAAGAATCCTAAACCAATTTTGAAAGGAGCATATGTTGATGAGGCAATTTTCATTGGTGATGAGCAGCTTAGTGCACTAGAGTCCTTGAAAAGTAAAGAGGAATTACTCGGTGACATTATTAGCTTGTTACAAAGCCCAGCACAAAATGTATTGTCTGGATTACAAAACGCTGGCGGTTCGCTTGCTGGCATGTTGAAAACGCTCGAAGAAAGAGCATAATTTAATTTTTAAACCTTTTTAAAAACAAAATAAAATGGCTGATTTAAAGCAAATTGCAGAAACGCTAGTAAACCTAACAGTGAAAGAAGTTAGTGAGTTAGCAACGATCATGAAAGACGAATATGGAATCGAACCTGCAGCTGCTGCTGTAGCTGTTGCTGGCCCTGCCGGTGGAGCTGGTGGCGACGCTGCTGAGGAGAAAACAGAATTCGACGTAGTATTGAATGCTGGTGGACCTAGCAAACTAGCAGTAGTTAAACTTGTAAAAGAACTTACTGGTAAAGGTCTTAAAGAGTCTAAGGACTTAGTAGACAACGCACCTACAACATTGAAAGAAGGTGTAGCGAAAGACGAAGCTGAAGGACTTAAGAAGTCTTTGGAAGAAGCTGGAGCTGAAGTTGAGATTAAGTAATTAACTCAAATAATTGACAAGAAAGGCACCGCATTTTTGCGGGTGCCTTGTCTTGTTTTAAGTGGTATTCATTTTGGATACTAAAACATTAACTAAAAACATTCATCCTTGGCAACATCAAATAATTCAACCAGAATTAATTTTGCATCGGGCAAAAATCAATTTGATTATCCGGATTTCTTAGAAATCCAATTGAAATCATTTAGGGAATTTTTCCAATTGGAAACAACTCCTGAAAATCGAGAAAGTGAAGGACTTTTTAAAGTTTTCGCTGAGAACTTTCCGATAACAGATACAAGAAACCAATTCGTTTTGGAATTTTTGGATTATTTCATCGATCCACCGAGATATTCAATTTCCGAATGTATTGAAAGAGGTTTAACCTACAGTGTCCCACTTAAGGCTAAATTGAAATTGTACTGTACGGATCCTGAACACGAAGATTTCGAAACAATTGTACAAGATGTGTATTTAGGGACAATCCCTTACATGACGCCAAAAGGATCCTTCGTAGTGAATGGAGCAGAACGGGTTATCGTTTCACAGCTTCACAGATCACCAGGAGTTTTCTTTGGACAGTCAAGACACGCCAATGGAACAAAGCTATATTCTGCCAGAATAATTCCTTTTAAAGGTTCTTGGATAGAATTTGCTACTGATATTAATAATGTCATGTATGCCTACATTGACAGGAAAAAGAAATTACCTGTAACTACATTGTTTAGAGCAATTGGTTATGAAACTGATAGAGATGTATTAGATATCTTTGGTTTGGCTGATGAGGTCAAGGTAAATAAAACAAATTTAAAGAAGCTTGTAGGTAGAAAGTTAGCTGCAAGAGTTCTTAAAACTTGGATAGAAGATTTTGTTGATGAAGATACTGGAGAGGTCGTATCTATTGAACGAAATGAAGTCATCTTTGACCGAGAGTTGGATATTACAGAAGAGCATCTTGAAGCCATTATGGAATCAGGAGCAAAGTCGGTAACACTCCACAAAGAGAACGTTAATACTGCAGATTACACGATTATTTACAATACGCTTCAAAAAGATATTTCAAATTCTCAAAAGGAAGCTGTTGAGCACATCTATCGACAATTAAGAAATGCAGATCCGCCCGATTATGATACTGCAAAGGGTGTTTTCGAGAAGCTGTTTTTCTCAGATACAAGATATGATTTAGGTGAAGTTGGACGATTCCGATTGAACAAAAAACTTGGAATTAATCAAGAGGAACAATCAAGAGTCTTGACCAAAGATGACATGATTAAGATCATCAAGTACCTTATTGAATTGATTAATTCAAAAGCTGATGTAGATGATATTGATCACTTATCAAACAGACGTGTTAGAACGGTTGGTGAGCAGTTGTATTCTCAGTTTGGTGTTGGTCTTGCAAGGATGGCAAGAACGATTAGAGAGCGAATGAATGTTCGTGACAATGAGGTATTTACACCGATTGACCTGATCAATGCGAAAACATTATCTTCAGTGATTAACTCCTTCTTTGGAACAAATCAGTTGTCTCAGTTCATGGATCAAACCAATCCATTGTCAGAGGTGACACACAAAAGAAGGTTGTCTGCACTTGGACCAGGTGGTCTGTCTCGTGAAAGAGCTGGATTCGAGGTTCGTGATGTTCACTATACGCATTACGGTCGTTTGTGTACAATTGAAACGCCTGAAGGGCCAAATATTGGTTTGATTTCCTCATTGTGTGTATTTGCTAAGGTCAATAAACTTGGTTTTATTGAAACACCATACAGATCCGTTCAGAAAGGAAAAGTACAATACGATAAAGAACCTATATATGTAGCTGCTGAGGAGGAAGATGCAAAAATCATTGCACAGGCAAATGCCAAAGTAGATGATAAAGGTAATTTCTTATCTGATGTTGTGAAGGCAAGATTTGAGGGAGATTTTCCTGTTGTTGAGCCAAATAAATTACACTTAATGGATGTTGGAGCCAATCAAATCGCCTCTATTGCAGCTTCGTCGATTCCATTCTTGGAGCATGATGATGCCAACAGAGCCTTGATGGGATCTAACATGCAGCGTCAAGCAGTTCCATTATTGAAGCCAAATTCTCCTATCGTAGGAACTGGAATCGAACAGCTTGTTGCTGAAGATTCACGAGTTCTGATCAATGCAGAAGGATCTGGTATTGTCGAATATGTTGATGCCAACGAGATTGTCATCCGATACGATTGGAATTCTGAAGACAAGCTTGTTAGCTTCGAGAGTGAAGTGACAAGATATTCATTGATTAAATTCATGAAAACGAACCAAAGTACATGTATCAATCTGAAGCCGATTGTGGTTAAGGGTGATAAGGTTGTGAAGGGTCAGGTGCTTTGTGAAGGTTATGCAACTCAAAAAGGAGAACTTGCTCTTGGTCAAAACCTAAAAGTGGCATTCATGCCATGGAAAGGGTATAACTTTGAAGATGCGATTGTCATCTCTGAGAGCGTTGTACGTGATGATGTATTTACATCAATTCATATCGATGAATATTCATTAGAAGTTAGAGACACTAAAAGAGGAATGGAGGAGCTTACAGCTGATATTCCAAATGTTAGTGAGGAAGCAACGAAGGATTTAGATGAAAATGGATGTATCCGAGTGGGTGCAGAAATTAAAGAAGGAGATATCTTAATCGGTAAGATTACGCCTAAAGGTGAAACTGATCCGTCCCCAGAAGAGAAGCTTTTAAGAGCAATCTTTGGAGATAAGGCCGGAGATGTGAAAGATGCTTCATTGAAAGCAGGACCATCTTTAAGAGGAGTTGTGATTGACAAAAAGCTTTTCTCTAGAGCCGTTAAGGATAGAAAATCGAAAAGTCAAGACAAGCCATTATTGGAAACAATCGATGCTGAATACCAAAAAGATATTGTTTCGCTTAAAGAAAAGTTAGCTGAGAAGTTGATAAAGATTGTGGGCGATAAAAAATCTACTGGTGTATTCAATAACTTCAAGGAGGAATTGATTAAAAAAGGAGCAAAGTTTTCAATGAAGGCCCTAACCTCTTTGGATTACACGATTGTAAATCCTTTGAAATGGACGTCGGATGAAAAAGTGAACCAATTGATTAGTCGTGTAATTCATAATTACAATATTAAGGCAAATGATATTTTGGGTAACTACAAAAGACGTAAATTCCATATCTCTGTCGGGGATGAACTTCCTGCAGGAATAATCAAGTTGGCTAAAGTATTTGTTGCGAAGAAGCGAAAACTTAAGGTTGGAGATAAAATGGCTGGCCGTCATGGGAACAAGGGTATTGTTGCGAACATTGTTCGTCAAGAAGATATGCCTTTCTTAGAAGACGGAACACCAGTCGATATTGTTCTTAACCCCTTAGGTGTGCCTTCTCGTATGAACCTAGGTCAAATTTATGAAACTGTTCTTGGTTGGGCAGGAGAGAAGCTAGGTATGAAGTTTGCAACTCCAATTTTCGATGGTGCAACACCAGAAGAAATCAATGAGTGGACAGATAAAGCTGGTGTACCTCAATCAGGTAAGACATACTTATACGATGGTGGAACTGGTGAAAGATTCCATCAACCAGCGACCGTAGGTGTGATTTATATGCTCAAATTATCGCACATGGTTGACGATAAGATGCATGCGAGATCAATCGGACCATATTCATTAATTACGCAACAGCCACTTGGTGGTAAAGCGCAATTTGGTGGTCAGCGTTTTGGTGAAATGGAGGTTTGGGCACTAGAAGCATTTGGTGCATCGAATATCCTTCAAGAAATATTAACAGTGAAATCCGATGATGTTAACGGTAGGGCTAAAGCATACGAAAGTATTGTGAAAGGCGATAATATTGGTGAGCCAGGTATACCTGAGTCATTCAATGTATTGCTTCACGAACTTCGTGGTTTGTGTCTGAATGTAACGATGGATTAAGAAACTAGTAAATAACGAATTAGCAAAGAGAAAATGGCTTTCAAAAAAGAAACACCAAGAAAACAAAGTAGTTTTAATAAAATAACGATTTCACTGTCGTCTCCAGAAAGAATTTTGGAGAATTCTAGTGGAGAGGTATTAAAACCAGAAACAATTAATTACAGAACCTATAAGCCCGAACGAGATGGCTTGTTTTGTGAAAGAATTTTTGGCCCTGTTAAGGATTACGAATGCCACTGTGGGAAATACAAGAGAATCCGTTATAAGGGAATCGTTTGTGACCGTTGTGGAGTTGAGGTAACTGAGAAAAAAGTACGTAGAGAGCGTATGGGGCACATTGCTTTGGTTGTTCCTGTTGCGCACATTTGGTACTTCAGATCATTACCGAACAAAATTGGATACCTTCTAGGTCTTCCAACGAAGAAGTTAGATCAAATCATTTACTACGAAAGATACGTTGTTATCCAGAGTGGGGCTGCGAATGAATTACCAGAGGTTGAGCTCAATAAAATGGATTTCCTAACAGAGGAGGAGTATTTAGATATTCTAGATGCACTTCCGAAGGAGAACCAATATTTGGACGATGCAGATCCAAATAAATTCATTGCT
Source organism: uncultured Cryomorphaceae bacterium (assembly GCA_913052055.1). Taxonomy (GTDB): domain Bacteria; phylum Bacteroidota; class Bacteroidia; order Flavobacteriales_D; family Crocinitomicaceae; genus UBA952. The sequence continues at coordinate 9,031 of CAJXDT010000025.1, forward strand.
AAGATGGGTGCTGAAGCAATTCATGACCTACTTCAGTCTCTAAATTTAGAGGAGATGTCTTACCAACTTCGTGACCTTGCAGAGAATGAAACTTCTGTTCAAAGAAAGAACGAGGCATTGAAAAGACTTCAGGTTGTTGAAGCAATGAAGGACTCTCAAACGAGAATAGAAAATCGTCCTGAATGGATGATTGTTAAAGTTGTTCCGGTAATTCCACCTGAGCTTCGTCCTCTTGTTCCACTTGATGGTGGTCGTTTTGCTACCTCTGACTTAAATGATTTATACCGTAGGGTAATTATCAGAAACAATCGTTTAAAAAGACTTATTGAAATTAAAGCACCAGAAGTAATTCTCCGAAACGAGAAAAGAATGCTTCAAGAGTCAGTCGATTCGTTATTCGATAACTCAAGAAAGTCTAGTGCTGTTAAGACAGAGTCAAACAGGGCGCTTAAGTCGCTTTCTGACTCTCTTAAAGGTAAACAAGGTCGTTTCCGTCAAAACTTACTTGGTAAACGTGTTGATTATTCTGCACGTTCTGTGATTGTCGTTGGACCAAACCTAAAGCTTCATGAATGTGGACTACCGAAGGGTATGGCTGCAGAGCTTTATAAGCCATTCATCATTCGTAAAATGATTGAACGAGGTATTGTAAAAACAGTAAAATCTGCGAAGAAAATTGTTGACAAGAAAGAACCTGTGGTATGGGATATTTTAGAGAATATCTTGAAAGGACATCCTGTTCTATTGAATAGGGCTCCAACGCTTCACAGATTGGGTATACAGGCTTTCCAGCCTAAATTGATAGAAGGAAAAGCGATTCGCTTGCATCCATTGGTAACTACGGCATTTAACGCCGATTTTGATGGTGACCAGATGGCTGTTCACCTCCCACTCGGAAATGCAGCAATTCTTGAGGCGCAAATGTTAATGCTTGCCTCTCACAATATTTTGAATCCTGCAAATGGTGCACCAATCGCGGTTCCATCTCAGGATATGGTACTTGGACTTTATTACATAACGAAAGAGAAAAAGTCACTTAAAGACGATATTGTTAAAGGCGAAGATGGTATTTTTTATTCTCCAGCCGAGGTTATCATTGCATACAATGAAAACAAACTTGATTTGCATGCCTCAATTAAGGTTAAAACTGAGGATTTGAATGACTTGGGTGAAACGGAAGTTAGACTAATCGAAACAACTTGTGGTCGTGTCATTTTCAATGAGCATGTTCCTAAAGAGGCAGGATTCATTAATGAAGTTCTTACTAAAAAAGCGTTAAGAGATATTATCGGAGGTGTTTTGAAAATCTCTGGAACATCGCGGACAGCTCAGTTCCTTGATGATATTAAAGAGCTAGGATATACAATGGCCTTCAAAGGTGGATTATCCTTTAACCTTGATGATATTATTATCCCTAAGGAAAAAGTTGCGCTTGTAGATAAAGCGGAAACGCAGGTGAAAGAGGTGATGATGAACTACAATATGGGTCTAATCACAAATAACGAGCGTTATAACCAAATCATTGATGTTTGGACGCATACAAATTCAAGATTGACACATACCTTAATGGATCAGCTGAAAACAGATAGACAAGGATTTAATTCCATCTACATGATGTTTGATTCTGGTGCAAGGGGTTCTAAAGAACAAATTAGACAGCTTTCAGGAATGAGAGGTTTGATGGCCAAACCACAAAAATCTGGTGCGTCCGTTCAAGAGATTATTGAAAATCCGATTCTTTCTAACTTTAAGGAAGGACTTTCGATTCTTGAGTACTTTATATCAACTCACGGTGCACGTAAAGGTCTTGCCGATACAGCATTGAAAACAGCGGATGCTGGTTATTTAACAAGACGACTTGTTGATGTTGCCCAAGATGTTGTTATTAACTCTGAGGATTGTGGTACGTTGCGCGGTATTGTAGCGACTGCACTCAAGAAAAACGATGAAATTGTAGAGCCATTATACGACAGAATATTAGGTAGAACATCGGTTCACGATATTTACGTACCGGAATCGGATGATATGATTGTATCCGCGGGAGATATTATTGATGAAGATGTTGCAGAGATGATTCAAGGAGCGGAAATCGAAGAAGTCGAAATTCGTTCTGTATTGACTTGTGAGATGAGAAGAGGTGTTTGTGCTAAATGTTATGGTCGGAACCTTTCTAACCACAGGTTGGCTCAAAGAGGAGATTCAGTTGGAGTTGTGGCAGCACAGTCCATTGGAGAACCAGGTACGCAGCTTACATTACGTACGTTCCACGTTGGGGGTACTGCATCCAACATCGCAGATGTATCAGACATCAAGGCGAAAGGAAATGGTTTGTTAGAAATTGACGAGCTAAGAACAATTGAAAAGAAAGGCGATGATGGTAAGAAAAAAGTGATCGTTGTTGGACGTTCCGCTGAACTTAAAATCACAGATGAGAAAACAGGTATCGTCATTATGAATACCAATATACCTTATGGATCTGAGTTGTTAGTTGATAGTAAGCAAAAGCTTAAAAAGGGTGATGTTATTTGTAAATGGGACCCATATAATGCTTTGATTATTTCAGAGGTGAAAGGTACGGTTGTCTTCGAGCAGATTGAAGAAGGAATCACATACCGTGAGGAGGTAGATGAGCAAACTGGATTTACTGAAAAAGTAATTACAGAAACTAAGGATAAAAAGAAATCTCCAGCGATTCATATTGTTGATACGAAATCCAAAGAGATTTTGAGAGAATACTCGATACCGGTTAATTCTCATATTTCTGTAAAAGAAGGAGACAAGCTAGAGGCAGGTCATATCTTAGTTAAGATACCGCGAATGGCAGGTAAAACAGGTGATATTACTGGTGGTCTACCACGGGTTACTGAACTCTTTGAAGCAAGAAATCCATCGAACCCGGCAGTTGTTTCTGCAATTGATGGAACAGCGGACTATGGTAATATTAAAAGAGGTAACAGAGAGATTATTATTACGCCTAAGGTAGGCGCGGTGCATAAATACCTTGTGCCACTTTCGAAGCATATCTTAGTTCAAAAGAATGATTATGTTAGAGCGGGTCAGCCATTGTCTGATGGTGCAATTACACCAAGAGACATTCTGAATATTGAAGGTCCTACTAAAGTTCAGGAGTACATTGTAAATGAAATACAAGAAGTATATCGATTACAAGGTGTGAAGATCAATGACAAGCATTTTGAAGTTATTGTTCGTCAAATGATGCTAAAGGCTGAAATTATAGATTCAGGAGATACAAAGTTCCTAGAAGGACAATCCGTGCATAAAGCAGATATCATGGAGGAAAATGATGCCTTATTTGGTATGATGTTCGTTCAAGAAGTTGGTGACTCTGTTGAGCTTAAAAAAGGTCAACTTGTTTCTGTAAGAAGGTTGCGTGATGAGAACGCTAAGCTGAAGAGAGAAGACAAAGTACTTGTTGAGGCTCGAGAGGCAAAAGCAGCTACATCTAAACCGATGCTTCAGGGTATTACAAGAGCTTCTCTTCAAACTCAATCGTTCATTTCTGCGGCTTCCTTCCAGGAAACAACCAAAGTATTGAATGAAGCGGCAATTTCAGGTAAAGAAGATCATCTTCTCGGTCTGAAAGAGAATGTGATTGTTGGGCATCTAATTCCAGCAGGAACAGGAGTGCGCAAATTCCAGAAAATGCTTGTAGGTTCTCAAGAGGCCCTAGAGACGTTGACGGAAGAAGCAAAAGCAGAATAATAAATATTCGATAATAGCAAAAGGGAGGCTTCAGCCTCCCTTTTTTTTGTCCTATACTTTACGCAATCTTTCCCCAATCGGGCTTACTCGTCAGTATGTCCTCAATAGTATTTAAAATTCTTTTGTTCTGCTCTTTTTGAAATTTAGGATCCTCATTGATTAGCTTTCGAGCTGCTTCCCTAGCCATAGTGACAATAGCTCCATCTTTTCTAAGGTCAGATATTTTAAGATCAAGCTCACCGCTCTGTTGCGTACCCATGAGATCACCTGGTCCTCTGAGCTGAAGGTCTACTTCCGCGATATCAAATCCATCATTTGAGTTCACCATTGTCGACATTCTCTTTTTTGACTCTTTTGATAGCTCTATTTTTGTCATTAAAATACAGTAAGATTGTTCTCCGCCTCTTCCAACACGCCCCCTAAGCTGATGAAGCTGTGAAAGACCGAATCTTTCAGCACTTTCAATCACCATAACCGTCGCATTCGGCACGTTTACGCCTACTTCAATAACCGTAGTAGCCACCATAATTTGTGTCTCTCCCTTAATGAATCTTTGCATTTCAAACTCTTTTTCATCACTTTTCATTTGTCCATGAACAATACTGACTTTGTATTTGGGTAGGGGAAATGATCTTGAGACAGCCTCAAAACCATCCATTAGATTATGAAAGTCAAGTTTTTCAGATTCTTTAATAAGAGGGAAGACCATGTATATTTGCCGACCTTTTTGTATTTGGGTTTCAATGAAATTAAATACTTGCAGTCGATTTTTTTCATATCGATGAACTGTTTGTATTTCTTTTCTTCCTGGTGGAAGTTCATCAATAACCGAAACCTCTAAATCTCCGTAAAAGGTCATGGCTAAAGTTCTAGGAATTGGGGTAGCCGTCATAATTAAAATATGAGGTGGCTGTGTGTTCTTTCGCCACATTTTAGAGCGCTGTGCAACACCGAATCGATGCTGTTCATCGATTACAACAAGCCCGATATTTTTAAACTGAACAGTGTCTTCAAGTAGCGCATGGGTCCCCACCAATAGATTTACTTCTCCGTTCATTAACCCTTCATGTATTTTTGTACGTTCTGATTTTTTTGTTGAGCCGGTTAATAATTCTATTCGGATAGGCATTCCCTTTGTAAATTCTTTAAGTGTTTCGTAATGCTGGTTGGCCAATATTTCTGTTGGTGCCATGATTGCACTTTGGAATTTATTTCCAATTGCAATGAGCATTGCCATTAATGCAACAAGTGTTTTTCCGCTTCCAACGTCTCCTTGTAGCAGGCGATTCATGTGTTGGCCACTCAGGAAGTCTTTTCGAATTTCTTTGATTACTTTTTTTTGCGCTCCGGTTAGCTCGAATGGGAGATTTTCTTTGTAGAAACTATTGAATTCTGGACCCACTTCACTGAATATAAATCCTTTATGCCTACTTGACGATAGTTTTTTCCGAATTAAAAGCTCTAGCTGCAGATAAAAAAGCTCTTCAAATTTTAGTCGAATTCTCGCTTCTTGGATTTCATTTTGCGTGTTTGGCTGGTGTATTTTGATCAGTGCTTGCTTTTTAGAAATTAATCTATTTTCAGTACATATGTCACCCGATAGCGTCTCGGGATAAGCAGGTCCTATTTGTGGAATAATGAGTGAAATGAGCTTCTCTAATCCTTTCGAGTGAAGGCCTTTTGCACTAAGTTTTTCTGTGCTCGGGTATAGAGGAAAAAAACCAGTCCGGGTTTTTTGTCCGGAGGCCAAAGTCAGTTCAGGGTGTGGAATTGACCATTTTTGGGCGTATAACTTGGGTTTGCCAAATAAGTGATAAACCTCATTGACTTTGAGGCTGTCTTTTATCCATTTTCCACCCTGGAACCAAATTAAATCAATATACCCTGTCTCATCTCCAAACCTTGCAGACAGCTTTTTATATCGGCCCTTTCCCGTTTCTCGTATTTGGTCTATTTTCCCTTTTAAGAGCACATGGTTTTCTGCGTATTGGATCTCATTAATCTTTGTGAATGATGAGCGGTCGACATATCTATACGGGAAATGAAATAACAGATCGCCATAGGTTTTTATACCCAGTTCTTTCTGCAATAGCTGTGCTTTCTGAGGGCCAACACCTTTGAGATATTCTATAGGAGTAGCGGCCAAATCATTCATCTAGAAATATTGTGTTTTTAGTGTTTCCAGACGCCCATTTTGTTGAACTTATCAATCCTAGTCTCAATGCGCTCCTCTGGAGATTTAGCTTCAAGTTCTTGGACCGCCTTTTTGATATACTTCTTAACGCGCTCAAAAATAAGGTGCTCAGAACGATGTGCGCCATCTAATGGCTCTTTTATTACATCATCCACTAGGTTGTTGCTTGACATGTCCTTAGAAGTAAGCTTCAATGCGTCTGCTGCTTTTTCTTTGAACTCCCAAGAACGCCAAAGTATCGAGGAACATGATTCTGGAGAGATCACAGAGTACCAGGTGTTTTCTAACATCACCACTTTGTCTCCAACACCAATTCCGAGTGCTCCTCCTGAAGCACCTTCTCCAATAATGATACATATTACAGGAACTTTAAGGCGCATCATTTCATAGATATTCCGCGCAATGGCTTCACCTTGTCCTCTTTCTTCTGCTTCTAGTCCAGGAAAAGCTCCTGGAGTATCAATAAATGTTACAATAGGTTTGTTAAATTTCTCTGCCAGTTTCATCAAACGAAGGGCTTTTCTATAGCCTTCTGGATTTGGCATACCAAAATTCCGATATTGTCTCATTTTGGTATTCACCCCTTTTTGTTGTCCAATGAACATCACTGATTTACCATCAACTAAACCAAGTCCACCGACCATAGCTTTGTCGTCTTTTACATTTCTATCGCCATGAAGCTCTATGAATTTCCCTTCGGTTATTGCATTAACGTAAGCTAAAGTATATGGTCTTTCGGGATGTCTTGAGAGCTGCACTCTTTGCCAAGGTGTAAGATTCGTGAAAATCTCTTTGGTTTTCTTTTTTAGCTTTTGCTCAAGCTCTTGAATTTTGTCAGTCATATCGAGATCAGAGGTGTCTCCGATTTCTTTTGTCTTTTCAATTTGCTCTTCTATGGCCTTAATAGGCTCTTCGAAATCTAGGTAGATACTCATTAGGATGTGTCTTTATTTCAAAACAAAGGTATTAAAAAGTTTGACTTAATGGGTTGTTTTTAACAATCTCAATGGGGATAATTCCACGCCTTAAAGGCAAAACCCCATCTATCTTTAAGCTTCGATTTTAGCTCTTCTGGAAGCTCAATAAATTTATTTTTCTTGTAATTTTTTTGGTCCTGAATATAGCTTTCGAAGCTTGGTTTTATTTTTTCGAAACCAGCTATATTTAGTGTTTTGTAAATACGTTCAAGTTCACTTAAAGGGCTGTTAGATAAATTATTAAATGAAATTTCAGTCAATTGGTCTTCGGGTATAAACTTTTTTAAATCAAGGTATTGCTTCATGACAAGTTCATAGCAAGATATAACACATTCAGATATTTCTTCATCACTGAATTTTTGTAAAAACTGTGATTTTATGGTTTTTTTATAGAGGTGCTCGGTGGATTTATACACGTCAAATGGATTTCGGTGAATGAAAATAAATTTCGCATTCGGAAACATCTCTTTTAGCACTTTTATTCTTGCTGTATTGTGCGGGTTTTTTAGTAAAAGTGTTCTTTCGGGCCCATTGTAATATGCAATCTCTTGAAGCATTCGTTTGTAGCTTTTTTTCCATCTCGAAAGCGATTTTTCTGAGGTTTCAAAGAGGTGATAACGTTTGAAGTAATTTTGATTCTTTGGAAAGAAAAAAGAATGCATACTACTCCTGTGGGTCAGATTAGTAAGTGGGTGTTCTTCTTCTGTAGGAGCGCCTGCATCAATGACTACATTGTCTTGTGGTCTTGTCCGTGGCATAAGTCTGTTAAGTAGTGGTTTCATGGTTTTTTTTGAAACCAAAGCGACCCTAAAAAAGAAGGCTTGAAAGGCTTCTAAGTATGAAAATTGATTGTCTTTAGAGAGTAAATAGTGTAGGTGGGTTGTTCCGCTTCTCCAGTGGCCGATTACGAATACTGGCGGGTTCTTTTTAAAGTCTATAGCTTGAATTCTTTTCCGGTAAGCCAATAGTTGTATCCATCGAAATGGCGCACTGATGACCGTAAAAAACAAAATTTTCCACCACATTTTCTTTGCTGAAAAACTCCCGCGGTTTTCTTTCCACAGTTGCCACAATACGCTTATGCTTGAGATATATAATTGATGCTCCGTTATTTCCTCTTTCGACATGATTTAAAGTTGCATATAATAAATCAATTCTCTTTGTTTTTAGATTTGTTTTCAGCGTTGTGGGGTCTATTTAACTTTTCTATACTGTTGGGTTTAATAATCTTGGATAGCGCAAAAATGAAGATAAAAACAGCTAAAAATGCCGAGCTTCGACCTAAGAAATCTCCGTGTTTTGCATAGTTCGTAACTTGACTAAGCAGCTGTACCTTTGCGGTTATAGCATCAGGAGTCCACCACTCAGTTTCTTTAACAATTTCTCCGCTTGGCGATATTACACCACTCTTACCTGTGTTGGCTGATCTGATTAACCATTTTCTGTTTTCTATGGCTCTGAGTCTTGCAAAGCTAAAGTGCTGTTTATAGCCTGGTGTGTCTTTCCACCAGCCATCATTTGTAATTACACAGAGTAATTCTGCTCCCAACCTGGACTGCTCAGCAACGAATTCACTGAAAACAGATTCATAACAAACAATAGGTGCAATTTTTCCGAAGGAAGTCCCCATTATTCTTACAGTTTTCTCTTTTCCTAACGAGCCAATCGTTCCTCCGTTGTCTATTGCGAGTTGATCAAAAAATGGAATGTAATAGGAGTAGGGTATGTGTTCTACTCCTGCAACAAGCTTTGATTTATGAATGAATTCTGCTTCTTTGTTTGGGCTGAGAAGAATGCTGGTGTTGTAGTATTCGATGTATCTACCGTTATTCATTAGCCTTGAGCTTCTGGAGTTTTTTTCGTTAAACATTTTCATGGTTGAAGCTCCGATTAACAGCTCTGTTCCCCACGTTTTTAGGCTATCTCGATACATTTGATAGGCGATTGTTGATTTCAGTCTTGGCTCGAAAAAACCTCCGCTGATGGCTGTTTCAGGAGCAATTACAAGGTCTGTTTTGGGACTGATTTTTTCAGATGCTAGCCGGAGTATTTTTTGATTCTGTGCATAGAAACTTCTACGATCAAATTTCTCATTATATGGATCGATATTTGGCTGTAAAACTACAGTTTCAACCTGCTTTATTTTTGATGAGTATTTCTGACTGCTATTAAAGCTGACTTTGATATATATCGATGCTGCGATTGGGACAATTATACTCGCCGCATATATAAATAAGGGGCTTTTAAGACTCTTCTTTTGTTTCCAGTTTCGGTAAATTAAATAGCCAATAAGATTAACGATAATAATCCATAAGGAACCTCCGGTAACCCCTGTGTATTCATACCACTGAATCCAGTTAACGCGCTCTGAAAACGTGTTTCCTAACGACAGCCATGGATGTGCAAATTCCCAATGATTGTGCAGGTATTCGAATCCCAGCCAGTAAAAGGGTAGTGAGAGATATCCTTCCTTGTTTCCAACATATTTTCTAGTAATGTGAAAAACTTGAAAGACAAGGCTCATCGCTACAGCATTAAATAAAAAGGCAAATATTGCTCCTCCTGCACTTGCATTCCATATCCACCATGAGGTGCCGATGTTAAATACTAAAAAGCAAATGAAGCTATGAACGAATACATTGAGGGACGAGCGACCAATATTCATTATAGTTGCTTCCACAATAAGCAGAGGAACAAAGCTTAAGAATATTAGAGGTGTTAGGGTTCCTGAAAAGGGAAATGCCAAGAACATCATTATACCTCCGATAAAAGATGCGGTCCAGCGTTTCTTTCGATTCAATATCATAGGCAAATATAATGGCTAGAAAACAAAAAAGGCCGACAATTGTCGGCCTTTCAATAATTTTATTGATGATTTAAGCTTCTGCTTCTGCCTCCAAAGGAATTACAGATACAAAAGATCTATTGTTCTTTTTCTTTTTGAATTCAACAAGACCGTCCTCCAATGCGTACAAGGTATGGTCTTTTCCAATACCCACATTGTCACCAGGGTGGTGTTGTGTACCTCTTTGACGAACAATAATGTTTCCTGCAATCGCAGCTTGTCCACCGAAAATTTTAACACCTAATCTTTTACTTTGTGATTCACGACCGTTTTTTGAACTACCGACTCCTTTCTTATGTGCCATTTTATTTTATTTTATGCCTCCTTAGCTTTCGCTGCAGGTTGCTTCTTAACTTTAATTCCAGTGATCGACAATTCTGTAAATGCTTGTCTGTGACCATTTTTCTTTTTGTAGCCTTTTCTTCGTTTTTTCTTGAAGACAATTACTTTATCTCCTTTAACGTGGTTTTCTACTTTTGCGGTGACTTTTGCACCTACTACAGCCGGGGCGCCAACGCTTACTGTTCCTTTATCTTCTAAAAGCAGTACCTGATCAAACTCTACTTTTGAGCCTTCTTCTGCTTCCAAACGATGAACGTAAACCTTCTGGTCTTTTTGCACTTTAAATTGCTGCCCTGCTATCTCTACTATTGCGTACATAACAATGATTACTATTATAAGTTATCCAAAATTGGACGACAAAGATACTATTTTCTTCTAATGCATCAAAATATTAGCCATTAAATCATGAAGACTTTTGGTCTCTATTTGAATTGGCGATAAAAACACCTGATAATGCGATCATCATTCCCCCAATTTGAGGGGCTGTTATCTTTTCTTCAAAGAAGAAGCCAAAAATAACCGCCACAATGGGAATGAAGTAGGTTACGGAGCTAGCAAAAAGAGCTGAAGTGTTTTTGATAATGGTGTTAAAGATGAAAAGTGCTAGTGCCGTTCCTACGATTGAAAGTATTAGGATAGCTAAAAGACTATTCCATATTTGTGTGTTGTTCTGAAATGTATTCATAGTATCTTCTGTGAAAAATAAAACCGTCGACAATGGCAGTAGCAGGAGGAATGCAATGGCAGCTATATCGAGTGACTTGTAGTGTTTTAGTTTGTATCGGATTACGCTCAAGCTAATCGCATAGCATAATGTGGCTCCTAGGACGCTCAAAATATGACTCCATTCCCCTTCAATAGAATTTTGCTTTCCGAAATAGAGCAGTAATCCTACACCGAAGGAACCAATTGAGGCGCCTAAAAATTGACGAAAGCTCATTTTGTCCTTGAAAATTAGCAGCGCAATAAGTATTGTGAAAATAGGCGTAATGCTATTCAGCATGCCAGCAAGTCCAGATGATATACCCGTTTCGGCATAAGTAAATAAGAAGGCAGGAGCGAGGTTGCCACATATTGCAACAATTGAAAAAGAGCCCAAATCCTTCCTGAAATCAATCGATTTAAATGCCTTTATACCAAAAGGAAGGAGTACAATACTTGCAATAAGAATACGCATAGTTGCCACCTGGTTAGAAGAAAAAGTATCGTATCCATCGGCCGTGTACATTGCCTTTTTCATCAGGATGAATGAGCTGCCCCAAATAATTGAGAGTAAAATTAGAAGGGTCCAATATTTCAGTGAAATTTTCACGGTTCAAAAGTACGTAAATACCCTCAGTTTGATTTTGTTTATAAATAAATAGTTTTCCACTTTTTACCACTTTTGATATTTAGTATTATTTCTATTGTTTACAAACATATTAGATGTATTTTTGAAACAAAAAAAGTAAACAGACGTTATAAGTTATTAACAATTTGAATATCGGTGGTAAAAAGTGGTAAAATTCCATTATTTTTACTCATAGTTTCGTTATGGCTGGATTAGTAGGAGAATTTGAGGTTAAGTTAGATAGCAAGGGTAGGTTTCTATTCCCTTCAGGTCTTAGGAAGCAGTTGGCTCCGACTGCCCAGCGTGATTTTATGTTAAACAAAGGTTTTGAGGATTGTCTTACGCTTTATCCAATCATGGATTGGGAGAAGATGAGTGAGCGTCTTTCAAAAATGAATTTGTTTAAACCGAAGAATCGAATGTTTTATCGTTTGTTTCATCAAGGTGCAAAACAGGTTGCTCTTGATAATGCGGGTCGTGTATTGATACCGACAGCTCACGCCGAAAGAATCGGCTTAGGGCAGGAGGTTATGCTTATTGCATACAATGACCGCGTTGAGATTTGGGATAAATCCAAGTACTTCAGCATGATTGAAGAGAACATAACGGACTTTGCAGATTTAGCAAATGAAGTAATGGGAGACTTGGATGAACCAAAAGAATAGTACATATCACATACCGGTTTTACGCGATGCGTGTATTGAGGGTTTAGCTATAAACCCTGATGGCGTTTATGTGGATGTTACTTTTGGTGGGGGCGGTCATTCTCGAGCGATTTTTGATAAGCTTTCATCAAAAGGAACGCTTTATGCTGTTGATCAAGACAAAGATGCTTTGCGTAATGCATGGGAGGCACCTAACTTTCATTTTATCCAGTCCAATTTTTCATTTATTCAAAACCAGCTCAAGCTTAGAGGTGTTTCAAAAGTTGATGGTATTCTTGCCGACCTTGGAGTGTCTTCTCATCAATTCGATGAAGGGGTAAGGGGTTTCTCAATAAGAAATGAGGGTGCGCTTGATATGAGGATGAACGCCTCCGCCAATTTAAATGCAGCTGATCTATTAAATGATAGTGATGAAGAGGAGTTGACATCAATTTTTAGAAAGTATGGAGAAATAAAAAATGCCAGAAGGTTGTCTTATGAGATCGTCAAGTTTCGGCAGTCAAATTCCTTAAAGACAACACAAGAATTAATTTCTTTTTTAGGTGATTTCGCACCCAAGTTCAAGGAGAATAGGTACTACGCTCAGGTTTTTCAGGCGATCAGAATTGAGGTAAATCAAGAGATCAAAGCGTTAGAGGATCTACTTTGCCAGAGTGAAAACCTCATCGCTCCAGGTGGCAGATTGGTAGTGCTGTCCTATCACTCTCTGGAAGACAGACTCGTTAAAAATTTTATTAAAAAAGGCAATCTAGAGGGGGAGCTGGAGAAGGATTTTTTCGGAAATCCCTTAAAGTCATTTACAGAAATAAATCGTAAGCCCATCGTTCCAGATGAAAAAGAGCAAGCTGAAAACACAAGATCACGCAGTGCGAAACTAAGAATAGGAGAAAGGAATGATTGAAGAAAAGAACACTTCTAGTTTTGAGCCAAAATCTAGCCGTAAGGCGAAGGTTAAAAAACCCAATCCAGTTGCTCAAATTCTTAATGGCGAATTTTTAACCAAGTCTTTTGTCTTGAACAACTTGCCCTATATCTTTTTCAGTCTGTTTCTACTGATTCTTTTCGTAGCCAAGGGGTATTATGTGAAGCAAATTAAGGATGAGATTCGCGCCACTCAAATACAGATAGATCAAAACTCTGCTGATTTTCTTGAGGTCAAAACAGCTTTTGAAATAGAAACAAGAAGACAAAAATTGGTTGAGAAGCTCAATGACAGAGGACTCAAGGAATCTTTAAATGCAACGAAGGTAATACGCCTAGAATCAAACGATCAATGAAAGAGGCAAATAGAAAATTTTTAAGAAACCGAGCCTACCTCATCTATTTTGGGTTTATGGCCTTGATGGCGACGGTTTTTGGAACAGTTGTATCGATTCAATTCTCTACTGAGTCTATAGGAGAAATGCCAGGACAAGGAAAAATTCAGGAACGAATTGTATCTGATGATCCGCGCCTTGGAGATGTCTTAGATAAGGACATGAACCCACTCATCACTACGGTTTCTTACTATGATGTCTACATGGATCCAACGGTCGCAACAAAGGAGCTTTTTGATGAAAATGTTGATTCTTTAGCGCAAGGGATTAGTGACCTATTTCAAAGAAAAGAGGCTGAAGAAATTGCCAATCAATTACGTGTTGCTCGGACTAAAGGTAAGCGATATGTATCCATTCAAAAGCAAGTTACGAATGAGCAAAGGATGGCGCTTCGGGAGCTCCCTATTTTTAATAAAGGTAGAATGAAGGGAGGGATTATTGATGGTCAAAATCAGGAATCTACCGTCCGTAAAAATCCTAAAGGGAAGCTTGCGCAAAGAACCTTAGGTTACTATAGAGAACGAAATGGAAAAAAATATTCTGTAGGGATTGAGGGTGCATTTCATGAGTATTTAGCTGGAAAACCAGGGTCTCAAATTGAACAGAAAATTGCCAATGGCTGGAGAAAAACCGGTAAAGTCATCGAGGAGTCGATAGCTGGATCGGACGTTGTAACTACAATAGATTCAGATATTCAAGAGGTCGTTCATTCAGAGCTTGAAAAACAATTGATTTCCATGGATGCTTCTCATGGTTGTGTTATTGTTATGGAGGTTGCCACGGGCTATATACGAGCGATATCGAACCTGAAACGGAACTCCGATAGCTCTTTTTCAGAATCCTATAATTATGCCGTAGGAAGACTTTCTGCACCGGGTTCTACTTTTAAGCTTGCTGCCTTAATGGCTGCTTTAGAAGACGGTAAACTCTCTTTGGATACAGAGGTCAATGCATCGGGTACGTATCATTTTAAAGGTTCAAAAAAACCATTATATGACTCTAATTATGGTCATGGCTATGGGAAGATTTCATTAAAAGAAGCTTTTGAGCTCTCTTCCAATGTTATTGCACCAACGATAGACAATGCTTACAAAAATGAGCCTCATCAATTTATTTCTAGGCTTGAAAAGTTTGGATTGACTGAGCCCATTGGTATTGCTATTTCAGGAGAGCCCAAGCCAAAGGTTTCTCGACCAGGTTCTCGACAATGGTCAGGGATTTCTATTCCATATATGTCAATTGGCTACGAGCTAGAACAAACGCCACTTCAAACCTTGAATCTTTATAATTCTGTTGCAAATAATGGTCGAATGATGAAGCCTCAATTTGTTCAAGAAATAAGGAACTCGGGAAAGGTGCTTCAAAAATTTGACCCTGTGGTGTTAGACGAAAAGATTTGTTCAGAATCGACTATTGAAAAGGTAAAAAGTTGTCTTGTAGGTGTTATGGAAAATGGTACGGGAAAAGACCTGAAAAGTGTCATGTTCAAAATTGCAGGAAAAACAGGCACAGTCAAATTGCTAGATGTGTCTGGAGAGTTTTTAAATAGATCTCAATCAGAATATCAGGCATCATTTTGTGGGTTCTTTCCTGCTGATAAGCCATTGTACTCATGTATTGTCGTCATCTACAAGCCTAAAAAGAATATTTATGGTGCAAAGGTTTCAGGAACTGTATTTGCGGCTGTGGCCAACAAGGTTTTTGCTTCAAATCTGAAGTACCATGACGCCATCAATGAAGCCATCGATAAATCTGAAAATTTACCACCTATTAAGGCTGGTTATAAGGACGATGCTTCTAATGTTTTGGCAGCATTAGGCTATGAACATAACATAACGGGTTCAGGGCCATGGGTAGCTGAGGTCAGACCCTCAAAGAAAATCAACCTAATTCCTCGAAAAGTCACGGATATGAAAGTTCCTAATGTGCGGGGAATGACGGCTAAAGACGCGGTATATCTACTTGAAGATATGGGGATGGTGGTTGAAATATCAGGATATGGAAAGGTAATTTATCAGTCAATTGCTGAGGGGACTGATTTAGAAAAAGGAAGGTTAATCAAATTGACGCTAAAGAACGTATGAAAGGCTTAACTCATTTATTAAGTTCTATAAAGCATGAGCGAATATATAGTGCTCAAGATGCGATGATTGAGTCTATTGAGTTTGATTCTAGATCTTGTTCAGCAGGTTCTCTTTTTGTTGCCGTTAAGGGTTATTCGCTCGATGGGCATGATTATTTAGCATCGGCATATGAAAAAGGTTGTCGTGCTTTTGTAGTTGAGCGTCAAGTTGATTTTTCAGCTGAAGATATATCTATGGTCCTTGTTGGAGATTCTTCTGAAGCTATTGCCTCACTTTCTGATTCGTTTTTTGACACTCCCTCTAAAGAAATAAAGCTCATTGGAATCACTGGTACGAATGGAAAGACAACTTGCGCAACGCTCATGTATGATCTTTTTATCGGTTTGGGTTACAAGACTGGGCTATTGTCTACTGTAGTGAATAAAATTGGAGATAATGCTTTGAAAGCAACGCATACGACCCCGAATCCAGTAGAGCTGAATAAACTTTTACGTGAAATGGTAGATGCGAATTGTTCTCATTGCTTCATGGAGGTGAGCTCGCATGCCATTGATCAGAATAGGGTCTTTGGTCTGCATTTTTCAGGCGGTGTCTTTACCAATATTTCTCACGACCATTTAGATTATCATAAAACCTTTTCGGCATATATAAAAGCGAAGAAAAAATTCTTTGACCACCTTCCTAAATCGGCTTTTGCACTCGTAAATACAGATGATAAGAACGCATTGGTGATGCTTCAGAATACAAAGGCAAATCAAGTTCACTATGCGCTGAAAACACCAGCTGACTTCAAGGCTAAGGTTATTGAAAACGAGCTTTCAGGACTTGTTTTGAATCTTGATGATACTGAGTTTTATTCCCGTTTAATCGGCAGATTTAATGCCTACAACCTCTTGGCTGTTTATGCTGTATCCATTCTTTTAGGTGAGGATAAGATTGAGACACTTGGTGTGCTCAGTAATCTTCAATCGGTTGAAGGGCGTTTTCAATACTTAAAAGTTCTCGGAGGACCAACCACAATCGTAGATTATGCCCATACGCCAGATGCTTTGAAAAATGTATTAGAGACCATTAAGGCGGTGAAGCAAACCAATGCTCGACTAATCACAGTTGTGGGTTGCGGGGGTGATAGGGACAAAGATAAGCGACCAATTATGGCTGCCATCGCAAGCGAAATGAGTGAGCAACTCATTTTAACATCAGACAACCCTAGAACTGAGGATCCTGATTCCATTCTTAATGACATGCAAAATGGCCTTGATAAGGAGCAGCTGAGTAATGCTTTTGTGATGGAAGATCGCAAGGAGGCCATCAAGCTCGCCGTCAGGCTAGCAAATGAATCAGACGTGATTCTCATTGCAGGAAAAGGCCATGAGAAATACCAAGAAATTAACGGCGTGAGACATGACTTTGATGACTATAAAATTGCAAGTGAATTTACAAACCAAATGACACAATAATGCTGTACTATCTATTTGAATTACTCGATAATTATAATGTGCCAGGTGCTGGCCTGTTTAGCTATATTTCTTTTCGCTCTGCATTAGCACTAATTACCTCATTGATCATTTCTATCGTTTTTGGAAAACGCATTATTGCGCGCTTGCAGAAACAGCAAATAGGGGAGACGGTTAGAGATCTTGGACTCGCTGGTCAAATAGAAAAAACAGGAACACCTACAATGGGAGGCCTGATTATTCTTGGGGCTATTTTAATTCCAACGCTTCTTTTTGCAAGACTAGAAAATGTCTATGTGATCACCATGATTATTGCAACAGTTTGGTTGGGAATGATCGGATTTATTGATGACTACATTAAGGTTTTTAAAAAGAATAAGGAGGGCTTAAAAGGCAAGTTTAAGATAATAGGTCAGATTGGTGTTGGATTGATTGTGGGTTCAGTACTTTATTTTTCAGATGATGTCGTTGTGCACAAAAGAGTTGCAAATGATTATAACCTGAAAGCAGGAGAAAAAAATGTTAGTCATCAGCATACATCTTCTGATGATAAATCATTTAAGTGGGTTGAGACTGACGAGATGACTACAACCATTCCATTTGTAAAAGACAATGAGTTCAATTATAAATGGTTATTAGGAGGTAGCTCCTCATATGGCTGGTTGATTTTTATTCCGATTGTCATCTTCATCGTAATTGCTGTCTCCAATGGGGCAAATATGACTGATGGTCTAGATGGTTTAGCAACTGGAACATCCGCTATTGTAGGTATCGCTTTGGCAATTCTTGCATATGTAAGTTCACATGTACGTTTCTCCGACTATCTAAATGTAATGTACATTCCTTTCGCAGAGGAGCTTGTAATATTTATCAGTGCGTTTGTAGGTGCATGTATCGGTTTCCTTTGGTATAATTCATATCCTGCACAGGTATTCATGGGTGATACGGGAAGTCTTGCTATAGGTGGAATTATTGCAGTTTTTGCCATTTCAATTAGAAAAGAGCTTTTAATTCCGGTTTTGTGTGGTGTCTTTCTAATCGAAAACATCTCAGTAATGCTTCAGGTTGGTTACTTCAAATATTCTAGAAAAAAATATGGAGAGGGCAGGCGTATTTTTAAGATGGCCCCCTTGCACCATCATTATCAAAAATCAGGATTACATGAAGCCAAAATTGTCGCCCGTTTCTGGATTCTGGCCGTGCTTTTGGCAGTAGTAACTATTGTAACTCTTAAGGTCCGTTAATGGATATAAAAGGTCAAAATATCGCAATTATAGGCGGCGGCGAAAGCGGCGTTGGCGCAGCTTTACTTGGTAAAAAAATGGGGGCGAATGTTTTTGTTTCTGATGCAGGTGCCTTAAAAGAGCAATACAGAAAAGAGCTCCTTGACGAAAATATTGATTTTGAGGAGTCTGGACATGATTTTGAACGAATCGTAGCTTCAAATTATGTTATTAAATCTCCAGGTATCCCTGCTCATGCGCCAATATTTAAGGAGCTAGCGAACAAACATGTAAATGTACTGTCAGAAATTGAGTTTGCTTCCAAGTACACCAATGCCAAAAAAGTTTGCATAACGGGAAGTAACGGTAAGACAACGACTACGATGTTACTCTTTCATATATTCAAGAGTGCTGGCTTAAACGTTGCATTCGCAGGAAATATTGGAAAAAGCCTTGCTAGGCAGGTTTCACTTTCTGAACCTGATTATTTTATTATTGAGCTTAGCTCTTTTCAGCTTGACGACCTGCATACTTTTAGAGCGGATATTTCCATCCTTTTAAACATCACGCCAGACCATCTAGACCGCTATAACAATGACATGAATCTTTATGCAGATTCTAAGCTGCGCATTACTAGGAACCAGACCAAGGAAGATTGGTTCATCTTCAATGCTGACGACCCAGTTATAAACGATAAAATCTCTACGCTGAACCTTCCGATGAAGGTTGCCAGCTTCTCTATAAAAACCCCTCAGGATATTGGGGGATATTCAATTTCGGAACAATTAATAATCAATATAAAAGAACAATTATCTATGTCCATTCATGATTTAGCTTTAAAGGGTAAGCACAATACCCAAAATTCATTGGCAGCAGGGATTGCCGCCAGAATAGTAGAAATTCGCAAGGATATCGTGCGTCAAAGTCTAGAGGATTTTGTCAATGTAGAACACAGGCTTGAGTTTGTGGCCAAGGTTAACGGTGTCGAATTTATTAATGACTCCAAAGCTACGAATATCAACTCTACCTGGTTTGCCTTAGAGAGTATGGAAAGACCAACCGTATGGATCGTTGGTGGTGTTGATAAGGGCAATGACTACAATGAGCTTTTGCCGTTGGTTGATGAGAAAGTGAAAGCGATTATTTGTCTCGGTGAGAACAACGAGAAAATAAAGGATGCGTTTGCTTCCAAGGTTGAAACCCTGGTTGAGGCAAGAACAGCTGTTGAAGCAGTCGCTTACGCTTACCGATTGGCCAGAAAAGAGGAGTCTGTTTTGCTTTCTCCGGCTTGTGCGAGTTTTGATCTTTTCGAGAGCTATGAGGATAGAGGAAATCAATTTAAGCAAGCCGTAAGAATGCTCTAAGGTGAATAAGAAGAAGCTTCATATCAAGAGTAAAGGTTCTAATTCTGGTAAGGCTGCCCAAACATTAAAAGGGGCAATACCTTCGATGAAACCGCTCGGGAAATATTTAGGAATGGATACTTTCTCATGGCACAACCCAGATTTAGAATTACTGGAGAAGACCATTGCGTCGTTCCCATTTGACTTGTTATGGGTCGGTAATAAAAATGAAATTGAAGGCTTTTTAAGTAAGCATCATGGTGTAGAGAATAATATTAATACATGTATTGTCTATGGAGCGCATTCAGATAATTGTTCGAATAAAATCATTTCTGCGTCCACCATACAAGAAGCCTTAAATTATTTAGATAACATCATATTTAAGCCGGGAATTTTATTGTTTACGGCTTCAGACTCAGATAGTGAATATAGTATGCGGTTTTTTGAAAAGCATATTTCTAAAACATATTTGAATCAATGAGGTATTATTTAACATATCTTAAAGGGGATCCGGTCATATGGATGATTGTGATACTGCTCATGTCCTTCTCTTTGGTAACCGTCTACAGTTTTGTGCCTGTATTGGTGAAGATCGAAGGAGGTACTCCATTCTATTATTTAGCGAAGCATTTGGTCTATGTTATATTAGGGTTTTTCAGCATGTTCGCAGTTCATAGAGTGAATTCGAAGTACATCTATCAGATCAGTAAATTCGCTTATTATTTGGCCATAGTGCTGTTGCTTTTCACAATGTTTTTTGGGATAAATGTAAATGGCGCAGATCGTTGGATAAGAATTCCTTTTATCGGCCTTACCTTTCAATCATCTGACTTTGCCAAGCTCGCTTTACTGATGTACCTCTCACAGCTTCTTGTTAAAAAGGAAAAATATTTTGATGATTGGAAGGAAGGAGTGCTGCCTGTTTTGGCGCCAATTGTCGTCATTTGTCTTTTGATTCTTAAAGACAACCTTTCTACTTCCGTGATGCTTTTTATGCTGTCCTTTATGTTGCTTTTTATTGGGCGTTTCCCTTGGAAAAAGTTAGCTGTGATTTTCGCCGGAGTAGCCTTTCTAGGTTTTCTTTTGGTGACTATTCATAAGGCCTTTCCTGACCTGAATTTACTTTCGCGTTACGATACTTGGGAGGCAAGGTTTGAGCGAAAATTTATGAATGGAGATGGTGCTGCTGAGTTTGATATCGCAAATGCCCAAGCCAACAATGCAAAGCTTGCGATTTATAACGGTTCAGTCACAGGTCAAGGTGTGGGTGATGGAAAATTAAAAGGATATATTCCCGAGGCGTATGCCGATTTTTATTTTGCCAGCTTTATTGAGGAGTTTGGCTCAATATCAGGTTTCCTATTGATGTTTTTATATATGGTTCTTTTACTAAGAATCATAAAGGTAGCGTGGAAAACAGATGTTTTATTTGAGTCCTACATTTGTCTTGCCATCGGAATTCATTTGCTGCTGCAGGCGTCTATTAATATGTTGGTTTGTACGGGTTTATTGCCGGTGACTGGACAAAACATGCCTTTTTTGGCGATGGGAGGTTCTGCGCTGATAATGGCTTGCATATCTATTGGTATTGTGCAGTCAATTGCCAAAAAGAACAATAAACGAACAGCGACAGCTTCATCATTTGATCTAAATACCGATGAATAAAAAAATTAACAGGGTTGTAATTTCAGGTGGAGGCACGGGAGGACATATTTTTCCAGCAATTGCTATTGCGGATGAAATAAAGAGAAGAAACCCGGAGGTAGATATTTTGTTTGTGGGTGCTGTGGGAAAGATGGAAATGGAGCGTGTTCCTAAGGCGGGATACTCCATTGAAGGTTTGCCAATCGTTGGACTACAAAGAAAATTGACTTTCTCAAATTTCTTGCTTCCTTTTAAGCTATTCAATAGCCTTTTGAAAGCGCGTCGAATTATCAAACGGTTTGATCCGCAATTGGTGATCGGAGTTGGTGGTTATGCCAGTGGCCCAACCCTAAAAATAGCACAAATTTTAGGCATCCCAACCGTGATTCAGGAGCAAAATTCTTTTCCGGGTAAAACCAATATTTTACTCTCCAAAAAGGCCAGCCTTATATGCACGGCTTACGCAAATCTTGAACAGTTTTTTTCAAAAGAAAAAATCAGGTTGACGGGTAATCCAGTTCGACAAGCGTTAAGCAATATTAAAACCTCAAAAGAGGATGCGTTAAATGTATTTGGTTTGTCTTCCTTACAAAGGACAGTTCTTGTTATTGGAGGCAGTCTGGGTGCTAAAACCCTCAATGACTCTATGCTGAAAAATTTAGAACAAATCTCAAATGGACAGCTTCAATTTATTTGGCAATGCGGTAAAGGATACATTGACCAAATCAATGAGTCATTAAGTAAAGTTCCTGAACAGATTAAGCTCATGCCATTTATTTCTCAAATGGATGCTGCATACGCTGCAGCCGACATTGTGGTATCTCGCGCTGGTGCATTATCTGTATCCGAATTATGCCTAGTAGGTAAGCCAGTCATTCTGGTTCCCTCTCCGAACGTGTCAGAAGACCACCAAACAAAAAATGCGATGGCATTGGTTAGTTCAGCTGCCGCTATACTCATTAGGGATACAGATGCTCGTGAAGACTTAGTTCCTGCACTTTATGCCTTAGTTGAAAATGAAGAAAAGAAAATGGAATTGTCCAGAAATATAAAGTCGTTGGCAAAACCTAATGCAACAGAAGATATTGTAGATGCCTGTGAAACCCTTTTAAGCTAATATGAGAAATCAATTGACAGATTATACAAACTTCTATTTTATTGGAATAGGTGGTATTGGTATGTCTGCATTGGCAAGGTATTTTAAAGCCAATGGGAAAGAGGTTTCGGGCTATGATAGAACTAAGTCTGAGCTAACGGATGCGCTAATAAAAGAAGGTTGTCATATTCATTTTGAGGACCATGGAGCTAAAGTGAAACATCATGTTTCTACTCCAGAAAAGACTTTAGTAATATACACACCTGCTGTTTCTGAGTCCCATAAAGAGCTGCTCTACCTTAAAGAAAAGGGATACACAATTTACAAACGAGCAGAGGCTTTGGGATTGATCACCCGCTTCATGAAGGGCTTGTGTGTGGCAGGTACACACGGTAAAACCACCACAAGTGCCATGCTCTCGCATATCCTGGACCAAAGTCCATGGAAATGCAATGCATTCTTGGGCGGTATTGCTTCAAATACAAATTCTAATTTATTGTTAAATGCCCAATCGGATTGGGTAGTGGTAGAAGCGGATGAGTTTGACCGATCTTTTCTTCATTTATCTCCTTTTGCCAGTATTGTTACGGCAATGGACCCAGACCATCTTGATGTATATGGTGATGCTTCTAATTTTACGGATGGTTTTCGTCAGTATGCCATGAAGATCGATCCTAATGGGGTTTGTGTTGTGAAAGAAGGATTATCATTACCATCACTTTGCCCCTCTGTTTCATATGCAGTAGATTCCGATACAGCAGATTATAATGGGTATAATCTCTCTTACATAGATGGCGAAATGCAATTTTTTGTAGATACTAAAACCTCAAGGAGGGTAAGGTTTCAGCTCGGTCTTCCCGGAATACATAATGTCTCAAATGCCTTGGCTTGTATTGCTTTACTTGACCAGCTTGGTTTGCCAATGGCTGAGATTCAGCGTGGCTTGGCTTCTTTTAAGGGGGTCAAAAGGCGTTTTGACGTTCAAATAAAGACCGCTGATTTGGTTTATATTGATGATTACGCGCACCATCCTGAAGAGCTAAAATCGCTTATTGACTCATTGAGAATGATGTATCCTGAGCAGAAAATTAGTGCTGTTTTTCAACCACATTTATATACCCGAACACGCGATTTCGGCAATGCTTTTTCAGAACAGCTTTCACGGTTTGATTCGCTTATTCTTTTGCCTATTTATCCAGCACGTGAGCGAGAAATTATAGGCGTTTCTAGTGAATGGCTGCTTTCTATGGTGCATTTGAAAAACAAAGAAGTTTTAAGTGCCACCAGTGTCCTTGAGGCGATGAAGGAAAAGACTAAAGGCGTTGTCGTGACTATAGGCGCCGGAGATATTGGCGAAATCGTTGCACCATTGAAAAATATTTTAATCCAAAACATAGAAGGGAAACAATGAAAAATTGGATGAAATTTTTACTGTGGTGTTTCCTTTTTACAGGCGTTACCGTCATATTGTTTTTTGAGCACAAGAAAGAGTCGCTTGTTACTTTAAATAACCCTGAAATTAAAATAGCGGTCCTTGGAAAGGATACATTTTTAACGCAGCAAGAGGTACTTAATCGTTTGCAAACCCATCAGATCTTTGAGAAAGGGAAAGAGGTTTCAACGCTTGATATATTTGAAACAGAGGCTACTTTAGATACAATGCCAGAGGTAAGGAATGTTGACGTCTATAAAGGGTTAAAGGGCTCATGGTCAATAGACTTAGAATTGGTGAAGCCCTTGGCAAGGGTTTTTCCTACGGGCGCCAAATCATTCTATTTAGATGCCGATGGTAACAAGATGGGAAGATCATCAATACATACTGCTCGAGTGCTTATTTTTTCGGGTGACATACCAGACAGAATTGATAGTGAAAACATCAATTTGATTATCAACAACGACTCCTTGAAAAGTATTAGGCTCCTTGATGATATCTATCGCATTTCAAATTATGTTTGTAAGGACCCCTTACTGCAATCATTAATAGGCCAGGTTTATTGCGATAAAAATCATGAATTTATAATGATTCCGGTAGTGGGAAAACAAAAAATTGTCTTTGGCAAGGCAAGCTCAGTAAAAGAGGTAGAGGAGAAGTTCCAAAGACTCAAAGTTTTTTATCAAGAAGCAATGCCATTTGAGGGTTGGAATAAGTACAGTGAAATAAGTTTAAAATATGAAGGACAAGTCGTTTGCAGAAAAGCCAGCTGAATCTGGAAAAAAATCCGTTGTTGTTGGTCTGGATATTGGGACTACAAAAATCGCATGTTTTGTCGGGGTTAAAAACGATCACGGTAAAATAGAAATTATCTCTCGTGGAAAGAGTGAGTCTTTGGGCGTAAAAAAAGGAGTTGTCTTTAACATTGACAAAACAATCAATTCAATTCGGGCCGCTATAGAAGATACTGAACAGAATTGTAAGGAAGGAAATTTAAAGCTTAGTCATGTTGTGGTCGGAATTGCAGGCCAGCATATTAGAAGCATGCAAACAAGTGACAGCTATACAAGAAAAAATAGAGAGGAGGAAATCTCTCAAGCTGATATTACAACCTTTGTGAATAACATGTATGATCTTGTCATGAATCCTGGTGAAGAAATCATCACGGTCATACCACAAGAATACAACGTGGATGGAGAACAGGGAATAAAGGAACCTGTCGGGATGGCTGGTGTGCGTTTGGAAGCAAATTTCCACATCATAACGGGTCAGGTCAGCAACGTTAAAAATATTTACAACTGTGTCCAACGTGCTGGACTTAAAATAAGCGAAGTGATCCTTGAGCCAATCGCTTCAGCGGATGCGGTGTTAAGCGATGAAGAAAAAGAGGCAGGTATTGTACTTGTCGATATCGGGGGTGGAACAACAGACGTGGCCATCTTCCATGACGGAATCATCAGACATACGGCAGTAATTCCTTATGGAGGAAACATCGTGACCCAAGACATAAAAACAGGTTGTCGAATATTAGAAAGACATGCTGAAAAGCTCAAGGTTAAATTTGGAAGTGCATTGGCTTCAGAAAGCAGTGAAAAAGAGGTTGTCTGCATTCCAGGTCTTCGCGGACAAAAATCTAAAGAGATCACCGTTCGGAATTTAGCTTCTATTATTGAAGCCCGTATGGTAGAAATCATCGAAAAGGTAAACAACGAGATTCAAAACTCAGGCTATGCCAAAGAAATTATTGGTGGTATCGTAGTGACTGGTGGTGGTTCAAAGCTGAAGCACCTCACCCAATTGTTTGAATATTTAACTGGTATGGATGCACGCATTGGTTATCCTAACGAACATCTTGCCAATACCAATGATGATTCATTGACGAGTCCAATTTATTCAACAGGTATTGGTCTTGTATTAAAAGGTTTTGAAAAGAATGCAAGGCCTGTAGAAAATACTGATGAAGAGGAAGAGCCTGTAACAAAAGGCAAGTTTTTTGACAAAGTACTGAAAGGGGTCAAGGACCTTTTTGAGGATGAATAATAATAGTAAACGTTAAAATTATAGATATGGAATTTGACATACCAAAAGAAAACAGCTCCGATATTAAGGTAATTGGAGTAGGGGGAGGCGGTAGTAACGCCGTAAATCACATGTTTAATCAGGGGATTCAGGGTGTCGATTTCATCATCTGTAATACAGATCGACAGGCATTGGATATCTCTCCAGTTCCTTATAAGATCCAACTCGGAACGGAACTTACAGAAGGTCGCGGTGCAGGAATGAAGCCCGAGGTAGGGGAGAATGCAGCTTTAGAGAACCTAGAGGATATTCGAGAGCTATTGAGTCAAAACACTAAAATGCTATTTGTAACCGCGGGTATGGGCGGAGGAACAGGAACCGGAGCCGGTCCTGTGATCGCGCAAATTGCAAAAGACCTAGGAATACTTACGGTCGGAATCGTCACCGTTCCATTCAATTTTGAAGGTAAAAAGCGAAGAATTCAGGCTGAAGCTGGATTAGAGCGCATGCGTCAAAATGTGGACAGCTTACTCATTATTAGCAACGAAAGACTTCGTGATTTTGGCAAAAACATGGGCTTAACAGCCGCTTTTGCACACGCGGATAATATTTTAACTGTTGCTGCCAAGGGCATTGCAGAGCTTATCTCACGAACAGGTTTAATCAATACTGATTTTAATGATGTCAATACAGTGCTTCGCGATAGTGGGCATGCCATTATGGGTTCTGCACAAGCAGAAGGTGAAGATCGCGCAATGGAGGCCGTTACAGCAGCATTGGCATCACCCTTATTAAATGACAACGACATTACGGGTGCAAATTATATCTTATTGAACATTAGCTATTGTTCATCCAATGAAATCACGATGGATGAAATGGGAGAAATCACCGATTACGTTCAAGAAGAAGCGGGTTCAACAGCGGATGTGATTTTCGGTGTGGGGTGTGACGATTCGCTCGGTAACAAGCTTTCTGTAACCATCATTGCCACAGGTTTTGCTACCTCAGACGACCTTATTGTTCCACTTGGAAAGCCAGCGGAACGCATCAATATACCTTTGGAGGACGCTGCAGTGAAAGAAATCAAGCAGCCCTTATCAAACCCTGTCAGTCCGTCAGAAGCGGAAGCTGTAGTTGAGGAAAAAGATGAGCCTTTTGTAAAAACCGTTGAACCTACTGCTGAGCCAGTAAATGTGGTTGATGCCATTCATCTTTCCTCAGAGGAGCTCGTGGTTCACGACTTAAGTGAAGATGAGGATAAGAAAGAAACCGAGATTGAAAATGAATCCGCGCCTTTGTCGTGGGAAATCAGCGAGACCATTGTTCCAGAGGCATTAAATGACGCTGATTCTCAACAAGATTTATTCTCTGAGGCTGATGTTGTCAAACACCAGTTGGATGAAGACGAAGAGATCGATGAGAAGCCAAGTGCGCAAGACCATCAGAAAATGACGCAGAACCGTGTCAATAAAATTCAAGAACATACCGCTAAACTTAAGAATGCAGAGGGTATTTCAGATTATGAAAAAGAACCTGCTTTTAAGAGAAGGTCTTTGTTTTTAGATAACAGCAAGCCAAGTGAAGAGAAACCAAGTAGATTCGGGCTCTCAGAAGATGAGAATGGAGGTTCTGACTTGAGTGACAATAGCTTTTTACACGACAACGTAGATTAATGGCTTTTTCAGACGAAATCAATCAGGCCATCAAGGACGCCATGCGCGCCAAGGATAAGGTTCGCTTGTCTACCTTGCGAGACATCAAATCTAAAATCATGGTAGAGGCCACCTCGGGCTCAGGAAATGATGTAGGGGACGATGTGGTCCTCAAGATCTGTATGAAGCTCTTCAAGCAACGAAAGGAGACCTACGAATTGTATGTCCAGCAGGATAGACCTGATTTGGCGAAAGAGGAGCTTGAGCAAGCGAATATCATCGAAGAATTCTTACCCAGTATGATGTCCGAAGAAGAGATTCTCATCGAGGTGAAAGCTGTCATTGAATCGACAGGTGCCTCTGGACCCCAGGACATGGGAAAGTGTATGGGCGTGCTCACCAAAAAACTCGCAGGAAAAGCCGACGGCAAGCTGATTTCAAGCTTGGTTCGGGCCGAACTTTTAAAAAAATAGCGGCGATTCAAATCCCCTTATTCGGACCTTGACTTCTTACAAATATCGCTAAAAGCTGTTTGCGGGTCTGAATTTTGACCATATATGGTCTATAATTGGCGCTTTCTTGGCTTGTCTGTATTTTGCTTGTTGAAAACGCTATATCTGTGTAAAACAATATATTAAAAGGGCACAATTGTTTTTTTTATCGCTTTTTAGTCTTATTTTTGGTAAATTCTAATATTCAATGAGTTACGGTGAATATTCACTTGGATTGGCTTTACGCTCAACCAACTGAATTTTTAGCAACCTGTTGCGTATTTTAATGTCTGATAAGTAGTAAAAAGTGTGTTGTTCTCCCTTATTTTTTGAACATGATGCTTTTTGACCCATTTTTTAAAAAGTAAAATATGTTTAAGACCATCCATTCTTTGTTTGATAATTCCTATATCAACAAACCATCCAATTTTAAATTTTCGGTTATGAAAAATTCTTTCCAATCTTTAGGGGCAATTGTTTTGTTTCTTTCTTTTGTTTTTACAAGTTCATCTTTGCACGCGCAGTGGATTAGCTATGATAAAAACAGCGATGGTAAACCATTGTTAACAAATAAAACAAATTCCAAACAAGATTTGATATCTGATATCGGCAATGAAGAAGTTTCGAAAGTTACAATTAATTATCCGCAGCGGTTTAGCGATATTTTTACAACTAGACATAATAATTTTAATGGTTCCGTAAATCCAAAACGACCACGTGTTCCCAACGAAATTATTGAGCAAAGATCAGAATATTCATACTTCGTGGATAATCAAGATGGAACCCACAGTGAGACTGCATCAAGCAAGCCAGCGAACTACAAGGTCAACAATCAATGGATACCAATAAA
>CAJXDT010000026.1:0-34431 GCA_913052055.1 uncultured Cryomorphaceae bacterium
TCTATTTAAAAATACCGGTATTGAGACGAGGCTAACGCTGAATCTTTTTCCAATTTTTTTATTGAGCTCTGGCTCATTGACTACTATTTTATTCAGTGGTGGATGGGGCCTCGTCATGGTTTTGTTTTGGATTTTTAAAAAAGAATTTGATGAAAAATACGAATAAACAATCCACTATCTGTCACTTGACAAGTGCGCACTCTGATGGAGACATCCGTATTTTTCATAAGCTTGCTGTTTCTAGTGCTGAGCGCTATAAAACCTATTTCATTGTTCCTAATGGAAATACCAGAATTGAAAATAATGTTCAGGTCATTGGTTTTCACTCGGCGGTGAAATCTCGACTTCAGAGAATGAAAGAAACTGTTGACCAAGTGCTTGAAGAAGCATTAAAAGTAAAAGCGGATATATATCACCTTCATGATCCTGAATTATTAAGAATAGCGAAAAAATTAAAATCGAGAAATGGAGCAAAGATTATTTTTGACTCTCATGAGGATGTCCCAAAACAAATCCTAGATAAGTACTGGATTCCAGTCGTGTTTAGGAAACTTATCTCCAAGCTATACGGCTATCACGAAAAAAGAGCATGTAAAAAGCTAGATGGTATTGTGTCTGTCACACCAATTATTTGTGAAAGATTTTCAAAATTCCATCCAAATGTTGAGATGATCGCCAATTATCCACAGATTAAGTTACCCGAAGGCCAAGTGTCAGAAAAGACACATAATCATATCTGTTATATTGGAGGCTTGTATGAATCGAGAGGATTAAGAGAGATCATTCTGGCCATAGAGCACTGTGATGTAGTACTTCATCTTGCAGGTAGCTTTGATACTGAACAATTCGAGATGGAACTAAGGCAACTCAAAGGATGGGAAAAAGTTATTTTTTATGGACAGGTAAATCAAGCAAAAATCACTGAGCTATTAGGAACATGTTCAATTGGTATCGTAACGCTCCACCCTACTCCAAGCTATCTTGAAGCCTATCCTATAAAAATGTTTGAATATATGAATGCAGGACTTGCATTACTTTCGAGTGACTTCCCACTGTATAGATCCTTGCTAGACGAAATTGATTGTAGCGAATTTGTAAATCCATTAGATCCCAATGAGATTTCAAATACCGTAACGACAATGCTCGAAGACAAGCAGCGACTAAAAGAAATGGGTGCTCGAGCAAAAAAAGCTGCCTTAGCACATTACAATTGGAGCAAAGAAAAAGAAAAGCTTTATGCTTTTTACGATAAGCTATTGCATGGATAATTTCTTAAAAATTTATCATCGATCTTTTGTGCTGTTCTCGGTATTATGGCTCATATTTCCCAAGTTTTCCTCCCTACTCATTATTTGGCTTTGTCTATTGACGATATATGGAGCAATAAAAAAACAGTTGGTATTCAAACCGAATATTGCCCTATTGGCTATGATGGCCTTGTTCGGGGCATACCTCCTTTCTCTTTTTACTCATGGTGCTGCTTTATCTAGCTTGAGATTTTTGGAAAATAAGTTATCATTACTTGTTATACCAATGCTTATTTCCTTTTATCCAGCAAAGCAAAAAGAACTTATCCATCTTTTTAGAGCACATATTGCAGGCTGCCTTGTACTTATTTCAATTGCATTTTATCATTCATATAAATGTAGTTTGGCATTTGGAGAAAGCCTACGATGTTTTAGCACCACTAACTTTTCTCAAATTCATCATCCAAGCTATTTTTCTGCCTTTTTAATATTTTCATCGGTAGTAGTCATTCTGGATAAAAGCAATACAATTGTTCCAAATAAGCCACTCAGAATCATATTGTTTTTAGCTACATTATTGGTTCAGTGGAACCTGGGAAGCTTGGCTGCATTTCTTTTAATTATATTACTCGTACTCATTATACCCATACTTATTTCCGTATTTCAAGGCGGAGCGAAAAATCTAATTCTCAGCTATAGTATACTCACGATTATGGGCATTGGCTTTATTTTTTCATCAAAAGAAATAAAAGCCGATTTTTCAAATGCGCTCTCCTTTGTTAAAAACTATAATGAAAATCCAGAAGAATTTATTCGAAATAGAACTTATCCCCTTGAAGGAAATGAAACGAGGCTGATTTTATGGAATGTCTCCACTAAAATATGTTTAAAACACCCTCTTGGCGTTGGATTGGGAAATCTTGATTTTCATATGCAGAAGGAGCTCGAGGCCCTTGGACATAGTCGACTCGCGCTAAAACAAAATAACCCACACAATCAATTTATTCAAATCACGGCAGAACTAGGATTCATTGGATTATTGCTTTTTCTATCCATCATTATTTACCTATTGGTTATTGCTTTAAAACAAAAAAGATTGATTCTTTTTTCTTTGGTATTATCTTTTATCGTTTTTTGTCTCTTTGAATCCATGATTCAAAGGCAAAGTGGCATCATTTTCTTTTGCTTTTGGTTGGCAGTTTTGAGCAAGTTTAATGAAAAAAATAGATTTGTACTATGAGAATACTGATCCTGACACAATACTATCCTCCTGAAATCGGTGCTCCTCAAAACCGTCTTCATGAGCTTGCTATTCGTTTAAAAAACAAAGGGGTTCAAATAGAAGTACTTACAGCTTTGCCTAATTATCCAAAAATGGAAGTTTTCAAGGATTATAGGAATAAACAAAGAAGAGAAGAAACGATTGACGGTATCACAGTACACCGATCTTGGATATACGTGTCCGCGTCAAAAAGTATTGTTGCGCGGCTTCTCAATTATTTTAGCTTTGTTTGGTCAAGCTATTGGCGTGGGCGCAGATTACAATCCTTTGATTACTTAATGGTTGAAAGCCCGCCTTTGTTTCTTGGTTATTCAGCAATCGCATTAAGTAAAAAACTAAATGCAAAGCTCATCTTTAATGTTTCAGACCTTTGGCCTGAAAGTGCTGAAAAGCTTGGGCTAGTGACCAATAAAAACCTCCTGAACATGGCCTCTAAGCTAGAAAAGAAATGCTACCAGGCCTCTACACTAATTACAGGACAAACACAAGGAATTGTCAATGATATCAAACAACGCTTTCCAGCAAAAGAGGTAAGCTGGCTGCCCAACGGGGTCGATATCTCATTTTATAATCCTGAGAAAATCCCAGATAGTGACTTTAGACAAGTCAATGGATTTAAAGATGAGGATATTATTTTCTTTTATGGAGGTATTTTGGGTCATGCGCAAGGGCTTGAGATTATCATTGAAGCGGCAAGAGAATTGGAAAATACACATGCACAATTCGTGATTCAAGGAGCAGGACCAGAAAAGGAGAAATTGGTTACGCTTCACAAAAAATATGCCCTCAAAAATATTCACTTTTTGGAGCCAGTTGCAAAATCAGAGATGCCAGGTATACTAAAGTCCGTTGACATTGCCATCGTTCCACTCAAAAAGTTAGACCTTTTTAAAGGTGCTATACCTTCAAAAATATTTGAAGCATTGGCAATGAAAAAACCATTACTGCTTGGCGTTGATGGAGAAGCGCGCAAACATTTTATCGAAAATGCACAAGCGGGTCTATTCTATACCCCAGAAGATATAGATAGCCTAAAAACACAGGTAATATATTTCCTAGAAAACCCCGATGAAACAAAAAAAATGGGCGATCGTGCAAGAAATTATGTGGCTGATGTTTTTGACCGTAATAAAATAGCGGAAGGCTTATACGATGAACTTCAAAATATGTAATTTCGAAACATGATACCATTTTCGCCCCCACGTATCGATCAAAAAGTGCTTGATGAAGTAAATGCAGCCTTGTTAAGCGGCTGGATCACTACGGGCCCTAGAACGAAGCTCTTTGAGAAAAGAATTTCAGCATATTGCGGCTGTAAAACGACCGTTGCCGTCAATTCATGGACCATGGGGATGGAGGTTTTCCTCAGATGGTGGGGTATTGGACTCGGGGATGAAGTTATCATCCCAGTATATACATATTGTGCTAGTGCAAATGTTGTATTGCATACAGGTGCAAAAGCTGTGATGGTCGATATTAATGGAGATGACTTCAATATTGCGCTCGACAAAATAGAAGCAGCAATTACACCAAAAACGAAGGTTATTATGCCTGTAGATATTTCAGGGTTTCCGTGTGACTATGACGAAATAATGAATTGTGTCGAGAAACATAGCTCAATCTTTGTACCCTCGAATGAGAAACAAAAAAAGCTAGGACGCATCTTAATCGCCGCTGATTCAGCACATAGCTTTGGTGCGACATACAAAAACAAACGCTCGGGAAGCTTTACAGATGTCAGCTGCTTTTCTTTTCATGCAGTGAAAAACCTCACAACTGCCGAGGGTGGTGCTGTATGTTTTAACCTTCCGGAACCCTTTGATCATGAAGAAATTTATAAAGAATTTGTAACGATTACCTTACATGGACAATCCAAAGACGCATTAGCAAAAACTAAAAAAGGCGCATGGAAATATGATGTGGTAACACCAGGATACAAGTGTAATATGACCGATATTCAGGCTGCCATAGGATTGGTAGAATTAGATCGATACGCAGAGAATTTAGCAAGAAGAAAAGAAATATTCCATGCGTACGACTCGGTTTTTTCAAAGAGAGATTGGGCACTATTACCTGCACACGAAACTTCTGACAAGACATCAAGTCATCATCTTTACCTGCTAAGAATTAAAGATATATCTGAGGTTCAGAGAGATGAGATTATACAGGAAATATTTGATCAATCTGTTTCTGTGAATGTGCATTTTCAGCCCTTACCACTACTCACTGCCTATAAAAACCTTGGTTATGAAATCAATGACTTTCCAATTGCTTACCATAAATACCAAACAGAAATTTCGCTGCCCGTATATTACAACTTAGATGATTTACAAGTTCAGCAAGTACTGACTGCTGTGATTAACTCAGTAGAAAAGATTCTAAAGGGTTAAGCAATGAAAAGAGCTTTTGACTTCTTGTTTTCACTTTTCATTCTTGTTTTATTTTTCCCCATCGGGTTTGTCATTTCTATACTTATTCTTTTCAGTTCCCCCGGAGGAATCTTCTATATGCAAGAGCGTATTGGAAGACAAGGCTTACCTTTTAAGCTTTATAAATTTCGTTCCATGAGAATTGATGCAGATCAATCAGGGAAACTTACCGTCGGAATGAAAGACCCCCGAATTACTCAAGTGGGTATTTTTATTCGTAAATACAAGCTTGATGAATTTCCGCAGTTCATCAATGTGCTCAGGGGAGAAATGAGTATTGTTGGACCTCGTCCAGAGGTTCATGAATTTGTAGCGTTATATACTGATACACAAAAAAAAGTACTTGAGGTCAAACCAGGAATAACCGACTACGCCTCTATTGAATATTTCAATGAGAATGAATTATTAGCAGCATCCGATGATCCAAAAAAGACCTATATCGAGGATATTATGCCTGATAAATTAAAGATCAATCAAAAATATTTGGCCAATCCGACATTGAGTCATGACCTCAAAATAATTTTTAAGACAATTTTAAGGGTACTTAAAAACTAAATGAATTTTAGTATCTTAAACAAAACCTATTGTTATGAATAATAAATTGTTTTGGATTGGAATCGTTTTGTTTTTGGGCACAAGTTGTTCAAGTTTAAAAAACATTAAGGTTTCTCAAATTGAGGCAATATGGTTCGAATATAGTCCGAATCAAAACTTGAATAATGGCGCTAAATTTGAAGGAGAGATTCTGCTACAAACATATGATGGAAAGCAGCATGAGATGTCAAAAAATAGTAATATATCCTTTAGCTCACCTGACATTAGACGTTCGGGAAATTCTAAATCATACACACTGGTAAAAAAGTCAAATTCATTTGATGATGATAAGTGTCATTTGACCATAAAATACACCAACAGAGATGAGAAATATGTTCAAAAAGATTCAGTCATTATGAATTTTAGAGGGCCATTAAAGATTTTATACAATGGTGCGAATGGCGTAAGTGGAAAACATCAAAGGAATCGTGGTACTCCGCTTTTATGGAGGGATGGAAAAGATGGAGAGCACGGACTAAATGGAACCAATGGAGGGTCATCAAAAAATTATACCGTACACATGTGGCAGGAAGAAAATATGATTTTTGTCTATTCAAGAGAGAACAATTCAAATACAGCGCCTTTCTATTATAAGATGCAAGAAGGTAATAGTATTTATTTTGATTTATCCGGCGGTAATGGTGGTAATGGTGGGAACGGCGGAGATGGCGGAGATGGGAAAGACGGAGACATAAAAAACAACAAAATGAGACGTGTGGGAGACGCTGGAAACGGCGGAAATGGCGGAAATGGTGGTTACGGCGGAAATGCAGGTAACCTTAGCCTCTACATACACGAAAATTGTGCGGGAATTGAAAGTTTCTTGACGACCAAAACAAAGGGCGGAAGATATGGAAGTCGCGGTATGGGTGGAAAAAGAGGTACACCCGGTACACCGTTAGCGGGACAACAAGCAGGTCGGCAAGGCTTCCCAGGAACAAATGGTGTTGAAGGATTTAAAGGTATGGAAGGTAGTGTTCAAAAGTATATTCAAAGCTTTGATTATGCTGTCTATATCGATTAATATCGATACACGCTCTACATAAACTCCTTCTCAACCTCCTTGAATGTTTTGACACTTTTGAGCGTTTTACTTTGTGATTCAATCAAATAAAAGTCAAAAGGAAACTTAAAAGCCAGGTCCAGGTCGTGCGTGGATATAACAATTCCTTTATTGTGATCTTTGGCCATTTTTCCTAGTAGCTCGTATACCTTTCGTTTATTGGCATAATCAAGGTGAGAGGTCGGCTCATCCAATAAAATGTAATCGGTCTGCTGGACATACGCTTTTGCAATGGCGCATAAATGAAGCTCACCTGAGCTCAGTTCGTTGGTGAATTTTTCCGCCAAATGAGCAATCCCAAACAATTCTTTTGCTTTTTCAACCAGTGCATAATCCTCTGTACTATGCTTGCCTATAAAATTCTTATCATGATAGCGACCAAGAAATAAAAAAGCATCCACTGTCAGAAAAGGAACCCCTTTGACATTTGACCTTACGTAAGCTATTTTCTTCGCTAAATGTTTGTATGAATACTCCGATAAAAGCTTGCCATCAAAATTAATGATCCCTTCAACGGGCGATATAAGACCCGACAAGGTATTCAATAGCGCTGATTTTCCTATTCCATTTTTGCCCAAAAGCACATGCACCGTGCCCTGCTCAAAATCCATTTCGGGGATAGTAAACAGCGAAGCATCAAAACCTATTTCCGTGTTTTTTATCCCGATCATCTGATTTTTCGAATTAAAATATAAATAACGAAAGGTGCTCCTATGAGTGAGGTCAAGGCATTAATGGGAATTAATATCCATGTACTTAAAAGCTGAATGAGTATATCACAGCTCAAGAGAAACAAAGCTCCGAACAACAGATTTGCAATTAGCAGTAGCTTATGGTCCTGTGTTTTGAAAAGCATTCTCGTTAGGTTTGGAATTGCCAAACCAATAAAAGCGATGGGTCCACAAAAGGCTGTAATCAAACCCGTAAATAAGGCGGTTATAAAAACAATCATAAGCCTCAAACTCTTTACATTGTAACCCATTAATCGACATTCCTCTTCACCCAATACGAGTAGATTAAGTGGATTCAAAATAAATAATGAAGCCACACCACCTAATATGAAAACAAGAAATATCACAGGAAGCTGCTCTATCGTCACACCGTTTAAAGAACCCATTGACCAAAGGGCAAAAGCTTTCAAGGATTCTGCTTCAGAGCTTAGCTCTAGAATAGTAATAATAGCAGAAACAAAGCTTCCAAGCATAACACCGAAAAGAAGTAGGCCTATTTGACTTCTCAAAAAAGATGCCGTAAATAAAATGAATAATCCAAAGACAAATGCACCAATGAGTGCAGAACCAATCAAGCCTAATTCAGTGCTCAAAAAACCTGCACCAGATAAGATCCCAATGGCTACCATGAGGCTTGCGCCTGAATTTATCCCAAGGACATATGGACCCGCCAATGGATTTTGAAATAAAGTTTGCATGAGCATACCCGCAATCGACAAAGCAGCACCTGCAATTAAGGCAATACACACCCTAGGCAGCCGAATCTCTCTAATAATCAGCTCTGAAAGATTGCCGTCTGAATAACTAAAAATGGCATTATAAACATCCAAGCCATCTGTTGGAATATCCCCAATCAGCAAACCAAGTATTCCAAGTAGAACGATACCGAGGCTTACTAATGGTAAAAGAATTTTATTAGAACCTTGTAAATTCATTCAACTCTTTTATAAAAAAACAACTCGTTAGGATTCATTTTATCTCTTTTCTTGAGCTCTGAATAATCAGCCAAAACAAGATCAGGTCGACAAGCAGAAAGCTCCCAATATTTATTTGAATTATGCGTATAACAAAATAAGGAACTTTGTTCTAATATGGGTAACAAGCGAGATTTAGGATGCGCTTGAAGAATCTCTTGCTTGGATTTAAAACCAGGATTCAACCAAAGTTCTATACCTTGAGATAAACCTACTATTTTTTCAAAAGAATACGATAAGCTTCCTGTGCCAGGTTCTCCTGAAAAAACATAATTGAGGCCGGCATCTCTGAGCAACTGTGCGTGATAGCTTTCGCCTGCTGGGGCATACCAAAAATCACCTGTGATGTTACCGGATAACGTTCGTAAAGATCTAGAAGTACCGGCATTAGACTTAATGCCCTCATAATTCTCACAGATTTCTTTAAATTTTAATTTTGCCTCGTCAGCATATCCTGTTAAGTAGCCAAAAAAGAGCATCCATTCAGCCCTACCCAAGGGATGTATCTCACGCCAATCGAAATTAGGGATACACTCTACGCCTACCTTATTCAGCACTTTTTCTTTGGCAAAGGAGCTTGAAAAGGCGCTATATATAATTATTTCTGCTTTCGAATTAACAACTTTTTCTACATCAATACCTTGCTCTTCGCCCAAGGCTGTGGGCATTGAGCTTTTTAGTTTCGGATCGTATACATACTTTAGACTGGATACAGCAACTATGCGTTCGCGTAAATCTAGCTCCGCCAACATACCAATATGAGTACTAGACAAGCATGCCAATCGCTGAATGGGCTCCTCAAAATCATATGCACCGCTTCTCACATTTGACTTAAAATTCGGCAAACGAATGCTATATATTTTAGCGGTATCGTCAGGGTTTTGGATTTGAATAAGAACAGCTTCTTGCGATTCTGATATTTTCAACCATTTACTGTATTGACAAACATTTATGAAAGAATTATACTTTTTTGTATCTGGTGAATTTGTGCAGGATACTGCCAAAAGAAAAACCACCAGATAAAGCGCTTTCATTTAGTACTGTTCTGATTCATTTGGAAAATCACCACTTTGTACGTCTTTAATGTAGGCCTTGAAAGCAGTACTCATTTGTTCATGAAGATTGTTGTATTTTCGAAGAAATCTAGGACTAAATTCATTGTTGATTCCCAGCATATCGTGTACAACTAAAACCTGTCCATCAACGTCTCCTCCTGCACCAATTCCTATGATCGGAATAGAGACTGTTTCAGCGACTTTTTTCGCCAAAGCTGCAGGTATTTTCTCCAATACAATTGCAAAACATCCTGCCTCCTCTAAAGCCAATGCATCTTCTATAAGACTTGCCGCCTCTTCTTCCTCTTTAGCGCGAACAACATAAGTTCCGAATTTATAAATAGACTGAGGTGTTAAACCTAGATGGCCCATTACCGGAATACCAGCAGTTAAAATTCTTTGTATTGACTCCAGGATTTCTTTACCCCCTTCCATTTTAACAGCATGACCACCAGATTCTTTCATGATCTTAATCGCACTTGAAAGGGCCTCTAAAGAATTCCCTTGGTAAGAACCAAAGGGCATATCAACCACAACAAGTGACCTATTCACAGCCCTAACTACTGAGGATGCATGATAAATCATTTGATCTAAGGTGATCGGAAGTGTAGTTTCATGACCTGCCATGACATTTGAGGCTGAATCTCCAACCAAAATTATATCCATCCCAGATTCATCTATGATTTTCGCCATAGAGAAATCGTAACCCGTGAGCATTGAAATTTTTTCACCCGAATTCTTCATCTCCTGAAGCGTATGCGTGGTTACTTTCTTTACATTTTTATGTACTGACATAACGTAAAATTAGGAATTTGCGAGGTACTGTTCAAGGTTTTGTGTGATTCGCTTGGGAATATCCTTAGTTTCAGCTCTTTGAAAGGCATTTCCTGTTATTTTTTCGTACAACTCAATATACCTATCAGAGACAACCTTTACAAAATCATCAGGCATTACGGGCATCTCCTGTCCTTCTAGACCTTGAAATCCATTTTCAATGAGCCACTGCCGAACAAATTCCTTTGAAAGCTGCTTCTGAGGCACATTATCTATCTGCCTTTGGGCATATCCATCTGCATAAAAATAACGAGACGAGTCCGGAGTATGAATTTCATCAATTAAAATAATTTCACCATTAAGGAGACCAAATTCATATTTCGTATCTACCAAAATAAGGCCTTGTTTGGCGGCCATTTGAGTACCTCGCTCAAAAAGCTGACGCGTATACATTTCCAGTTTTTCATATATCTCTTGAGGTACAATATTTTGTTCAAGAATCGCCTCACGAGAAATATCCTCATCGTGTCCCTCATCCGCTTTTGTAGCTGGCGTAATAATCGGTTCAGGAAACTTATCGTTTTCTTTCATTCCTTCGGGCATATCAACACCACAAAGAATTCTCTTTCCCAATTTATACTCTCGAGCAGCATGTCCTGCAAGGTATCCACGAATCACCATTTCAACACGAATGGGTTCGCAAGCCTTTCCCACAGCAACATTTTCATCAGGAGTTGCAACAAGCCAGTTCGGAACAATATCCTCAGTAGCGTTCAAAAACATCGTAGCCACCTGATTAAGCACCTGTCCTTTGAAAGGAATCCCCTTCGGTAAAATGTGGTCAAAAGCAGAAATACGGTCGGATGCCACCATGACCAAAACATCATTTTCAAGATGATAAACGTCTCTTACCTTTCCGTTGTAAATAGATTTTTGTCCGCTAAAATTAAAGCTCGAATTTGTTAGTGCTTCCATTTATGATTCTTTATTTTTTGCATCATATTTTTCATATGCTTCGATGATCTTGGTGACTAGCTTGTTTCTAACTACATCACTTTGGCCAAGGCGAATAATACCAATCTCTTTGACCTCTTTTAATGTATCCAAAGCAAAGGAGAGTCCTGATTTTTGTCGCGAAGGTAAATCAATTTGAGACATGTCTCCCGTGATAATGAACTTTGCTGTTGTACCCATCCTAGTCAAAAACATTTTCATTTGCATCATGGTTGTATTCTGACCTTCGTCCAATATTACGAATGCTTTGTCTAGTGTACGGCCTCTCATAAAAGCTAAAGGTGCGATCTCTATAATTCCATGCTCCAACATTTCTGCTAGCTTTTCAGCAGGAATCATCTCCCTTAAAGCATCGTATAAAGGCATCAAATACGGGTCTAGCTTTTCTTTAAGGTCTCCCGGAAGAAAACCAAGGTTCTCCCCTGCTTCCACTGCAGGTCTCGTCAAAACAATTCTTTTGACCTCTTTAGCTTTCAATGCTTTTACTGCCAAGGCAACAGCAGTATATGTTTTTCCGGTTCCGGCAGGACCTACGGCAAAAACCATATCGTGTTTTTCAATAGAATCAACCAATTTCTTTTGGTTAACCGTTCGTGCTCTGATTTTGTTACCCCCATTTCCATGAAGGATCACGTCTGAGGATTGTCGTCCACCAATTAGGGATGCACCATCATCAAGCATTAAATTATCTATGTTATTTTCCGATAAGGAATCGTATTTTTCCAGATGCTTGAGCAACAAGGCTATTTTGTGCTCAAATTGATCGATTAAATCATCTTCACCCGATAAGGTGAGTGTATTTCCCCTCGAGGCAATTTTTAGCTGCGGAAAGTACTTTTTCAAATACTTAAGGTTCGTATTATTCACACCAAAAAACTCCACGGGGTTTGTCGATTTTACAAGTATCTTTCTTGAGCCTTCCATTAACTTATTTTAATTGCTTTTAGTCGGTTTTTTTTTATATTCCATTACTTTTGGTAAAATTATCATTTTAATTAGAATAATGAATCTAGAATCTTGATGCAAATCCTTACGCTAACCTCGGATACAGGTCTACAAGACTATTATATAGCTTCTCTGAAAGGAGCCATCCTAAAAGCTATGGAGGGCGTTCAAATTGTAGATGTATCACATTCCATTAAACCCTTTGATGTAGCGAGCGCTGCTTTTCAGATGCAATGCTGCTACAAAGACTTTCCAGATGGCACGATCCATTTAATCGGTGTAGATAGCGAACCGATGATTCAGCCTCCAGAATATTCGGATGCCTCGAGCTTTGTTTCAAGCTATCCCACGGTGATGAAATTTCACAACCAATATTTTATTTCAAATGATAATGGATTTTTTGGTGCCTTCCTTGACGATAAGGAGCCTCAAGAATTATGGCGTTATACAGTGGACAAGACCAATACCTTAGAATTGAAATATCCAATGAAAAATTGCTTTTTGCCTTTGGCAAAGAGAATTATGGATGAGGAACCCTTGAGTCAATTCACAGAAGCGGTAAATAAATATAAGAAAGCCCTTATTCCTAAAGCCGTTATCGAGGAATTTGTCGTGAGAGGAATTGTAATTCATGTTGATTCTTTTGGGAATTTGATTACGAATATTTCCAAAGCAGATTTTGATCGTCTCCCTCAGGATGCTCCTTATGAAATAAAATTTGCAAACGAGAAATATTACATTGACCACATAAGTGACACATACAATGCAGTACAGCAAGGAGAGCGGGTAGCACTTTTCAATGAAAATAATCTTCTAGAAATAGCCATCAACCGCGGAGCCCGCCAAAGCACTGGTGGAGCCGATATCCTATTTGGAATGAAACAAGGCGATCGATTGCGAATTGAATCTTCACCCGCAGGTTCACGAAAAACCTTATTATTTTAATGCTGGTGCGTATCGTTAAGCTTACTTTTAAAGAAGAAGCATTGTCATTATTTTACAAAGAGTTTGACAGACATAAACATCATATTGCTTCTTTTCCAGGTTGTCAAGGCATGAGGCTTTTGAAAGGAATCAATGATCCAACTGTGATTATGACATATAGTCATTGGGATAACGAGAAAGCCTTAGATAATTATCGGGAATCGGATTTATTTTCAGGTTTATGGAGCAAAATAAAACCCATGTTTGGAAACAAACCTGAAGCATGGAGTCACGAAATTCATTTTAATGGATTTGAAGAAAATAAAATCTAAAGAATTCACAAACCATCTTT
The DNA here is from genome assembly GCA_913052055.1 of uncultured Cryomorphaceae bacterium. Classification (GTDB taxonomy): domain Bacteria; phylum Bacteroidota; class Bacteroidia; order Flavobacteriales_D; family Crocinitomicaceae; genus UBA952. The sequence goes on from CAJXDT010000026.1 coordinate 13,385, forward strand.
GAAAAGTTATTCATTCAGGTGCCCTTAAAATTGTTAATTTTAACAAATTCAAATTAGAATATGCGCGCGTTGTATTTCAGAGAATTAAGTAGCTTTTTAAGTTCGACTATCGGCTATGTATTTGTACTCATTTACCTTATTGCTTCTGGCTTATTCCATTGGATATTGGCCTACAATACAAACTTATTAGAAGGTTCCGAGGCTGACCTTATTCCTTTCTTTAATTTGTCACCTGTGGTTTTTTTAGTGCTTATTCCTGCAATTACTATGAAATCTTTTGCAGAAGAAAGAAGAACAGGAACGATCGAACTTCTATTTACCCGGCCCATTTCTGACTTTGGGATTTTGATGGCAAAATACTTGGCAGGTGTTACCCTATTGGTAATTGCTATTTTACCAACGCTATGCTATTACGTATCAGTTTATTACTTAGGCAAACCAATAGGCATTATTGACGGTGGAGCTACCTTTACTTCATATATGGGCTTACTGCTACTCGGAAGTGTATTCGTGGCCATTGGTATCTTCGCATCGGCATTGACAAGTAGTCAAATCATCGCTTTTATCGTCTCGATGTTCTTGTGTTGGTTTTTATTTGATGGTCTGCATCTACTTGGAGATTTTGGACAATTTGGCACATTAGATTACTTCGTCAAATACCTCAGCCTGGCCTTTCATTATGACTCTATTAAAAAAGGTGTAATTGTTACCGAGGATTTACTCTTCTTTTTATCGGTCATTTTTACTTTTCTATTTGCTGCACATGCTGCACTAAAAACCTTGAAAAGATGAAAAATAAAATCAAAGGAACATACTATCAATGGTTGATCTTTAGCATCATATTGGTTGGTGTCGTGCTTATAAACATTATAGGCCACTTCACCTCCTACCGGATTGATATGACCTCCGACAATAGGTATTCCTTGGCTAGTGGAAGTGTTGCTTACCTAAAAGATATTCAGAAATTAGAAAATCGTATAAGCATTAAAATATATTTGGAGGGAGAACTTCCCTCTGAGCTAAGGTCATACCGAAATTCTTTAGAAGAAAAATTGAAAGATTTCAAACGATATGCCGGAGACCGCATAGAATACACCTTTATTAATCCAAATGAAGGTTCAGATGAAGACAAGCAGCTCATCTTTGAGCAAATCTACAACAAAGGATCTGGCGTACTTCCCATGGAAATTAAGTTTTCAAAAAATGCGAAAGAAACCAAACTAATGCTTTGGCCAGGAGCCGTTTTATCCTTCACATTGAATGGAATACCCCAAGAAACAGTCGTACAACTTTTACCTGGAACTTCAGTAGATCGACCGTTTAACATGTATCAAATGCCCGAGGTCGTAGAAAAGGGCTTGAATGATCTAGAATATAATTTAATATCAGCGTTACGCAGGCTATCAACTTTAAAGAAGAAAAAAATTGGTTTTCTTCAGGGACACGGTGAGCTCAACCAATACGAGACTAAAATTGCAAGACTACTCATTGCGCCCTATTATAATATTCAAGAAGTTGAGCTTCAAAATAACATACATGCGCTCGATGATTTTGATGGTTTAATTATCGCGGACCCAAAAAGAAAATTTTCGGATAAGGACCTTTATTTGATTGATCAGTTCGTCATGCGCGGGGGAGACCTCATGTGCTTTATGAATACCTTAGAGATAAATAAAGACACACTATTTAGGCAAGGTTTTACGCATTCGGAAAGAAAAAATATCCGACTCAATGACCTACTTTTTGATTATGGTTTTAAAATAAAAGACAACTTGATCATGGATGTGAATTCTATTCCAAAATTTGATAGACGATTCAAGGAAAGTCGCGTAAATTGGTATTACCAGCTGCTCTCCACCAATTCAAAGCACACAACGGTCAAGAATATTGAACCAATCGCTCTTGAATTCGCCAATCAAATTGAACCTATTAAAGACAATGTTATACCCGTTTTAACAAGTTCAAAAAACTCAAATTATACTGGACTTGCGCCAATCGTAGAGCTAAACATGGCATCAAATTTCGATGAGACAAATCCTATATTGTCATCACAGGAGAAAATAACTAATGACCTATGCTTTGCGGCTACTTCAAGTGGAAAATATAGCTCCTATTTTAACAATAGAATCGTCGCAGACTTTATAAATAACCCAGATGCCAAATTTTTAAAAGAGAGTAAAACTCCTGCAAATATATTTGTGGTGAGCAATGGAACCTTTCTTGCAAACACCTATCGAATGAGTCAAACGAGACAGGGTCCTCAAGCTGACTTTAAAGGATTTAATGAGCTAAAAATGAATGCCGACGATGTTGCTTTGAACACCAAGCGAGCAATTGGTAACCAAGACTTTTTTTTAAATATTGTTGACTTCGTAATGGGAGAGGATTATATGTTGGATATCAGAAGTAGACAAATCGATGTAAGAGAAATTGACAAAACCAAAATTCAAATTTTTGCGAACTTTTACAAAACCATCAATTTATTATTTCCAATTTCAATCATTCTTTTACTTGGTGTTTTTCTGAATTTCTACAGACGAAAACGCTATAAGACAAATTAAACGCTACTATGAAGGCTAAAAAAATACTCACCCTTATTTTCGGATTATTTTGTGTGTCCGGGTTGGCATTCTACGCTTACAATATTATGAGCACTGAAAGTAATTCCAGTACTGAATTGATTGATTTTGCCATAAAAGACACCTCCAAAGTGACTAAAATCATTATTACAGATCCATTTCAAAAGACTTATCAGATCGAAAAAAGAAAAGGTATTTGGCAAGATGAAAATGGAGGTTGTATAACGCAGGCATACGCTCACAATATTTTAAGTGTCGCCAAAAACATAGAATTCAAAGGCTATCTTTCTAAAAACTCCCATGAAAACTTCACAGTTAAAATGTCTGCATCTCACACCAAGGTTGAGTATTATGTAGATAATAAATGGCATAAAACCTGGTATATCGGACCATCTGCACCAGACCACTACGGACAAATCATGTTGCTAGATTCAAAAGAAGACGGAAAGAGCACGGAACCAGTCATGATGAAGGTCAAGGGAGTTAATGGTATTATTGAGCCAAATTTTTTTGCTGATAGCAGAAAATGGATTTGCACGAATATCTTTAGGGTTCCTCTAGAATCAATATCATCTGTAGTCGTTAAAAATCACTACGATAGCACGAGAAGTTTTGAGGTAAAATATCAAAACGATGGGTTTGAAGTAAGTACAAATGGAATACGATTACCATCGGTAGATACAGCGAACGTATACCGATACCTGCACAATTATAAGAAGATTCACTTCGATATCGCAAACTACATTCTCAGTGAATCTGAATGTGATTCACTAAAAGCTACAGAACCTTTTGCAGAAATTACTTTGGATGAAAAATCAGGAAAACAGACTCATTTACGTTTATTTCGAATAAAAGCTGACGAGCCTCAAAGAAATGAATTTGGAGAGCTTGTAAACATGGATATGAATAAGTTTTGGTGCGCACTGCCGAGTGGAGAAATAGTAAAGTGCCAATACCATGTGTTTAATCCACTATTGTTCGGTCACATTTATTTTAGGGCCCTAGAATCATAAAACACCGTCTACGTATAAACACGTAGCGAGCTAGTAATTTATACGTAGAACCCTTTCCGAGATTACCCACAGTTACATTAAACTTTCTAAAAAAAAAATACCTAAAATTTAAAAGTTTAATTTATCTTTAAACCGAGTTAATAGATTAGTAGTTTAGCTTAGTGGGAAGTATTTTAATCAATAAGCGATTAGAAAAAACATTATCTCTTCTTATTTCCACTAGTACTGTCTAACCAGGGGGCCTTCGGGCCCCCTTCTTTTTGATACTGATGTATAATTGACAGAACAATAAGTAAAGTAAATTTGTAACTTTGGTATATGATCAGTAGAATGCTCCTTATCTTGATGTTTTTTATTGCTTTTTCTGCTCAGAGTCAACTCATAAGTTCAGCTCAAAAATCAAGTCCTAAATTTTCTTTTGACACCAACACTTATGTTTATTTTAATGCAAACATTTTAAATTCATATAGAAGCTTGGCCCCAAATGAATCACACCTAAATACACCATTAGGGCAGCGTGCAAATGAAAACCCCTTGGTTTGTGCAAGCTATGTCATCGGCGTCTCAATACCCATAAATAATTTCCTAAAAGTGAATACAGGTCTTTCCTTTGCACAAAATGGAGAATCCTATAATTGGAACTCCAACGAAAATGACAGTAGCTTTCTCTATTCATCAACATACCGGTACATTGCATTACCAATTTCCTTAAGCTCATCTTATGGAAAAAAAATAAAGTTTCGACTTTCCGCAGGTCTTGTCCCAAGTATATTTAGTGGCTATAAACAAAAGCAAGAATGGACAGATGCCAATGGATCTGAATACGATGAAGAAATTACCATACAAGATGATTTAAACTTTTTTAAACTCTCTGCACAAGCAAGCGTGGGTATCGAATATTTTTTTGGTAAAATTTCCATTCGTGCAGCTTACCTCTACGTTCAACAACTTAATAATTCATACAAAGAATTTGAAGATTATATTCACCGAGAAAATGCCCAAGGTGGTCAACTCACACTTACTTATTTTCTCAAATGATTATACAGCACATCACAGATTTTTTGGAAAATCGCTTTCCATTATCACTGCAAGAGTCATATGATAATTGTGGTCTAACCTATGGACATAAAAATACAGCCCTCAAAGGTGTCCTAATTTCATTAGATGTTACAGAAAAGATAGTTGAAGAGGCAATCAGTAAAAATTGCAACCTCATCATCTCGCATCACCCCGTTATCTTCAAAGGACTCAAAAAAATTAATGGCACCAATGTGTCACAACGCGTAATCGAATTATGTATTAAGCATGAAATCGCTTTGTATGCCATCCATACGAATCTTGACAACCATAAAGAAGGTGTCAACAAGAGAATCGCTGATAAAATAGGGCTTATAAATACACATATTTTAGCACCGAAAAAAGGAACATTGGTCAAGCTCAATGTGTTTGTTCCTGAAGAAGCCATCAAGAAATTAAGTGAAGCAATGTTTGAAGCTGGTGCTGGTTCAATTGGGAATTATTCGGAATGTAGCTTTCAGAGCCCAGGGAAAGGTACGTACAAGCCAAATGAAAGTGCAAAACCTTCAAAAGGAAGTATCAATCAGAATTCAATCGAAGAAGAAATGAAGCTGGAATTTTTGGTTCCACTTGACCGTATCGGAGTTGTGTTGCAGGCCATGAAAATCAACCATCCGTACGAGGAAGTTGCACACGATATTGTGCCACTTCTTAACGAGCAGCAAGATATGGGTTCGGGAATGATTGGTAAACTTAAAAAACCAATGTCTGCTGAAACGTTTCTAAATACGATTAAGCAAACCTTCAAAGCAGGCGTAATTAAGCATACTGCCCTTGTTCACAATGAGATTAAATCAGTTGCGGTATGTGGTGGAACAGGAAGCTTTTTAATTGAACAAGCAAAGCGAAAAAAAGCGGATGTTTTCATTAGCTCTGATATAAAATATCATGAATTTTTTGATGCTAATGAGGAACTTATAATTATAGATATCGGACATTATGAAAGTGAACAATTCACCATTAACCTTATCTATGAAAATCTTAAAGAAAAATTTAGTAACTTTGCCCTCCATTTAACTGAAGTAAATACGAATCCAGTAAAATATATTTAATATATGTCAGCAACCCCGACTAAAGCTAAAGCAGAAAGTAAAACGAAGACTAAGAAAACCACAAAGGTTTCTAAGGCTACACCGAAGAAAGATGGAACTGTAGCGGAAAAATTAGATGCTTTGTATAATTTACAAAAAATTGATTCTGAAATTGACAGAATTCGAATTATCCGAGGTGAGCTACCGTTGGAGGTCGAAGACTTGGAAAATGAAATCATTGGTCTTGAAACAAGAACAGGTAAGTTTCAAGCCGAAATCGATGAGCTTCAACAAGATATTTCAAATAGAAAATTATCTTCTAAAGATTCAGATACAGCCATCCTTAAATACAAGGAAAGACAAAATAACGTTCGAAATAATAGAGAATACGAATCTCTGTCAAAAGAGATTGAGTTTCAAGAGCTAGAAATTAAATTGAACGAAAAGCGTACGAAAGAAGCAATAGTTAAAATCGAACACAAGAATGAGATTTTAGCAGAAGCAACAGAGCGCCTAAATATGAAAAAGGCAGAGCTTGAAAATAAAAAAGCAGAGCTCGACAACATCATTAGTTCTACGCAGAAAGATGAAAATAAGTTGATCAAGGCCTCAAAAGATGCCAAGAAAAATATTGAAGACCGTCTTGTTGTAGCCTATGAAAGACTAAGAGGAAACGCGAAAAATGGTTTAGCCGTAGTGCCGCTTATTTACGGTGCAAAGTCTAAATCTGGACATAGAGATGCTTCTTGTGGTGGATGCTTTAATAAAATTCCACCTCAAAGAGAATTAGATATTGTTACGAAAAAGAAAATAATTATTTGTGAGCACTGCGGACGAATCTTAATCCCAGCTGAAGAAGAGGCAGAAGCATAAACTTTCAAAATATTTATAAAAGCGCCGATCTGGCGCTTTTTTTTTACCCATTTAATTAAGGGCAAAACTGACATCCAAATCTTCAAGTTTTTTCAGTAGCTCATTACTTGGATTCACCATTATACTTCTTGAAGGTAGAACTACTTGAATTTTTTCCAGCGGATCATAGACTGTAAAACGAACGCGACAATTACCCTTTACTTCATTATCCATTAATACATCCTGAAGCTCCTGAATAAGCATTTTATTCACTGTCGATGTCGGAAGTTTTATCTCAATGTTTTTAGCCTTCTTTTCGCGAAGACCTTGCAGTAGTTCCATACCGTGAACGACAAATTCAAGCTCCTTTCTCCATCTGGTCTTTTCAATGCGTCCTTTTATAATCACAAAGGTGCCAGGCTCCATAAAATGCTTGAATCTCAAATAATTTTCTTGAAAAAGATTCAAGCGAAAGCTCTCGTAATAGTCTTCAATGATAAGGGTTCCAAAACCATCACCTTTCCGCGTAATTCGATGCTCGCTTGAAGTTACAACAGCAGCAATCATTAAATCTCTTCCTTCATGATCTTGTAGCTCAGAAAGTATTCTGATATCGCCTTTACAAAAAGATTCTATTTCAATTCGAAAATCATCCAAAGGATGCCCTGATAAAAAGACACCTACAACCTCTTTTTCCTTGTTTAAACGATATACGCTAGACCAAGGTTCAGAAAATGGTATTTTGGGCTCAGGTGTAGAAACCTCATCAGACATATCAAAAATCACCATTTGACGCTTTCCCAATTGATCTTGATAATTTCTTCCGTAAGAAATGACTTGCTCAACAAATGGCTTAGATGCTCCCTCTTGAACAAAATACTGACTTCTATGAATTTCGTTATTTAAAGAATCCAAACCTCCCGCATAAATAAGGCTTTCAAAAACTCTTTTATTACATAATCTCAAATTGGCACGCTTAGCAAAATCAAATACTGATGTGAACGGCTTTTCTTTTCGTACAGCAACAATCTCATCAATCGGACCGCTACCTAGTCCTCTGACAGCCCCTAGGCCGAATCGTATCGCCCCTTCCTTGTTGATGGTAAATGTATAATTAGATTCATTAATATCAGGACCAAAAACAGGAATACCCATGCGCTTACTTTCTTCCATAAAAAAGGTCACCTGCTTGATATCATTCATATTGTTACTCAGCACAGACGCCATATACTCGGCAGGATAGTTGGCCTTTAAATATGCTGTTTGATAAGCCACCCAGGCATAACAAGTTGAGTGAGATTTATTAAATGCATAAGAAGCAAAGGCTTCCCAATCCTTCCATATTTTTTCTAAAGTATCTTTACTATGACCCTTCTCAGTTGCTCTTTTTAAGAAAGTCGGCTTCATTTTATCAAGAACACGTCGGTCTTTCTTCCCCATCGCCTTTCTGAGCGTATCAGCTTCACCTTTTGTGAAATCTGCAAGCTTTTGAGAAAGTAGCATTACTTGCTCCTGATATACCGTTATGCCATAGGTTTCTTTTAAATATTCTTCACAATCAGCCAGGTCATATTCAATGTCTTCATCTCCATGCTTTCTTTTTACATAAGACGGTATATATTCCATGGGACCAGGACGATATAAGGCATTCATGGCAATCAAATCAGCAAATTCAGTAGGCTTAAGCTCTTTGAGATACTTCTGCATCCCAGGTGACTCATATTGAAAAATACCAACTGTTTCTCCTCTCTGAAATAGCTCATAGGTCGCTGTATCATCGATTGGAATTTCATCTGGATTTATCTTTATATCCTTTGTTTGCTCAATATATTTAATGGCATCTTTAATCAAAGTCAGCGTTTTGAGACCAAGAAAATCCATCTTCAATAATCCAGCATCCTCGGCAACCGAGTTGTCGTACTGTGTGCAAACCAAATCTGAATCTTTAGCCGTTGCCACAGGGACAAAATTTGTCAAGTCATCAGGCGTTATAATCACACCACAAGCATGAATACCTGTATTCCTTACAGAACCTTCAATTTCCTTTGCTTTTTGCAATACCTCAGCTGATAAGGTGTTTTGCTTAAATAATTTTCGAAGGTCCCTTGCTCTAGAGATCTCCTCCTGATTTCGAAGCTTGTCTATGAGGTCACTTTCTTCCATGTCAAAAAGCTTATTCAGAGAAATATCGGGAAGCATCTTTGCTAATCGATCAGCCTCAGATAAGGGGAGATTCATTACCCTAGCTGTATCACGCACTGCAGATTTTGCAGCCATAGTTCCATAGGTGATAATCTGAGCCACCTGATTAGCACCATATTTTTCAATGACATAATCAATTACTTTTCCACGCCCCTCATCATCGAAGTCAATATCAATATCTGGCATTGAGATACGGTCAGGATTTAAAAAACGCTCAAAAAGTAAATCATACTTAATCGGGTCAATATTTGTAATCCCAATGGAATATGCAACCACAGAGCCAGCAGCAGAGCCCCTTCCGGGACCTACACTCACATCCATATCACGGGCAGCATTACAAAAGTCTTGAACAATTAGAAAATATCCTGGATAACCAGTATTTTCAATTGTTTCAAGCTCAAAATCAATTCTTTTTTTAAGCTCATCATCAATTTCAGCATACCTTTTATTTGCCCCTTCATAAACGAGGTGCCTTAAAAATGCATTCTCTCCTCTTTTGCCTCCATCTTTTTTATCGTCTGCTGAGATAAATTGACTCGGAATATCATATTCAGGTAATAATACATCCCTCGCCAAGGGATAAGGATCACATTTTTTCACGATTTCCTCTGTATTCAAAAGTGCCTGAGGTAAATCTTGGAATAAATCTTTCATCTGATCTGAAGACTTGATATAATATTCATCATTTTCAAGACCATAACGAAAACCACGACCACGACCTTTCGGTGTTTCAACAAGCTGATTATCTTTCACACAAAGCAGAACATCATGCGCAATAGAATCTTCCTGCTCAACGTAAAAAGAATTATTAGTGGCAATAAGCTTTACACCATGCTTGTTCGCAAGTCTTACCAAAGAAGGGTTTAATCTAGACTCAACCTCAACACCATGTCGGGTCAGCTCAATGTAAAAATCGTCTTTAAACGCATTTTTCCACCAGGTTAATGCTTCTTCCGCTTGTTTTTCGCCAACATTTAAAAGTAAGTTAGATATTTCTCCTTGAATGCCACCTGAAAGCATAATGAGGTTTTCTTTATGCTCTTGAACAATATCTTTGTCAATTCTAGGAACATAATACATCCCTTCGGTGTAGGCAATAGAAGCCAGCTTAATTAGATTTTGATAACCCGCTTTATTCTTGGCGAGCAAGACGACCCTACTTCCATTATCCTTTTGCGTTTTATCATTTCGATCTCTACAAACATTGAATTCACAGCCAATGATGGGCAAAATTTCTTTCTTATTGTATGCCCTCCCCTCTTCCTCTGCTTGCGCTTTTTCCGCGCGGATACGCTTATTGATTTTATTTGCCGCAGCCTCAAAATGAAAGGCCGCCATCATATTCCCAGAATCAGTCAAAGCGATGGCATGCATACCATGCTCAAACGCTTTTTCAATAATACCAGAAACCTTGGCTGTAGATTGAAGGATGGAATATTGAGAGTGATTGTGTAAATGTGTAAAGCTTAGATCTTTAAGCTTTTGAAAATCAACTACATCCTCTTGATCGACATTGGAAGCCCCAAGATGCTCAGCCGCTTTTCTTAGCTTTTCGCTTTCAGCTTTTAAGTTAAGGTGTTTTAGACCAACGGGACGAATTACCTTTGGATTAGCTTTAGAATAAGTAATAAAATAATCATCCGCTTTTTCTAATCCTGCAGCTGTGAATGTTTTCAAGCGAATAAGTTCTAAGAAACAACGCGTTGTTGCTTCAACATCCGCAGTGGCATTATGGGCCTCTGTAAATTGAGCATCGAATAAATGCTCATGTAATTCAGATAAGGTTGGCAATTTAAATCGACCACCCCTACCCCCAAGAAGTTTACATAGGTTTGCCGTTTTCTCGGTACAAGTATCAAGGATTTTTTTGTCAACCCAATCGGTAGGCCGCTCCTCCCTGAAGAACTCACAACCTAATACATTGACATCAAAATTGACGTTATGCCCGACCAAAAAAGTAGCTTTTGAAAGTGCGGCTTCAAACAAAGCTAAACCCTCAGAAAGATCAATACCCTCTTTAGATGCAAGCTCTGTAGAAATGCCATGTATCTGCTCTGAACCATAGGGTATATCAAACCCATCGGGCTTGATCAAGAAGTCTTTGTGCTCTACCAAGCTACCATCATCGGCATGAAGCTGCCATGCAAGTTGAACAACGCGTGGCCAGTTATCCACATCGCTAATGGGTGCTTTAAAGCTACGGGGTAGCCCAGTGGTTTCCGTATCAAAAATGAGGTACATTGAAAATCTCTTTGAGAGATTAAAGATAAAGAAATCAATGCCCGACTTTCCGTGTGTTGAAAACTATTTTTTGTAATTTTTAGCTACAAAATATCAAGTCACCATTTTTATGAAAAAATACATCTTGTCAATCGATGCAGGCACCACAAGCTCAAGGGCACTAATCTTCGATAATAGTGGTAAAGAAATAGGCAAGGTTCAATACGAATTTGAACAGTACTTCCCCAATGAAGGCTGGGTAGAACATAATGCGATGGAGATCTGGAGAAGCCAGAAATTGGCAATACAACAAGTCCTATCATCAACGGGTATAGGTATAAATGAAATAGCTTCAATCGGAATTACCAACCAAAGAGAGACCACAGTAGTTTGGAATAAAAAAACAGGGGAACCAGTTTATAATGCTATCGTTTGGCAGGATAGAAGAACAGCGGAATTTTGTAATGAATTAAAAAGCCAAGGGGCAGAACCCATGATTTCAGAAAAAACTGGATTACTTCTTGATCCCTATTTTTCAGGTTCAAAAATTCATTGGATTTTAGAGAATATCCCAGGGGTTAAATTAAGCGCAAATGAAGGTGAATTATTATTTGGAACCATAGACACATGGCTCATATGGAAACTAACGAATGGAGAGCATCACATTACCGATTCAAGTAATGCAAGTAGAACAATGCTTTTTGATATTCACCAAAATAAATGGGATGATGACCTAATTGAACTTCTTAAAATACCAAAAACGATGCTTCCTCAAATCGTATCGAGCTCAGGTTTTTCAGCCGAAGCTAAGCTTGAGGATTGGGAAAGTTCTATTCCTATATGTGGCATAGCCGGAGATCAACAAGCTGCATTATTCGGACAATTGTGCTTTGAAGCTGGCGACGTTAAAAACACTTATGGTACAGGTTGTTTTTGCATGATGAATACTGGGACTAAAGCAGTTGCCTCAAAAAACAAAATGCTAACCACAATTGCATGGGAAATAAATGGTGATATTCACTACGCATTGGAAGGCAGCGTCTTTATTGGCGGTGCATTAATTCAGTGGTTAAGAGATGGCTTAGAAATCATAAATAAAGCAGAAGAAATAGAGAAACTAGCACTTACTGTTGAAGATAATGGAGGTATAACATTCATTTCCTCTCTTACGGGCATTGGAGCCCCATACTGGAACCCCGAAGCCAAGGGAGCTATATTTGGGATTACCCGTGGAACGAAACAAGGACATATAGCAAGAGCGGCGTTAGAAGCAATAGCCATAAGGTCTTCAGAAATCATTAATGAAATGCAAAAAGACTCAGACATTCAATTTTCTACGCTGAAAGTGGATGGTGGTGCAAGTATGAATAAGCTTCTAATGCAAATACAGGCGGACCTGCTATCCACAGTTGTTGTTCGGCCCAAAACAACGGAAATAACCGCACTAGGTGTTGCATTTTTAGCAGGATTGGGTTGTGGTTTTTGGGATAGCCAAGAATCTCTTAAATCACTTTGGCAAAAAGATTTAGAATTCATCCCGAAATCATCTGAACAAAATCAAAAAATGCTCAACCTTTGGAAAGAGCGCATAGAAAAGATTCTGCAATAATGAATCGAAACAAAAACCTGAACATCTTAAATAAAACTGAACTTTGGGACCTTTTGGTCATTGGAGGTGGTGCTACGGGTCTAGGTGCTGCTCTTGATGCAGCAAGCAGAGGAATGAAAGTATTGCTGATTGAAAAACATGACTTCTCCAAAGGAACATCTTCAAAAAGCACTAAGCTTGTTCATGGAGGCGTAAGATATCTGCGTAACGGAGAAATTGGTTTGGTTAAAAAAGCATTAAAAGAGCGCGATATTCTCCGAAGGAATGCTCCTCACCTTGTTCAGAATATGACATTTATTATTCCCATATATCACTGGATTCATTTTCTGTTTTATGGCATTGGTTTAAAAATATATGACCTGATTGCCGGTAAAAAGAGCTTTGGAAAAACCTTATTTCTAGGCAAAAAAAGAACCCTAGCCAATCTAAATGGTCTGAATACGGAGAGACTAAAAGGTGGGATTAGCTATCAAGATGGACAGTTTGATGATGCAAGATTTGCCATCAGCCTTGCACAAACTATAGAAAAAGAAGGCTCGACGGTAATAAACTATTTGGAATTTATGTCCTATTCAAAAAAAGATGATAATGGATATGAAATACTTCTTCACGACAAGCTCCAAAATACTGAATTGAAAATTAAAGCCAAACATATTATAAACGCAACGGGCGTATTTGGTAGCTCAATTTCAGATCCTTTAGCGCATAACATTAAAATTCGAGCAAGCCGCGGCACCCACATTGTAATTGACTCCTCATTCTTGTGCTCAAGCAATGCACTTATGGTTCCGAAAACAGAGGATGGTAGGGTTTTATTCATGATTCCATGGAAGAAATGTATCATTGTGGGAACAACAGATGTAGAAACTTCAGAACGCCATATAGAACCAAAAATCATCGAAGATGATATTGTATTCATATTGAATAATGTAGAAAAATACCTCAGCAAAAAGCCACAAAAAAAAGATATAAAAAGCGTATTCTGTGGTTTACGGCCTTTGATTTCCAATTCGAATGGGCAAACGAAGACAAAAGAATTGTCCCGCGAACATGTTCTGTATAAAACAACGGATGGTGTGCTGCATATTTTAGGAGGTAAGTGGACTACCTATCGAATGATGGGAGAAGAAGCTATTGACGCACTTATAAAATCTGGATTTAAAAAATTCATCCCTAGTAAAACTAGACATCTTAAAATGAAAGGATATGCCTCTAAAATTAACTTTGAAGATCCATTGCATGTATATGGTAGCGAAGTTAAAAACATAAAAAAACTTGGAGCGATGGAATCTTTTTCAGAGAAGCTATATATCTCCGAAGCGGTCATTCGTTATGCTGTTCAATATGAAATGGCAATGACTTTAGAGGATGTTTTAGCACGAAGAATTCGAGCTTTGTTCTTGGATTCAGAAGAAGCAGTTCGTTTAGCACCAAAAGTTGCAAAAATAATGGCTGAGGATCTAGGGAAAGATGCAGCTTGGGTCTCCGAACAATGTAATTTATTCATAAATTTAAGCTCAAATTATAATATATGACACCGTTTATAGCTGAGGTATTAGGAACTTGCATCCTTATTGTTTTTGGGGCTGGAGTCGTGTCCAATGTTTCATTAAAGAGCACAGAAGGAAGAAAAGACCCAAAGTGGATTTTGATTACAATGGCTTGGGGTTTTGCTGTTTTTATCGCTGCGTTTATTACTGCGGATATTAGTGGAGCACACCTAAACCCTGCCGTAACGATAGGTTTGGCTATAGCAAATAAATTTGACTGGGCGATGGTCCCAATGTATATTGCTGCACAAACAATGGGAGCAATGATTGGAAGCTTCTTAAATTATCAGCTGTATTATGACCAATTTAAGCTCGAAAAAGATGAGCTAAACTTCCGTGGCTGTTTTTGCACGGCACCACAAATTAAGAACACACCTAGAAATCTATTTAGTGAGGCATACGGAACTTTTTTTCTGGTGTTTGTTATTTTCTATATCGCGAAACCCGAGCTTCAAATTGATGGTGTAGAAAAGTTGCAATATGGGATTGGTTCGCTAGATGCGTTACCCGTAGGTATATTAGTCTGGGCAATTGGAATGTCATTGGGAGGCACAACAGGATATGCCATCAACCCTGCACGTGACCTTGGCCCACGAATTGTTTACACGCTTATTAGAGGCTCAAAAGCGCAATCAAATTGGAGCTATGCTTGGATTCCGGTAATCGGCCCTGTCATTGGAGCGGTGGCTGCAGGATTATTATTTAACGCACTACTTTAAAGCTGCCGGGAATCAAATACATTGAAAAGACTTAAAGGTCGATTTCCTCAGTAGCCTCTTCAATCGCTTCAAAATCAAACTCACCTTTTTTACTTTTATCCTTTCCGGAGTAATGCCAGTTCCAGGTGACCCCTACTCTTAGTGGATGAACCGCTTGGGTATATGCAGCTGTCTTGAACATTGTTGTCAAGCCGTAAGTTCCAAACAAACCAAAAGCCCCATAGCCAATTCTAAAGGATGCATCTAGAAAAATTGGATTCAGGTTATATTTAGCGCGTCGAACATTGGTGAACTTATCGCCGTTATCGTACTTCCCTTTTAAGGTAGTACTAGACGCAAACCTGACACCGCCAACAACACCCGCATTAAAATAAAAACTCTTTTTACCCTTAACTTTCGTTGCAAACTCAAGTAATAATGGGACGGTTAAATAATGCGCTGAAAGGTAATTTCGTTTGATTTCGGAGATATTTTCTTCCTCTAGGTTAATGGATTGAGCATAAACATTGTCTTCATCATAACTCAACCTATAGTTGTTGCGAAATGAAATATTTGTGTTTCTATAACCAAACCCTGTCGTCAATCCTAAATACTGCTTAAAGATCGGTAGCTTGTACTCAAACATGTTAAATGAAAAAGTAGAGGAATTTATAATATCATTTTCCCACCATGGATTATCGAGCCAAGTACCGTCTGAAAAGTCAGTACCAAAATCTGCATTCATTAAAATCGTAGATCCGATATCCATACCGGCCCAATGTGCCTCATATGAAGGTTTATCGTCTTTCTCATCTGTTTCTAAAGGAGGGTTTGAAAGAATATCATCTTGTGCTTGAATAGAAGCACATGAAAAGATTAAAAGGACTGAGAGTAAAGAAGAAAGTAATTTCATTTTTTATTTGTTTTTGTTTGTTTTTATAAACATGCTCAAATATACATACTCTGCACATAACAAAGTTTAGGCCAAATAAAAAAGCAGTGCTTTAAGTTAAAACACTGCTCCATTTTATAGCTTAAAACCCTACATCTGAATTAAGAGCCTAAACATAAAGTTACGCCCTGCTTGAGGGTAATAGAAATTCTCTACTGTTCTTTGTCCTCCGGCAATATAACCCCAGGTATATCCATTGTTTTGGTACTTTGCGTCCAAGATGTTATTGCACTGAATACCAATAGTCATCGACTTAAAAACAAGGTCCTCAATAGTATAATTCAGACTCACATTGGAATACGTAAAGGCATCAATTTTTCGATCCTGATTTGACGTATTGTCTAGGAATTGATCGCCCACATATTTGGTCATCCAGTTTAATGCAAGGCCATCAAAAGGTCTGTAAGTGAATCCTGCATTTCCAATTACGTTCGGTGAAAAAGCCATGTCAGTATTCTCATGGTCAATTTGTGTCTGTTCGTAATTTGGATCGTCATAATTATCAACGTATTCTGTAAAAGAAGCAATCTTATTTTCACTGTACGTAAATCCTGCATGTACATCTAACTCATCGAATGGTCGCACAATTGCTGCTAGCTCAATTCCGAGTCTGTAGCTTTCGTCGACATTGATTCTTGTGTAAGCACCCACATCATTTATTTTACCTGTATTAATCAGTTGGTTTTCGTAACTCATAAAATAAATATTGGTGCGCACCTGAAGCTTGGCGGCCTCAAAAGAGTGGCCTAACTCCAAATCCGTTAAAGTCTCATGCTCCGGACGGCTTTGCATAGAGCTTTCTCTGAAATCTTTACGAACAGGCTCTCTGTTTCCAATACCAGCGCTCAGAAATAATCTGTTATTTGCATCAAAAGCGAAAGAACCTCCCACTTTAGGATTGATAAAATTATAAACCTCTTTTTGGTCTAAATCAATCAGGTTCCCAGAAACATCATCAAAACCACCAAAATTATAGTCAACATAGCGGTACTGAACATCTGCATAGACGCTCCAACTGTCTTTAACATAGTCGGCCTTGAGGTATGAGCTAAATTCTGATTTCTGGGCATTGTTGTCATAATAGCGGTCATAAATCTCACTTTCGGATGCATATCTTGCCCAAACAAGCTCACCAAAATGAGCCCCTATGTATGTATTACCAGCTCCACCGAGCTGAAGGCTTAAATTTGAATTTACGGTATGAGATAGCGAATATACACCACCTACAAAATCGTTATCTAACCAGCGGCGGCGAATTAAATCTGTGCTTGTTACAGTATCCGCTCCAACAATTACATCACCAAGCCCATACTCCGAAAGATTTTCACCAAACTTATATTGCTCGTAATACCCTCTACCTTTTGTATAATGACCGGCAACGTTGAGTGTTGTTTTCGGTGAAAATGTATGCGTAAAATGAAGCTGATAGTTGTCCTGCTGGTAGTTGTCAACTTCATCTTGATAAGTATAATAATTATAAGACCTTCCTGACTCCAATAAATTTGTTCGCTCTGCATCTGAAAGATAATTCCTGTCAGCATAGGCATTCATCTCATCGGCATCACCATTGATGACACTTTCAGGAGTTCCGTACCATGATTGGTAAGTACGTTCTTTACCACTAAACGCAACAGCCTTGATTAATGATTTTTTCCCAACATAGGAACCAGATAAATAAAAAGATTTGAGATTCGAGCTTGCTCTATCAATAAATCCGTCACTCAAAACTCTTGATAAACGAACATCCATGGCGAATTTACCGCCTATCAATCCTGTACCTGCGCGCACCGAACTTTTCCACGTATTAAAGCTTCCAACAGCATTGTCTATCGTACCATAAGCTTTCTCAGAAATATTATCGGTCTTGATATTCACACTGGCACCAAAAGAGGCCGCACCGTTTGTTGAAGTCCCCACACCACGTTGTACCTGAATATTGTCAACTGACCCTACCAAATCTGGCATATTCACCCACCAAGTACCGTGGGATTCTGGATCGTTTACAGGGATTCCATTGATGGTCACATTGATGCGTTCTGCATCAACTCCTCGAATACGCATTCCCGTATATCCGATTCCCGCACCTGCATCTGATGTTGTCACAACAGAGGGCATTGTATTCAATAAAATCGGCAGGTCTTGTCCAAAGTTTTTGCCTTGCAAATCTTCTTCTTTATCAATTTGTGTTGCTGAAGAGGGAACAATTTGAGGTCTTGTCGCGTCTACCTGGACAGTTTCTAAATTTTGCACCTGCTTGAACAGGTTAACCACTATATTACTCGTATTTCCTTCGATTGAGATTTCTTGCTCGGCATAACCCAAAGCGGTCACAATAATCTGTTTTGAAGCAGAAGCAACATTCTCAATTTTGAACTTCCCCTCTACATCACTGATGGTTCCTTTCTGCGATTGATCCACCCGGATTTTAGCATAAGGAACGGCACTGCCATCCTCAGATTTGACAATTCCAGAAAGCGTTTTTTGCGAAAAACCTAAAAGAACGAATAAAGAAAAAGAAAGTGTTAAAAAAACTCTTGTTTTCATTTTTAAAAAAATTAAACAAGAACAAGGGGCCAATTCTTATTGGTTATAAATAATTAACTAGCTCGGTCATCTTCCCTGCGCAGGCATTATCCTAATCAGGTTCAATGGGTATAATCTCAGCCTTTCGGCACCCCTTAGAGACGGTGCAAAATTAATTATTTTTTAAAACACGACGTGGAAAGCTTAATAAATTTTATTTTCATATTATGAATTGGGAAGAATCAGATGGAAAACTCGTGAGAAATGTAAAATGTCAGAACTTTAAAGAAGCCTTGGAAATATTAAATACAATTGCAGTCATCGCAGAAAGAATGAATCACCATCCGGATATGAAAATTTTTAGCTATAAATTTTTGAGTATTGAGGTCTATTCCCACGATACGAATTCTATATCCGCGAAAGATTATGAACTCACAGAAGAAATTGACCTCGTTTTGGATGTGAGATAGCTGTATTATTTCTTTCCAATATTCCAGCGATAATCAAAATTCAAAATAGACCTAGCGCTTAAAGTTCATTCGTGAAAGTATAACCTGTAATACCGCCTAGATAATTAAAAAGAAAGGAAATACGAGTAAAATTTGGAGCTTTTCATTTATCCTTTTGTTGATAAAAAAAGGGTTGGCCCATATTAGAACCAACCCTTTTTTAAATTATATTTTTTATACTAAAGCCCCTGTGTCATCGTGGTTTTTTTCTTGGTAACGTTGAAACCAACGTTCAATCCTGCGATTCCACCTTTTCCTCTTGAAGAATAGAAAATGTTCACTGGAATATTCAAAGCACCTGCTCGGAATGTACGTCCAAAAGCCATAACAAACATGAATGCGCCTTTTATATCGGCTCTATCGTCCAATGTTTCTTCCATTGTATTCATTATGTCCAGATAATCTGTATTATTCATGTGCTGGCTAAATGAACCAGAATTTGGATTCCACTCCCCTTCCCAATAATCTCGGTATTCCGCTTGGGTTTGGTAATCCCCATCCACGAATCTTCCCATAGATGTTTTCGTCAGTGTAAAACCAGGACCGAAGGCAAATTCCCACGCAGAATCCCCAAATCTGAAACCATTTAAAATAGATAGGGTCGGTATAAATTTACCCTGTTCTAATCCATTGACATTAAGGATAAACTCAGCCAAAGCAGAGAAATTATCAGTTCCTACATATTGCGCCTCAAGCTGATATCCAATCATACTAACGGCAGGGAAGATGTCTAATCCACCCTGTGACTTCGAACGATTCGCATATTCGTAGAAGGCACCAGTCATGACTCCAACTCCCACTCGAGGTCCTGAATTGCTTACTTTACCAACATTCGCTTTAGTGATAATATCGTTATCAAACTTAAGTCGATCACTAAGTTCTTTATTGACAGGTATATCTAACATTTCTGTGATTAGAACTTCCACCATTCGCTGAAGTTCTTTTTCTTGATTGGTAAATTCCTTTAAACCTGATTTATAGACTGAATTATTAGCCACATCAATCATTTTCAAGGTAATGACTATCTTGTTACCCAGTAAATCGAAGCTACCCGTAATCATATAATTTACGCCAAGCTTTTGACCAAATTCAACAAGGCATTTTTTACTTAAACAAGTTTTATAAGATTCATTAGTTTCATATACATCCTGCATATCAAACTTATCATACACCGAGTATTTATTGAGCTTCGACAATTCCAAGCGAATCATTTTAGCACACATTTCTGGCGTTGCATAAAGGCCTTCAACATTTGGGTTTGCAACGGCTACAGACGAATTGCCCTGTGCAAAAGCACCGAAAGAAAGCACAAAAAGTAATATTATTAGTAGAGAATTTTTCATTATTTAGTTTTTAAAATTTCAACACAAAGGAAACTAATTTTTCGATATCTCGAACAATAAAAATATATTTTTAAAGGTATTTATATACGGCTATATTATATATTAATATACTGTAATACAAATACTTAGTATTAAAAAAAAGGATATTTATATTTAAAAGTAATTTGATGTTTATCCGCAGGAATACCATATTTTATGTGAACTTTAGCTTTCGAATTAGATTTACACTATTCTATGGACTTAATAAAAGAAATCATCTTAACCTTATCTGATCCTGACAAGAAGGAGTTTGAGCAATTCCTTTCTAGGAAACGTCCAGGTTCGGCAAGGAAAGACGTTGACGTATTCAGAAAACTATTTTCAATCTATAATGGAAATAAAGTAAGCAAAAACAACCTCGTTGGAGATCAAAACTATCATGCGATTCGAAAAAGAATAGCCAAGGCACTCACAAACTTTGTTATACTTAAAAAGTCAATAGCTGAGCAAAAAGAGAATAAAAGAGATGGAATGATTTTAATGATTTCTTACTTTATTGAAAGGAAAAAGTTCCAAGCCGCATGGGACTTACTCATAAAGGAAGAAAGAAATGCAGAAAAATCTAACAATGTTGATTTAAACTTAAAAATACAACGCCTAAAGCTTAAAATATTACCCTATTTCAATCAGGAGCTTTTTCCGGGAATAAAAGCCAAAATACTCGACCTTCAGAATAAGCAGGCTAAGCTCGACCAATTTCAACTATATTTTATTCAGATTAAAAATGATTTGAAACTCAAGATTGCAGCGGGAAGTGTAGAATCTCCAACACAAATTATTAAAGGAGCACTTGCTCAGTACAAAAATTTAAAAGCTGAATATAAAAATCCCAACATCCACCTCAAGGTAA
>CAJXDT010000027.1:0-31330 GCA_913052055.1 uncultured Cryomorphaceae bacterium
CCTAGGTATTTGGCCTCCATTAAATCTGAACATCCATCAATACCCAATAAGTAATTGGCAATGCCCCGGTTCAAAAACGCATTCGCGAAATCTGGATCGATCTTGATGGCGGATGTAAAATCGTCTACGGCTTGCGCATACGCACCGGCATCATAGTAATCCAACCCTCTGTTGTAATAAATCAATTCATTTAGAGGTTCTGCCCGAAGTACTATATTATAATCAATTCTGGCTTCTCGATACATTTTCAAGCGACCATATGCAGCGCCCCTATTATTATAAGCATCGATGTATTCGGCATTGATCTTAAGGGCATTTGAATAATCAATGATGGCTTGTGCATATTTCTCTAAATCAAAATAGGCATTGCCTCGATTGTAATAGATCTCGCAGCTATCGGTTTCTAGCTCAAGTGCTTTGGTAAATTGCTTTATGGCCTTACGGTATTTACCATTTTCTAGATGATCAATACCTATATTTTGAATTGAATCCTGCGAAAAAGCTGATATACCTATCGATAGTAAGGAAAAAACGGAGATTAATAACTTCATGACCTTTTAGATTAAATACAACTTCATGTGAGACTAGGCCACATGCAAATACTCTACGTTCATCACTTCTCCTTCATGCCCCCAAGCGAGCTTTCCAGGCTCATTGATTTCGTAATACTTGGTTTGAAACAAGCCATCGGCAAATTTTGGATGCTTTTCAGAGAACTGAATCACAATTTTCTCACGTTGATAGAAACCATCATTGAGCATGTGCTCATAAATAAAGGCTTTTCTACCATCGACCAAAACGGATAGCCCAACTTCAATAGGGTTAACTTTGGTTTGAAAATCAGTTACATGTACAACAGGAATTAATCTTGGGGATAATGGGGTTTTCATAGTTTTGGTTTTAAGTTGGTATCAAACTTAAATTATCAAATCGTAATCTTTTTACGAAGTTCTTGACAGTAGCGCAGAATCTGCTATTTTAGCTTTAAAACAATCGCCATCAAAGTAAGTATCGTTTTACCGTTCAAGAATGCTGTTCCTTATCTGAAGGAATGCATCGATTCCATCCGTATGCAAAACCATACAGACTGGCAGTTGATTTCGGTGGATGACCATTCGCGAGATGATTCAAAGGCCATCATTGAGAGCTATCAGGATCCCCGCATCCATGTTATCCAAAATGAGGGAAACGGCATACTACAGGCCTTACAAACAGCCCAGAAATACATCAAAGGAGATTATGTAACACGCATGGATGCCGATGACATTATGCCACGCTACAAGCTCAAGACCTTGCTTGAAGTTATTAGCGCTAAAAAAGAAGGCGTTATTGCGACAGGTACAGTAAAATACTTTGGCGAACAAGAGATATCTGAGGGCTATCAAAGCTATGAGGCTTGGCTGAACAAAACGGCAGACCAGCAATCCTTTTACAAACGTATTTACAGAGAATGCGTGGTCGCATCACCGAATTGGATGATGCGAAAGGAGGATTTTGACGACATGCAAGGGTTTAGCAAATTGACCTATCCAGAGGACTATGATATGGTATTTCATTGGCGAAAGGCTGGCCTCATGATCAAATCATGTCATCAGCTCACCCATTTGTGGAGGGAACACCCAGATCGAACGAGCCGAAACTCTGAGATCTATCAACAAGAAAGCTTTTTTAAACTGAAGCTTGGCTACTTCTTAGAGGAGTTCAACAAAAAAGAACTTTTCCTGATTGGTACCGAAAAGAAAGGAGTTCTAATTGCAAAAATGCTACAAGAAAAGAAAGTTCCCTTTCGTTGGTTTGCGCAAGACCCCGGATTAATTGGACAGAAAAAGCGTGATGTAGCCCTAGAAAACATCTTCATCCTTCCTCCCGAAGGCATTTGCATCTTGTCCATCTACCCTAAGAAAAAGCAGAGAAACGCATTGAAAGACTTCTTACGAGAACGTGGATATGAAATTGGTGAAACCGCACACTTTTTTTAGAAATGATATACTGAAATAATGAACCTTAATAGGGCTCTACTTCAAGTGCTTTGAACATACGGCGCGCCACATCTCTTGAATATGCATTGTAGTGCCACCATTCTGTGGGCAGCTGACGAAACTTTTGGCTTGCCATTACTTTGCGCAATAACAAACGGTTTTCGTATTGTTTTTTTGTGAGCTCACCTGTCTTCAGATACTTGGCTTCTTTATTTGGAAAGGCAATGTCTCGAAAATCATCATATCCTGCACCCATATCTAAGGCGACTCCATCAGCAGTAGAAATTGTAATATCAACAGCGCAACCCATATTGTGCAAACTGAGGTTTGCAGGATTAGAGACATACTTCCCGCGTACAGCAGGCGGAACTGTATCAAGAGCATCCCACATGAGCTTTTGCACACTAACAGGACGTGCTGCGTCATACACCAAAAGATGTAAAGAGGTATCTAAAGCGGATAAGTAGATTTGGCAATAATTTAGGCGCTTAGCCACATCAGGCTGTAAGTAAGCCCTTTTCATGCGTTCATAGAGCGGGAATCCCATGAAGTTGTCTTCACTCGCGTATTTAAGCTCTACATAAATATCTGAATTGTAAGACTGAATATCGACCAATCCTTCAAAAATTTCAGGCCCTAAGGATTCTACGACAGGAACTTCAACAGGTGCTTCTGCGCCATCCTCCGACTCAACTGATGACGGAGCAAGAGCTACATTTTCTGATGCATTCGTTGTCGCATCAGAATCAGTACAAGAAACCAGCACCAAAAGAAATATTATTTGATAAATTTTCATGATAGGAGTGTTTTCATTTCGGCAAAAAGTTTTGCTTTTAGGCCCTCTGAAACAGGCACCAAGGGCAAACGCATGTGGTTTTCACAAATCTTCCTATACACAAGGGCTTCTTTAATGCCTCCTGGATTTCCTTCAGTAAACAACAAACGAATCATATCAAAGAGCTCAAAGTGCTCTTTTTTCGCGTGGTACATCTCATTATTCAAGGAACGATTCACCATATTGCTAAAGCGTTCAGGCAAGGCATTTGCCACAACTGAGATCACACCTTCAACACCCATTGAAATCAAAGGCATCGTGATCGCATCATCTCCAGAAAGAACTGTAAAACCTTTCGGTTTGTTTTTAAGGATTTCCATAATTTGATCGAAGTCTCCTGAGGCTTCTTTCATGGCTACAATATTTGGAATCTGTGCAAGCGCAAGTGTTGTCGCTGCACTAACATTAGAGCTCGTTCTACCCGGCACATTATATAATATAATCGGTAGCTGAGTGCAGCGTGCAATTTCTTTGTAGTGGGCAATAATTCCAGCTTGTAAGGGCTTATTATAGTAAGGTGATACAGACAACAGACCGTCTACCCCATTTGGAAGTAGCTTGATTTTTTCACAAACCTCTTTGGTATTGTTTCCGCCGAGACCATAAACCACGGGAAGCTGTCTCTGGTTGACCTCAATGACATGCTGTAAAACTTGCATTTTTTCCTCCTGACTCAATACTGGGGATTCGCCTGTAGTTCCTTGAACAACAAGGAAATCTGTACCTCCTGAAATTTGAAGCTCGACGAGCTTTGTTAGTCCATTAAAGTCTATCGTTCCATCGGCGTTAAATGGCGTCACTAGGGCTACGCCTGTTCCTCTAAAGTTGTGGTTCATGTGCATCTATTTTTTGGAGTGTTTCGACAACAAACTGAATGACCTCACTCGGTGAATCTGAGGCAGAATTCAGCTCTAAGTCATAGCTAGTATCTTGCGTTAGCTCTGAATTTACTAAAATTTTCTTACCAATTTCTGTTTGCCGCAAGGTAGCTTTAAGGTGCTTCTTCATCACACCAAAGCAAATCAAGGCATCAAAGGAATGCTTGAGCTCAGTAGCTAGCTGATGGTCTTTTAAGCCACCAAATAAGCCATAATCACTAGGGCCGTTATAGTAAATTAAGAAATGTGGCGAAAGGCTATTTTTATCTACACCTTTTGGAATGCTTACAATGATAATCACACGCTGAACAGCACTCTCATTTAAGGCCTTATCCAAACCTTTTCGAAATTCCTTTAAACCATCCTCATCGGCATAATTATAGGTCACCAATAAGGAGCCTATTGTTCCCCAAATTGAGTTTTCAATCATATTGTATTCTTTTCAAAAATTCTTCTTCGTTTACCATTTCAATATTGAGGTCAGTCGCTTTTTTTAGCTTTGATGGCCCCATGTTTTCGCCAGCAACCAAAAGATTGGTTTTCTTAGAAATAGAAGAACCATTCTTACCCCCATTCTCTTCAATCAACTTTTTCATTTCAGCCCTCGATACACGCACAAAGGTACCTGAAATAACAATTGTTTGTCCTTCAAATATGGAGGAAGAGAGCACCTGCTCTTCGCTTTCGAAAGCCAACCCAGCTGCCTTCAGCTTATGAATCAGTTCAATATTTTTCTCATCCTCCAGAAACAAGCGAATCGACTGTGCAATCTTTTCACCGATCTCATCTGTCTCAACCAAGGATTCATAGGAAGCCTCAAGAATGTTATCAATTGTTTTAAAGGCTTTTGCAAGTTTTTTAGAGACGGTTTCCCCCACATAACGAATGCCCATGCCAAAGAGTACCTTTTCAAAGGGACGCTGCTTTGAGTCCTCTATACCTTGAAGCAGATTGTTTACTGATTTTTCAGCCATGCGTTCTAGGTCAATCAGCTGTTCAAAACGAAGCGCATAAAGGTCTCCTATATCTTTGATGAGTCCCTCTTCAACCAATGTATCAATTGTTTCAGCCCCCAAACCATCTATATCCATGGCTTTACGGCTGATAAAATGCTCTATTTTACCTTTCACTTGAGGCGGACATATAGCCGCATGCGTGCAATAATGTTGTGCTTCTCCTTCCGCTTTTGTCAAGCCTTTACTGCATGCAGGGCAGCTAGAAATAAAAACAACCCGTCTTGCAGGAGTCGTTCGTTTTGAAACATTGACACCCACTATTTTGGGTATAATTTCTCCTCCTTTCTCAACATAAACCAAATCATTTTCATGAAGGTCTAGCTTTTCTATTTGTTCGGCGTTATGCAAAGAAGCTCTCTTAACTGTGGTTCCACCCAAATAAACAGGACGAAGATTCGCGACAGGGGTCACAGCGCCAGTTCTACCAACCTGGTAGCTTACACTTTCTATTTTCGTTTCTACACGTTCAGCTTTAAACTTATATGCAATGGCCCAGCGTGGTGATTTAGCCGTATAACCGAGCTCCTCCTGTTGAGTATATGCATTCACCTTAATCACAATGCCATCAATCTCAAAAGGAAGCTGTTTACGTGCTTCATCCCAATAATCGATAAAGGATAAAATACCAGCCACATCCTTTACTTTTTCAATCTTACGTTCTTCTGGACGGGGTACCTTAAAACCCATTTCACCCGCAGTAATCACTGCTTCATAGTGCGAATGATAGGAGCTTCTTTCTTCATACATTCCATACAAATAACAGTCAAGGTTTCGCTTGGAAACCAGACCGGAATCTTGAAGCTTTAAAGTTCCAGAGGCTGTGTTTCGTGGATTTGCATACAAAGCCAAATCTGCGGCGGCGCGTTCTTTATTGAGTCTTTCAAACGCTTGCAGTGGCAAAAAGATTTCTCCTCTGATTTCAAAATCGACAGGCACTGTACCTTTCAGTTTTAAAGGCACGCTGTTAATCGTTTTTACATTTGAGGAAACTAGTTCCCCTTGTGTACCATCACCTCGGGTCACCGCAGAATGAAAAACACCATTTACATAGCGGATCCCAATAGCAACGCCATCGTATTTGAGTTCACATACGTATTCAATATCCTGCTCAATGGTTTTCTTGATGCGTTCTTCCCATTCGACGATCTCTTCTTTTGAATAACTATTCGATAAGGAAAGCATTGGGAAACGATGCGCCACAGTTTCAAAATTCTTTACCACAGCACCCCCAACCCGCTTTGATGGACTATTGATATCTACAAGTTCTGGAAACTGTGCTTCTAGGGCTTCAAGTTCTTTTAAAAGCATATCAAACTCGTAATCAGAAACCAGCGATTCACTTTTTACATAGTACATATAATTGTAATGGTGTAGCTGCTCCGAAAGTTGGTTGATCCTACTTTTTACCTCCTCAAAACTCATCCCCCAAAGATACTTATTTCTGTGCTTTTAGCATGCGCCATTTGCCCTGTAAATCCTTTCTTTTTTCAACATTTGTGAAACCCAATTCAAGTAGGAGATTTCGTGTATTTTCAAGGTATAAATAATGACACTCAAAATAGAGCACCCCGCTTGTTGATAAAAAGGGAAATATTCCCTCAGCAATACTCCGGTAAAAGAGCAAGGGATCTTCATCAGGAACAAACAATGCCATTCCAGGCTCGTGCTTGCGCACAACCTCTTGTAGCGCTTCTTTCTCTTTATGCGGAATATAAGGAGGATTCGAAACCACAATATCTAATGGCCCTAATTTTGTTTGTTTTTTCAATGCAGGAGTAAATTCATCAATATCGAGAACATCTACGCAATTAAAAATAACAGGAAGCTTCAGTGCTAAGGCGTTTTCTTCTGATAAATCAATCGCAGCTCTTGACAGCTCATAACCATATACTTGCGCATCCTGAAAGGCCTGACTCAGGGCGAGTGAAATACATCCACTGCCACTACATATGTCTAAAATATTCAAGGGTTCTGTTCTGGTTTCCTCAACAATCCAATCCACAAGCTCCTCTGTCTCGGGTCTTGGAATCAAGGCGCGTGGATCTGATTTAAGTGCCAATCCATAAAACTCAACTTCACCCAATATGTGTTGGAAAGGTTCCTTTTTTTGAAGGCGCTTCAAAATTCCATTGATGATTTTGGATTCTTGAAGGCTAAATTGATGGTCACCCATTGAAATTTGCTCGATCGGCGAAAGACTTAAAAAATGAGCGAGTGTTTGACGCCAAATTTGTTGAATCTCTGAAACAGAGAAGTCCGATAACAAAGCTTCTTTAAACAGGTCTTTTTGAACCTTAAAATCTTTACCCTCCTCTCCTGTCATGGTTTTTTACGGAGCGTAATGAATTCCTGTATTTTCTCATTTTCAATGAGGACATGTAGGTTGTAGTAGGCAATTTTCCAATGCCCACCTTCTTTGATACAAATCCCTGTGCCTCTACAAGTCTCCATCCAGGTCTCTAGATCCTCATCAAACCAGGCAGTATTTCCATCTTCAGAATAGCTCCATTTACGATTGGAGGGTTTAAAATCCCAAGCTGCTCCTTTGTCAAAATAGGGCTTACAGAACGCTTGAAAATCTGACTTATTCCAGCGCTCCTCAGGCGCTGTACCTAAGAAAATAAAACCTGGGGATGTGGCGCTAAAATAAGCAGAGAATGCAGCCGAAGCTGCATCCTGATGCCATTGATTAATAAGCTGGTCCAAAGCTTTGTCTTGCGAAAAACCCAAAAAAGCAAAGGCCCAAACTGAAAGCGCTAAAAATAGGCGCATCTTATTTCTTTTTTGCCAACTTTTTGCAAGCTTTCGCTGCCTTAAGTAGATTGACAACGCCTCCCGTTACTGATTTATCCGCAAAGCCTTCCACCTTCGGGTACTTTGTCGAAGTACTATACATCACTTCTTTAATTTCTTTCATTGAAAGCGCTGGGTAGTAAGACTTCAGCATAGCAGCTGCTCCGGCAACCATTGGTGCCGCCATAGATGTTCCTTGAAGGTTCATGTACTCACTTTGAGGCACTGTATTATAGATTTCAAAACCAGGCGCAAACACATCGACACCTTTTGCTCCAAAATTAGAGAAAGAGGCGACCATATCAGTACCCTTATTTTTTGTTGAAGCACCAATAGTCACAAAGTGATCAAGAGGGGATTCTTGAAAGCTATACATGGATGTAGGGTAATTTGGTTCTACATCGATATCCTTCGCATCATTTCCTGCAGCATGAATAAGCAAAACACCATTTTCATCTGCATATTTAAATGCTTCATATACCTCCTTTTGGTGCGGTGAATATGCCTTTCCGAAGGACATATTGATTACCTCTGCCCCATTGTCTACACAATACCTTACGGCAAGCGCGATATCCTTGTCAAATTCATCTCCGTTCGGAACAGCTCTCAGTACCATGATTTTCACATTTTCAGCAACGCCATCTCCACCGAGCTCATTCCCACGAATTGCGCCAATAATACCAGAAACATGCGTTCCATGCAAAGCATCTGGACCTTCAACATCTGCATTTCCGTAGTTTACGTCAGTAAAGTCGTCTGGGTCATCTCCGATAAGACTACGGTCATCAAAATCAACATTCAGGTTATATTCCATTTGGGATTTGATATAGTTCTGCGCGTTCTCTGGAAGCTTATCGAGCATTCCCATGTATTGCTCAAACTGCGCACGCCCTGCTTCTACCTCTTGTTTTACTTGAAGATATAGCTTGTATTCGTCCTCTTCTGCAACGGAACTTGAATCAACATCCGCGTATTTCGCAGACAGCGAAGCTAAAATTCTCGTCTTCTCAAGTCTCGCCTCGTTTAAGTGCTCACCTTTTGCGTTTCCTAAAAAATTCCATCCATGAACATCATCGATATAACCGTTTCCGTCATCGTCAATACCATTACCAGCAATCTCATCTGCATTTACCCAAATTTTCCCTTTGAGGTCCTCATGCTCAATATCTACACCAGAGTCAATAACCCCTACGATAACTGTTTTGGATTCTTTTTTCTTTAAATACTTGTATGCCTTCTCAGTAAACATACCTTGACCGTCCTGGTTATACCAGTTTAAAGTCCCTTCAATAGGTTGTGCAATAGACATTGTAGCACATACCACAGCTAGAATGGATAGACTTTGTTTTACATTCATCATCTTAATTTTCATTGGTTTATATTGATTTCGTTGTTTGACCTTATTGGATATTTTCAATTAGCGAAAATAATCCATAATTTAGATTTAGCAACAATTATACCATGAAATATCTCTCGCTCTTATTTGTACTAATTGTTTCAAATCAGTTGTTGTCGCAAAAAACACCATTTACTTTTCAGCAGTTTATTGAACAAAAGCAGGAATCCATTTCAATGCCTTTTGCGCTTAAAAACAATGCGAAAAATAAAAATTACCTGGAAGAACTAGGCATTCGACTCAAACACGAAACCAAAAACTATTTATTTTGCCATGGAGATGCGGATCAATTTTATAATGCCCAACTAAGCGGAAAATTGGATGAAGTATATTTTCATATATCACGACCTAAATTATTATCAGACAGCGCATTGATTCATCACAAAGGAAACCTAGTTCATAATGGACTCGGTGGACTAGATACAAGCTATACGGGTAAAGGCGTAGTAATTGGTATTGTTGATCAAGGAATTGACTACAACCACCCTGACTTCCAAAACCCCGATGGAAGCACACGCGTATTGAGGTATTGGGACCACACGGTGAACGACAGCAACCACCCAAATTATTATGAACTTTATGAAAAGGGAATCGTTTGGGATAGCGCAGCAATTAATAACGGCACCTGTACGAGTCTTGAAGTGAGCTCAGCACATGGCTCGACAGTATCAGGGATGGCAGCTTCAAATGGTTTAGCCAACGGAACCAACAAGGGGTTTGCACCAGAAGCTGATTTAATTGTCGTAGAATCTGATTTTAGCCAAGATGTATATAACTGGAAATTAAGCATTGCAGATGCCTGTGATTATATCTTTAAGGTTGCTGACTCCTTGAACAAGCCCGCTGTGATCAATCTCTCTTTGGGCGACTATTACGGTACGCATGATGCAACGGATCCTGCCGCAGAACTTATCAATAGTTTGCTAGACGAAAAAGAAGGACGTATCGTTGTTTCTGCTGCTGGTAATTCGGGGGATTATGGACCCTATCATGTCGGTACAGATGTTACAGGTGATACCTCATTTGTTTGGAGTATCCCAAATCCCTCTTCAACCATCGTCAATAATGTAAACGACGTAGTGATTTTTGATTTTGTAGTTGATACATCAGAGGCCAACTTTAGCTATGCCATTTCTTCCTGCAATCCCAATAACCAATATGAAAGAACAGGTTCAACTGTGTTTCTGCCTTTTTCTAGTGGCTTCACAACAGGAATACCTGAATTTGAGAATATTGAAAATGAAAATGGTGACCTCATTGCGGTGGCTTTTATATACAGGGAAACTTTTGGAAGCAACATTATCGGTCAAATTGCTGTCACCGGACCAGGCTTTACCCCTATTGATTCCTCTGAATATGTATTTGGTTTTGAAACCTTTGGCTCCGGTCACTATGACCTATGGGGAGGAACCTTTTCGGGACGAAGTAACTTTGTAATCGAAGTACCCGATAGCGCATCTGTGCCAGAAATTGTACATTATATTACACCTGATACCTTACAAACAATTGTCGATTCATGGAACTGTTCCGACAAAGTGATTTCTGTTGGGAATCTTCGCAATAGAATGGGCCATATAGACCTTAACGGAAGCACCTACAACGCTTCACCCGGAATAGCAGTTGGAGAGCTTTATTCTGCTAGTAGCATAGGGCCATCGAGGACAGGTGTTCAAAAACCAGACATTACAGCATCTGGAGATATCTCTCTTGGCTCGGGTCCATTTTCATGGTTAAATAATCCAGCAAATGCCTCTCTAATTGACCAAGGAGGATTTCATATAAGAAATGGCGGAACATCAATGGCTTCACCTGTCGTTGCAGGAATAGCTGCGCTATATCTACAAAAGTGCCCGGGAGCAAGCTTTCAAGATTTCAAAAATGACCTCACTGCAAATACGGACATTGATGCATTCACAGGAAACGTACCAAATTTTGCATACGGTTATGGCAAAGCCAATGCATTGCTCACCCTACTTGCTAAGCACGAACCTGTTTTTATCGATGGTCCAGATGGAATCTGTCCAGGAGCGCTTGCTACCTTTGGATACAGCTCTGAACTGAACCCTGTGGCGATTTCTTGGTCGAATGGGGCGACGAGCGCATCCATCACAACAGCTATCCCCGGCGACTATCAGGTAACCTTAGCGGATGAAATGGGCTGCACTTCAAGATCTGCCGTTCAGCCGCTACTCAGTTTCACAAACCCTTCCGTAAATGCAGGTAGCGACCATCTCATTTGTCCCAATAGTCCATTGACGCTTACGGCGACTGGAACAGCAACAACGTTTCAGTGGAACAATAACGTTATTCAAAGTGAACCGTTTATTCCATCAGCAGGAACCTATATTGTTAGCGGCTATAATGCTGACGGATGTTCAGCTTCAGACACGACAAATGTCGAGCTACTCTCAACCCTGCCCGTAGAATACATTGAAAACATTGCAGAGATTGGTGTTAACCAAACGGCATTCAATGTAACTACAGGAGAGCCAATAGGTGGCGTATACTCTGGTCCTGGTGTTATTGGCACCTCATTTCACCCTGGTTTAGCAGGAATAGGAACACATGAAATTGTCTATGCTGTGACAGATGGCAATGGTTGTGTAAGCACAGACACATCAGTTATTCAAGTTTATGAAGATGCAGGGCTCCTCGACTTATCATCAGCTGCAATCAATATCGCACCAAATCCATTTACTGATGAAATTCAAGTATTATTATCGGAACCAACTGAGGTTTCTATCTACGACCTGAAAGGGAAACTTGTTTATCAAAGAAATATTGGATACTCCCAGCATATTAATTTACATCAACTTGCACCAGGACTCTACCAACTTTTAGCGAAACAAATAAGCAGTAATAAAATCAGTTCCATTAAACTGATCAAACAACGCTAAACCAGAGACCAATATCGAAGCAATATCTTGACTTGAATGCTTTTGTTACATTTACATGATGAATTTTAAAAAGTTTGTACAGCCTTATTCAGCTTTGAGCCTCGATCATTTTCATGATATAATTGCACTGCGTATAAAGATTTTTGTCATCGAACAAGACTGCCCTTATCAAGATCTAGACGGGAAAGACAAACTAGCCTACCACCTATTTTACACAAACAATGAGGGTGAGGTCGTTGCAGCAACGCGCATATTACCACAAAACATTTCTTATGCTGAGGTTTCTGTTGGTAGAGTTGTTGTAGATGAAAGCTGCAGAGGGACAGGATTAGGACACCTGATTATGGAAGAATCCATGAACTTTGTCCAAGCTGAATTTGGACCAGTAGATGTCCGACTTTCTGCCCAAAAACACTTAGAAAATTATTACGGAAAGCACGGCTTTAAATCTACCGGCAAAGAATACCTTGAAGATGGCATACCGCATGTTGAAATGCTATATACATCTCCTACATTCAAATAATTTAACTGTATTTACTACAGACGATTTAAAAAAGCTTTACGGCTAATCTTTTCTTGCACACCACTATCCATATTCTTCAATGTAATTGAGTCTGATTTTCTTTCATCTTCTCCAATCATAATGACAAAGCGTGCATTACGTGAATCTGCATATTTGAATTGCTTTTGAATTTTTGCGTTACTCGGATAAAGCTCACAATCTAATCCTTTTGCTCTAATATCTTTGGCCAGCCCTAGACTTGACCTCATATCTTCCCCACCAAAATTAAGCAGTAAATAAGAAATACTACGCTCTGTTGAGCTCGGGAATAAATTCAACTCATTGAGTACATCATATATACGGTCTGCGCCAAAAGAGATCCCAATTCCCGATACATCCTTAAGACCAAACTGAGCTGTTAAATCATCGTAACGGCCTCCTCCACAAATACTGCCCATCTTAACGCCATCTGCAGCTACCTCAAAAATAGCACCGGTATAATAGTTCAAACCGCGCGCAAGGGTAATGTCAAATTCTAATCGACCGCACTTCAATCCCAATTCAGTAACATGATTTAAAACTTCTTTGAGCTCTTGAAGTCCTTCTATTCCAATTTCAGAACCCTCAAGGAACTCCTCCATAAGTGTCAATTTTTCTTCATTAGTTCCACTAAATGATAAAAGAGGCTTCAATGCATTGATGGCTGAATCAGGCACCTCTTTTTGTTTAAGCTCCTTAAGCACCCCTTCTTCACCAATCTTGTCGAGCTTATCGATCGCAGTTACGATTGTTACCAAATCATCATCTGCTCCGCTTTTTTGCGCAATCCCCGAAAGAATTTTACGGTTATTCATTTTAATAGCAAAACCAGGAAGCTGCAGACCCGAAAGCACTTCATCAAAAATCTGAATACATTCCACCTCGTACAACAATGAGTCACTACCTACCACATCAATATCGCATTGGGTGAACTCTTGATATCTGCCGTGCTGAGGACGGTCTGATCGCCAAACAGGCTGGATTTGAAATCTTTTAAATGGGAACGAAAGTTCATTTTGATGCTGTACGACAAAACGCGCAAAAGGAACGGTAAGGTCATAGCGAAGTGCCTTTTCAGAGATAGAGCTCGCAAACTTAGGAAGCTCATTATTATCCAAGGCATCAACATCAGCCTTTTTCAACTTTTCACCTGAATTTAGAATTTTAAAAATCAATCTATCTCCTTCTTCGCCATATTTACCCATCAAAGTTGAAGTAAGCTCGAAACTAGGCGTTTCGATGGGTTGATATCCATATTTACGAAACACAGAACGCATTATCCCAAACATATATTCCCTTTTTTGGACATCAGCTGGGAGGAAATCCCGGGTACCTTTTGAAATTCTTGGTTTTCCAGACATTATTTATTTTTTTTCGTTGAGGTACATTTGATAGATCATTCCATCAGACAAGCCAACCTTGGGTACATGAATGAGCTTTGACTTAAAATTAGAAATAACCCTTGTGTAAATATCTAAAGCTGGAACAATTACATCTGCACGGTCAGGCCGCAATTGGAATCGCTTCATTCTATTACGTAAATCTAAGGATTCAAGTTCTGCCTTTAATGCGAGTAATTCTTCAACGGAAGCAGCCTCATTAGGACCATGCGCAAGGAGCTTGTGTGCTTTGTTTATATTTCCTCCTGTTCCAAACAATCTGTATTCTTCGAAAGGGAGAATATAATCTGAAATCCATTCGTTAATTTCTGACCAAACGGCTTCGTCAAATTTACCGCGAAGAATCCGAAGTGTTCCCACTTTAAATGATCTCGATCCCACTTTTTCACCTTTTTTGAAGATATTGATCTCAGTTGATCCTCCACCAACATCTATGACTACAAATGGCTGCCCCTTATCAAAATCCAAAAGCATAAAGGTTCCTAAAATTACATTTGCTTCCTCTGCCCCTGAAATGATTTTCACGTCAATGCCTGTTGCTCCTTTTATATCCATCACAATCTGGCTTGCATTTTCTGCCTCACGCATCGCCGAAGTTGCATAGGCTTGCAGATGTTCTACCTCGAAAATATCTGTAATAATCTCGAAGGCCTTCATGGTGTTTATGAGGTTTAATTTCTTTTTCACATCCACCCGACCCAATGAAAACACATCATCCCCTAACCTAAGTGGTATTCGCGTGTAGGATATTTTTTTTACAAATGATCGACCTGAATCATGAACGACTTCACCAATTAGAAGTCGTGCCGCATTTGTTCCAATGTCAATGGCACCATATTTCATGAATACAAATTTAAAAATCTATTTAATGTACCAATTGCTATTGAGATGATTTGTCTTTTTCGCACCTTTGTAATATGAAAAAAATAAATTTTTCATTTACCAATAATGAAAGGCCCAAAAAAGGGAGCGTTCTGATATCAGATCCTTTCCTAAATGATCCATATTTTGGAAGATCCGTTGTTGTACTATGTGAACACAATGAGGAGGGAACTTTTGGTTTTGTGCTAAATAATTTTGCAGAAATAGATTTGCATAAAATTGACGCTAATTTCCCCGATATCAATGCAAAAATTGGATTTGGAGGCCCAGTATCTAAGGACAGCCTTTTCTTTATTCATTCATTGGGGAGTAGGATTTCAAATTCGTTACAGATACAGAAAGACCTTTTTTATGGGGGTGATTTCGACCAAATATGTGCGGTTCTAGAAAAAACGCCAGAGGCCCGAGAAAAAATCCGTTTTTTTATAGGATATTCGGGATGGGATCTTGAGCAACTCGATGCTGAATTGAAAGAAAACTCCTGGATTACGGTGAGCAACGTAGACCATAAGCTTATTTTAGATACAAATCATGACGATTTATGGAAAACAGCACTTGAAATGCAACAAGGGAAATTCAAAATGATCTCTAAATTCCCTAACAATCCGAATGACAATTAATTAGGGCTTTCTAATTATTTTCAATTCACTTTCGTAAAAGTCTTTCTTATTGTAAAGAATTCCCTATCTTTGCACTCTCAAAAAGGTCACCCTCCTTTACGTACGTGACCCATATAAATCCTTTCAAGGATTAAGGAGCCTTGAAATACAAATGTTAAAAGCCCAATGGCAACAACAAAAACAACGCAGGGAACTGCAGATTTCGACTGGGAAGCACTTCAATTAGATGGCTACAGTCAAGTAGAAAGGTCAGAAATGTCTGACGTTTATGAAAAAACCTTAACGTCGATCAACGAAAAAGAGGTAATCAAAGGTACAGTCGTACATCTCACCAAAAAAGAAGCGATCATTAATATCGGTTACAAATCCGAAGGTGTAATTGCTGCAAATGAGTTCCGTTACAATCCGGATCTTAAAATTGGCGATGTTGTAGACGTATATGTAGAATGTAGAGAAGATAAAACAGGTCAGCTAATTGTTTCTCACAAAACAGCAAGAATGCACAGCGCGTGGATTCGTGTAAATGAAGTTTTGAAAACAGGAGAGGTGATTACTGGTCATGTTAAATGTAGAACTAAAGGTGGATTAATTGTAGATGTATTTGGCATCGAGGCTTTCCTTCCAGGTTCTCAGATAGATGTTAAGCCGATCCGTGACTATGATGTATATGTTGGAAAAAACATGGAATTCAAAGTTGTCAAAATCAATGAAGAATTTAGAAACGTTGTTGTTTCGCATAAAGCGCTTATCGAAGCAGAACTGGAAGAGCAAAAGAAACAAATCATTTCTGGCCTTGAAAAAGGACAGGTTCTTGAAGGTATCGTAAAGAATATTACTTCTTACGGTGTGTTTATCGATTTAGGTGGTGTTGATGGATTAATTCACATCACGGACCTTTCTTGGGGACGCGTTTCGCATCCAGAGGAAATGTTGGAATTAGATTCTAAAATCAATGTAGTTATTCTTGACTTTGATGATGAGAAGAAAAGAATTGCTCTTGGATTGAAACAACTTCAGCCACATCCATGGGATTCTTTAGATACTGAAATGGCAGTTGGTGACAAAGTTACTGGTAAAGTAGTTGTCATGGCTGACTACGGTGCTTTCATAGAGATTGCAGCGGGTGTTGAAGGATTGATTCACGTTTCTGAAATGAGCTGGTCACAGCACTTACGTTCTGCACAGGACTTTATGAAAATTGGAGACTCCGTTGAAGCAGTTGTATTAACTTTAGATAGAGAAGAAAGAAAAATGTCTCTTGGAATTAAGCAATTAATGCCAGATCCATGGAGTAACATTGATACTAAGTATGCGGTTAATACGCAGCACACAGCAAAAGTTAGAAACTTCACAAACTTTGGTGTTTTCGTTGAATTGGAAGAAGGAGTTGATGGATTAATCCACATTTCTGACCTTTCATGGCAAAAGAAAATCAAGCACCCA
Source organism: uncultured Cryomorphaceae bacterium (assembly GCA_913052055.1). Taxonomy (GTDB): domain Bacteria; phylum Bacteroidota; class Bacteroidia; order Flavobacteriales_D; family Crocinitomicaceae; genus UBA952. The sequence goes on from CAJXDT010000027.1 coordinate 16,681, forward strand.
TCTGAATTCTGCAAAACTGGAGAAGCGATGGAAGTGATTGTTTTAGAGATTGACCAAGAAAACAGAAGGATTTCTTTAGGCCACAAACAGCTTGAAGAGAATCCATGGGAAGTATTCGAAGCGACTTTCGCTGAAGGGACTGTTCATAATGGAACCATCATTGAAATGAAAGACAAATCAGGAATTGTTTCTTTACCATATGGTTTAGAGGGAATTTGTCCAGCCAAGCACTTAAAGAAAGCTGACGGAAACAACGCGATAGTTGAAGACGTTCTTGACTTTAAGGTGATTGAGTTCAATAGAGATGCAAGAAAAATCGTTGTTTCACATATCAGAACACACGAAGAGCACTCTGAGCCTGCAACGAGTTCTAGACCATCTAGAAAATCGAACACGGGTAATCTAAACGCAATCAACAAGAATGCTGAAAAGTCTACACTAGGAGATCTTGACGCATTGGCTGAGTTGAAAGAAAAAATGGACAAGAAAAAATAATTCTGTCTGAAAAGAATAGAAAAGGGGAGCTTCTCCCCTTTTTTTTTTGAACCTATTTTCGTGTTTGTGTTGATAAGAGTTTAAAACCATTCACAAATAATGGAAACTTGAATTAATTTATATTGTAAATTTGTTCTTTGCTATGAGTGAAAGCACACTACAAGAAACAGTTAAAGGAATCTTTTCTGCTTACCTAGAAAAGAATGGACATCGGAAGACACCGGAGCGCTTTGCTATATTGGATGAAATATATGGGCACGACGGACATTTTGATATCGAATCGCTTTACCTAAAAATGAAGAGTCACAACTACCGTGTTTCTCGTGCGACGCTTTATAATACTATTGAATTATTATTAGCCTGTAACCTTGTAAGCAAGCACCAATTCGGTAAAAACATCGCCCAATTTGAAAAGGCACATGGTTCGAAACAACATGACCATGTCATATGTACGGATACTGGAGAGGTTATTGAGTTTTGTGACCCAAGAATTCAACAAATAAAATCCACAATAGAAGATTTATTTGATGTAAAAATTCAGCATCACTCCCTGTATTTTTATGGAACAAAAAATAATAAAACTGAAGAATGAATTTGAATGTAACAGCAAAAGCTAATTCTGACTGTATGATATTTCATCTTCAAGGTAAAATACTAACCGAATCTGATGCAGAGGAGCTCAAAGAAGCTGTTTCGAACTTAAAATCATATAAGGTGGTTTTTAACCTTCAAACGTTGACACACATCAATTCAACCGGTATCGCTGTATTTGTTAAAACCATGACAAAATGCAGAATTGAGAACGGTGACCTTTTAATTTGTTCACCAAACAAACTTATCTCAAAATTATTTGAGATCACGAAAATGAATGATGTTTTTTCCATGTATGATTCGGAAGAATCTGCTATTAACTATTTTAAGTAAAATTTGATGAACGTAGATGTATTATTAGGACTTCAATGGGGAGATGAAGGGAAAGGAAAGATTGTTGATGTCTTAACACCAAAATATGATATTATCGCAAGGTTCCAAGGTGGTCCAAACGCAGGTCATACTCTTGAATTTGAAGGCATTAAACACGTTTTACACACGATCCCTTCTGGTATTTTCCATTCAGAAGTGGTAAATCTTGTTGGTAATGGTGTAGTCATAGATCCAGTGATTTTTAAGCAAGAACTCGATAAACTAGCACCCTACAACGTTGAATACAAATCAAGATTGTTAATTTCCAAAAAAGCACACCTTATTCTACCTACACATAAACTTTTGGATGCCGCATCTGAAATGGCAAAAGGAAAGAATAAAATAGGTTCTACATTGAAAGGTATCGGTCCAACGTATATGGATAAGACAGGAAGAAATGGATTAAGAGTTGGAGATATTTTGTCTCCAAACTTTCAGAAAAAGTATGATGCATTGGTAGCAAAGCATAAAAATATTTTGAGCCACTATGATGGATTTACTTATTCTTTAGACGAACTCGAAGGGCCATGGTTTGAAGGCATAAAGACAATGAAAGAGTTGGAATTTGTGGATAGCGAAATCTATATTGATGAAGCGATAAAAGCGGGTAAAAAAGTTTTGGCTGAAGGAGCCCAGGGAACAATGTTAGACATTGATTTCGGGACCTACCCCTTCGTTACTTCTTCAAATACGATTACTGCTGGAACATGCACTGGACTTGGCGTTCCACCAACAAAGATCGGAAAGGTGATCGGTATTTTTAAAGCCTACTGTACACGGGTTGGAAGCGGCCCCTTCCCCACTGAATTGTTCGACAAGGACGGAGAAGATATGGGAAGAGAAGGACATGAGTTTGGCGCAACTACAGGTCGCCCGAGACGATGTGGCTGGATTGACTTGGTACAATTGCGTTATTCAATCATGATCAATGGTGTTACGGAGCTTTGCATGATGAAAGGAGATGTACTTAGTATATTTGATGAAATCAAAGCATGCACAAAATATATTATTGATGGAAAAGAGGTTAATCATTTTCCCTTTGATATAAACGATAGTGAAATCACTCCGGTATACGAAAATATACCAGGGTGGAAAAAGGATTTGACACAACTTGAATCGCTTGACGATGCCCCTGACACATTCAAGGCCTACGTAGATTACCTCGAAAAACAATTAAATGTGCCTATTCGCGTTGTATCAGTCGGACCTGACAGAAAACAAACGTTAGCCAATTCTTAATGATTTTAGAAAAGCAGATTATACATTATGCGCTTTTCGTAAGCGCATTTTTTTTGAGCCATAAATACGTGGCCCAAGAAGATGTGCTTAAATTGCTCCCCGGGTCCAAAAAAGCCAACTATTTTGAAGAAAATGACTTACTAAAACTAGAGGGAGATGTCAATTTTGAATACCAACAAAACACAATGTTTTGTGATAGCGCTTATTATTTTGAAAAAGCACAAATTGTTCGTGCTTATGGAAATGTCCATATTATAAAAGAAAAGCTCAATATTTTCTGCGACTCTGCTTTTTTTGATGGAATAGCGGATAAATCAAAACTCTGGGGCCGCGTAAAAATGAGGGATGGTGATTATAAACTAACAACCGATAGCATTGAATATGACTCGGCATCAGGAAGAGCCACATACAGAAACCATGGAGTCATACAGAAAACAAATTCTAAAGAACGCATCACGAGTAAAATAGGTTACTTCTATCCGGATACAAAAAACTACTATTTTCAGGACAGTGTAAAATATACAAATGAGTCTTTGACCATGACAACAGACACCCTTCAGTTCAATTATGCTCAGCAGAAAAGTTACTTTTTTGGCAAAACAAAAATCAAGAAAGACAGCGCTGATATTGTTTCTTCTTATGGTTGGTTTCACACCAAAAAGAATTTGGGTTATCTCCATGGAGATGCCATGTTCAAGGATCCAGAAAAAACATTATTTGCAGATACGATATTTTATAATGACAGCCTGCAAAAAATTGAAGCCAAAAAAAATGTTCATTTTACTGAAGAGAAGAACAATATTCGCATTCAATCAAATTACCTACTAAAGGACGAATCTAAAGACGAGACCTTCGTCTCAGAGTGTGTTTTAGCCGAACTCATTCAGGAAGGTGATACCATTTATATTCATAGTGACACCCTAAGTATTCTACCTGACACAACGCAAGATCAACAAAAAATATTCGCCTATCATGGCGTGCGTATTTTCAACGCACAAATTCAAGCGAGCTGCGATTCCTTGTCCTTTATTCAACTTGCTGACCTAATGACACTCTATTCATCTCCAATCATATGGTCTGATAATGCAGAGCTAAAGGGAGATTCCATGCATATTCATTTAAAAGACTCATTAATTGACCATATTGATATTTACGACAATTCTTCTGTCATCATGGAACTTGACTCTGGCAGCTTTTACAACCAAATATCCGGGAAAGACATTATCGCACTTATGAAAAAAGGGAAACTTGTTCAAACTGATGTTTATGGTTCTGCAACAAGCATCTATTTCCCTGAGGATGAAGAGCAAACAGATAGCTTAGTAACGATTAAAAGAATGGGATTAAACAAACTCGAGGCATCAACACTTACGGTTCATTTAGATAGTGGTGAAGTTACAGGGATCACATACCGAACGGAACCTACAGGTGTCTTTTATCCAATTGATCAGATAAATGATAAAGATAAATGGATTAAAAATTTCAAATGGAACCCTATGCTGAGGCCAAAAGACTTCTATACGCTAGATGATCATTAAGGCTAATTAATCTCCGTATCCTCTTCATCCCAACGGACAACCCGCTTTACCCCCTCTACTTGCTCGAATTCACGGGTAAGCTGCTCAAGATGACCTGTGTCGTATACTAGAACTTTTATACGTCCTTCAAATACACCGTCGTTCGTGTCAAAAGAAATACTTTTCATATTGATGTTAATCTGATTAGAAATAATCTCCGTTATTCTATTCACTAAACCAAATTGATCAATACCAATAATTTTAATGGCTGCTACACGTTCCACCATGTCATCAGACTTCCATCTCGCCTTAATACAGCGGTAAGCCATTTTTGACATCATATTCACAGCATTTGGACAATTAAAACGATGGATTTTTATCCCTGAAGAAACCGTGATAAAACCAAAAACTTGATCTCCTGGTATGGGATTACAGCATTTTGCCATTTGATAATCAAAGCCCTTGAAGTCGTCTCCAATGCGTAAGGTTGCTTTCTTGGGGTCCATCGTGACAAACTCAGACTCATAGTCACGTATACTCTTCTTTTTCCGCGCAGAAGGCTTTCTCTCTATTTTGAACAAACCATTCATTTGATCAATCTCCCTAAGCTTGGTCAAATCAATTTTTCCCTTTGCAACCCTGAAATACAGTTCAGTGATTGTGGGTACACCAAAATGTTTTTCCAGAAACATAAGGTTTTCGGAACCCATTCGCAGATTGAACTGCTTGAACTTGCGTTCTAAAATCTCTTTACCATCTTGAGCGATTAAATTACGCTCTTCATTTAAAGAAGATTTAATTTTTGATTTCGCACGAGCAGTAACAACAAAACGAAGCCATTCATCTTTTGGTCTTTGTTTTGATGAGGTAATGATTTCAAGTTGATCTCCATTTTGTAACTCATATGAGAGCGGCATCAATCGATTGTTTACCTTAGCACCAATACAAGAACCACCTATATCCGTATGAATATCATAAGCAAAATCAAGAATAGTTGAACCTGTTGGCAAAACACGCAATTCGCCCTTAGGCGTAAATACATAGATTTCCTCATTGAATAAATTCAATTTGAAATCATTTACAAAATCAATTGCATCTGCATCAGAAGATTCTAAAAGATCTCGAATCTCACTAATCCATCTGTCAAGCTTATTTTCCTCATTGGCAGCCTCCTTGTATCTAAAGTGGGCAGCAAGACCTCTTTCAGCGATTTCATCCATTCGTTTAGAGCGAATCTGAACCTCTACCCATTTACCCTGTGGAGACATGACTGTAGTATGCAGTGACTCATAGCCATTTGCCCTAGGCGTAGATATCCAATCTCGCAACCTTTCGGGACTAGGCTGATAAAAGTCTGTAACGATACTATAAATCCGCCAACAATCCGGTTTTTCAAGTTCAGTTGGCGTATCTACAATAATTCGAATTGCGAATACATCAAATATTTCTTCAAAAGGAATGTCTTTTGAATTCATCTTCTTCCATATGGAAGAAATTGATTTTGTTCTTGCCTTAATGTTAAAAACATAACCCTCATGTGCCAAAGCCTGCTTAACGGGTGCAATAAACCTTCGAATAAATCTTGTTCTAACCTCTTTTGTTTTGGCTAGCTTATCCTCGATATCAATATAAGCCTCAGATTCACAATATTTCATTGAAAGATCCTCCAATTCCGTCTTTACCGAGTATAAACCGAGTCGATGTGCAAGCGGAGCGTATAAAAACTTTGTTTCAGAGGCTATCTTTAACTGTTTATCTGAACGCATACTGTCCAATGTTCGCATATTGTGCAGACGATCAGCAAGCTTAATAAGCACAACTCTGAAATCCTCAGATATTGTCAAAATCATTTTACGAAAATTCTCAGCCTGTATTGATGCATTAGCATCAAAAACATCAGGAATCTTTGTAAGTCCATCGATAATTAAACGAACCTTAACGCCAAATAAATCCTCTACATCTTCTAATGTGATATGGGTATCTTCAACTGTATCGTGAAGCAATGCACAAATTACTGACGTCGGACCAAGCCCCATCTCTTCTGCACAAATACGAGCTACTGCAATTGGATGATAAATATAAGGCTCACCTGACTTGCGTCGCATCTCTTTATGTGCATCTAAAGCCACATCAAAAGCCTTTCGAATGAGTTTTGTTTCCTCTTTATTGCGGTCCTTTAAGGCACGCATTAAACCCCTAAACGCATTTAATATTTCTTTGCGTTCTTGCTCCAGTTTTGATATGGACTCAGCGGGTACGGTGTTCATTTAGATAGAAGGTAACAATTTTGAGGTGACTTCTCCAAATCCTAAACGTACTTTATCATTTTTACAAAAACCTCTCATAGTGACTGTATCCCCATCCTGAATAAATTTTCTTTCCGTTCCATCCGCCATTGCAACAGGCTTGGTTCCCTTCCAAGCAAGTTCAAGCATTGATCCATAAGAATCGGGCGTAGGTCCTGAAATTGTTCCTGAACCGAGTAAATCTCCACCCCTAACATTACAGCCATTTACGGTATGATGAGCCAGCTGTTGTGCCATATTCCAATACATGTACTTGAAGTTTGAGTTACAAACGATTGTCTCTTCACTTGACTCAGGAGTAATGGCTACCTGCAAGTGAATGTCGTATGATTTTTTACCTTCAAATTTGAGATAATCTAATACTTCCGGATCTTGATTAGGGGTATCTACACAAAAAGGTTGTAATGCATCTAAGCTCACAATCCAAGACGAAATTGACGAAGCGAAGTTCTTTGCCAAAAATGGTCCTAAAGGAACATATTCCCATTTCTGAATGTCCCGCGCAGACCAATCGTTAAAAAGTACCATTCCGAAGATATAATCTTCTGCTTCAGCAGTAGAAATCGAATCCCCCAAGGGCTTTCCATCAAAAGTAACAAAGGCCATCTCAAGCTCAAAATCAATCATTTTAGAAGGCCCAAACACAGGTCCTTGGTCCTCGTTCGGCTTAGTTTGGCCTTTAGGCCTATGTATATTTTGACCAGATGGAATTACGGAAGATGAACGCCCATGATACCCAACAGGGATGTGCAACCAATTTGGCAATAGCGCATTATTTGGATCTCTGAACATCGTACCTACGTTAGTTGCATGTTCACGGCTTGAATAAAAATCAGTATAATCCCCAATTTCAATTGGCATGAGTACTTCGGCAGAAGCCTCCTCAATTAACACCTGCTCCACATGGTGGGTGTTATTTTGCAACTCAGCGTTCTCCTTGTTCAAAAGGTCGGAAATACGGTCTCTTAATCTTCGAGAAGCTAGTTTCCCTTTTTTCATTAAACCGTTCAAAGACGAAGCATCAAGCACATCCAGTGTAAATGGTAGGTTGTCTAAATAACCCAAAACGTGAAGGGTTTTTAAATCTAAAATTGAATCTCCTATTCGCACACCTACCCGGGGTGCCAAGGAATCTGTTTTGAAAATACCTAAAGGTAAGTTCTGGATTGGAAAATCAGAATCGGCAGGAACTGCTACCCATGATTCTAGATTTGGGTTGTTTGCTTTTATCATTGTACTCAACTTTCTTATTATACGTTAAATCTGAAATGCATGATATCTCCATCTTGCACGATATATTCTTTTCCTTCTACCTTAAATTTACCGGACTCTTTTACCGCTTGCTCTGAGCCTAGGGTTGTAAAATCATCATATTTCATTACTTCAGCTCGAATAAAACCTTTTTCGAAATCAGTGTGAATAACACCGGCTGCTTGGGGTGCCGACATACCCTCTTTGATTGTCCATGCACGCACCTCTTTTTCCCCTGCGGTAAAATAGGTCTGCAGGTTTAATAAAGAATAAGCAGAGCGAATCAATCGGTTGACTCCAGGTTCATCAAGATCTAGTTCGTCTAAAAACATCTGACGCTCATCGTAGGTTTCAAGCTCAGTGATGTCGGCCTCAATTTTTGCTCCTATCACTAAAACTTCAGCTCCTTCATCTTTCACTGCAGCGCGAACTGCATCTACAAAATGATTCCCATTTTGGACAGATGCCTCATCTACATTACAAACATACATAACAGGCTTCGCAGTAATAAGATTAAATGAATGAACAAGCTCTTTTTCCTCCTCATTCAAATCAAGTGCACGAACAGATAATCCTTGCTCTAGACCATCTCTTAGCTTCATTGCCAAATCATTTTCTTTTACTGCATCTTTGTCACCAGACTTGATTACACGCGAAAGAGATGTAATTTTCTTTTCAACAGATTCTAAATCTTTAAGCTGAAGCTCAATATCTATAATTTCTTTATCCCGCATAGGATCTACAGAACCGTCGACATGAATTATATTGCCATCTTCAAAGCAACGAAGCACATGCAAAATTGCATCTGTCTCTCTAATATTGGCCAAAAACTTGTTACCAAGGCCCTCTCCTTTTGAGGCACCTTTTACCAAACCTGCAATATCCAATATTTCCATCGTAGTTGGAATAACACGCTCAGGATTAACCAATCCCTCTAATTTCTCAAGTCGAGAATCTGGAACGGAAATCGTCCCAATATTTGGTTCAATTGTACAAAACGGAAAGTTCGCAGATTGCGCCTTGGCGTTAGACAAACAATTGAAAAGGGTTGACTTACCAACATTCGGCAAACCTACAATACCACACTTTAGAGACATATGTTTTTTTTGGATGTCAAAGATAAGAAAGAATGCTAAGATTACGCGCTATTTGCGGACAAGGTGATTGATTTTTTAATGTTGCTGAATCACAATACAATGTAAAGTAAAATAGAATTTTACCTACTTTTAAAAATCTAAAAAAGCTTATGAATACTACAAAATCCTTTTCCCTTCTTTTATTGGTTTTCTTTTACAGCCTAATAAACGCGCAGGTTAGCGAAATAAAAAAAAACAGCGAAAAATTCATTCGCGATATATATACGGAGGCTTTAACCAAGGGACATGCCTACGAGGACCTTAGATTTTTATGTAAGGAGATTGGTGCAAGAATCACAGGCTCAACTGAGGCACAGATGGCTATTGAATGGGGACAAGAAAAAATGACGAGCTATGGTCTTGAAACTAGGCTTCATGAAATACAAGTCCCACACTGGGAGAGAGGAACGAAAGAAGTATTTTACCTAAAAACGAGTGGCGGTGTTCATACAAAGCTAAGGGGCCTTGCATTGGGAGGCTCGGTTGGAACAAATGGAACATTAAGAGGGAATTTGATAGAATTTGAAAGCCTTGATGCTTTAAAAGCAGCATCCCCAGCTATGATCAAGGGCAAAATTGTATTTGTAAATCAAGCTATGGATGCAAAACAAATCCAAACCTTTAAAGCCTACGGAGGCTGTTATCCGCTGAGAGGCAATAGCGCTTCAATAGCAGCAGAAAAAGGAGCGATTGGGTCAGTGATTCGTTCTCTTGGCCTTGCCTCAGACCCACACCCACACACAGGCTCCATGTATTATGCAGATGGAGTTGATAAGATTCCTGCTGCAGCAATTTGTACAGCTGACGCTGACAAAATCCATGGTTTTTTTAAAAATAATCCACAACAAGAAATACAGCTTGTTATGGAGATGGACTGTAGGTCTTTTCCAGATACCACATCTTACAATGTCCTAGGAGAAGTGAAAGGAAGTAAATATTCAGATGAAATCATAACAGTTGGTGGACACCTAGATTCTTGGGATACAGGAGAAGGTGCACACGACGATGGTGCAGGAATTATTCATTGTCTTGAAGCATTTAGAATTCTTAAGGAAATGAATTACCAACCTCAGCATACCTTAAGACTAGTTTTCTTTATGAATGAAGAAAATGGAAATAAGGGAGGAAAAACCTATGCCAAATGGGTGAAAGAAAATGAAGAGCAACACTTTGCAGCCATAGAAAGTGACCGTGGTGGATTTGCGCCAAGAGGATTTACCTGTGATGGTTCTGAAGAACAGGTTGAATGGCTGAGTTCATTGGCTCCGGTGTTTAAAGCATATGACCTTCATGTTTTTGAAAAGGGATATGGAGGGGTCGATATTGGGCCGTTAAAAGAATCCTTCCCAGATATTCCGCTCTTTGGTTTTGTCCCAGATTCACAACGTTACTTTGACATGCACCACTCGCCAAATGATGTATTTGAAAATGTAAACAAGCGAGAATTAGAATTAGGAGCCGCAGCTATTGCATCATTCATTTATCTTTTGGACCAAAAAGAGCGTTAATGCGCTTGATCTGAAAAGCGAGGATCTTCAATGTAAGATTGCTTTTTCATATAACGCACCTCAAGGCAATAAAATCCAAACTCCTCAACCAGTTTGCCTTCCATAAAATAAATTCCTGACCCAGAAAAAGGATAACGTTTTAAAGAACTTTGAAAATGTACGGTATCTATAGCTAAACCATCTTGATCTAAAAACATACCAAATGAGATGGCTTGTCCTTTGGAAGACTTAGAATTTTTGAGCGCCACCAAGTAGCCGTAAACCTGTACTATCTTACCTTTAAAGGAGGAAAACAACAAAGGGCTACAATTAGAATCAACAGGCAATGATAATAGTTCAAACGGACTACACAGAGAAAAACCCATCAGGTCTAAGTATTCAAAATCTAGCTCAAGCCGATGCTCCTTGAGCTCAGGAAGCTGTTCTGGTTGTTTTGAAGAACCTCCTAAAGGCAATAAAGATTGGATATTTTTAGGTTTTTTGTCATGAAAAAAATGTGCCTGCCAAAGCAGCTCTTTTCTAGGAACACCAAAACAACGCAGCGCATCAATTCGAATTAATAAAATAAGCTGCTCAAATGGAATATATACCCGGTCGAGCAGTTCCTCAAAGCTTTTAAAATAACCAAAATCATTTCTGCATTGTATAATATTCAAAATCGCGTTCCGCTCTATGCCATTCACTAAATTGAACCCTAAAACCAAAACAACACCCTTTAATACCGATTGATATGCACCTGTTTGAATGCATGGAGCCTGCACCCTAGCCCCGAGCTTTCTAGCTTCATGTATATAGAACTCTGTACGATAAAAGCCACCAAAGTTATTAATGCAAGCTGTCATATACTCCAATGGATAATAAGCCTTAAGATATAGACTTTGATAGCTCTCTACTGCATATGAAGCAGAATGTCCCTTTGCAAAGGCATAGCCAGCAAAACTCTCAATCTGTTCCCAGATGGATTTGATTAACTCAAAACGATAGCCCTTGTTGCCACAATTTTGGAAAAATTTTTCCTTAATGACCAAAAACTCGCTACGCGATCTAAACTTTCCTGACATCCCCCTTCGCAATACATCAGATTCTCCAAGTGTCAGACCTGCAAAATAATGCGCCACCTTAATAACATCTTCTTGATACACCATTACACCATAAGTCTCAGGCATAATCTTAAGTAAAAGAGGATGCGCTTTTTTACGCTCCTCAGGAAAACGATGTCGTAAAATATAGGTGCGCATCATTCCCGATTGTGAAACCCCAGGACGGATTACTGAGCTTGCTGCGACAAGCTCTAAGTAATTTTTGACACTAAGCTTAGTCATTAACATGCGCATAGCAGGAGACTCGACATAAAAACAACCCAATGCATCTGCTTTAGTCAGAAGCGCATTGATTCTTGGATCATTCTTAAAAAACGAAAGATCATTGATGTCTCGTGGTGGATTTTGAGGATGATTTTTGATTGCAAGTGCAAGGCCCTCCTGTATCTTTGCGAGTCCGCGTTGGCTTAATATATCAAACTTATAGAGCCCTACATCTTCAGCTTCAAGCATAGAGAATTGCGTGGTTGGAAATCCTTTGGGAGGTAAAAAGGTAGCGGAAAACCAGGTCATTGGTTTTTCGCTGATGACAATACCACCTGAATGGACACTCAAATAAGAAGGAAGACCTTGGATACATGCGCTATATTTCAGCACCAAGGTCGATAAGGCATCGCTTGGCTTTGCTTGCTTTACGGCGAGCTGGTCTATTTCTGTTTTCGGCAAACCAAAAACCTTCCCGAGCTCCCGAATCGTAGCTCTATATTGAAATGTATTGTAGGTACACAGCAATGCCGCGGTAGGGTACTTCTCAAAAATATAGCGAATTACATCATCTCTATCGTGCCAAGAAAAATCAATATCAAAATCTGGAGGGCTCTTACGCTCGGTATTCATAAAGCGTTCAAAATATAGATCAAGGTCTAAGGGATCCACATTTGTAATGCGAAGCAAATAAGCCACGATACTATTGGCACCACTACCTCTACCTACATAAAAGTAATTTCTGGAACGTGCATATGAGGTAAAATCCCAAGTCATCAGAAAGTAAGAAAGGTATTTTTTCTTTGCAATGATTTCTATTTCCTTCTCTATGCGTTCGACAATTTCATCTGTAAGGTCTTTATATCGTTGAGGAAGCCCCTCTAAACAAAGGTTTCTAAGGAGAAGCTCATCCTCAGCTTCACTTCCTGTGAAGGTCGTAGGATTTTGAGGGAGCGCTGCTTCACTAAAATCAAAAGTAAGCCCACAATCCTCTAAAAGTAAAATAGTACGCTCCAAAGCAAGAAGATACGGTTCAAAGGTTTGTTTTAAGGTATTGAAGTCCATTAGATATCCATTCTTTGCGCACTGTGAAGGCTCTAGCTTAGAAAGCAAGGTGTTGTAGTGCATCGCACGCAGCAAACGATGGGTGTTGTAGTCGCGCTGGTTCCTAAAGGACATAGCAGGAAGTACAAGTAATTTATTGAGGTCTAAATTGTTTAACTTAAGATTTATATTATTCAAGTTAAACTCTTGAATATCAATATACTCATTTTCATTAAGCACGTGCTTTGGACCTGGAAAAGGATAAGATATATAGCAATTACTGAGGTGCGGAATACGGTCAGGAAAATCAATTTTACCGTGTAGGTATCTTGAAAGTAAAACATTCAGTTCATGAAAGCCCCTATTGTTTCGGGCAATGATTGTTGCTTTTAGCTCCATATCATTACGTAGTTCCACACCGACAGCTGCTTTTACCCCCTTAGCTTGTGCAGAACGTACAAAAGACAAAGCAGCCCCTGTTGAATTAATATCTGCTAGCAATACAAAAGGATATCTTGCCTTAATTGCCCATTCAATAAGTTCTTCAGGTTGTAATACACCATATTTCAAGCTGTAGCAAGACTGTACTTTCATCTCCGACTGAAAAACTTAAGATCTACGATTAGCCAATAAAGCTGGCGGCTCTCCATTGAAAGGATTCCATCCCCCTATCGTCTTGGCTTCCATACCGATTGCCTTAATTACGGAACGGTCTCCATACTTTAAACGAATACGGTCCAATGCATTGTATAAGGATGGATAGTCAACGGTATCTCCAAACAAGCCTAGCTGATAATTCCCTGAGACTAAAGAGCTGTAACGCACTCCTATCAATCGAACCAATAACCTTCTGCTAAAAGCACGTTCAAAGAGCTCTAGTACCATCGGTATCAGCTCGTGGTCTGCTGCCGTGTAAGGAATCTTCTTTTGAATGGTTTGGGTTTGAAAATCAGAATACCGCACCTTCACAGTTACACAACCGCTAAGCTTGTCTCCTCTGCGAAGCTGATAGGCAAGGTTTTCAGCCATTGCAGAAAGAATCCCTTTAAGCTTGACCACATCGGTCGTATCTTGGTTAAAGGTACGCTCGGTCGAGATTGACTTTCGTTCGTTATGCTGTACCACAGGTGTTAGGTCAATGCCATTTGCTTTTTTCCAGATGCCCACACCGTTTCTACCCATGATGCGCTCCATCATTTCTATAGGCATTTCTTGAATAGGCTTTATAGTTCTAATCCCTAAATTGCAAAGTGATTGATAGGTCTTGAGGCCTACCATCGGAATCTTACGGACCGATAAGGGACGCAAAAAATTCTTTTCATTACCATAAGAAATCTGTATTTGATTGTCGGGCTTCGCCTCTCCCGTTGCAATTTTAGATACCGTTTTATTTTCTGACAAACCAAAAGATATAGGCAAACCCGTTTCTTTAAGGATACGCTGTCTAAGCTCTGAACTATACTTGAGTACCCCATGAAAACGGTCCATTCCCGTAAAATCAATATAAAACTCATCGATAGAAGACTTCTCATAAAGCGGAGAGGCTTCTTTGATAATGTCTGTGACTAGCCTAGAGTACTTCGTATACGTTGAGGAGTTTCCTTTGATTACAATCGCTTCAGGACAACGCTGCTTCGCCATACGCATGGGCATTGCAGAATGAATGCCGAACTTTCGGGCTTCGTAGCTACATGAAGCCACTACGCCCCGATCACTGGTTCCACCAATCAGAATTGGCTTGTGGTTCAAGCGGCTGTCTAAAAGACGCTCACAAGAAACAAAAAAGGTGTCAAGGTCCATGTGGACGATGGATCGCAATAAAGGCATTTGTAACAGGTTTAATGGTTTTTCAATAAAACACTGCAAATCGTTGGAATACAAATATAA
>CAJXDT010000028.1:0-30951 GCA_913052055.1 uncultured Cryomorphaceae bacterium
GGCGCACGAGATATTGGCCATTCTCCCGACCAGCAATATTGCATGACATCAACAGCCTCTGTGGGCTTTCCATTGCTGAGGAACATTCCGTGCCAGGTGGCAGTAGATTCTTGTTTTTGTCCCCAAAGAAAGCAATAGCTTCCGAGACAACGTTCTTTGTCTTTTTCAATGAGCTGCTGGTATCTTCTCTGTCGCTGGTCTGCCTTCACGCCGTTCGGTGGTTCTATCTTGGCTTTCCATGATGTTGTTTTAGCTTCAAAAGGACCATTTACACCCCATTCAGAGACGATATAGGGTTTGTCCCAATTGAACTTTTTGAGATTCGCTCCAGCATTCTCTATCGATCCGTAAACATTGAGTCCCAAGATATCTACACTCGGGCAATGTTTTTTTATCTGATATGCTTTTGAGGGGTCAACACCAGCAATGACTGTCATGGTTGGGTGATTCGGGTCGACCTCTTTAATGAATTTCGCAAGGATCTCTATGGTCTCCCAAACCTTAAAATTGCTATACCTTAGATCAACCTCATTACCGATACCCCAAACCAGTAGTGCAGGATGGTCCTTGTATTTTAATACCTCATTTTTTAGTTGTTCAATTTGACCTTTTACCGCATATTCATCATTGTAATCCATTCCGCTTCTTTCGGGCCTCACGTATAATCCTAGTGCAACTGTTAGGTTATAGTGATGTGCAGAATCTAAAAATGCTCTGTTGTTGGTACTCCAAACCCGAATAGAGTTGGCTCCTGATTTGACCAACAAATCAAAATGATCTTTGGCGCCTGCTCCCTTAATATAGTATGGCACTCCGTTTCTATGGAGCTCGAAATCACCTGCGGCATTTGTAGTCACCTCGACTTTACTCACCTGTGATTGCGCGCTAAGTGCGGATAGCATTGCAAATACCAGACTAACAAATAGATTTATATTCCTTTCCATTCGGTTGGTTTTTTCGGATTGCCACGGAATTCAATAAGCTGAAAATCGCCTATTTCAAATTGCGTACCCTTGAGTATTTTAAACCTAATTTCTTTGAGTGCGTCCCATCTAAATTCACCATATCCGGTAAGTGATTTTAAAGGAAGGTAGGCATCATATATCCCATTTCCTCTATCAATGAAGTGGCTTTCATTTACTATTTTTTGTAGCCTTCTTCGTTTACCTGTATAGGCCAAAAGAAGGGTTTGAAGCTTTGGTAGCTCAGCTGCTTTAACCTTAAACGTTAATGCGGATGTCGAGTAAATAGCGGAGAGGTCTGTCCGCATCCATTGAAAGGGAGAAAAGCCAAAGGTATTCCAAGGTGCCTTTTCAGATGCGTCTATATCAACGATTACACTCTCGTTTTTAAAGGAGCTTCCGAATTGAATGCTGGATGAATATTTTGTATTGATGCCCCACCAATATTCTTCACCAACGCCAAGCTGGATCGGATGTGTATCAAATACCTTTGTAAATGTGTCCTTTGTCTTCTTGTAGTCATGCTTGTGTGGTACAAGTACGATATTGTCTATGTGCAGATCTCCCTTCCTTTGAAATTCAAGACGGAGCTCTTTGATGTTGCCCATGTTTACGCCTCGTTTTTCATAGTTGAATGCCTGTAAAGGAATACGTATTCTTCTCCATTCAGTATCAATTTTACCTCCTTCAAGATCCAAGTAGTTTATTTTCGCTCTGCATTGATTCCCACCATAGTCGACAAGAATGAAAAACATTGGAACGTTTGAAAGCTCACCCTTATCGATGCGCGCACGAAGCTCTATTGCAGTCGATTCTATTATGGGCTGAAGGTTTTTACCTTTATAATTGCCCCATTTTAAGCCCATTCCGATATACTTACATGAAGACTCATTCCACTTTACATGTAGGTGATCTTTACCAATATAGCTGTTGGTCGTTTCAAAGGAGACCTCCTTGCAAGCATTGTTTTTCATTCCCCATACGCCATCTTCCTCTGAGGAAGTGAAAAGCGTTTTATATGGAAATTTTTCAAAGGCAGAAGTTGATTTGGAAGGCTCATAGATACTTACCTCGCGCATTGAGCCACAAGACATTGTGCAGCAGACAAGCATCCCTAAAGCTATTTGTGTGGTCAACTTCATTATTGATCTAATAGGGCTGAGTTTGCAGTGAAAATAATATGGTCTATATCTGTGCGTACATCTTTGCCAAAGTTCTCAGGACAAATTGGATTTCCAGAGGAAGACGGGCATGCCTGGCAAGCAATTCTAATGGCACGAATGTTATTTGGGTTCATATCAAAAACAATATCTGGGTTATTGGGGTCTCTAGGCTCAAAATCTGAATACCTAAATGATTTCAGCTGCCATCCGTTCCAGTCTATAGGTACCTTCATCTTATAAACCTCCATGGAGGATTCAAAAAGATCAGAGGCATTATTGTCTAGATTATCATTGAAAGGAGTGTCTGTTTCCTCTGAGATTAAAATATTGATGAATTGTCCAGTGTGGACATCATCAAGATCCGAGAGCATACCTATGTTGATATATAAATCATCTGAGGCCTGGCTAACATTCGCAATGTTCAGCGGCAGGTCTAAGCTACCTAGAGCCCAGTCCCAATTCACTCTACCACCCATCTTGAAATAGCTGCTTCCCAATAACGCGTCGTCATTTGCTACAGAAAAAGTCATGCCTCCACCATCAGTATTGTAATAAACAAGGCCATCTGAAGGAAGTCCATCCTCAAAGTCTTCGAACCAGATGCCATTTTCATAGGTTTTCGCCGAAACAATAGTAATCGTGTCTCTGAGTGTATCGATTTCATTTTCAAAGGTCAGCTCCACTGAGCAAGCCTCCTCTGAAAAGAATGGAACTTGTGTTGGACCGCCATTCCAAACAACCGTATTTGAATCAATAAGGCTTGAAAACCCCGTGATTTCTCTAGTGGCACTCGTACTCAATCCTTGAATGGCAATTTTCCATTCAACTGGTTTATTCAATGCACAATGGAAACCAACTTGCTCGTTGCTGGCAAAACTAGGGCTTTCATTTGTGAGTGTTAGTGGCTCTGTGATCTCAAAGTTTCCATAGAGGTTATCAATGGATGGTCCTTCGAACTCTTCCTTTGTGCAGGTGTATAGAAAACATACCAGGCCCAGAAAAAGAATAAGTTTTGTTTTTAGGTTCATAAGGCGACGGATAAAATGAATAATAGTCTGTTGTATTTGTAATCTGAATAAGATTGGTCTGTAAATGTCATGCCCCACCAATTGTACTGAAGGTTTGCGTAGACATTGTCTCGTATTTTATAGAGCATTCCAATGGAGAGCATATGGTCTTTTTGGTTGACTTGCGTTGAGGTAAAATAGGTGATATCACCATAATTGTCCCGTTCTGTCAAGAACTCATTTCCATTGGCATTGAATTGTTTGTACGACGTTTGAATGAAAAACTTTTTGGCTAGCTCCATATTTAATGAGGCATTGACCTGGTGGCTAAATAAATTTATAGAAGAAACAGCATCTCCGCCTCTGCTTGTTAGCTCACTTTCTGAGGAGGCAGAAAAGCTGAGCTCTTTTTTCCAGTGAAGCCAGCGGTGTAGATTGACTTTAAGTGCCGCTTTTACAAGTCCAAAGCTTCTTTTTTCTGCGGTTCCTTGACCAATCACTTCCTTGAAAAAACCTGCATTTATTTTACCAAGGAAGATCTTGCTTTTGTTATTGAGCATCGCTTTGAGATAGACTCCACTTCTGTTAGGCGTCGCATCTCCATAAGGGAGCACATTTGAATAAATAGGATTGAAGACCATCAAGTTACTTGACAGGTCTTGGTTATAGATTTGATCGTCCGCTACAAGGTCAAACACAGAGGTTGGTCTTGTCATTGACATATTGGTATACAGCGGATAAATCGTATTGCTATTGCCCGCAGCATAGTTCAAACGCCTCGTTTGTGCACCTGCACTTCTAAAATTAGGATCCACATAACGATAACCTACACTTAAGGATAGGGTTGAATCTTTCTTACTGTATTTATTTTCTAGTTCAAAGAACATTCCTTTTGTATCGTTTGAGGTTGAATCCGCCATTTCATTCTCGAGCTCAGAGTGTAACCAATGCCTTTGAGAGAAACCAGTTTCTAGTTTCTGCTCAAAGCGATGCTTGTCGTTTCCAAAATGATGAAGTAATGCCATGTCATAAACAGGATTTCGTACAGAGATGTTTTGCGTACCACTAGATGCAACTTCAAATAAGCTTACATAATTACCTGATAATGTGAGTCTTTTATTTATTTCTGAAACCATTGATCCTCCTGAGAGTAAAAGGTCGCTTGAATAAGTAGTACCGCTAATTGCACTAGAACCTCGAGGTCGAGTAACGAAGAAGTCAAAGGCTAAGGTTCTGATAAATCGGTCAAACTTAAAGGAGAAATCAGTCTGAATACCCTGTAAACGCCATCTGTTTTCGGTGTAAAAGTTTTCGTAGTGAATGATGTCACGGTAGGGTTTTAGCATGTCATTTTCATAACCTGAAAGCTCTTCATCGTAATTGTAAAGTGTGAACCTGGACTGCTTAAGAAAAATGTCACCTACACTAAATCTAATCTTATCATTGATGGTTCCTTTTGCCCTGAGCTGGCGAACATTAATTTCAGTTCCTGAACCGAAAAAGCTGCCAAATGAATTTCGTATCCTAAGCTGAGCAAAAATTTCAATATCCTTGATCGGGTTGACGTGGGTGTTGAGGTCTAAAAGATTATATCCATTCGATGCATTCTTAGCAGATACCGTATCTTCTGTATTGTTTTTGTCCATGGCATCACGTGCAAAATAAGAGCGGGCCTGTCCGTCAAACCAAATCTTGTCTTTCATTTGAGCATGCAGCTCATTGACAGAGCCGAAAACTGCACAAGCAACAAGTAAAAGCGTTAAGCATCTTTTCATAGATTAAAAATTTATTTTCAATTCAAGCATTGTTTCCCATCCCTTCAAGTGGTTTTCTATAAAATTCGGGTCAAAGTAGCGGTATTGGTTGTAGCGGAAAAACACCATTACATTTTGTCCGATTTTATAATCTATACCAAAGCCCAAGAGTGAGTTCTTTTGGTTTCTTGAGTTCGTATACCTGAATAATTTCTCCCAACCTAAACGCTCAAAAAAGGTGTTCGTTGCAGTAGCATCAGGATTATCCCCTAGATCTGTAGAAGTATTGCCTAATATTTTCTCGATACCATAGCTCAAAACCAAGACCGCTTTTTCATTCAGCTCAATACTGAAGTCTAATTCTTCGCTGAGCTGGCTAATGAGCGCTTGCTCCCCAATTTGAGGAAGTGCTTTTAAGTTTTTTTGACATGAATTCAGCCGCGTTAGAGAGAAAATATAGTAGTTCTTTCCAAAAATCTTATTGCTGTATTTTGCCTGAAATTCAATAGTATTGAAAAACTTTTTAAAGTTTGCCAGGCCATTGGCACTCGTATCGGTGATATTGACGTTTTCAAAAACACCTCTATAGGTTGAGTTTAATGCGTTATATGGTCCCCAGTTTTGCGCAAATAAATAGATTCTAGACAGTGTTTGGCTATTTACATTATGAATGTATGACAATGCTGCATAGGATGTGTCAATTTCTGCAAAGACGCCAATGCCTCCATTTAGCTTAAGCTTACCTAAATTAATGTCTGCATTAATAGATGCTCCTTGTCGATTGTTAACAGGAAAGCCCAGTCCGACCATGGGACTTTGATATGGTGTTCTGACGGTTGTTCCGATTCCTGCAACATTCGGGAATACTTCAAGCACAGATGTATTTAAAAAGTTACCCGTAACATTTACAAATTGGGGTGAAATTCTATAAAGCTGAACATTCAAAGGAACACTGGTTGTTTTTGCAGTTTTGATGTTTAAAAGGATCGCCTCGCCGTAACCGAGTGTCCTAAGCGGATCTCGATAGTTCCCGAGTCCTAGCTCCATTTGGACTTGTATTTTACTCCATTGCTTATCCAATTCGAGGGTATGAATAAAATAGTTTCTTCGCTCATCGCTCAAAGAATCTGTATCTGCCCATGAGGAAAGATAATTATAGGCAATTTTAAAGGAAGGGCTGAGCATGTTTTTCAGCTGAAAGCATCCAGTGAAATTATCACTAGTTTCAAGTAAAGATCTATTGAAGTTACTTTTTCCAATGACTCCTTTTACTGAAAAATTGAATGGAAGCTTAGTTCCTTGAAGGAAAATACCCTGAAATGCACGGCTTCCGTAACGAATTCCTTGATCAACCAACCCACTATTGTAATACTTGGAATATCGGTCAACCGGTAGCTTATTCAATGGAGTTTGTGGTCTTCTTTCAAATATGCTAATTCTATTGAATGAACGGTTTCCCCATACGGTCAGACGGCTTTGTCTGTACCACGATACACCGCCAGACTTAAAGTTAAAGGTTCCAAATTTCGTAGCAATCGATGTTGTGAGATTGAGCCCGAGATTTAGTGTTAAAGCTTTCGTATGTTCTGGAGAGGGTCCTTTGTAAAGACTATTAAGCATGAGATCTGCACCAAAAGTAATGTTATCCCTAGTTTTTCCGTTGAGCTTTAAAAGAAACATGGGCTCCCTGTAGGCGTCTCCGGAGCTAATCACTGTTGTTTTTCCGCTATTGTTGGGAAATGTCTCTTGTTGGTTTCTAACAAAGCCTAAAAATCGATAGAAACCTGAAAAAGTAATCGCGCTTGTTGGATTCTTAAAGCTCAAGCTATTGCTGCTAAAGGGTTTTTGTGGAGAAAGGGTGTCTTGAGCAAATGAAGCACCTAGCCAAAAAACTAAAATAAAACGAACTAAGCCCTTCATTACATACAATGTGTGTATATTTTACACTAAGGTACTAAATTAAATATTTTGGGACATCACTTTTTCTAACCTTAGTCAATTAAATATACGATAATAAAAGTGTAAAAAATGAAAGATGAAAAATGTATTTAAGGACTAATGTCTTTTACGCATCTAAAGCCCGTATGACTCATTCCTGTATCCTGTGAATTGGGCATTCTCGCCGATACTCGGTAGCTTGAGCAGTAGCTATCGTTACATAAAAAAGACCCTCCTCTTATGACACGTTTTGGATCATTTGGTTCCAAAGGATAGCTCCATGTTTTAGGTCCCTTTGGATTTTCTTGTATTTCATTTTTACTGGGAACTGAATAATAGCTTTCGTCATACCAATCAGAACAGATCTCCCAGACATTTCCAGCCATATCATAAAGTCCGTAACCATTTGCTTGATATTGCATTACAGGGGCGATACCTTCAAAGCCATCTGCCTTTGTATTGTGGGTAGGGAAGACCCCTGTCCAATAATTGCATTTTGGTATTCCTTTTTCTACAGACATATTTCCCCAAGGATAAACATGATTCTTTAATCCGCCTCTTGCTGCCCATTCCCATTCGGCCTCTGTGGGTAGTCGTTTACCGCACCATTTTGCATAGGCAAGAGCGTCATGATAACAAATATGTACAACAGGTTCTTTTTCCTTATCTAGAATATTGCTTTCTGGACCGTCAGGATGTTGCCAATCGGCACCTTTGGTCCATTGCCACCATTGAGAAATATCAATGAGGTTGTAAATATCATCACTTTGGAAAAAAACCATCGATCCAGGTTGAAGGACATCAGCGTTCGGTTTAGGTGTATGCTCAGGTAGCTGCTTTTTTAAAATGTTCCAGTCAATTTCCTGTTCTGCAACGGTTTTGTAACCAGTGGCAGCGACAAATGCCGAGAACTGAGCGTTTGTTACCTCATGAATATCCATGTAAAACCCATTTACTTTTACGCGATGCTGCGGTAGCTCTCTTTTGAGCGCCATTCTAGGATTGCTTGCGCCCATGGAGTATTCACCTCCTGGGATATAGGCCATCTTCATTGTCGAATCTTGAAGACAATACAATGAATCATCAGAAGAAACTTGTGGTTTATTCAATGTTTCTTTGAGCAGGTGTTTTGTTCTTGAATTCTCACAGCAAGCTTTTTCACAATTATTGCCGGTACTGTCCTTTGAGTTTTGGAGCGAGTCGTTGCAAGCGCCAATGAAGAACAACGAAAGTAAAAAAGGGATATGTTTTATGGTCAAATTCAACATATCAATAGTTTGAATTTATTTCTTTGAGAGGCGTCTTTTTCCAAGTAATTCCTTCTTGCCATTTTGGTGCATGTACCTCAGCTAGGTAATCGTCTAAAATCTTCTCTAACTCTTGTGCTTTATTCGGAAGATCCGCTACTAGATTTGTTTGCTCCATCTTATCTTCAACTAAGTTAAAAAGTAAAATACTTTTATCATCCTGGAATTTAACCAGCTTATAATCTCCTTTTCGCACAGCGGAATGCGGTCGTTTCAGGGCAATTCCATTTTTATAGGGGACATGAAAGAATATTCCGTTGACAGCCCTCACGATGTCGTTGTCATTTTTATTTAAAAGAATAGATGCATAGCTACCTCCATCAATGTCGGTCAACTTACTTTCTTTATTTCCAGCGAGCTCAATTAGGGTAGGCAAGAGGTCTGTTCCAGAAACCGGTGTTGCCGATTCGGAGCCTTGCTTGATTCCTGGTCCTGCAATTACAAGCGGGACGCGCACGCCACCTTCTAAAGCATCCCATTTCCCTCTGCTCAATGGATAATTATAGCTTTTTTCATATTTTTTTCCTCCAGGTATATTCGGTACAGAACCATTGTCAGACATGTAGATGATATACGTGTTGTCTTCAATGCCCAATTCTTTTACCTTTTCTAAAAGGATACCAAGCCCCTCATCTAAATCTAATGTCATGGCTGCAAACCCTCGATGTTTTTGTTGGGCTCCCGTAGGCTTATTCTCTAGCTTCAAATAGCTGCTTTCTTTTGATTCAATGTCCGCATGTACCGCATAATGGGAAATTTGTAGATAAAAAGGTTTTTCCTCTTCGGTACTCGATTTCATAAATTCAATGGCTCTATCTGTAAGCGAAAAAATATTTTTTGGGTCTTCTTTGTAAGCATGTATCCACTGAGTTTTGTCGTTAATGAAGTGCCCGTCTTTATTTTTGGTAGGACCATCGCTTACATCATATCCCAGCACTGATGGTTCACTTCCCATTCCCCATTTTCCGAAATGTGCTGCTCTATATTGACTATTGATGTTTTTAAGTGCTTTAGGGATGCTTGTAAATCCCTCATGGTCAATGTGGTCTGTATTCATTCCAACACGAATCAGTGAAAGCCGTGCGGGTGTTTTTCCGAATTGAAGGCTATATCTTGATGGTGCACAGACTGGCGCCCCAGCATATGCATCAGAAAAACGAATGCCTCTTTCGGCAAGTAATTCTAGATTTGGGGTTTCGAAGTAATCACTTTTCGAGCCTGGTTCATTATGCATCATTTGTACTGATGTGCCATTCCAGCCTTGGTCATCTGCCAGAATAAGTATGAAATTTGGGGGAGGCTGCTCTATTGTTTTTTCTTTTGAAGCATCAGCCGTATTACAAGCAAAAAGCAAAAGCAACAGCAAAAGCAAAAGCAAAATTGAAATATAAAAAATTGCCTTTTGCATCAAATCGACTGAATTTTCTTCAATAGCTTTATTTAATCTCATGGTTATAATGTTGTCTTGTTCAGTATTTAGCTTATATGAATTTTGTATACAATTGCTGAATTATTTTTCTTTTAAATAGGTTCTTTTTCCATGTTCATCATGCAAATCACCAAATGTAATGTTCTTTGCCTTCGGCATGGATTTGGCATTTTCAATCTGTCTACCAAGACCATCTGGCTTAATAGATGCTTGAGAAATTCGTTGCTCAAGTACCATTCTTAGTGAATCCTTGACTTCATTATAATTTTCGTTTGACGCAAGATTTATAAGCTCGCTTTTATCATTTTGGTGGTCATACAGCTCATAACCTAGTGCACCCTTTTCACCCCATGCTGTGAGACGGTAGCGCTTGGTTTTAATCGAATACCCATTGCGCCATCTAGTCAGTGCGCTTCCTCTGACTAAAGCATTTTGGTCCTTCATTACTACCTGTAAACTTTTTCCAACGACATGCTCAGGTATTTTGATATTGGTAAGCTCCATCAGCGTAGGGTATAGGTCAATAAGCTCGACAGGGCTCATCGTTCTTTTTGCGGCTATCGCTGTGTTTTCCGTTCGAGGCATTGAGATGATTAATGGAATTCTTGTAGCATTTTCAAAAAGCGTTTGTTTTTGCCAATGTCCGTGTTCTCCCATGTGATAACCGTGATCCGAGGTAAATACAACAATGGTATTTTCATCCAATCCGGAAGCCTCAAGATGGTCAAGGACTCTACCTACCTGTGCGTCAACAAATGAGATAGTCGCATAATAGGCTTCTTTGATTTCTTGAGCCAGTTCTTTTTCGAGATTCAGCTGGACTTTTTTTGCTCTAATTGATTTTGCAGCAGGTTCAGGAAGCGTTTTAAGATAGCTATCCGAACTCTCAGGAATTTCAATTTCTTCTCGGTCATAAAGCGAAAAGTATTTTTTTGGCGCGACAAAAGGAGTATGTGGTCTGAAAAAACCTACAGCCAGAAAGAAGGGGGTGCCACTTTCAGAGAAGCCATCTAGTTTTTCAATGGCTTCATTTGCCCCAATACCGTCTGTCTGCTCGTCGTCCTTCCCGTCTGCAGCAAGCCAGCTTAAGGTACCGCCATACCTTCTTGGAATAAGGGTGTTGATTTTATGTTCTTCAATTTTGTCTCTTCCATATGGATTAACAGTTTGATCCCAAGAATAGATGTCATCATTTCCCGATGTGCCAATAGCACTCGGGTTATCATAGTGAAACATTTTCCCGATGCGCACAGATTGATAGCCTTGCTGTCTGAATCGTTGACCGAGCGTTATAACGTCGGGAACTGAGTTCCGGAGGTTCATGTTGTTCTCAGTAATCTTAGTTTGATTGGTATACATACCCGTCATAAATGAGGCACGTGAAGGGCCACACAATGGGTATTGATTATGTGCATTTTCGAAAACAATTCCCCTTTGGGCAAGCCGGTCAATATTCGGAGTATGCACCACATTATTTCCGTAAGCACCTAAATCACAGTTCAAATCATCTGCAATAATGAATAATACATTGAGCTTTTTTCCTGATTTTGCGGAGGATTGCGTTTTTACTTTTTTAGATTTTTCAGCATTTTGACAGCTGAATGCACCTAGAAGTATGCTCATAAAAAGTACTTGGAAAATCCTTTGCCTCATTTAAACAGTTTTAAAAAAAGGATTATCGTTTACTGATTACTAATTTTTTTGTCACCCACTTTTGATTCACGAAACAGTTCAAAAAATAAAGGTCATTTGTGAGTTCCGCAGTTTCAATTTCCACCTTGCTTTTTTGTGGTTTCATTTCAAGAACGACTCTTCCTGTTAGGTCTTTAATTTTTAATGCTTCTATCGGGTCATTTGACTCTACAAATAAATTACCAAATGAAGGGTTTGGGTAGGTGTTCAGATAAATATTGTGTTCTATTACATCGATTGTATTTGTATTAAGGATGGTCATTTTTTGCCAATAAACAGTATCGAAGTTCGCAACGCCCCAAGGCGCTCTAAGTCCAAATCTAGCTACGGGACCTTCAAATAGGTCACCATTATCTGGTTCAGATTC
This sequence comes from uncultured Cryomorphaceae bacterium, assembly GCA_913052055.1. Taxonomy (GTDB): domain Bacteria; phylum Bacteroidota; class Bacteroidia; order Flavobacteriales_D; family Crocinitomicaceae; genus UBA952. The sequence continues at coordinate 11,620 of CAJXDT010000028.1, forward strand.
AAGGTCAATGATGTAGGTGCTAAATTCCGTCATCCCTGTGTCTACAGCAAACCTCCAAGAACATATTTTGTCATTGCTTCCTGGAGGGTATGCAAATAATATTGCATTTGGATTTGCATTCACACCCACCGCAACGGGGTTCTTTAGTGTTATTTCTATTTGATTATAGGTCGTAGCATCAATGCCTAAGTCGGCTTGAAGGTTACCGCTTCTCATGATTGGGGTAGCATTAAACGCCCGCATCGCAATCGCTTCTGGTTGTGCAAAAAGTTGGCAGCCATTGTTTGTTTCTGAAGCCGAAACCCAACCCTCTTGAGAGTTTTGCCAATTATATTCTATTTGGCCATTAATATGATTCGTTGAAAACGCAAAAAGCACTATGAATGCTACATTTATAAATATTGTGTAAAGGTTTTTATTCATGGTTGGGAAATTTTATATATCTGCTATTTTACTAAAGTAATGTTTACTTTTAAAAGTAGAAAAAATCTTATTGTTAAATCAACACTAAGTGTATTTTGAGGAAACAAAAAACTTGAATGAAAGTCTGGTTTTAAGAAATATCTAGTCGGCGTTATAATTATTGAGCATTCTGGAGGGGGGTATGGGTCGGACGATAAATCTTATGTTTGTTGGCTAATTTTGAACAAAAATTGGGCAACTCAATAGGTTTAGGAGGGTGGAAGCATTCCATTTTTATGCGTTTTTAACAAATGATAAAAATGAGGATTCCAAAAAACATATAACTTAGATTTTATTATAAATGATGTGTTAAAGCATATAAAGTTTGATAAAAGTCAGAAAGAAATAAAAAAGTATAACCTGCCAAAGCTAAAAACAGGAATGTAGAATGACAGAAATATGTATTATATTTTCCACAAGGAGTAAAGAAAACACAAAGAACCTTCTAAGGAGTATACAAAAAGTAAATTCATTTGAAGGTGTAAAAGACTATTCATTATCAATTGTTATCCTCGATAAAACGGAAGAGCAGAATATAAAGAGAAGTCTCAGCACTTTTGATTTTTCTATTGAAGTAATAAGTTTATTTAATATCCAGGCGTTAGAACAAAAACGGCTAGATCTTTTTGAAACAGCAAATTGCTCGCGTAAAATTGATAGTATACAACGAGCGAGGGTTCAGCAGCAAATTTATATTCTTGAAAATTTTGAAAGATTTATAAATTCAGTTATTTGGCAAGTAGATGATGATATGCTTTTTGGTCAGAGTGAATATATAGGCAATAAGCACATTGTAAATTATTCAACTAATTATTTTTCTAAAATCATTGAATTGTATCATGATAATAAAAATATAGATGCTATTATATCGCCTTCAACTTACGTTCCTCCAATCCCTTCATTGCTATATTGTAGAACACAATTAAATGATTTTTTTAATAAAAAGTATCTTCCGGAAAATACCATAAGTCATCTTGAGTATCATGATTACTACAATCAATCTAAATGCGGAAAAGATTATTCTATGTTTTTATCAGAAGAAAATGATAGAACCACAATTGTCAAAAATATCTTTAAAGGAATACCCGTTACAAGGGTATCTCACGAGATTAGTCAGGATGTTGATGTCAATTTTAAAGATTCAAAACTTTTAAGAGGAGGTAATTTTATTGTTTTCAATCCTTATGTTTTTGAAATTCCGCATTTGGGCTATAAGGAGAATGATTTTATTCCTGCGCGCAGAAGTGATATGATACATTCTAATTTATTATCTGAACTCGGTTTTCAAATAAAGGATGTGTGTTGTTTTAGACTTGTTCATAACAGAACATTTTCAAATTATTGTATTGAAAGTATTTCGACAAGTTATTATTCGGATATGATTGGTGCTTTACTTATGGCCTTCTTGTACAAAGGAGAAGTTGAATTTGAATCTCGTTTACAATTTCATCTAAATCATATCAAAAACATTTTGAATTTATTATATGAGAATGTTAACTTAAATGAATTTAGAGCTGAAATAGAAAAGTTAATAGAATTAGATCGTAAAATTAATTCTTTTGATAAAAAGAACTTTATCAACGAGATTGAAGAGTTTAAAAAAACAAAAGAACAATTAAAAATAAGGTTATGCAGATTGGCATTATAGGTTCGAACAAAAGTCAATGTTCTAATCAACTGTATGAATTTTCATATGATCTTGGTTTGCTTCTTGGAAATAAAGGGCAAACTATAATAAACGGTGGCATGCAAGGTGTTATGGAGGCGGTTTCAAAAGGGGTGAAAGATAGCGCTAACGAAAAAAGTACAGTGGTGGGTATTCTTCCATTTGAGAATAAAAACAAGGCGAATAAGTATTTAGATATATGTATACCAACCGGTATTGGATATGCGCGTAATTCTGTGGTTGTTTTATCATCTGATGTTTTAATCGCTCTAGGCGGTGGTGCAGGAACACTAAGCGAAATTAGTTACGCTTGGCAATTCGGAAAAAAAGTATTTTGCTATACAGAGTCAGATGGGTGGAGTAAGAATCTGGCTAATCAAAATCTAGATAGCAGAAAAAAAGATTTACTTGTTGGTTTTAAAACTTTAGAGGACCTTTCTAAGGTATTATTTGATGATTGAGATATTAATGTTTCATAGAGTTTTACCAAAAGTGAGAATAAACCCTTCTGACGCTTATTTTATCCGAGGTACTTTAATTTCACAGGAAAGATTCGAAAGTGTAATACTTGACTACTTGAAACAAGATTATTCTTTTAAAACAATTTCTTCGCTTGATCATAATTCAAACATAAAACAAGTTGCGCTAACTTTTGATGATGGCTACAATGATAATTATTTGTTTGTAAAGCCGATTCTAGAAAAATATAGTATAAAGGCAACATTTTATCCAATAATCGGCTACTGTAAAGAACAAAAATTAGCTCCGTTAGACCATTATTACAAATACGTGAATGAAAACATCGAAATCGAAAAAAAAGAAAAGTGGATTACAGGCAAACAAAAGAAACTCTTTTTAGCATTTTCGATTGATCAGCAAAAAGATTTTGTGCAAACATTACATTTTAAAACTTCAGAAATTGAAGTAGCATATATGACTTTAAATGAGCTTTGTAAATTAGATAGTTTGGGTCACGAAATAGGAGGTCACTCTTTTTATCACGATATATATACAAGTCTTAATTCGGATGAGATATTGGAGGATATTCAAAAAACAAAGTATACATTGTCTCAAATAGGAATAAATATAAGTTCTTATGCATATACGGATGGCCAATATAATTCTGAGATTATTGACATCTTGAAATATGAGGACATTCAATATTCTTGTGCGGTGAAATCCAATAATATTACACGATATGGAGAGTTTGAATTACAAAGGAAATTTGTGACTGAAAATGAAATTATTTAAATAATGAATAAAGTTTTCAAACAATCAATTAAACAGTCTAATCTTCAAACTAAACAGAATAAGAAACAAATTAGAGACTTTAAAGAAAGACGTTGTATTAATCAAGATTTGAACTTTAATTGGACCGATGTAGAGCTTGATTTTTCAATAATTTTTTCTACCTCAAAGGGTGTTTTTATTTTAGATTCTGTCAATAAAGTATTCAAACAGATTTTAACTGGAAAGTTTTATGGAATAACTGAACATAATGGATATTGGTATTTTGCTAGGCTTGGAACAGAAGGTAAACGAGATTTTCCACAAAATAATCGTGTTTCAGAGATATATTTTGGGAAAATTTTAGGTCATGAGATTTTAGATTTGCAATTAGCCCTGTATGGTATACCTGCAGAATTACATCAAATAGACAGTATAAAGGAATGTTTAACATTCCCACATACAGGTTACAATCAGATATTAAATATTCCGTTTTCGCAAATTCAAAAGGCTAAAGAGCCTTTGAAAATTGAAGATTGCAATTCAATAGAGCTAAACTTAAACCCACACAGTCATTTAAATTCAATATTTCATCAAAATAACACGATGTATTTCATTGCACATAATTACACAATGAAAACGAACAAAATGAGTGATTTAATAAAATATGATTTACGAACAAAACGGCAGGAAGTTATTTGTTTAGAAGCGCACTCCGCTCATAATATACATATCGATAATGAAAATAATTTACTCTACTGTGATAGTAATAACAAAAAATTAGTAAAAAATAATAACGTTCTCTTTGAGCGTGATAAATTACTCAGAGGCTTATTAATTACCGAGAACAATATATTTGTTGGCGGCAGCGATGTTTGTTTTAAAAACGATCAAAGATTTTCAAATAATCCTTCAATTTATTTATTGAATCTAGCAGGCGATTTACTTAATGAATTTGAATTTGAAGCACTCGGAGATATTTACGAAATAAGACAATTAAAAGTATGATATATGTCGTGGGTATTGGACCAGGAGGAGATATTGGGTATTTAACGATGAAAGCTGTTAAAGCTATAGAAGATGCTGACGAAGGAATCTATGTAGGGCAAATGATAGGTGAGCAGTTCAAACATTTGTTCAATAGTAAACGATTTTTATCGGGAGATATAAGCAAGGCTGAAGTTTTATCAATTCTTGAATCGGCATATACTCAAAACAGAAAAATTGTATTGTTAATGCCTGGTGATAGTTCATTTTATTCCGGTCAATATTTGGAACAATTTACGTTAAATGAATATATCGAAGAGTTCAAAAGATTAAATTATAAATTTGAAATAATCCCTGGTATAAGTTCTTTAAATGCTATTTGTGCTATTTCAAAATTAGATTTAACATCTTTTACGAATAGTCAGAATATCCTTATTACTAGTATTGAAAGACTTCGGGATACAGCACAATTTAGCCAAGCTGAATTAGAAAAATTACTTTCAACAAAACCAAATTTGATCTTCTATCAATCCTTCCGAGAATGGGAATTCATCAAAAAACTCGTTGCTCTAAATTATGCACCTACCACAAAAATTATTTTTGCGTATAAAATTTCATGGAATGATGAACAAATTATTGAATCCACTCTGAATAAGGTAGATTCCGAGTTAAAAAATGTTGCATTGTACAAGCATACTATTATTTTGATAATACCTGAATTATGAAACAATTAATTCCAAAAGACAATTATGATGAATACAAAAGGAGACAATGGAAAGAGGTTGATAGACTATATGAGTTGAAACTTTTTTCAAAACATATTGAAATTATATCCGAATTTCATTTGAGTGAGGAAGAAAAAAAAGAAAAAAACATCCTCTGTATTGGTTCACGATATGGGATTGAGGTGGAGGCTTTTACTCAGCTCGGTTATTCTAAAATTAAAGCAATTGATATTTATCCAAGAGCTGAATTTATTGATGAAGCAGACATGCACAACTTGCCGCATTCAGACAATACATTTAACATAATATATACGCATCATTCGTTAGATCATTCATTATTTCCGGAAAGAGCCGTAAAGGAAATGTATCGAGTATCCAAAAAAAACGCAATTTGGATTCACTCAATACCATTTGATGATTATGATAGGGAGGAGGCAATAGACTTTGATTCTGCTGATGAAATTATTAGCTTCTTCAAAAAATATACACGGAATAAAATATACATTCAAGAAGTTAAACGATTAGAAAACGGAATCATAGATCCACCTGGTCTGCATTTGCCTTTAGGATGGTCTAACGAATTAAGATTGATTATTGAAATTAACAAATGACAGTTTATGGATATGAATAATATCAAAAACATAAAGTTTTCACTTGATTTATGGGGTAAAAAAAGGAGTGCTCTATAAAGAACACTCCCTTTCAGTGGAGTCGGAGGGGTTCGAACCCTCGTCCAAACGACGATTCTTCAAGCTTTCTACATGCTTAGTTTCTGATTGTTTTTCGATTAAAGCTCGGACAGAGACCCCCAAAACTTTAACTTAGATACTAGTGTCTTATGCCCACTTAGTATCGTCGTGAGCACCAGCCCGATGGGTTGGACTTCCTGTTGGCGGACCTAACGGGCCGAAGCCTGCCGGAAGTACTTGTTCTACCTACTATTATTCGGTGGAATTAAGCCAACTAACATTCCGTTAATTAAGCAGCAAGTGCGTATGACGTATTGTCAATTATAGTTTGTGACGTAATTTTTAAGAGGTTCACCACAACCCTCTGCATGCTGACACTTGACCAATGCTACCGCTGTCAAATCCAATGTCGACCCCAAAGAACGTTTTTACAAAGTTAGAACTAATAACGTGTAAATTCAAAAAGGGTTCATAAAGTCCGTTAAAAAGAAGGTGTTCCTGTGGAGCGGTATTTTTTCGGCCGATCTGAATAGGTTCCGCGCGCTTTAATGATTGATTTTGGATAATCTGTTATAATGGCATCAATACCGAGATCCATCATTTTGTGCGCATCATCAGATGTATTCACTGTCCACGCGTAAACAGATACATTTTTGTCACGAAGCTGTTTTAGCTTTCTTTTATTTAAGGTTTTGTGATACATTCCGAGTGCAAAAGGTTTAAAGGATAGCTCTTTTAGATAAGCATTTGCCGACTTCGAAGGCAGGTATGTAAGGTAAGCGAGTCGCAGCTCAGGTTCCTTTTTATTTAGGGCTTCAATGATATTTTTATCAAAGCTCATGTAGACTACATTTGGAAACTGATAAGCATCAACCTCTTTAAGAATTAAATCAACAAAGGCATCTGGATGAGGTTGTGAGATGCCGTATTCTGAAACTTCTGATTTTATTTCAAATAAGATGAGCTTCCCACGAATGGTTGATTTTAGTTTTATAACGGCATCTTTTAGTAGGGGTTTTCTTGTAATTTGTTTCTGTTGTTCTGGAAATCCCATATGGACTTTTGATCCGCAATCAAAGGCCTCTATTTCAGCCTGCGTCATTTTATAAATATTGTAAAGCTTTTCGTCTTCAATTGCTTTTCCATTTGGGTCTAAGCAAAAATCTTTGTGAAAATAAGGTTCATGTGAGATGACAAGCTTTCCTTCTCCATTGACCACGACATCCCATTCTATTCCGTCTGCTCCCTGTTCAATAGCATTTTTGAAGCCTAAAATAGAGTTTTCGGGCATTGTTCCCCTACAGCCTCTATGTCCTATGACTCTAATTGTATTTTGGGTATGGAATAATCCTGAATGGATAAGCATAAAAAGTAGCGGGATATATTTCATAAAACAAATTATTGGACATAAAAAAAAGGCTTCAAATGAAGCCTTCTCTTGTGATTTTTTTAAAGTCTTCCGAGCATTCCTTTCTTAAGCTTCGAGCTCGCTGGTTTATCACCAAGCCAGATCGCATAAAGTGCTTTCTTAAACTCAAGGCCTTCAACGATTCCTTTATATTTTCCGTTGATTGTAACCGCAACACCTTTTCCAGGTACATAGATCATTAAAATTTCATCTTTCACCTTGAATGCATCAGAGAAGAATCCTTTGAATTTAGCAATTTCAGCCGCTGATGCTTTTCCGGTAGTAGCATTGGCAAAACCATCCTTTACAGATTCGTTGAATTTATCTCTTGTTACTTTACTCGAGGTAATAACGATTTTGATTGCAGAGCTTGCATCTGCCGCCATTACTTTATTAGCGTCCATTGTTGTTTTTTCAAGGTAAAGACCAGCGACATATAAGTCAAGTGTATACTTCTCCCTGAGTCCGCATCCATTAAAGTATAGGGCCGTTCCCTTGATGTCTAATTTTGGAGGAAAAGTCACTCCTGAAATAGTTCTGTTCTGGGCAATAGAACCGTGTGCCATAAAAAGTACCAAAAGGCTAGATAAAATAAATTTCATAAGATTATATTTTTTTATTTCTGAAAACAATTTTGTTTTCAATAGGGTTTGCAATTATCATGCTAAAATAAAGATTCAGTCTGTGAATTCCTTAATTGATTTGTTATATTTATCTTAAAATACTAGAAAATTATGAAATTATTAGCCATTCTATTACTCTCAATTGCAGGAATGTATTTGGGCTATAAGTTAAGAAAATCGAGTAAAGACAGTAATGACGAGCGTTTCTCGATCTATGGAGGATTAACCTTTTTGATTGCTTTAACGGGCGGTATTTTGGCGACATCTTTATTTCTTCTAAAAGGAGAATCCTGGACGATTGAAAACAAAATGATGTTCAGACTTATTTTCACCTCTGTAATCGGTTTAATGTTTGTTTTCTTGGGGGTAAGACTCACAGGTAAAGCTAAGCGTGATGGAAATAAGTTAGGTCAAATTGCTGGGTTAACCTGGGTTTTGGTTGCTTGTTTTGTAAGTGGGATGATGATTACCAGAACAACCAAAATGAATAAGGGGTGGACCTCTGAAAGGCAAGCGCAAGTGATGAGTGCTTGTGAAGGAATGGCTGACCAAGGAAATAGCTTTAATTGTCCATGTTATGTTCGAGAAGTTATGAGTGCATTTAAAGATCCAGCAGATTACAATAAAGCCATGGAGGATGAGAGTAGTGGGAAGAAGGCAGACTTTATTGCTAAAATGGATCAGGATTGCCCATGTGGTGGCGCAAGCTTCGATGAATCTGAAGTCGAATCCATTGATCTACCATTCTAATCATATAAAATTAACGTCTTATGAAATCAGTATTTACATGTATAGTAGCAATTGGTCTAATCCTTTATTCATGTGGGAGTCCGGAAGAATCTATGAACAAAACCATGGCTGATTTTACGGAGAAATGTATTGAAGATGTCTACGATTGTGAGTGCTATGGTGACAAAGTCAAGGCCCATTTTAAAACGGACGAGGCATATATCAAATACTACGAAACACACGATGAAATCCCTGATGAGTTGGCGGAGTCGCTCTTTGATTGTATGCCTTTCTAACGTACAACTCAGCGGATTATTTGCTTAGTGTTTCGCGGCCAAATAGCGCTCAGCATCTAGGGCAGCCATACATCCTGTACCGGCAGCGGTGACCGCTTGACGATAGGTTTTATCTGCGGCATCTCCAGCTACAAAAACACCATCCACATTTGTATAACTTGTTCCTGGTTCTTCATATTCGATGTAACCTGTTTCGTCTAGCTTCAAGAACTCTTTAAAAATATCAGTATTTGGTTTATGACCAATAGCGACAAAGAAGCCCGTGCAAGAAATTTCTAATTCTTCGTTTGTTTTATTATTGAATGCTTTAACACCAGTAACAAGCTGCCCGTCACCGAGTACTTCTTTAGTTTCTGTATTGTATAAGATCTCAATATTTTCTGTCTTTCGAACGCGTTCCGCCATTATTTTCGAAGCCCTAAATTCATCTCTTCTAACAAGCATAGTTACTTTTGTACAAAGCTTTGAGAGGTAATGCGCCTCTTCACACGCTGAATCACCAGCACCAACAATAACTGTCTCTTGACCTCGATAAAAGAATCCATCACATACTGCACAGGCTGAAACTCCACCGCCAAGCTTCAAGTATTTTTGCTCACTTTCTAGACCAAGATATTTGGCAGAGGCTCCTGTAGATATAATTACTGTATCGGCATGGATTTCTGTTCCGTCATCTGCCCAACACTTATGTACTTCACCTGAGAAGTCAACTTTATCTATGAATCCAGGACGAACATCCGTCTCAAACCTTTGTGCCTGATCTTTGAGTTCAATCATCATCTCGGGTCCGGTTACTCCATCTCGATAACCAGGAAAGTTTTCTACTTCATTTGTAGTCGTTAGCTGACCTCCCGGCTGCAAGCCTTCATAAAGCACAGGTTTCATATCTGCTCTTGCTGCATAAATTGCAGCAGTGTAGCCTGCAGGACCTGAACCTATGATTAAACATTGAATTCGTTGTATTGCGCTCATAAATAAAATTTTTACAAAAATAATTGAATGTGTATAATAGCCTAATGAAATTGAAAAAAGCTTCGTGTTATTTTCGAAGCTTGAATTTTGCGATTCTTCCTTCCGTTGCGGAAGCGTAAAGCTTGTTTTTTAGCACAGTCATGGTATAAAACTTACCTGATGTAAGTGGGCTCCAATTTACACCATTATCAACAGAATAATCTATTCCTGTTGTTCCGCAGGCATAGTAAACACCCTTGTGCTCAATAATACATGAACGGTAGCCTCTTGGCTTAGTTATTGGTGCTTTCCATGTCTTTCCTCCATCCAAGGTGTAAAAGCAGTTCTTTGTATCGTCCTCAGGTTTTTTATAATTCCCGCCAACAACGACACCTTCTGATTTGTTTTTCATGGCGACTGAGTATGCGCCGGAGCTTGCTCTCGACTCAAAAGGAAGTTTAGCCGTAAACCAAGTCTTTCCTAGATCCTCCGTTTTTATGAATCTTGAAGACTGTCCACCTGTAACAATTACAAACATTTCATCTTTATAAATGATGCTTGTTCCACTTGCAGAAAAGCCATATTCTCCTTCCAATGCGACCAGTGGCGTTTTTACTGGGGTCCATCTAACTCCTCCTGAGCTTGTAGTATATACAGGAAATACCCCATCGATTGGATCGCCATATAGCATCCCTTTCATTGCATATAATGCCATTCCATCATAAAAGACATCCTTGTAGTCGGCGCGCATACGCATTGCGAAACCATTTAAAATATAGGTTAGCTCGCTTGCTTTACTACTTTGCATTGCAATTACCTTTTGGCCATTCACATCTATGTCTCTAAGTTCATGGAGCGGAGAATTAAGATTGAGACACCTAGACTTGTTGGTCTTGATGTTATGCTCATAAACCAAACCTGTATTTGCGCTCAAATAGATGCTGTTTTTAAATCCAGCAATCCCTCTTGCGTGGGTTCTTGAATCTGCATAATGATGGAATTGAGCAAATGATGCTGTACTAAGCAGACTAAATATTGCGAAAACGAGCGTTGAAGTGCTTTTTGTGTTCATTTTTGATTGAATTGAGGGCATTGGGTACTGATTTTTTCCATCTTTTGTGAGACCATATCCACTGACTTGGTTCATTTAAAATATCTTTCTCTAAGAAATGTACATATTTTTCAGTGATTTCTCCATATGTTAAAGATAGGGGTTCTGCGCAAAGAAGTTTAAATTCTAGTTCATAATAACCACGCTTAATCTTATGTACAGTGTAATAAATTACTGGGAGATTGTATGAATTTGCAATCATTTCCGTTCCAAACGTAAAGGCTGTTTCTTGTTTTAAAAAATTTGTCCAGTAGCTCTTTTTAACGCTGCCAGGTGATTGGTCTCCTAATATCAGCAAGGCAAAAGGATTGTTTTCAGGTTTTCCTATTTCTGTCTTGTAATTTTTCGAATCCGTTACAATCATTCCAAGTCGTTCACGTCTCTTATTGATTTCTTTACCAAGTGACGCTTGCGTTAATGGCATTCCTATTCCAATTGCTTGATGCTTGAGAGCTATGTTCTGATGGGTGATCCACCATTCCCAATTGTTAATATGTCCTGCACAAAGTATAATGCTTTGTCCTTGCTCAAAATAAGCATTGACGAGCTCTGGATTACGAATTTTATATCGTTTCTTTAATGAAGCCTCAGATATACTTAAGTTTTTAATTCCTTCTACAAGGATATCTGCAAAATGCTTATAATAATCCTTGATAATCTGTTTTTTGGCTTTTTGATTGAGCTTGGGAAAGCTTGTATTTATGTTATTTATGACTACATCTTTTCGGTATCCTAAAATTCTATACAGAAGAAAGTAGATCAAGTAGGCAACCCTATATAGCAAGGCCAAGGGAAGCCAGGAAAGTGGGAGTAGGAAAAGAAAGAAGATTGCTTTGCCCATTATTTTTTGTATTTATTTTTCCATAGACGCTGCTGGTTTTGCTGAATGTCTTGTTCTTTAGGGCTTGACCCTGCATTAAAAAAAGATGTGCCCGCTATTTCCTTGGGTAAATATTCTTGTGCTATAAAGTTTCCTTCAAAATCGTGGCTGTACTTATACTTTTCTCCGTAACCGAGCTCTTTCATAAGTGCGCTAGAGGCATTTCTCATGGCGATAGGAACGTTCAGGTTGCCAGTTTTTTGAACAACCTGCTGGGCATTATTGATAGCCATGTAGGCGCCATTTCCTTTAGGGCTATCTGCAAGGTAAATGGTACATTGTGCCAATATGATTCTTGATTCAGGCCAACCAATTTTCTCAACTGCTTGAAAGGTAGTATTTGCTAATAGTAGGGCATTTGGATTTGCAAGCCCAATATCCTCGGAAGCCGAAATAATTAGGCGTCGAGCGATAAATTTTGGATCTTCACCTCCTTCAACCATTCGAGCCAACCAATAGATTGCCGCATTTGCATCACTGCCGCGAATTGCCTTTATGTAGGCTGAAATAATATCATAGTGCTGATCACCGTCTTTATCATATCTCGCCAAAGATTGTTGGGCATTCTCTTGAACTAATGTGTTCGTGATTTCAATGCTTTCGTTTTGAGGCAAAGAGCTAATGATAATTTCAAACACGTTTAATATTTTACGCGCATCTCCTCCCGATATAGCCAGTAAGCTTTCATATTCTATAAACTTTATTTTTCGTTTAGAAAGCAGCTGGTCCTTAACAATTGCGCTGTCTAAAAGTCTGATCAGGTCTTTTTTCGTGTGGTCTTTTAACGTATAGACGTGGCACCTAGAGAGTAGAGCGGAAATTACTTCAAAAGAAGGGTTTTCAGTTGTAGCGCCAATCAAGGTTACTACTCCTTTTTCAACAGCTCCTAATAATGAATCTTGTTGTGATTTTGAAAATCGATGTATTTCGTCAATAAAAAGAATGGTTCCTGATTCTTGAAACATTCCTGCATTTTGAACCTTTGCGATGACTTCGCGAACATCTTTTACACCTGAAGATATAGCAGACAAGGTGTGGATTGTCTTTTTAAGTTTTTCTGCGACGAGATGTGCCAAGGTCGTTTTTCCAACACCAGGAGGTCCCCAAAAAATCATTGATGGAATAATCCCTGCCTCCAAAGCCCTTGTGAGTGGGGCATTTTCTGAAAGTAGGTGTTCTTGTCCTATGTACTCATCTAGATTTTTCGGACGCATTCTTTCTGCGAGAGGGGCCAGGACATTCATATTACAAATTTAAGGAAAGATTGAAACCATGCAGTAAATTTGTGGCCATTTCACATATCCTGATTATTTTTACCGCTGTGTTAAATGGAAAAAAAATAGCCGTTGTATTGCCTGCCTATAATGCAGCTCAAACGATTGGTAAAACCTATCGTGAAATCCCAATGGATTTAGTAGATACAGTAATTCTTGTTGATGATGCGAGCAAGGATGATACATCAGCTGTCGCGCAAGAACTGGGTATTGAACACGTTATTCGTCATGAGTCGAATAAGGGCTATGGTGGAAACCAAAAATCGTGTTATGAGAAGGCTTTGTCATTAGGCGCAGACATCATCATTATGCTCCATCCAGACTATCAATATACACCAAAGTTGATCCATTCTATTGCTGGTATCATTGCTTACGATGTTTATCCGGTTGTATTGGGATCTCGAATACTAGGAAAAGGAGCGCTTAAAGGAGGAATGCCTATTTATAAATATATTGCAAATAGAGTGCTTACCTTGTTTCAGAATATTTTAATGGGACAAAAGTTGTCAGAGTATCACACGGGATACAGGGCTTTTTCCAAAGAGATTTTTGAGAAAATCACGATACAAAACAATTCAGATGATTTTGTATTCGACAATCAAATGCTCGCTCAAATTTGCTTCAAGGGATACGAAATAGGAGAAGTAACGTGTCCTACAAAGTATTTTGAAGAAGCGTCATCTATTAACTTTAGCCGCTCAACCACCTATGGTTTGGGGGTTTTAAAAACTTCATTACTTTTCCGTTTGGCTAAATGGAAGATATTCACTCACAAAATATTTAAATAATATGTCAGACGATAAAAAAGTTATTTTTTCAATGGTTGGCGTCACAAAAGCAACGCCTCAGGGGAAACAAATTATCAAGAATATTCACCTCTCTTTCTTTTACGGTGCTAAGATTGGCATTATCGGACTGAATGGTTCTGGTAAATCAACCGTAATGAAGATTATTGCTGGATTAGACCAGGCCTATCAAGGAGATGTGGTTTTTTCTCCAGGGTATTCAGTGGGGTATTTACCACAAGAGCCTGAATTAGATTTGCAGAAGACAGTGAAGGAAATTGTGATGGAGGGATGTCAAGAAACAGTTGATGTGCTCAAGGAGTATGAAGAGATTAATGCGTCCTTTATGGATGAGGCAGTGCTCAATGATCCTGATAAGATGGAAAAGCTTATTGCACGTCAAGGTGAGGTTTCGGATAAGATTGATGCTTTAGATGCATGGGAACTGGACAATAAGCTTGACCGGGCAATGGATGCCTTGCGTTGTCCTCCTGATGATCAAAATATAGGTACTTTATCTGGTGGTGAAAAGAGAAGGGTAGCTTTGTGCAGATTGCTGCTCAAAAACCCCGATATTTTATTATTAGATGAACCTACTAACCATTTAGATGCAGAGTCTATTGATTGGTTAGAACAGCATTTACAGCAATATAAAGGGACCGTAATTGCTGTTACGCACGACCGTTATTTCTTGGATAATGTAGCGGGTTGGATTCTAGAGTTAGATAGAGGAGAGGGTATTCCGTGGAAAGGCAACTACACGTCATGGCTAGAGCAGAAAGGAAAACGATTAAAAGAAGAAGAAAAGTCTGAATCGAAAAGACAGAAGGTCTTGGCGAGAGAGCTTGAGTGGGTTAGAATGAATCCGAAAGCGAGACAAGCAAAAAACAAGGCTAGAATTCAGAATTATGAGAAGATGTTGTCTCAGGACACGAAAGCTAAGGAGGATGCACTAGAGATTCCGATACCGAATGGTCCACGTCTGGGAACCAATGTGATAGACGCAGAAAGTGTTGCTAAGTCATTCGGTGAAAAGTTACTTTATGACAACCTCAATTTCAAGTTGCCACCTGCAGGTATTGTAGGTGTAATTGGTCCGAATGGAGCAGGAAAAACAACTATTTTCAAAATGATTATGGATGAATTGCATCCAGACGGAGGGCAATTTCAGGTCGGTGATACAGTAAAGCTTGGTTATGTAGACCAAACCCATAAAGACATTCATCCTGATAAATCGGTTTTTGATGTTGTTTCTAATGGCCTAGAGTATGTTGAAGTAGGGAATCAAAAAATCAACTCTAGGGCTTATCTCTCTAAGTTCAACTTCAATGGGTCTGACCAGAATAAAAAAGTAGGGGTGCTTTCAGGTGGTGAAAGGAATAGATTACATTTGGCCATGACCTTGAAGATAGAGGCGAATGTTTTATTGCTTGATGAGCCTACCAATGATATTGATGTAAATACCTTAAGGGCTTTAGAGGAAGGAATCCAAAACTTCGCAGGTTGTGCAGTAGTGATTTCCCACGATAGATGGTTCTTAGATCGAATATGTACGCATATCTTGGCTTTTGAAGGAGATTCTGAGGTTTATTGGTTCGAGGGAACATATTCTGATTACGAAGAAAATCGAAAGAAAAGATTGGGTGACGCTGGTCCAAAACGGATCAAGTATAGAAAAATCGTATAAGGCAATTTAAATAGAATACGGTACTGCTTTTTAAACGACAATTTAACTTGTATATTTAGGAAGTCTTACGTTGTTAATTTTATTTTTATGGCTTTTATTGATGTTATTAAATACGAATCCAATTCAGATGAATTTGTTTGGAAACACCCCGTTGAGGATTTAAAATTAGGTTCGCAACTTATAGTAAATACCTCTCAAAAAGCTTTTTTTATAAAAGGTGGGCAAATTTTCGATGAATTTGATTCAGGAACCACTACGTTAAAAACTGGCAACATACCGTTGCTTAACAAGCTTATTAATTTGCCTTTTGGAGACGATTCTCCATTTCAAGCCGAGGTATGGTTTGTAAATATGATGTCTTTTCTAGATAATAAATGGGGGACTCCAGCCCCAATATTGCTAGAAGATCCAAAGTACAAGGTCATTGTGCCAGTGCGTGCCTTTGGTCAGTTTGGTTTATCAATCGAAGATCCAAGAAAATTTTTAGAACTACTAGTTGGAAACATGACAGATTTTTCTGTTGACAAGGTTATGGATTATTTTGAAGGTGTTGTAATTTCTTCAATAACATCAGGTATAGGTAAAAAAATAGTTTTAGATGGGCTTTCTATTCTGGAGATTCAAGCAGTTGTCTCAGATGTCTCTCTGTTTTGTCATAAGCTCATTCAGGAGGAGTTTGAAAAATATGGAATTAAAATCGAGAACTTTTTCATTATGTCTATTAATGTTCCTGAGGATGATCCTAGTGTGCTTAAATTGAAAGAAGCAAAGGATTTAGCTGCAAAGGTTAATATTACAGGTAAGGATATTTATCAAATGGATCGAAGCTTTGATGTAATGGATAAAGCTGCTGAAAATGAGGGGACCATGGGTGGGACCATGGGCGCAGGTATGGGCATGGGAATGGGTTTCGGTATGGGTAATGTTATGGGCAATATGACAGGAAATATGAATACCGGGAATCAAAACAAAGCGGATTCAAGTGGAAATACCTCGCCACCACCACCTCCATCTGCGAATGCACAGTATTTTGTTTTATTGGATAATAAGCAAAACGGCCCCCATCATTTGAATGCTATACAAGATATGATTAATAAGAATGTGATCAATAGACAAACGCTTGTTTGGAAAGAAGGAATGTCGGAGTGGGGGAATATTATGGATCAAAATGATTTAAAAGAAATGTTTGACAAGATACCACCTCCGCCGCCATCAAATTCTTAATATCGTCAAAAATGAAAAAAATATTTTTATACGCTGGTGCACTTCTTTTAATATTGAATTCTCTATTGGGTTTAATATTGAGTGCCTATGAGCCTTTTAATTGGGTGTTAAATGATGGCGTCATATTGGTCAATTTAGCCTTGTTTAATTATTTAGCTGTATCTAGTATAAAGGACGGATTTAAATTTTCTATGACATTATTCTTTCTTGTATCTGGTTTTGCTGAGTTTTTATTAGGCTTATTTATGAAGAGTTATTTTACAGACAATCTTCTCCTTATTCTTCTTTGTCTGATTTTAATTATACAAGTTGGCGTTCTTGCTGTGATTCGTTCCGTAAGCAATTATGCATAGGTGCCATCCTTTATCTTTTTAAAATGAACTATAGAGAATGTGTTAATTGTGGAGCTGAAAACGAGCTACTTGTTTCCAGTTGCGCCTATTGTGGTAGCTCTCTCGTTAGAGAAGAATTTGTTGAGCAGGAGTCTGATGAGTTGGAAGAATTAATTCAAAATTGTGGCTTGTGGATCGCTAGGTTCGAAGGTATGGTATCCGATGTGAATACTTTACGTAATGCCAAACAAATGGATTCGATGCGGGCGACACCAATATTTGGCTCTATATTTTCAAAAACAATGGGTAGTAATACTTTTTCTTATTCTGAAACACTGGGGAATATATACCAGGCTTTGGACTTATTGGAGGTTAAATCTAGCAATAGTTCAACATTGAGAGAGCATGTGTCTATTTTTAAAAAGCGACTAGAACGAGCTAAAAGACAAGAGATAAAGACAAAAAAGAAACAGGTTAAGATTATTGTCGCTTTGGTAGGTGCGCTGATTTTATTTATTGCCTTTTGTTTAATGATGGCGAGTCTTGGATACTAGTTTTTAATCACAAATTCTTCCCTTATGCAAACCATCGTGATAAGCATCGTCTAAGGCCTGTAATTCCTCAATTAATTCATCGCTTGGCTTTGTGTATTGTAGTTCGCGTAAGTCGGGCTGTCCAGCATCGACCCATGCGGTATACCAAATAGAACCCGTAGATAAAACAGCTCGTTTAATCCGTCTTTCTACCATGCCATTCATTTTAGAGTGATAAAGGTCACAGAATTCTTTTGAGTATACTTTCGCTGTAACATTTCCTCTTCGCTCATAGCTGTATTTGAGATTAGATGGAATTTCTTCGGTAGATTCTATTTCCATCCGAAATACGGAGTCAAGTGCATTGTGTGAGCCTTTTACAGCGGTCCAAGCAAAATCTAGGACATTATCTACGTAGTCTGCTTTTCCAACAAAGTAATCGTAGTTATCTGAATTTACCTCTACCAAACGGCTCTCCCACAATCCGTGAATACCGACCTGATTGGTCATTTTCCCGTTGTAGTTTTCAGTCGTATGTAAAGGAACGTGTGCGTCTCCAATGTAATGTCCGATATCAGCAGAATATTTCAAAATAAGGTCGACATTTTTACGCTCAAAAGCTTTTTGTAGTCGATACTTCATTCGTTGAATATGCCAAGGAACAATCCCGTAGGCCTGCAAGGTGTCTTCTGAATATTTCTCTACCGCAGCCTTCCAGGTTTTTGGCATTTTTTTGTAAGGGTTCTCTCCTTTTTTATAATAATGATCTAAGTCAATATAATGACATGGCGCTTCACCATCTACTGCATATCTTCTTTTATCTGGGTCAACAGCATGTTCAGTAATATATTCGATGTGCTCTTTGTAAAATCCGAACATTTCATTGGGAAGCGTAAATATTGAGATACGGTTGATTTTTTTGTGTCCAAAAAACCCCCACATCGCTCTTTTAGGCACATGGGTGACAGATAGTGAAACAGCAACAGTAAATAGTAGAAAAAGGTATTTCATTTCTTATTGGTTATATAATTTTCCATCTTTCAAAATAGGAATAGCCTTTGACGTGTTTGGCGTAAGGCAATAAATGACATCTTTGTTCAGGTTGAGGTTCCTAAGTCTTCGTCTATGGGAGCTTGATTTTAAGTAGCCCATATAGTTGTCTTTTGCGGATTGGTATAAATATTTTGCTGCAATAGACGAATCCTCAACGGATGTAAAGTCTCCGGTTGCAATAAGTGCATCTGAAATCGCACCTGCGCATATGGTATCCTCAAGATTGAATTTATCCTGCCATCCTGAGCAAAGGCAAAGCGTATTTTTATTTTGTTTGATGAGCCAATCCACCATAGCGTCTAAATTAACAAGTGCACCAATGACTACCGTATCAGCATCTTTAGCGGCAGCTATAGATTTGGTTCCATTTGTGGTAGTCAGCACCACCTCTTTCCCCCTAAATTCTTCCTTCATATACGAATAGGGTGAGTTTCCAAAATCAAACCCTTCTACAATCTGTCCTTTGCGCTCTGCGCCAACAAGGAATCCTTTCTTCTTGTACTCAAGTGCATCCTCGAGTGTTGGCACAGGAATAATAGATTTTATACCATTATCAAAAGCCGCACAAATGGCAGTAGTTGCCCGAAGCACATCAATCACTACAACAATTTCAAACTCATCTTTAAAGTAATCGTATTCTCCCGGAGTGAAACAAACTTCAATTTTTTTTCTCTTCTCTTCCATATGTCT
>CAJXDT010000029.1:0-29665 GCA_913052055.1 uncultured Cryomorphaceae bacterium
CAGCTGCCGAAGCTGCAACAGAAGAAGCACCAGCTGCCGAAGCTGCAACAGAAGAAGCACCAGCTGCCGAAGCTGCAACAGAAGAGGCACCAGCTGCCGAAGCTACAACAGAAGAGGCACCAGCTTCAGATGATGATAAAAAAGACGCTGCTGCAGAATAGCAGAATATGCATCTAAAAGATCAGTCATATATTGGTAAAATTGTGAAACTCCACGGATACAAAGGTGGAGTTTCTTTGTATATGGATGTTTCTAATCCAAGCGCATATGCACATTTGAAGTCAATTTTCATTGAACTTGATGGTATTTTTACCCCATTCTTTATCAAGTCATTTAAGCTTAAGAATAAAGGTTTTGTAGCGCTTCATTTCGAAGGGGTTGATACAGAAGCTAATGCAAAAACCTTGATTGATAAAAAGGTATACATAGCTTCCTCTGAGCTTCAAGTGGTGGATGAAACAAGGTTTTTAGGTCACGAGTTGATTGGTTACAAAGTATTTGATCAGCAAAAGGGAGCTTTAGGTATGCTCGTAGAGGTTCTAGAGCAGAAAGGTAATCCCTTATTTGTAGTCGATCATAATGGTTCTGAGATCCTTTTACCAGTTTTTGAGGGCTTGCTCATCTCAATTGATGCGCCGAAAAAAGAAATGCTCATCAATGCGCCTGAAGGGCTTGTTGATTTGTATTTAAAGTAATCCCAGACAGATTTTCATCCTTATGATGCGTTTGACAGATGCATTAACCGTTTCCTTCATTTCACTGTCATCATAAGCCATCATGAGCTCTCCGTGTGCCTTTCTTGCATCGGCAGGCATGAGTAATATGTCGCACCCCGCAGCTATTGCTTTCGTGTTGTTATTCGGAACGTTTCTAACCCCTCCCATATTCATTGCGTCGGTGACAATGAGCCCTTCGAATTTTAAGCTATCACGAAGTAAATCATGTACGACCTTTTTTGAACAAGTAGATGGAAGCCCATCGGTGGAAAATATCTTGTTGTTTTCTATGGCAATGTGCGCTACCATAATGGAAAGCACGCCATTTTTAATAAGAGGAGGATAGTTTTGAATCTCTTTAAGTGGGCCATTGATTACCTGTAACGATTTGTGCGTGTCTCCTGAAACCAATCCGTGTCCTGGGAAATGTTTTGCAGTAGCAATGATATTGTTTTGTTGCGTGGTTTGTATAAATTGATTAGACCAAGGAATAATGTTTTCAGGATTTTTACCAAAGCTTCTATAGCCAACAGTTGAATTCGGCGACATATCTACAACAGGAGAGAAGTTATAATTAATACCAATTTTATTGAGGTCGGAACTAATCTTTTGTGTTACAGATTCGACTTCTTGTATGGAGTCAATTTCATTTGCTTTTTTCACAGGTGTTGACCCCATAATCTTTCTGTTTACTAGACTAGGCTCAGCGTCTGCGCTATACAGGAAAGGTAGATTTCCTTGTGATTGATTTAGGGTGTTGAACGCCTGAATCCAAGTTGTGAATTGTTCGACAGTACCATTGAGCATCAAAATGCCACCTATGAGGCTATCCTTTATGAGTCCATTAATTGTTTCGTGCGGCTTGCCATATTTGCCTGCTGCTGGCATAATGAGCTGAGAAATTCGTTGTTTTTTGTTTAGAGATTCAAAGATAGAGTCAGTCAGCGTCTCAAGTTTTTGATTCTTCGTAAGAAAATCATCAATCGAAAAGGCTTTTATAGATTTCTCTTGGCTAGATATTTCTGCTATGGTTTGATTCCGGTTTTCCTGACCGCAAGAGGTAATAGCTAAGGATAAACTGAATAAAATTAGGGTGATATATTGACTCATTGTAGGTGCTTTATTCAAAGATATACAAGAGATGTTCCAAAAATCAAAAAACAATGAACACTTATAAACAAATAGTATTGCAAAAATGAGTAGAAATCAAAAGACGTAATTCTCTGAATTACGGTTGTTAAAATCACAAGGAAGTGAGCTGATTAATTTAAGCTTTCTAGATAAATTACTTTTTGTTCTTCATTCAGAACGGCAACAATCATAGCTGATTTAGCTTTTTGGTTGTTTTCGAGGATAGCGTCCTTATCTTCTTGGATAAGATTCATTGAGGAAACCTGGCTGTTCTTTTGGCTGATTCCTTCTAGGATATTAGAAATTTTTTCTATCTGTTCCTCGTTCAGGCTAAGTAATGTTTTTAAGCTCTCAAGTTCTGATGTTGTGTTTTCTTCGGTGTTATTAATCTGATTAACAGTATTTTCAGTTGATTGACTAAAACAATTAATTGATATTAATAAAGAGAGGAAAACGAGTTTAAATACTTTCATGATTATATAATTATCCTATAAAATTAATGGATTTTAAAGTCATATGCTAAAAATGGATTAGATTTACAGCATTCTTAATTGAGTCTGTAAATTCAATACCTTTTGAATGGAATCTTGGAGCTATATCAATCATAAAAATATTGATCGTATAAAGTACACAGCAGCTGTGGAACGGCATTCACCTCATGAGGCTTTATATGCACAAGATTTTATCTGGGATATTTTGCATCCAGGGTGGGATCTTCTTGTTTTTGGGGACTACAAACTTATTGTTCCGCTCCCACATAAAAGAAAATGGTTTTGTACCTCTTTTCGTCAACCAATTTTTATGCGGACAATTCCTTTAATTGGAGGTTCTTTTGATAAGCATTCATTTGAACAAGTTTGCGCGATTTTAGAGGCCAATTGTGCGCTAGTTCATTTGAATTTTAATATTGACACCTCGAATAAATGTACCTCTACAGGTACATTTCAGCTGCTCGATTTACAAGATGATATATCAAGACAGCGAGAAAATTATTCTACAAACACGAAACGAATTTTAAAGAATCATAAGGAAGATTTGTTATTTGAACAAAATAACGACGCTTCAGCATTTGTCTCATTTTTTAAAGCGCACGTAGGATTTAAATATGGAAACCTGAAAGAACTGCATTATGGACGTTTGGAAGCATTGATCGAAACGGCTATTAGAAAAGATATAGGAACTATAAGTACCATTATGTTTAACGGAGCCCCAATTGCTATGGCTTTTTTCATTGATTTGAATGGCGTTCGTTACTACGTAAAAGGAGCATCCTCCGAGAAGGCAAAGGAAGTGGGAGCTATGTTTCATCTTATAGATCATGGCATTGAAAATGCCGTGGGTAAAGGCCTAAAGAAGTTTGATTTCGTTGGCTCCAATACAAAAGGCGTGGCTGATTTTAATAAAAAGTTTGGTGCAAAGGATGTGTCTTATGGCGTTTACAAGTCAAATGATCTGTCATGGCCGCTAAGTATGTTCTTTAGCTTCTAGTTATGCGCAATATCCAATAAATAACAATCGCGTATCGAATACTCAAAAACCTTAAAGTATTTTATTTGGGGCCCAATTAATCATTAGCATGATTTGAACTTTAAAAAAAAAACATAGGTTGTCAACGGTATTTTCTGACACTTTATCATCCTCAACACCCACTAGTGATTGATTTTCCTTAACATAAGTTTTATACATTGCTAGGCCTTCTTTATGTAAATCTAATTTGGGATATTTTTCCCTGAAACAATTTCCGCCTACTATTTTTTTACTCCGTCCATTAATTTGCGCATCATCCTGGTTATTGGAGTCGTGTAGGTCAAAAAATACTTCTCTCGGATCAGGTATATATAGGCATAATCTAAAAACTCCTTTACTAGTCTCTATATGCAGCTCATAATCATTTCTTTGACTGACTTTTAGATTGTATTTTTCACACAAAAATTCTGCAGCCATTTCACGAGCCTCTTTGTAATTGCGTCTTATTGTGGTGCCGTCCATGTAAATGTTTTATTAAAGGTATTGATATAATTATTAAGGTTATTTACTTTTGACTTATAATCTATAATTAGAAGATTAAAATCAGCGCATAATAATGTTATTGCATTACAACGCATTTTACACCAAACGCTACTTGTACAAGAATTCATCCAAAAAGATCCATGAATCGTTTCCACGTCCCAAATGCCAGCTCGGACATGTTCCTGGATTGTATACAGTGTATTTGATATACTTGATTTTCGTGGGTTGTTTTAATTTCTGGATGCAGGCTTTTATTTTCGGTTCGTAATCGTCTGTTGTGGCTTCATTGTATGTGAGGTCGGGAAGCGCTGTAAAGTTTATACCATCAAGCGAATAGCTCATACCAATTCTTTCAGGGAAGAAGATCCATGATTTAATGTCTCTAATGCATGATATGCCTATGGAGGTCAATTCTCTCGCTTCTTCAAAGCTAACAACCGCATTGAGGTCTTTTCCAAAATAGCCCTGCCAATCTCCTGTTCTGAAATCAGCTCCTCCTCGAACGCCGTCAATCAGCGTATTCGGTCCTGATGCTGCATATTGGTTGGCGTATTGGGTTTCAAGTTTCAGACTTACACTCGGATCTCTTTTACTGAAGAGGCTCTTCACAACGGGGCTCCAGTATGGTGCGATTTTCGCATTGCGAGGTATATCTGAAACGTGCGGAAACCTAGATGCTTTGACTGAAACTGTGCTTGTTTCGTGTATTGTAAAGGGATGAATATAATCTTGCCATAACCCATTATTAATAGCAAAATAAAGCCTTTGTTTTAGGTTGTTTATCTTGCTGCTTCCAATTTTAATCACAATCGAATCTTCAAAGATCCGCTGTTCGGTTGCAATAAAAGGAGTTGGTACAAAGTCCGTTCTTAAAAGGCTATCTTCTCTAGAGATATCGTTATTGAATGTCGAAACAGGTTTGTCAGACATTTCGAATAATAGTGTTCCTCCTTTTTTGATTTGATTGTGGTCGATTTCCGTGTCATTTACTTTTGTAGTATTGAATGAAACCTCTTTGACATATTTTGCTGATACCGAATTATTCGGTGCTTCAATGGAAAGTTTTTTCTTTTTGGGTAGCTTGATTTCTGCTTTTTTGAAGAGCGGTCGTCCCATTTGATAATTTGTGTTTCCGGGTGCAATAGGGTAGAGTCCTAATGCGCTCATCACATACCAAGCACTCATTTGTCCACAATCCTCGTTACCCGATAGACCGTCTGGTTGTATGGTGTAAAGCTCGTTTAGGATTTGATCCACGTATAACTGAGTTTTTTCGGGTGCATTCGTATAGTTGTACAAATAAGCCATGTGATGAGAAGGTTCATTCCCATGCGCGTATTGACCAATAAGCCCTGTAATGTCTACTTGGTGTCTACCGATCAAGTCAGATTCTGCTGAAAATAATCGGTCCAACCAGGTTTCTAAGGAATCCTTTCCTCCCATGAGGCTGGCAAGTACAGGAACGTTATGAGGAGCATATAAGGAGTATTGCCAGCTGTTGGCTTCGGTGTAATTAAAGTTGACCTCAATTGGATTAAAGGGACCAAACCATTGTGCACCGCGTCTGGCCCTCATGAATTTCGTAGATGGGTCGTATAGGTTGACAAAATTTAAACTTCGTTTCGTGAATTCTTGATAGAGGTTATCACGTCCCATTTTCTTGGCCATTTGAGCAATGCAGAAATCATCATAGGCGTACTCCAATGTCTTCGATACAGATTCTGCCTCTTGGTCAGAGCTAATGAATCCTTGGGTAGCATATTCTTTCTTGGCGTATTCATCCAATTTACTGGTATGAACCATCGCTTCTAGCGCCTTAGTGGTATCAAAATCATTATATCCCTTGAGATAAGCATCTGAAATGGCTGAAACGGAATGGTAGCCGATCATACATTCAGTTTCGCAGGACGCCAATTCCCATACTGGAAGGTCATTCCTTTGGTCGTAAATGCGGAGCATGGTTCTAATAAATTCTTCTGTTCTTTCTGGCTGTATAAGCGTAAAAAGCGGATGAAGGGTTCTGTAGGTATCCCAAAGTGAGAAGACAGTATAATGATGCTCTCCTTCTTCAAGTTCGTGTATCTTTTGGTCATGTCCACGGTAACGACCGTCCACATCGCTGGCAAGGTTTGGTGCAATAAAACAGTGGTAGAGGGCCGTATAAAATATCGAAGCTTTCTCTTTATCCTCGCTGCTGATTTTGATTTTAGAGAGCTCCTTTTGCCATTTAACCCGAGTCAAGGCTCTTGTTTTATTAAAATTAAAACCATCTAGCTCCGTCTGTCTATTTTTGAGGGCACCGGCTTCATCTACCTGAGAAATTCCAATGGCTATATTAAGCGTTTTGGTTTGTTGTGGAAATTCAATAAGTAGCTTGTGTCCATATTTGTTGCTTACTCTTTTGATTTTTGATGGTTCAATCGAGAATTCAAGATCAAAATAGAAGTGCTGCTCTTCTGCCCAGCTTTTTGAAATTCTTTGGCCTGAGATATGCTTTTTATCATCTAGTATGTATTCTGCAAAAATAAGGTCGTCTCTGTGGTCAAAATCAATAAGGATGAATTTCTTATCTTTTTCTCGCTGAAAGGTATACTGATGAATACCAGCACGTTCACTAGTGGTCATCTGAGCTTTGATTGCATCATCTTTTAGATACACCTCGTAATATCCTGGTTTCGCAATTTCAGTATTGTGAGAGAATGTAGAACCAAATCCTTTAGAATCTTCATAGCCAGGAACTACCTTAGCTTTCTTACCACTCTGAGGAACAATTAATAGATCGCAATAATCTGGAACGCCAGTTCCGCTTAAATGGGTATGGCTGAAGCCGTATATTACGGAGTCAGAATAATGATATCCTGAACAACCATCCCAACCCTCATGTCTTGTATCAGGACTGAGCTGAATCATTCCGAATGGAGCCGTCGCACCGGGAAAGGTATGTCCGTGACCACCTGTCCCTACAAATGGATTGACCAATGTTACTGGAGATGCAACCATGTCTTTTTTTTGTGGCTGAATGACATTATGGGCCTTGTCACTTACTTTTTGTAAAGATTTAATGACTTGAGCATTCATCTGGGTAAACATCCCAAAAAGGAAAATACAGTATGCTATTGCTTTCATGAGTTTAATTTTCGCTTATCTATTGTAGAAAATGTTTTTCTTTTTTCAAGATAGTAGTTGATCAAGATGTTGCCTCGATACTTCACAATAGGTTCAGCGTCTTTTAATAGGTCTTTCCTTTTTTTGTAAAGGCTACCAAAATTGCTGTAAAGCGCCATATGTGCTAAAAATACTTTCCAGAAAAAAGATATTTTCCCTTCAAAAAGAAATTTATAGGCTGCGATGCCGTCAAGCGTCATTCTTTTAAAAAGCATAGGGAATAGCCAACCTTTATGATTCTTAATAATTAGAAATAAATTATTTCTAAAATTCAGGTATACTTTCTGCGCTGACAAATAGGGGAGTGTTCCTCCTCCTAAATGGAAGACTGTGCTCGTTGGGATCACTTTGAATTTGTATCCCTTATGCCCAAGTCTAATACACAAATCAATTTCTTCCATGTGCGCAAAAAAGCTGCTGTCAAAACCACCAACACTGTGGAAGCACTCCGATCGAATAAGCATAGCGGCTCCAGAGGTCCAGGTTACATATGATTCTGACGCATATTGTCCTTTATCTTCCTCTACATGATCAAATATTCTTCCTCGACAAAACGGGTAGTAATTCTTGTCAATGTATCCACCACAGGCACCCGCATGCTCAAAGCTAGTAGGCTTAATTAAGGACAATACCTTTGGTTGACAAGCGCCAATATTGTTGTCATCCATCGCTTTTAACAAAGGTGAAAGATAATTTGGGCTGACCTCAACATCGCTATTGAGTAGGAAATAAAAATCATATTGCCCCTCTATTTGTTTTAAAGCATCGTTATAGCCTCCTGCGAAACCAGTGTTTTCATTGTTTTGAATGACTTTAACTCCGTCAATAGTTTTAATATAGTCTATGGATTTATCCGTACTGCAATTGTCGGCAACAATGACATCATAAGGACTGCTGTTTTTGATTATCTGTGTGAGGTGTTTTTTTAGATGTTCAACACCATTGAAATTCAGAATAACAACTGCTAGTTTTTTCATGATTTAGTACTGGCGGTAGTAATCGTTAGAGTTCCCACCCCAATGGTCAACATTATTGGAATTTGGATCATCTATATTTCCGTTAACGGTATTCCTTTTTGACAACATTTGGGGCCAGCGAGGATTTTTTAGTTCTCCTACCATGTCTGAGTGAAGCAATCTGTATGCTCTGTTGACGAGGTTTGGGTTGTAAAAGACAAATCTACGGTTGTTAAATACACCAATCTTATTGTATGTCCAGATTTCATAGGGATATTCCGAGGGAGAAGTCTCCTTGTTGATTAAGGTGTTTGGTGCACCGTATTGAAGATATACACGACCTCTGTCAGTTTGAAAACCATCTTGAAAATTGTTGCCATAAACGGTTTCCACAAAGTCAACCTGATTTTTATATTTAATCCACGCCGAATAGGAATCAACCTGATCCGTTTTGACCCAAAACGCTTGAAGGTGTTTTCTACATTTTTCACGGTCTTTAGTTTTTAGGGTGCTAATAATATTCTTTACCTCAGCAGGTCTGGCAATTGGAATGAGGCTTTCTAAATAGAATCCAACACTGTCCGAGGGAATAGATGTCTGAAAGGCAGGGTCGAGTATAATTTCAGTAGTCACCAGACTTGTGGTTATTTCATTACTTCGCTCAAATGAGATGCTGGTGCTACATATTTCGTTTAACGTCTCATCCACCATAGAAAGCTTTAAAATGTAGGACCCTGTCTCGAGCAATTCAATATCGACAACGCCCAGATGAGGTTGAATTTGTGCCGTATCATACGTGATGATTTTGGTGAAGTCATCTACAACTTTGTTGTTGGCTGCATTAATGATTTCTCGTTTTATCCTAACCTTATATCCACCTAGCTTGTGCGTATTGTAGGATTCAAAATAGATAGGCATTTGTGAAAGCTCTGTTGGGAAGAATTTGGAGAGCATAGGGATAATCTGATACCCAGATTTTTGAAAAATACCGCCTGCTGAAGATGGTACGGCATATTCTGCGATGGTAATGTCTGAAAAGCTGGAAACGTTCTCTTTAGTTTTTATAGTGAATTTCTCGGAACCATTAATTTTATTTTTGGTTGAATCGCCTAAGTCTTGAAGCTCTAGCTTTAGTGTATAGTTACCTTCATTCAATGCGAACCTTTTGATTTCAAAGAAATCTTCAACAATACTGTCTCGCAGAAGGAATTGAGGAGAATTTAAGATGTATGAATCTGAAGCGACCAAAGAGTCAGTGTCAAATATATCCATGTAGATAACAAGTGTGGATTGTAATGCCGAATCACCAATGTTTTTAAGGTGTGTCGAAATACCAGAAAACTGTAGCTGAATTTCAATATATGAACCAATGGCTGGGTGATAGAATTCTTTGAGGTCTAGATAAGCTTTGAGATTTTTCTTTTGCGCAGTAAAAGAACTTGTAAAGAATAGGAAAAAGGTGAAAATTAGAAGCTTATACATGCCCTAAAAATAAACTAATTTTTGCAGATTAGTTCAATTCGGATTCATCTATATTCACTCTTATTTTTTGAGAAAGCTGTCGGTTATAGGTCTCTAATAGAAATTTAAAGTAATTGTCTGTGCTTTTTGAGATGCACTTGGTGTAATGTTTCAATCGGTGTTCGATATGGTCCTGCAGAAATTCAAGGATTTCAAAGCCGTGCTCCATATCCTTTGCACTTTCTAGAATTACTTCAAAATGATTCTCCATGGATTCTTCAACAGCCTGCTTTCCTTTGATTCCATTATCAATACACTCGTGGTAGCGTTCTTTTATGTTGAAGCTTTCTAGTTTGTTTGTATCCATGAACTTATCATAGCCCTTCGGGAACTGATAATTCGCCTCAAATTCCATGTCTTCTAACTCAGACACCCTAGATTCAAGAAATCTATCTGGAAATTTAAAGGCATCCTGCCAATTGATATAATCTTGCCAAAGTCCAAACCTTCTTACATTATTTCCCAAATCAATGATGTGGAAGTTTGACTTGTTCGGAAGCTTACGTGAACCTCGGCCAATCATTTGATGATAAAGCGTAAGAGATCTAGTCGCTCGATTGATGATAATTGTTTTTACGGTTGGTTCATCAAAACCTGTTGTAAGAATTCCCACAGAGGTAAGGATCGCATTCGGTGTTTCTTTAAACCACTTTAAGATGTCTTTTCTATCCTTATCACTAAAAGTAGAGTCAAGGTGCTTGATATTGTAATCTAGTTTTTCGAATGATTCTTTTACCCGAATAGAGGTTTCAATTCCTGCATTGAAAATCAATGTCTTTTTACCTAAAGCCACTTCCTCATAAGCAAAAATCAATTTTTCTTGCATGAAGTAATTGCTGTAGAGCATATCAGAGCTAGTAATGGTAAAATCGCCATTGGTGCCAATTTTCAAACCATGAAGGTTGACGTCATAGCTGAACGTATCTGCATTAGACAAGTAAGACTTTTCAATTAATCCGGCAATAGACTCCCCAACGAGCAATCGGTTGTAATTGTCTTTTAGTGGAAGGGATTTATTACTGCTTAAAGGTGTTGCCGTTACGCCAAGGATGTTGCAATCCTCATAATACTGGAATATCTTCCTGAAGCTATTGTAATGCGCCTCATCTACAATTACCAAACCTACGTTTTTAATAAAATCGTGGTCATCGGTAAGTCTGTTGTGAAGGGTTTCAACCATTGCGATAAAGCAAGAATACTCATCTTGATCTGGTAGGTCTTTGACCTCTGAATTAATGATTTTATTGGCGACTCCTATGGCTGAAAGTTGCTTTGATGTTTGGACAGAAAGCTCAATTCTATGCGTCAGAATCAATACTTTCTTTTTCCATTGTTCAATATACTTCTTTCCTATCTCAGAGAAAATAACCGTTTTTCCACCGCCAGTAGGTAGTTGGTAAAGCAGGTTGAAATCTTTGCCATTACTAGATAATTCGTTCAGAATTGTATTTACAGTTTCCTCTTGAAATGGATAAAGTTTTTTGGCTTTGTACAGGTCAACATCAATCATTCTTCCTTGTGTTTGGCAAGTTGCAAAAGTACGTCCTTTCTTTTAAAGAC
Source organism: uncultured Cryomorphaceae bacterium (assembly GCA_913052055.1). Taxonomy (GTDB): domain Bacteria; phylum Bacteroidota; class Bacteroidia; order Flavobacteriales_D; family Crocinitomicaceae; genus UBA952. Next base: position 11,060 of record CAJXDT010000029.1, read on the forward strand.
GCTAGAGAAAAATTGATTTATTTTACCCAATGTTCCATAAAAATAGCCCCAGCTATTGCAACGTTTAGCGATTCTGCATGCCCGCGGCCTTTTATTTTTAGTGGAAGGTTGATGTGCTGTCTTAGTTTTTCTGATATTCCACGGCTTTCATTCCCGAGGATTAAAGCATTCATAGATTGAAGCTCCGTGTCTTGGAATTCTTCTCCCTCGAGAAGTGCTCCTCCAACTTCTAGCTTGTTTTTGGAGAGGAATTCATCTAGGTCCTGGTACCACACATTAATTCTTAAAAAGCTTCCCATTGTGGCCTGTAAGGTCTTAGAATTGTATAGGTCAACTGTTTTGAGCGAGCAAACGAATTGAGTGATGCCAAACCAATCGGCTGTTCTCAAAAGTGTGCCGAGATTGCCTGGGTCTTGAACATCGTCTAATAGGATGACTTTTTTGTTTTGATCAAATTGTAGCTTTGTTTCCTTATGTAGGACAAGTAGAATAGCATTTGGTGTTTTTAAGGTAGAAATTCTTGACAGCTCGGCAGGGGAAAGGGTAAAAGTTTGGGGATGAAGTTTTGTCGAAATTTGTTCGAGGTATTCATTCGTGCAAATAATATCCTTAATTCGCTGAGGATGGTTTTGTATGACCTCATCACAAATTTTAACTCCTTCAACAATAAAACATTGTTCGAGATCTCTATTCTTTTTTTGATGCAGGCTTTTAATCCACTTTAAATGCTTTTGGGAGATTTTTTGCATATGATATTCCTTACTTTTGTATCAATTCAATGATGAAGATAAATAAACTTTGGTTGTATTATACATTGCTAGCGCTTTGCCTAAGCGCGTGCTCTATTTCTAAAAACGTACCCGAAGGTTATTTCTTGTTAAAGTCTAACCGCATAGAGTATGTTCAGAAAGTAAAGTTTGCATACGACTTAGAGGATATTTTAAAGCAACGTCCGAATCAAAGAACTTTTGGAATGCTCTTGAAGTTACGTACCTACAACCTTATTGACTCCGCCAAGATTGTTAAAAAGAAAAAGAAGCACTTTGATAAGTTCCAAAAAAAACTGATCAAGAAAAAGGCTCGATACGAAAAGACCAATAACAAAAGAATTTCGAAGGCAAAGCGGAAGGGAAATACGCACTATCGAAGAAAGGAATTACAGGATACCATTTATAGCCATTTATTGCTTCGGGAGAGACTCAAATACCAATTTGGAGAAGAACCAATTGTCTTTGACTCTGTGGCCTATAAAAAGACGAATCAGCAGCTCGTTAACTTCTTGCGCAGAAAAGGTTATTACAATATTATTCTGAACGATCAAATAGTAATAGACAGCGCGAAACGCAAGCTGCAAGTAACTTATACGCTTGATGTTGGCCCTGTTTTTAATATTGATTCAGTTTTTTATTCAGGAAATGCGCTTATGATTCGAAATCATAAAGCGTATATCGAGGAGCGTATTCTGAATGACAAAGTCCACCCACTGATCGGCAAACCTTTCGACATTGATATACTAAGTGATTACCGAGATGCTTTTGCCTTGGACCAGCGAAATCATGGGTACTATAAATATTCATCGTCCAGTATTGAGTTTGTTGCAGATACCTCACACAAAGAACGAAAGGTGGTGCTAGAAATGAAGCTGAATTCTCAATATGAGTCCAATGCTGATAATCCAGATAGTTTATTTCTTCGCCCCTATAAATATTCTCGAATCAATGAAGTTCATTTTCACCTGAGTGATACCCTAAATGTGAAAGGTCTTTTTAGTAATTATTGCCAATGTTTAGATTTTCAAAATCCAGAATACAAGCAGTACTTCATTACAAAGGAGAAGAAGTATTTTCAGCGTAAAAAAACGGATTCCTCCAGTCGAGATATCAATAGAGATGCTTGGGTACACTTTAATGGTTCTAAACCTTTGCTTAATCCTGAAATTCTCGAACTTCATAATTTCCTTGAAAAAGAAAATTACTACAAGGGAGATTACTTAACCCGCTCTATTAGAGGGCTCTCACAGCTTGGTGTGTTTCGTTCCGTTAAACCAGTTATCTATGAGCTTCCCGATACAGCTTCCGTTCGGCTCATGGACGTACATTATTATCTCGAGCCAAGTAAAAAGCAATCTTTCGCATTTGATAACCGTTTTACGACTTCTTCAACGGGTCAGCCAGGAATTAGCACTGCTTTGAATTATGTCAATAGAAACGTAAACCGCAAAGCAGCGAAGCTAACGCTTTCATTTGGTGCGGGTTTTGAAACACAGACGCAAGTTTTTGAGCAGAATGAAGAAGAGTCGATAGATCTGTTTAACTCCATTGAGATTGCACCAAGCGTACAAATGGAATTGATTGGTTTGGCTCCATTTTCTCCAACACTTCTCACTAAAAGGCACCGGGCGAGAACCTTGATTACGGCAGCGTACAACTATGAAAAAAGGGAGATTTTTGAAAAAAGGGAGGTTTTTCAGCTGAATTATTCCTGGAAGTTTTTAGTAGGTAAAACACAGATTTTTGAAATGGGGCTACCCGCGGCCTCCGTTATTAAGCTGATTAATATATCACCTACTGATGCTTTTCAACAAAGATTAGATTCAATTAATGATCCTTTTTTAACCAATGCCTACAGCAATCAATTTGTATGGCAGGATACCAGGTTTTCTTTTGAGTACAACAATAAAAACAAAACCTTCCGTCCAGGCCGCAGACCTTTTTTAGGGGCTAATATACTATTCTCAGCAAGCTTAGATGCGGCGGGAAATGTTTTGTCAATTTTTCAAGGAATGCAAGATACAAGCGCTGATGGGAGTCATGAGTTTCTAAATCTTAGGTATGCACAATTTGTAAAAGTGGATTCAAAATATATACTTTCAAAAAGAATCAATACAAAATCTTCTGTTCATTTTAGAGCAAATGCTGGGTTTGGAATTCCATACGGAAATAGTACAAGTGCATTGCCCTATGATTATAGCTTTTATGCAGGTGGTGCAAATGACAACCGTGGATGGAATGCCCGTACCCTAGGTCCGGGTGCATATAAATACCATTTGGATCCCGATAGAACTTTAACGCAAATTGGAGATATTAGAATTGGCGGTTCTGTTGAATATCGTTTTTCTCTAGGTGCTTTGTTTAAGGGTGCGGTATTTACGGATTTTGGTAATATTTGGACCTATAAGCAGGATTCAAGAGACGCACAGTTTCAGCTGAATACAATAATGAAAGAAATGGCTGTAGCGTCTGGTTTTGGTTTACGTCTGGATTTAGAGTATTTCATTATTCGACTAGACATTGGCTTTCCAATATACAATCCTGCATACTCGGATGGAGCAAGATGGGTATTTCAAGATATAAAAGATAGAGCTACATATTTTCAAGAGGGTATTGATGCCGGAATTGATACAAGCACAATGCCTTCTCCTTTTGTTCCTAGATTCCATTTTGGTTTAGGTTATCCTTTTTAATGATGAAAAAATATAAAATTTTTATAGCAGTTTTAGCCGTTTTGTCTTTTGGCTCATGTATGAAGTCTGAAGAAGCCGATTTAGTTGTTTTCAATGCCAATATCTATACAATGGATGAATCAAATTCTGTTGCTGAAGCGATGGCAATTCGGGATGGCAAAATTCTAGAATCTGGACCTGATCGACAAATACTGAATAAATACGCCTATGCGTCGTCAATTGATGCGGAAGGAAAACAGGTATATCCTGGTTTTATCGACGCACATGGGCACCTTATGTCTTATGCCGAGCTTTTATTGAGTGCAGATTTAGTAGGATGCACCTCTCAAGAAGATATGGTAATGCGCGTTAAGGATTATCAATCCAAAAGCAATAAGCCTATCCTTATCGGAATGGGTTGGGACCAATCACTATGGGCTCAAAGTGAATTTCCTGATAATATTCTACTGAACAAAGCTTTTCCCAATACGCCTGTTTGTTTGTATAGAATAGATGGGCATTCTGCTTTATTAAATCAAGCATTTATAAAATTGCTTGGGGAATTTGATGTTCCCAATGGAGGTGCTGTACTCAAAAATGCTTCAGGCGAATATACTGGCTTGTTCGTTGACGCCGCATTACAGCTGCTTGAAGGTTTGATACCTAAGTTCTCAAATGCAGAAATGAAAACGAAACTTCTCGAGGTTCAAGAGGAGCTTTTCACTTATGGTGTAACCGGAGTTCATGAGGCTGGGGTAGATGCCAATCAAAGGGACCTACTAATAGATATGGTAAATACGAAAAGCCTCAGCTTGAACGTATATGCAATGCTTTCTCCTTCTGATGCCAACAAAGAATTCGCCAGAAAAAATGGAATTTATCGAAATCAAAACGTATTGATTAGAAGCTTTAAAGCATATGTAGATGGCGCATTAGGTTCAAGAGGTGCTCTATTGAAGGAACCATACCACGACCATCCGAATTATAAAGGCTTATCTTTAAGTTCTATGGAAGAGCTTGAGACCCTCCGAGACTTCTGTCTTTCTGTGGATTACCAATTGAATTGCCATGGAATAGGGGATGCTGCTGTATCTCGAATACTTGGAATGTGCAAAGAAGCCTACAAAAGAAAGCCGGACCATCGCTTTCGTGTGGAGCACGCCCAACTCGTAGATTTAGCCGAGTTCAAATTGTTCACTGATTATGCTGTTTTTCCCTCTGTTCAACCTACACATGCAACAACAGATCAGCGCTGGGCAGCTTCGAAAATAGGTCCTGAACGAATGGAAGGCGCATATGCATACAAATCCTTGCTTAATTCCTTTGGAATGATTGCCTTGGGGACTGATTTCCCCGTGGAGTATACCAATCCTTTTTATACGATTCATTCCGCGGTGCATCGAAAGACACCAAAAGACTATCCAGCAAAAGGTTTTCTGAGCAATGAAGCACTCAGTATAGAAGAAACATTGAGAGGAATGACCATTTGGGCAGCTTTTGCATCATTTCAAGAAAATCAGCTTGGCTCATTGGAGCAGGGAAAGGATGCGACATTCGTTGTGTTAGATCGTCCCTTGAATAAAAAACCAATATTTAAGCCAAACTACGCTTGGAAGACTTGTATTAAAGGGGAAATAGTACATTCTTTAGAATGATATTCCTTAATTTTGTCACATGAATGTAGAGCAGATTTACACTAAATGTTTGGCGCAAGGAGCCTATTACATCGAATCTAACGGGGAGGCAGCTGTTATTGACCCTCTGAGAGAGACGGCTCCATATATAGAGCGTTTGCAGGCAGATGGTGCTAAAATCAAGTATATATTTGAAACGCATTTTCATGCTGACTTTGTTAGTGGGCATGTAGACTTGGCTAAAACAACCGGTGCTTCTATTGTGTTTGGTCCTGAGGCTAACCCTAGCTTCGATTTCCACTCTGCTAAGGATCAAGAGGTTTTTTCTGTTGGTGATTTGCAAATCAAGGTCCTACATACGCCTGGCCATACAATGGAATCTTGTTGCTACCTAATGAGTGATAAGACTGGTAAGGATATTGCTGTTTTTACGGGAGATACACTTTTTATTGGAGATGTTGGTAGGCCAGATTTAGCGCAGAAAGCCGCAGATATGACACAAGAAGATTTGGCAGGAATGTTATTTGAATCATTGCGCAATAAAGTAATGACTTTAGGGGATGACGTTATCGTTTATCCAGCCCATGGAGCGGGTAGTGCCTGCGGTAAGAATATGTCGAGTGAAACTTCTTGCACCATTGGCAAGCAGAAGAGAACCAATTATGCGCTTCGTAAAGATATGACGAAAGCAGAATTTATTAAGGAGCTTACGGATGGTTTAATGCCTCCTCCTCAATATTTTGGAATGAATGTCCGAATGAATAAAAGCGGCTACGATGCTATTGATGAGGTAATGCGTAGAGGATTGACTGCATTGAGCCTTGATTCATTTACAGCTTTATTAATCCAAGAAGATGTGCTTTTATTAGATACTCGTAATGCGGATGATTTTGCCGCTGGGTATGTTCCAGGAAGTATTTTTATTGGACTCGAAGGTCAGTTTGCCCCTTGGGTCGGTGCGTTGATTCCAACAGATCGACAGAAAATCATTTTAGTTACTGATTTAGGAAAAGAAGAAGAAACTGTTCAGCGCCTAGCACGTGTGGGTTATGACAATGTGCTTGGCTTTTTGGAAGGTGGCTTTCAAACCTGGTTGTCTGCAAGCAATAGTATAGAGTCAGTTGGTCGTATTGATGTAAATGAATTTATGTCCTTAGATTTTGATCAAGAATGTGTCATTGATGTCCGAAAGCCCGGCGAATACGAAGCATCGCACCTTAAAGCAGCTAAATCTTTACCGCTTGATTTTATAAAAGATAACATTAAAAGGTATCCTAAAAACACCTCTTTACTCTTGCATTGCGCAGGAGGGTACAGAAGTATGATTGCGGCTTCGATTCTAAAAAAGAATGGGTTCAATGTCATTGAGGATTTGATTGGCGGTTATCGAGCTATTCCAGAATCCTTTTCATTAAGAACAGACTTTGTTTGTCCAAGTGGCGGCTAAATAACTGTCTTTTTCATTCGTTAATTGTGCAGGGTATTTATTAATTTTAAGGCATGTCTTGCCTAGATTTTACCTTTAGTTATAAAAAAATCGTTCTTTTTCTATGTGCTCTATTCTTGTTTGGGTTTTCTCATGCTCAAGTTTATTATGTGAGCAGCACTGAGGGCAGTGACCAAAATGATGGGTTGAGTATCGAATTTCCATTTCAGTCGATAGAAAAGTTAAATTCTATGGTTTTTAGTGCTGGAGATTCCATTTATTTTAAGTCGGGAGATTATTGGGAAGGTATGTTTTGGTTGAAAGGATCTGGCACAAGCTTGCAACCCATCGTTATTGATGTATATGGGGGTTCCGATAGACCCATTATCGATGGTTATGGATATCAATCATGCATTTTGATTTACAATGACCAACACATACAGCTGAATGGTTTGGAACTTGTCAACTCATTTTCTCATTTGGATCCTTCTGGTGTTGTTAAGAAGCTTTTTGGCTTCGGAGGAGCGGCAAATTCTTGGGGGTCAGGCAAGAATGTTCGTTTCGGTATTAAAGTCGTTGCAACAACGCAAGACCTCGAGGGTTTTTCTTTTGATGATCTCTATATTCATGGTATTTATCCCACTCCTGAGGTGGCAGAAAACATTCATTTGGGTTATGGTATTAAATTAGAAACGCAATCAGACACTACTGCCGGATTGCGCAATACGATCTCTGATGCCAGAATTACAAATACAACAATAACGGAAACCGGACATTATGGTTTTTGGATTAAATCTCTTGGACTCAATGGTATTGATTCGGTAAAGAACAATCAAATTCTTGTTGAAGACTGTGTATTTGAATTCACTGGCGGCTCCGGGTTTGTACCCAACAAAAGTCAAAATGTGCTGGTTCAGAATAATATTTTCAATCACACAGGTTCAGATATTGATGCAAGAATGTGGAAGAGAGGAAGCGGCATGTGGCCTTTCGATTGTAAAAATGTAATTGCCCAGCATAATAAATTTATGAATGCACATGGTCCTATGGACTCTTACGGTTCGCATATTGATTACGGTAATGAAAATGTCGTGTTTCAATACAACTACAGTTTCAACAATGAAGGTGGTTTTGCTGAAGTATTGGGAGATAATATTAATTGTGGTTATCGCTATAATATAAGTGTAAACGATGGTTACAGAGAGGACCCCAACGGAGTCCCTTGGAACAAAAAGGGTAAGATTTTTTGGGTTTCAAATTATTGTGGAAGCAATACAGTACGTTGTCCAAGTGTCGGAACATTCATGTACAACAACACCGTTTTTGTAAATGATACTTTGAATCCTGAAATATATTTTTGGCCTGATATCGGTGATGTACACGTGTATAATAATCTAATATTTGTGGGAGAAAACGGTGCGCTTATTCCGACATTGATTGAAAACGAATTGAATGAGCTTTACATCAGCCATAATCTTTTTTGTGATTCTACTCGGATTGATTTGGATAGTGATCTAGCAAATAACGCACTGTTTGCAGATCCTTTGTTATTCAATACTTCTTCACTAGGAGAAAACAACGATGAGGCATATCAAATACAAAACAGTAGCCCTGCTATTGGGAATGGTTTTCTGATTCACGGAAGTACGGATACCATTGACTATTTGCAGCACAATGGCGGCTTGGATTATTTTGGTAATAATGTCTCCTTAACTGTTCCATCAAATATTGGCGCCTTCAACGGTTCAGGTTTGGTTCATGTGCTTAATAACGTAAAGGACGATGTAACGCTTTATCCGAGCGTAACAAATAACTATGTGAATATATCCACCAATGGGTGTTCAGGGTCAGTAGAAACATTAATTTATGGCTTGAACGGACAATTTTTAGGCATTCAAAAGGGTAAAAAACTCTCTTTCGTCCAATATAATGCCGGAACTTATTTTTGTGTAGTGGGTTGCGGAGATAAGTATGTAACGATGAGAATTGTAAAGCTATAGTTGGTTTAACGAAGACCTTTCAATCTTTTCATGAACCACTCTACAAAAAGGAACAATATACAAAGGATGAGGTACCATGTGTAGTCAATCAATTTGAAGCTTGCCTCTTCTGAAAACGATACAGATTCAATTTCTGACCTTTCTGATAAGTCGTTGATCAATCCATCAGATTCCGATAGCTTATAAAAGCCTCCATTGCTTTGTTTGGCGAGCTGCTTTAGCACACTATGGTTCGCAACAGATTCAGCCCTTTCTTGATCGATATCCTCGACAATGAAGACCCCTGATTTACGCTCTGTTTTATTTTTGAATTCAGTTTCAACCTCCCATGTATATCTTCCAGGGTTTAGCTTTCCCAATTGCGCTTGATAGCCATCCTCATAGACAGAAAATTGTGTTGTATACTTTTTTGAATTTTCATCAGTGATACTTAAATTGAGTAAAGGACTCGTAATTGCTTCAAGAGAAGAATTATAAAACACACCATTGACAACCAGCTCCTCTTGTTTGCTTATTTTATTTGGGAACCTTACAGTTAATCCTTTTGATTTTCCAGGAACTGTAAGATATTGAATGGTCTTATCTATTAGCTTATTGAAAACAGTATGATTTTGTTCTCTTTGAAATTCATTAATTCTCCACCGCCAAATCCCTTCTCCCATAATGGCGGCATATCTCTTTCCTCTTTGGATTTGAAAGAAAAGTAGTGGGCTGTCTTTTTTAACACTTCCAATACGCTGATTGAAGAGAATCTTTGCGCCATTAGGCGGCTTAAAGTCTCCATAATGTCCTTGTAACGGAGGGTAAAAGTTTAAGGATGACCTTAGTAATGGGTCAATAACAAATTCCGAGAAATTATCATTTAATGCAGCTTGAAGATTGTCCCTTTTTCCAGCTGATCGGGGAGGGAACTGAATTGAAAGACGCCCATATAGCGCTTCGTTTGTAGAAGGCCCAAGGATGTATAAGATTGGGATATTCTCCTCCTCAAAGCGTTTAATGATATTTAGATCTGTGTTTTTTTGTGGCGAATGACAAATCAAAATATTGGTTTGATTTATTTTGCCATCCCAATCCTTAAAAAGTGCAGATTCAAACTCAATCTTGTCGTCTGTTGCAAGTACATTTTTTATTGCAGAAATATCGGGATGGGGAGCGCTTGAAAGCAACAATACTTTGTTTCGCGAATCTAAAACCTCTACATAGAAGTTCTTGCTATTGTTTTTATATGAAATTTCGTTCTTTTTTTCTTCTAATTTGATTGTATAGATTTGGTTTCCGAGCTCGTCAGCAGGAATCAAAAACCTCACTTTTTGAAAGTCCTCTGTGTTCTTTCCATAGCGCAAGGTTTTAGAGGCAATCACTTTACCCTTTTTAGAGATGGTGATCACAGATTCTTCTTCAGGGAATTGAAAAGACGATATATCTATTTCTACAGGGAAATCATTCATTAAAAAGGCAAGTGGGTTGTTAAATACTGACCGCACTAGCTGGTCTTTCTTTTGAATAGAATCTCCAACGGAAAGACAAAAAATAGGGGTGGTTCTAATTTTCGCTGCATTATAGATTGGGTTCGCACCTACGTTAAAATTCCCATCTGAAATAAAAGTAATGCCACCGATATTTCTATTGTAAAAGTTACTGTGAATATAGGCAAATACAGCTTCAAGGTTCGAGCTAGACTCCTCAAAAGAATTCGATACATTGTCTTTGACATTAGCACCGACGCTTAGCGTTTTGATGTCAAATTTCGAGCCGTATTTCGCTGTGATTTTGTCTCTCGTTTTTTTTATGTTTTCAGCAACTGTGGAGCTGTCTTTGTAATTAAGCATCGACGCTGATTGGTCTGTTACTACAAAGAATAAGGGCTGCTCAATTCTTTCTATATAAGTTTTGATAAAAACCCCTAATAGGAGTGTTGCGATCAGGAAAACAGAGACAAACCGTACGGTATACAGTGAGGCTCTCCATAAGCGAGAAAGTTCACTGAATCCATTTTTCTTCCGGTAAGAAAACCAGCTTGCAAAAAGGGAAAGTAAAAGAATACCAATAAGCCAAGTGGCTGAATATTCTAGTTCAAAGTTCATGGCTTTAAAATTAGGGACAAAAATAGAATTAAATGAATTCTTTTGGACAAATTCTGCAGCTTGAGCAACGCCATTTTTTAGAATCAAATACCTATATTCGTATCCAAAAATTGAAAGCATGACAAAAACAGTATATATCGTATCTGCAGTTCGTACACCAATGGGCTCATTCTTAGGAGGTTTATCTAGTGTACCTGCTACCCAATTAGGCGCTATTGCCATCAAAGGAGCATTGAAGAAAGGAAGTGTTTCTGCCTCTGTCATTGATGAGGTTTTTATGGGAAATGTTTTACAAGCTGGTGTTGGACAGGCACCCGCCCGTCAAGCAGCGATAGGTGCCGGTATTGGTAATGAAGTACCCTGTACAACGATCAATAAGGTCTGTGCTTCAGGAATGAAATCTGTGGCATTAGGTGCTCAGTCTATTATCGCTGGAGACAATCATGTTGTGGTTGCAGGTGGTATGGAAAACATGTCCATGGCCCCACACTATATGATGGGTAGATCCGGAACAAAATTTGGAAATATCCAAATGCTTGATGGCTTGACTAAAGATGGTTTGTTGGATGTATACAACAAGGTACCTATGGGTAATTGCGCCGAGCTTTGTGCTAAAGAGCATAACATTACAAGAGAAGACCAGGATAATTTTGCGATAGAATCATACAAAAGAGCAGCTGCTGCATGGGAAGATGGTAAGTTTTCTGATGAAGTAGTGCCCGTTGCTGTTCCGCAAAGAAAAGGAGATCCTAAAATTGTGGACACTGATGAAGAATTCAAAAATGTATTTCTAGATAAAATTCCTAATCTTCGTCCTGCCTTTGATAAGGAGGGTACAATTACGGCTGCAAATGCATCTACCTTAAACGATGGTGCTTCTTGTATTGTGTTGGCTTCAGAGGAGGCGATAAAGGAGCATGGTTTAACACCCATTGGAAAGATTGTTTCTTACGCTGATGCTGCGCATGAGCCGGAATGGTTTACTACAGCGCCTTCAAAAGCGGTTCCTAAAGCATTGGCCAAAGCCAATATTGAAGTTTCAGATGTAGATTATTGGGAATTGAACCAAGCGTTTTCTGTTGTGGGAATTGCAAACACCAAATTACTCGGATTAGATCCGTCAAAGGTAGATGTCAATGGCGGTGCTGTTGCATTGGGACATCCGCTTGGTAATTCGGGTTCTAGAATTTTAGTGACTTTACTACATGTGCTTAAGCAAAATGGAGGTAAGCTAGGTGGTGCCGGAATCTGTAATGGAGGAGGTGGCGCTTCGGCGATGGTGATTGAAAATATTTAATTGCGCTTCACAGAATTTTAAAAGACGTCTTCGGTCGTCTTTTTTTTTGAAGTATATGGAACATAGTACCTTAATTATTGTTTTAAAACCATGTATCAACTAAAGAAAACACAGCTCATTAAGGCTGATTTGCAAAGCACTTGGGACTTTTTCTCTTCCCCGCTAAATTTAGAAAAAATAACACCCCCAGAAATGGGTTTTCATGTGAAGACTGAGCTGCCTGAAAAGATGTATGAAGGTCTGATGATTGAATATACAGTAAGGCCTTTGCTCGGTATTCCTATGAATTGGATTACAGAAATCAAAACAGTGAAAGAGCTCGAGTTTTTTGTAGATGAGCAGCGCAAGGGGCCTTACCGGATTTGGCACCATGAGCACCATTTCAAAGAAGTAGAGGGCGGTGTAGAAATGACCGATATTGTTTCATATGAGCTACCTCTTGGTTTTCTTGGTAGGTTGATGCACCCCATTATTGTCAAAAAGAAGCTTGCTGAAATTTTTGACTATCGATTTAAAGCAGTAGAGCATACAATTGATTTCTAATTGTCGTAATTTTACGACACATTGAAATTCAAGGATTATCATATTGACAATAAGCTAAAAACGCAGCTAGAGTATCTGGGCTTTAAGCGCCCAACAGATATTCAGTTCAGAGCGATTCAAGCGATTCTTGATGGTGAAGACGTAATGGCTGTGGCCCCAACTGGTACTGGGAAAACTGCTGCATTTGCGATTCCCGTTTTACAACAAATTATTCAAAATCGAAAGGCAAATAACCGCCGAATTTCGGCACTTGTTCTTGTGCCTACTCGAGAGCTTGCCAAGCAGATTGCTGAGGTCTTTACGACCATAGGCATGAAAACAGGTATAAAAGTTTTAGGCCTTTTTGGTGGTGTTGATCAAGAGCCGCAGATTAAAGCTTTGAATAGTAATGTCGAGGTCCTTGTGTCGACGCCAGGAAGAATGTTTGATTTGATTTCTCAAGGTTTTGTTGATTTAAGTGCTGTGAAACACTTTGTGATTGACGAGGCTGATTTGATGCTAGATCTTGGGTTTAATGATGACATTCGCGATGTACAGAGACACCTGCCTTACAAAAGACAAACACTTTTTTTTACGGCAACCTTAAATAAAAAAATCAAGTCATTGGCCTACGATGTAGTGCGGAATGCCATCCGAATTCATGTTTCTCCAAAAAATCCAGTGTCAAAAAACGTACAGCACGCAGTTAGTCGCGTTGAAATGGATGACAAAAGGTTTTTTCTTGAAAACCTATTGAATGAGTTTGAAGAAGGTAAATTTATCGTCTTTGTGCGGACTAAAGTACGCGCTGAAAGGGTAGTGGCTGCAATGAAAAGAGCAGGCATATCGACTGAAGCATTACACGGCGGTATTGAACAAAAGGAACGCTTTGGGATATTAGAACGCTTCAGAAAGGCAGAGAACAGCATACTTGTAACGACTGATGTAGCTTGCCGAGGAATTGATATTCCTGATATGGACTATGTCGTAAATTATGATTTACCTGAAAATCCAGAAAACTACGTTCACAGATGTGGACGCACAGGTAGAGGCAATAACAAGGGCCACGCGCTTTCCTTTTGTGCTGAGAGCGAAGTTGCATTACTTGAGGAAATAGAAATCTATACAGGTCATGAGATAGACGTGTATGACCTAAAACCCGAAGAATATCATGCCATTGTAAGTGAGTCAGAGTCTCATGAGAAAAATTGGAAAAAGCTGTTGGCTGATAATGATAACCCCGATGCCTGGGACTAAGGCTTATTTGAGGGGTCTCACGTTAATATTTTGAATATCTGCTTTAATCTTATCCAAAGCGTCATTCGTCACTTTTTTACCCAATTTAAGATTGTATTTCGCAGTAATCCCGTAATGTAAGAAGTGGTTGTCTGAAAAGTCAGAAAGTAACCTGGCATTTAAACCGATGCTTACTTGGTTAATAGGGTAGTATGCCGCGATGTTTACGCTATAAAAATTAACATCAGGAATCTGGGGATTAGAGAAGTTAAAAGCGTATCCAATATCAATTCCAGAGGTCTGGGTAAACAGTGCACTTAATTGAGGTATAAGCATACCATTAAAGTAGTCGACCTTAAGTCCTGCCTGAGAATAGGTGTAAAACTGGCGGCTTCCAATTTTTTTTGAGGGTCTTAGCCTAAAGGTTTTGTATCCTGCAAGACTAAACATTGCATTTTGAATCACCTTCTCTGCACCTGGAGCACTAAAAAAGGCGAACTCACTTGGGTTCTTTCCCCAAGTATAATATGAAATAGAAGGCTCGATTGTATAATCTACACGGCTCTCTGTGATGTTTTTGAGTAAGGCGTTGTGGGCTTTTCTTTTGGTTTTTGTTGAGAGCTTTTGAACCTCTATATTGTCTGGCTTTTCATTTTCGAGGATGGCCATAGACACAAGCGCTTGTTGTAGATTGTAACCCCGTGACCGCATTTCGATGTATCGAATTCTTTCTTTAAGGTTGTATCGAAGACGTTTGTCAGAAATTTTCTTGAATTCTTCGGGATTTACATCGGCGTATTCTGCAAGCTGTCGGTGAACTACGGTGAGGTGCTCTAAGCTATTGCCTTTTGAACGCATCATTTTATTAACGCGAGAAGATAGTTCGTTGAACTTCTCAGTTCTCAACGAATCCTGCGCTGCCGCCGTATTTAGCAAAAATAAAGCGGTAACAAATGCTATCTTACAACACTTATTCAACATTAACCCTCTCAATATGTCTCAAATATAGATAATTGCGTTTGAATAGTAAATTAATTGGAGGGCATTTATTCAAAAGAACAACTCAAAAAGGATTAATTGTTGATTTCTGAGCCTTTTGCTCTAAGATTTTATTGATGAATGATCGAGATTTTTGGGCTAAATCATCTTTTTTTATTCTTAAAAAGCTTCCGTCTGCATGAATGCTGTAATCATCTGAATGAAACAAAGAAAGCTTGTAAAAGGGAATGGCCCAGCTGTATCTTGTTGCTCTTTTATTTAGGTGAACAATGATTCCATTTGGCCTAAGCTCAATGTTGCAGTAATTGTTGGTGTTATCCTGCTCCAATAGTCCTTTGAAATCTTTGCTGTAGCTTGAAATATTGAGCTTTGTAGAGCCGATTCCCTTTAAGCGAAGACTGTCCCATATGGAATAGGCTGGACCAACAAGCTTGGCTATTTCTATTGTTTTTTCTTTTGATAATACCGTGGAGTCAAGAAGCATATACTCTTTAAACAATTCTTCAGAAATAAGGTTCTGATTTTTATATATATTTGTTGCTCAACCGTTTTACACAACTTTACAACATACGACAAAGCGTCAATAATGATTTCAAGACTAATCACCATCTATTTTTAGCCGAACCTTAAAAAGGATATAATTTTAATTTTTCCTTGGCTGCGAGCAGTACTATTGCTTGATGATTTTTCGCATCGTGCGCCCGTAAATTGTATCAATCACTATGAGGAAGGTTCCCGGATTGATTTTATTCAAATCTATTGCGTTGTCATTGTGCTGGGTTCCTTCCTGCATAACTTGTCCATTCATGTCTATGACCTGATAATCGAAGCTGCCTGATGTGCCTTGAACGAACAGGCTATTGATGACCGGGTTTGGTCCAATCTGAATGCTGTTTTGTGTTTCTTCAATACTTGCATTAAGGTCTAAAAAGTTGTCCTTATAGCTGACACTAATGACAGCCTCTTCTCCAGAGGCATCTAGCCGCGTAACTACTTTCAGTATCGGCTCTTTTTCATTTTTTGTGATCCACTCATATTCGTAACGCACCGGAACAGGTAGCTCGTACCATTCGGCACCTTCAAATAGATCTATAAATACAGAGTCGCTTTCAATGATTTCATGCCTGATCCTTAGGACATCAAAAGTACCATAAGGTGTTGTGATGCTTCCGTATCCATCTACTTCTGTATTTCTTGTGCGGTATTGTATCCAAATGGCATTGTAAATAGGGTTGAGGTCTAAATAGGAATACCCATTCGAGGTATAGCTGTCCTCATAATTCATTGGGAAAGCGTAACGGGTTTCAATCGTATCGGAGGTAACCGGTATTTCAGTTCCTGAAATGCCAATGGATAATCCGACGCTTGTGATTCCGTTCGTTGTGTTTCTTGAAAACTGATTGATGGCATCAATACTAATCGGTAAAAATTCCCCTGCCTGATCTAGTGGGATGTCTACGGTTTCTGCAAAATTTGTGGCTTGGTATGCTTCATCTGCAAAAGCACCAAATGTAAAGGATGGGATGGCGCTTGCGTTGTCCATACTCTGGTAGTCCTTTAGGGTTTGACTTTCTGCTACAAGGCTTGAAAAGTCCCAGGTGTAATTGTCTCCGGTGCTTGCATAGTCGAGTGAGAAGTCATCGGTATTACTTATGCGTACTGTATCTCCACCATCGGCAAAATCTGAAACTTCGAGTGTAATTTGAGCACAAATAATCGTTGGTAGAAGGGCAAAAGGAATTAAGAATTTCATAGTAGCTTTTGTTTAAAGTAAAGTTAAGGGTTTATTGTTTCTAATCATATCTGGTTCAAAATTAGTGGAACAAAACCCAGCGACACTTAACAAAGGATAATTTGTGTTTTCATGAATAAAGTTTTGGGTATTGACTATCTTTATGGTGACTAGAATTAAACTCAATATGAAAATATTAATGGGATATCATTCATAGCAATATTAAATTAAAACTCGTTTCCAAAAATGCTCAATATTATATTGCAATTACTGAAAAGTAGACTAGTGGACAAAATACTATTTGTATGCTCCATTTTGTTTGTTTTAACCACTGTATTTACAGTTTATCATTGGTCGAATAACGCCTTTTTCGTTTCTAGATCTGGGCCGCATGGCATTGCGTTAAATGATGACGGTTTGGTCGCAACAGGTGAGCTGGGATACATTAATATATGGAATAATCAACATTGCATTGATCAGTTGGACTATCATATTGATAAAGTACATTCGATGGCCTATTCGAATAATCAAAAATTATTAGTGAGTGAAGACGGTCGTTCAGTAAAAGTTTATTCTTTTGACGAGCAAAAGGTTTTATTTACAAATGATTTGATAGGTTGGAGTGTTGATTGTATAATGTTTGATCAGTCTGATCAATATTTATTATACACACTTCGACAATCTGGTCAAAATAAATTGTGTATTTGGGACTGGGTTAATAATCGAAAAATTAAGGAGTTTGGCTTAAACGGAATCGTTCGTAATATCAGTGTCAATAAAAATAACGTACTAGCCTACTGTGATGGTAATGGTCTGCTCGGTTTTTTTGATTTGAAAACGATGAAATCAGTGACTGATTTTTACGGCATACATTATGCAAAATCAGCTGTTTATCATCCAAATGGGATGCAACTGGCTTTGATTAATAAGAATGATATAACCTTAATCGCAAAGGATGGATCTGTTGTATCTAAGTTAATTTGTAAAGCGTCTTACGAGCCTGTTTTATTTAGTAAGGACGGTAAATACCTTGTTCATGCCTACAAAAATGCGCAAGAAGGATTGCTTAAAGTTTGGGATTGGAGGAAAAGAGAAATCATTAATACTGTGAAAATAAACCGTGGGTATTTTTCATTTAATAATTTGGCTCTCGACCATGATGATAATTTAGTGCTTACCATGAATGGAAATATAAAGCTTCTTGATTTAAAAGAGGGTAATACGATTACGAACATAGGCCCGATGTATTTTTATTTTTTTTTAAGTGTACTATCTTTATTTGAGTTGATTGTCTTGAGTCTTGTATTCTATAATACCTTTCAAAATAAAAGCCTCAATTTTGCCAACTATGCGATTATGACTGTACTTACGGTAAAGAGTTTCGGGTTGCTATTGATTGCATGGTTTTTCAAAAAACAAATGAAGAAGTATTCAGGGGTATTCATTATCTTATCAATAGTCCTAGTTACCTTGGCTTTATTAATGCATTTATGGTTGCCGGCATTGCTGTTACTTTCTTTCCCCTTGTTTTTTATTTATATCAGACATTGCAGAGAGCAAAAGCGCTTTTTTGACTTTGCTTATGTAGCAGTTTATTTGCTACTATTATTGCTGCTTGTATTCATACATTACTCGGCTCATATTCATTTTTAAGCCAAGTCAATTTGTCAATGATACAATTGATACAACAGCTGAAAATTGGTTAGGTAATATATTTGGATTTACACCTAAATCAAGAATTCAACCAGTATATAATTATATGTTGTTTAATAATTACGCATCAAGATCAGTTAGTGATGATTCAACTTTAGTTACAGCAATAACAAATGCTGACAACGATTTATCAACAGCATACGGTGCAAATAACGCATACGAAGCAAGAACACCTTTTATAGTTTCACAGAATCTTGGTTCTTATAAAAGTCCTAAGACAACTAGACTATTTAAAATTCATACTAGATCACATGGTTCATGTGAAAATTATGCATACAAGGTAGCTATTAGTAATATTAAAGATGGAAGCGCAGTAGCAGGATCAGATTACGGTACTTTTAGTTTAGCTTTAAGACGGGTTGATCTAGAAGGTACAATTCATGCAGCTAATTCACCTTATGCAAAATCAGGTGATAAAGATTTAAGACCACATATACTACAACAATGGAATAATTTAACTTTAGATCCAAACTCACCTAACTTTATTGCTAGAGTGATAGGAGATAGGTATCAATCAA
>CAJXDT010000030.1:0-29131 GCA_913052055.1 uncultured Cryomorphaceae bacterium
AAAAGCAAACATGCCAATAAACCTATCTACGCATGCACTGCCCCATCGTACATATGCTTGAAGCACAACCTCCGTATCTGAGGTACTTTTAAATTTATGCCCCAATAATTCAAGCTCTAACTTGATTTCATTGAAATTATATACTTCACCATTAAAAGAAATCCAAAACTCTTGAAAACACATTGGCTGAGCCCCCGATTCTGTCAAATCAATGATTGATAACCTTCTATGGCCAAAACCAAGCTGATAATTTTCTTTTTCAACCAGCTCATATCCTGAGGCATCTGGACCTCTATGACTCAATACATCCGTCATTTTATGCAAATGCTGCATTGATGTATTTCGCTTAAAATCAATAAATCCCGTTATTCCGCACATAATTAATTCTCAATAAGACTTTCCTCACTATTCGTACTCGCCCTGTCAAACACATTGGTCGTCAAAACTAGGAATATAAAAGGTAACAAAGGAGCTCTAATACGAACCAATACGCCAAACAACACCGAGGTAAAACCAGCCATAAATGCTATAAACAAGGAGAAAATCAATGCGAAAACCAATATCTCTTCTTTTCTGACTTTTTTAATCTTCTTAAAAACATTACCCCAGAATACAAACCGAAACGTAATAAAGATTAAAACAAGACTTTCTAATCCATTCAATATAAAATTCGGGGAAAGCGCCTCTGTTATAAATGGTCGATAAATACCATAAAATATAGACTCGGGAACAGCTGCTAATAAACCTGCTGGAGACACCTCAGTATTACTTATTTCATAACGCTTACCGGTATAAATTGGATTCTGTAAAAAATCTTGCTGTACAACTTGTGCTTCTTTGATCATACTCTCTGCAAAAGTAGATTGGAAAAAATATAAAAACAGAAAAATACCCCCAAACAAAATAAAAGAACGCAACAATAATTTGGCAAAGAAATTTTGTTCATACTTTTTGGTAAGCCGTGCACCAAATGCCATGAATAATGGAGCGGCAATCGCTGCCAAAATAAAAGAACGAATATGAAAAATTAAAAAAACAGAAATCCCTAAATAAATTATTTTCGAGATTGAAATAGAATTCCTTAAAATAAGGAAGTCAAAGGTATAAAACAATATGTTCAAAAGTGAAAAGTAAATCACTGTGTCTTTATTAATTCCTGCACACCAAAAACTAACGGTTGGAATAAACAAAATACAATATGCCGCGACGCGAACATTGTGTGTTTTTAAATGATCAATCATCTGAAATACTCTCCAAGATGCTCGAGCAGTCAAATAGGCAAAAATTAAAGTCCCTGCAAAATAGGACCGAAAGGTAAACAAAGAAATAATTGAGCTAAGCTTACAAATGAACCAAGCCTCGGATTCACGATAAATCCAACCCGGCGGATACCCTGTATCAATGTTAAAATGAAGCGAACGGAGCGCAGCCGTTGGCTCGCTTACTAAATGAACGAAATAGTCAACAGGGGACTCAAAGAATAGTTTATTTAAGGTTATCGCTCCGTCCCAGTATGCCGTAGTATCACCACCCCCGTAATAAATGAGGTAAATAATAGAAAATAGGATCGCAAATAAGAACTTATAAAGTACATTTCTGATGTAATACTTTTTGATCCGGATATCTTCAATCTTATTTGCTTTGGACGAGGAAATAAGCATTAGAATGATAAACCATAAAAATCCTATTGCAATATCCTGAAAAGAAATATAATTACTCCCCAATTTGTAGATTTATTGATGATGGTACTTTTCGCTCTTTAAAATTGTACCAATCCTGTAGAGTTGTTCTAGAAAAAACAATCTTACCATTTGATGGGAAAAGGTTAAAGAGGATAAACGAATTTTATCATTAGCACGTTTGTATATTGCTTCATCAAATCCATAAGCACCACCAACGATAAAAATTAGTCGTTTGATTCCAGAAAAGGTTTTTTTTTCAAACCATTTTGAGAATTCAATTGAGCTAAAATCTTTGCCATTCTCATCAAGTAATACAACTTGATCTGTTGGGTTTAATTGCTTTAAAATGAGTTCTGCCTCTTTTTTTTTAACCTCATTTGGTGAGGTCTTATGAGAAACTTTTAGGTCGTTTAGGTCAACTCTTTCGAATTTCATGTAATGCTTTAATCTATTTTGATACTCAAATTCACCCTCCCTTAAGTAAGATGCCGAAGTCTTTCCAACCGTGATTAGCTTCACGTTCATCAATCAACAGCTTCTACCTTTATCACTTCCGGAGCGGCAACCTTTAATGCCTCCTCTAAACCCGCCCTAAGTGTCATATGACTCATAGAGCAATCGACGCATGACCCTAGAAGCTTAACCTTGACAACTCCAGAGTCTGTAAGCTCAATGAATTCCATATCTCCCCCATCTTCATGCATAAATGGGCGCAGCTGTTCAATGGCTTGTTCAATCTTATAGAGGGTTTGCTCCTTATTTGTCATTTGATACTAAGTTAGTAAGTAATTTAACTTGAACCTCAAATTCTGAAATTACATTAGAAATTGCGTCAAACCCTAATCCGTTTTCCTGATAAACAGCAGGTCTTCCTATATCTCCTGATTCGCATACACTTTGAATTAAAGGAAGCTGACCTAAAAATGGAATTCCAATACCATTGGCTAAATTTTTTGCACCATCTCGCCCAAATATATAATACTTGTTTTCAGGCAATTCAGCCGGCGTAAACCATGACATATTTTCCACCAATCCAAGTATAGGGACTTTAACATTGTCCATCTTAAACATATTGACTCCTCTTCGAGCGTCTGCCAATGCGACTTCTTGCGGTGTACTCACGATGACAACTCCATCCAAAGGAATGGATTGAATTAAAGAAAGATGTATATCGCCCGTGCCAGGTGGTAAATCCACAAAAAGATAATCCAACTCTCCCCAATGTGCATCATTGAACATCTGCAGTAAAGCCTTAGAGGCCATTGGCCCACGCCATACAACAGCATTTTCTTTATCAGTAAAAAACCCAATGGAAAGCACCTTGACACCTTGAGAAACAATTGGCTCAATTTTAGAATCACCATCCACCTCAATCATCTTCGGTCGTTCACCGACTAAATCAAACATTGTAGGCATAGACGGCCCATATATATCAGCATCTACGATTCCGACCTTCAATCCTTTTTGAGCCAGGCCGCCAGCAATATTTGCTGTTACAGTTGATTTCCCGACACCTCCTTTACCGGAGGCGATCGCAATTATTTTTTTAACACTTGGTAAGATTTTACGATGAACCTCATTGAGTTCTGTAGATTTTTGTTTTACCGTACAAAAGATTTGAAGTTCTTTCCCCAAGCGAGAACTTAAGTTAAAAACCACCGCTTCCTTCATCCGATTTCTCGCGTGCATAGCAGGGTTCGAAATGTGTACCGTTAAATGAATGGCATTTTCTTCAATTCTAAGGTCTTCCACTAGGTTCAGTGAAATGATATCTTTTTTGAGCTCAGGCTCGATAATATTCGCAAGAATATCCAGTACTTTTTCTCTTTCAATCATTGAGTATTATTTAAAATTTTAAATGATAAAAATGATTTAACAATGAAATCAATAACCTTTTTAGAATCACCTTCCTCTTGATTGGTGAATTCATAATAAACCCCGTTCAAATACTTTACCCCATAAATATGATATGTCGTCTGCTTATTGGGTACAGCTTTGAGTTCGCGTTTATACAAAATATAGTCCGAGGACTCTTCTATAATTTCAATATTAAAAATATCTTTTGTATTAATCCTCCTTAGAAACTCAGGCATTAGGTATTGATAATCTCCATAGTCTTCTATTAAAACATTGAAGTGACGCCCAACATTAATGTGCCATTTGAAACCTCCTTCATCGTGTAATATTTTCGGAGCAAATGAAGCACCTATACCTGCTGTCTCATTTGGTATCATAATACTTGCAGGAATCCCAACAGAATCCAGGTTCATCTCTCTAAATTGATAATAATCAATTTGTTCCTTCTCTTCAGCACCCTCAACACCTCCATCAGCACAAGAGAAAACCAAGTGCAGAGCTAATAAAAAAGAGATTTTTAATTTCATAAAATACCTCGTCAAAGATACCATTTTCATTCGTTTTTTACATCTTTAGGGTATGGATAAAATGTATGCAATATTAGGTGCGATTTTTATTTGCTTAGCAATCATACTTGGCGCTTTTGGCGCTCATGGTTTGAAAGGTATATTTACGATCGCTGAGCTTAGCTCCTTTGAGGTCGGTGTGCGCTATCAAATGTATCACGGAATAATCATGCTGATATTAGGATTAAACGCAAAACAAATCTCTTTAAATTCATATTATCTTCTTGGCTTTACCCTTGGTACAGTTCTATTTTCCTGCTCTATTTACGCGCTTTGCGCGGACAGATCCCTGGGGATAGATTTATCTTTCCTCGGCCCAGTTACACCAATTGGAGGCGGGGTTTTAATTTTAACTTGGATTTACCTAATTATTCAAATTGTAAAAGCAAAAAATAAAAATTAGCCTATTTTTTTCAAATACTTTTGAATGTACTTTCCAAAAACATCAAACTCAATATTGACCTTTGTACCGGCCTGAAATTCATTGAAATTCGTATGCTCATAGGTGTATGGAATGATACAAACAGAAAAACCATCATCTAAACTGTCTACGACTGTAAGGCTTGTGCCATTAATGGTAATAGAACCTTTTTCTACGGTTTGATGGTCTGCCTCATATTGAAAAGTATACTTCCAACTACCATTCAGGTCTAAAACCTCAATGCAAGTCGCAATGCAGTCAACATGGCCTTGAACAATATGGCCGTCAAAACGTCCATCTGCTTTCATACAACGCTCAAGATTTATGCGCGTTCCGATCACCCAATCCTCAAGGTTTGTTTTATCTAATGTCTCCTGAATGGCCGTGACCTTATATTCCGTATCACTTTGTTCCACGACCGTTAAGCAACAGCCATTGTGCGCAAGACTTTGATCCACTTTTAAATGACCAGCCATTTTTGCCTTCAAAGTGAAATGCACATTTGATTTCTCCCTTTCAATAGCAGTAACCTCACCTATTTCTTCGATAATTCCTGTAAACATGATAATCTCATTTTAATCCAATGGATTGTTAAATTTAATGAAAAGAGCTAAACATAGAACGTTTACAAAGTGTTCAATATGTACGCAATATAATTCTTCAAATAAGGTACCTCGACCTTATAATACTGCTGATATTCAGGGTGTATCACCACTAAAAACATCTTATAAATTTCGAGACCGTAGTTTTTCTCTAATATGAACCTATACAGACTTTGTTGCAAGCAATAATGATTATAGCTTGTATCATCTATATTCGCTAATTTACCTATACCGCGTTTACCCCATTTATCAGTTTCAATGGGCTTTCCACTTACTGGATCAATAACTTTTTTACTCCGTTTCCAGTCGTACAGCTCCAATTTATCCTGATTTTTAGCAATAAAATCTATTGTACCTGCAATACCAAATTCTTCATCGAAAATACGCCATTCACACCTGTAAGGTTCTAAAAAAGAATGGTCTGTTGCAAAATCTTCAAACAACAAAAATTCCTCCGTTGGATTGTATTCATCGCCTAAATAAAAGTTTTCTATTTGCTCATGTAAAATGGTACCCTTATTCGCCGCTTCCTTTCCTTTTTCATTCCATTTGGCAACAATCTCATACACAGACATCCCATAAAGCGGGTTACTTGGTCGAAGTTTACGCGCAGCTCCGAAAGAATCAAATTCGGGAAAGAACTTTCTAATTAATGAACTCGCGGACGGAACAGGTATCCCATCAATAAAATATTTGTGTTGCTCTGCATTGAATTGAATCCTTTGATCTCGAATATGTCTATTTCTATGGTCTTTAATAAATTCCATAGGGCCAGAAAAGCTTGGTAAAACAGCCTTCTCCTCATAAATCTCTTGTGGATTTAAAGACCGATCAAGCTCGTTTTTTCGCTTTTGTAAGGCCGGTATTTCTCGCTCTAGATAAGATTCTCTATGGGAAGATTTCTCCCATTTTTGTGCCTGAACGAGGTCCCATAAAGGATCATCTTTGAGCTTTGAATAATTCAAAAATGAATGTGGTAATTCAAAATTAGTATCGATTTGGCTTACCAATTCAGCAATAAACCTTAAACAACCTTCTATATTTCGATGCACCTGTATTTCAGAAAAACGAACTACCGCCCATCCTCTCTCTAAAAAATAGGTGTCACGAAGATTATCCTCTCCGACACAATGTCTGGCCTCCCGCGAAAATAAACAATAGGGCTCATCAACTTCGATATTGATTCGAATACCGTCGTCTTTTCTATGAATAACTGCCAAATCCAGGTCAAAAGGCCTATTTACCCCTCCTGTATTTATGCGCACATCACCCGATACAATATACTCTCGGCTAAAAAACTGCTCTAGTTCATATTTTAACTTGGCGAAATCAGCTTTACTTTGTTTACACCTATTAAACCTATGAGAACGGACAATCGTTCCTTTTTTTGGAATTCTACATATCGGATAATATGCCGAATTTTGAAAGAATTCGACATCATAATAGACACGGTTATCAGTCAACTTGGCTGAGCTTTAACATATTTGAGCTTCCCAAATCCTCCAGAGGAATAGAGGCAATATTGATAAATAAATCTCCTTTTTTTAGATATCCTTCTGAAATCATAAAATCCTTAATATCCGAAATTGTGTGATCAGTACTTATGCGCTTATTGTAGTAAAACGCTTGAACGCCCCAAACAAGATTAAGCTGTGTCAAAATCTTTCTGTTACTTGTGAAGATATAAATACCAGCACTTGGCCTTTGAGAAGCTATTTTATAGGCTGTATAACCAGAAAAAGACATGGTTATTATCGCATCAACTTCAACCCGTTGGGCTAACCTACAAGCATTATAACAAATGGAATCAGAAATAAATCGTTCTTGGTTTTTTTGTGCGGGCTGCTCTTTGGAATATATTTTCTCATCCAATTCCATCTCTTTGATGATTTTGGACATTGCATGAATAACCTCTACAGGATAATTCCCAACAGAGGTCTCACCTGAAAGCATAACAGCATCTGCGCCATCTAGGACAGCATTGGCAACATCATTCACCTCCGCTCTTGTCGGCGTCATTTGTGTAATCATTGATTCCATCATTTGGGTTGCCACAATTACTGGCTTCGCATATCGAATTCCCTTATTAATTAACATTTTCTGAGTCAAAGGAACATTTTGATAAGGGATTTCAACACCTAAATCCCCACGAGCAACCATCAACCCGTCTGAAACTTGAACAATTTCATCAATACAGGCTAAGGCTTCAGGTTTTTCAATCTTTGCAATGACTCTTGCCTTTCCACCTTGCACAGAGATTCGTTCCTTCAAATCAACAATATCTTCAGCTTTCCTGACAAAAGACAAACCGATCCAATCTACATCTTGGGCGATTGCAAAATCTAAATCGCTTTCATCTTTTTCAGTTAAACTAGGCATAGAGATTTTTGTGTTGGGGAAATTCACTCCTTTTTTAGAGGATAAAACTCCTCCCTGTATGACGGTACAAATAATCTTCGCTTTCCCATCCGTACTTTCTACCTGGAGCATCAACTTTCCATCATCTAAAAGGATTGACTCTCCTTGTTGAACATCTTCGGGCAACTTCGCATAATTTATTGAAAATGAATCTTTGGAGCCAACAACATCGACGGTTTGAATTAAGATACTCGCACCGACCTCTAATTCTACACCACCCTCCTGCATCTCACCTGTTCGAATCTTAGGGCCTTGAAGATCGGCCAATATAGCAACATTGGTATTTAATTCTTCATTTAGCTCTCTCACAGACTGAATGACTCTCGCATGATCTGAATAAGAACCATGAGAGAAATTAATTCTACAAACATTCATACCTGAAGAAATCATCTCATTGAGAACGTCTTTTGAGGATGAAGATGGTCCAATTGTCGCTACTATTTTAGTTCTTTTCATCTTAGTCGTTTAGGTATTCAGAAAATTCAAATTCTGAGCTAGAAAAGGAAAAAACAGCAATTATGCCTTTGATTTTTCTCAAATCAAGAATTAAATCTTCAATGTCGTAAATAAAATTGTCTCGCAACACCAAAAAGAAATCTAATCTCTCGCGATCACTAAACAGGGTTGAACCCTTTTGCTTGTTTTTCACTAAAAAAAACTTGGACATATCCTCCTCTGAGACATATGAATAGTAATCGTAATCAACTGTTTTCTTTGTCCTATCTGGTATAGAGAAATAGGTCCCCTCGACAGAACGCTCGAATTTTAAATTTAATTTAGAATTCAGCTCCCAAGCTAGACGATAATCTCCCAATGCAGTTGATAATCCCAAAATTGGAAACTCAATTTCATCGTCAATTTCTAGCTTTATTTTTTTAACGCGAGACATAGAAACAAATCTAAGCATTAATAGATTAATGTATCAATAGTAACCGTGAACAATGTCTGACAAAATCATAAATATGAAATAAGCTAACGTTTATATGAATAAAACATCTATTATTTCTTACTTTTGTCCCATCCAATTGAAGATAAAAATGAAATCATTCGGTGCCCTTTGTCTTTCCCTTCTGCTTGTTATTTCGATATCTGCCCAGCCAGAGAAGGCAATATCAAATAAGGACACATATAACTGGATGTTTGGCGCATCTTGGATCCTCACAGATGACGATGGTGAATCTTTTAACCCCTTCTTATTTGAAAACCTTCATGGTCATTTGTTCCCTTCTCAGCTGACCATAGATAAATATATTTACAATGGTTGGAGCGCTGAATGTGCATTGACCTACTCAAAGTATAATCCAGAAAAAATAACAAATGGTTCGACGGGCATTTCAGGAAGTATGTTCTCAATGGATTTCAATGGAAAATATTCACTCTATAAATTACTCAATAGCGGAGTAATTGACCCCTATGTGATTTCAGGATTAGGTTTGTCTCTGAGAAACAATAACGATACATTAGCCCGAGCATTAAGTCCTACTTTCAATTTTGGTCTAGGCTTGAACTTTTGGATTACAAAACACATTGGTATTCAGCTTAGGAGCACAGCAAAAATTGGCCTAACGGACTTTTTTAAATCATCTGATTACATGCAACACAACATTGGCTTAGTGTTCAGATTTGAGCAACTTGAAAAATCAGACAATAGTTTTAATAAGTCGAAGTACAAAGTATCTAAAAAGAGAAAGAAAATAAAATACGGTGGGAAAAAGAAAGGTCGAAAAGACACCTAGTTTTTTACGCCAAATTTCTTGATCGTTTTTTGTTTTTTTGTAACCAAACCAAAAGTATAGCCACCGTTTTCCAGTTGCCTTGTATCATACCTGAGGATGTGGCCTCCAGAATCAAATTCTTTGTTAGCAAGCTCAACAACAATTTTGTCATTTGACCAAATACAAAAATGAACATCAATAGCTTCGGGACATTGAAAGTAAAATTCAACCTCTCCTTTGACTTCATAAGTTTCTGTGCTGTACAAGGTACAGAACTCTTCCAAACGAACGCGATCATTGCTCAATCTTCGAATCAAAAAACGATAAGCGATGATAATCAATAGAATAATTAGTGTAATATATAGAATCGAAATAAGTTCCATTTATAAAGAAATTATACCCTCAATAGCTGAGGCTTTTTTGTAAATACTAATTATTTCATCCGCTGATAGCATCACCTGCTTTGCACTCATCGAGATGAATTTTCCACTAGAAGAAGGTTTCATTTGCACCTGCGTATCAGATGAATATAAAGCATTGACACGAGCTACATTATCATTCTTGTTTGGAACGATAAATTTGAAAAAATAAACCTGAGGGAAATCAGTTTGTTCCAACTGCACTTTTAGGCTTTCAAATTCTTGCATGCACAAAATTAATTCTTATTTGTTGAACTTCTATGTTCATTATAAAGAACATTAAAATTGAAAAGCTATTTTTGCACCATGAATTGGCTCTTACTAACGCTCTCTTTGACCCTTATGCAATGCTGTATAGGGCAAAAAACAATAGAAGCTAAAAGAATAAAGCAAAATATCATATTAGATGCCAATTTTGGTGAACATTCATGGCACAGTGCAAATTGGACAACAGGTTTCACACAACTCAAACCAGTCCCAGGTAATAAACCCTCAAAACCAACAGAAGTAGCTATTCTTTACGATCAAGAGGCGCTTTATGTCGGGGTAAAATGCTTTGACCATCCAGATTCAGTTTCACGCGTCCTGTCCGCGAGAGATGACTTCAATCCAAACCTAGATATGTTCGTCATTTTTATTGATACGTATAATGATCGTCAAAATGGGTTTTCGTTTGGAATCACAAGCCGGGGTGTGCAGATCGATTCAAAAATATTCGATGGTGACTACAACGAGCTTCTCAACCTTGTTTGGCGAAGTAAAACCGAAATAAATGCCGAAGGTTGGTTCGCTGAGCTTCAGATTCCCTACTCAGCACTTCGTTTCCCAAAATCAAATGTACAGGATTGGAATATTAATTTTGGACGACAAATCAGCAGACTTCGAGAGGAAAATACTTGGAATCCAGTGAATCCAGATTTGGAAAACTATTTATTAGAGAGTGGAAAAGTACAAGGAGTCAACAATATCTCTCCACCATTAAGACTAGCTTTTATACCCTTTCTTTCAAGTTATGTTAACTTCTCAAAAGACTCGGAAACGCTATCGTCTTTCAATGGGGGAATGGATATCAAATATGGAATCAATGAAGCATTTACGCTTGATGTCACATTGCTTCCTGATTTTGGGCAAGTTGTTTTTGATAATCAGGTTTTGAATATTAGCCCATTTGAAATAGAATTCAATGAAAACAGACAATTTTTCACAGAAGGAACGGAACTTTTTACAAAATCAGAGCTTTTTTATAGTAGACGTATTGGCGTTCAAACACCTTCAAGAGTTTATGAAAGTCAATTAAGCAGCAATGAATACCTGGAAGAAATTCCTAATTCGGTGCCCTTAATAAATGCAAGTAAAATTTCTGGACGACTTAATAACGGGCTTGGAATAGCTGTGTTCAATGGAATTACCGCTGCACAAACAGGAAAGGCAATTGATAGTGAAACAAGTACAGAACGAGACATTACAATTAGCCCGTTAAGCAACTATAATGTATTGGTTTTGGACCAAAATCTAAAAAATAATAGTTTTTTGACCTTTACGAATACGAATGTTTGGCGTTCTGGAGACTTCTATGACGCAAATGTATCGGGGCTCACTGCAAGCTTCAACACCAAAAATAATGACTATTATATTTCTGGGCAGGGGGTTTTGTCAGCTATTCTAGAAAGTACGCAAACCTCTTTAGGACATACATGGGGCATCGAATTAGGAAAACAAAGAGGAGATTTTACATTTTGGACTGAATATTACGAGGAATCTGACACCTATGACCCCAATGACCTTGGGTTTTTAAGGGCTAATAATAGCCGTGTGGCAGAGGCAAATGTCGGTTATCGAAACTTTAAGCCAAACTTCTGGAACTTAAATAAGTTTCAAAGTAACTTTTCAGTCAATTATGAAAGGCTTTACGC
Organism: uncultured Cryomorphaceae bacterium; assembly: GCA_913052055.1. GTDB lineage: Bacteria > Bacteroidota > Bacteroidia > Flavobacteriales_D > Crocinitomicaceae > UBA952. The sequence goes on from CAJXDT010000030.1 coordinate 11,594, forward strand.
GCCAAATCTCTTTGGAGGAGCTTTCTGGAACTCAAGAGCAGTTATGGTTTCTAAATCATTCAATGCATGGGGAATTAACTTAAATGGTGCCTTAATGGAGAACAATGACTTTTTTGAACCGAGAGGACAGAATATAGGGGAATACAAATACGTAAGGCCGATTTGGACCAACATGGGTGCATGGTTCTCGTCAAACTACCAGAAGAGAATTGCCTTAGACGCACGCCTAGGGTATGTTGATGTACAAAGAGGAGATTGGTGGGAGTGGAATTATAACCTTGAATTTCGATTTAGATTAAGCAACCAGCTATTTTTAATTCATGAGTGGCAACAAAAATTCCAATTCAATAGTGAGGGTTACGCGGTAAATTTTGGTGACCCGATTGATTCATTTAACGGTATCTTATTTGGAAATCGAGACCGATTGACCAACGAACAATCTCTTGGTGTTGATTATACCATCACAAATCGATTGGGTATGACATTTAGATTAAGACACTACAATGCCAAAATAAAATACAATAGCTTTTACGAATTGTTAGACAACGGATTACTCAATCCACTTGAAGATTATTCAGGTAACGATATTAATGGAATGTCTGCCTATGACATCAACTATAATGCATTTACAATTGATATGCTTCTTCGTTGGGTTTTCCTTCCTGGGAGTGAGCTGAATTTCGTTTGGAAAAACTCTATTTTCACCTCAAATTCTAGTGTTGAGCAACGCTATTGGGAAACCTTAAATAATACGCTCCAAAACGGTCCAATTAACACCTTGTCATTAAAAGTTATTTATTGGTTGGATAGCCAATACCTTAAGAAAAAGCCTATCTCAGGCATTTGAAATAATCAAAAGGCTCTCTGCATTTTTTGCATTGGTAGTGAGCCTTGCAAGCAGTGCTTCCAAATTGACTCACAAGCTTCGTATCAGAAGAATTACACTTTGGACAGGGCACAATGAGCGGATCCGCAAATAATACAGACTTGTCTACCTCATCTTGAGGAGGAGCAATACCATAATCTTTAAGCTTTTTTTTACCCATTTCAGACATCCAATCGGTAGTCCAAGCTGGTGCAATAGAGGTATGTATTTCGTACGATAAAATCGCTTCTTTCTTTAATTTTATCTCAATATCTTTCTCAATAGTCTGCATTGCAGGACATCCAGTGTAAGTTGGTGTAATTGTAATACTCACATGGTCTTTTACAACCTCAACAGCGCGTACTATTCCAAGATCGACTATAGATAATACAGGTACTTCAGGATCATAAACATCCTCTAAATGCTCCCATATTTTGGATTCATTTACCATTCCATGTTTGGATAGGTCCTCTGCATGTATTGCATTTCTGCCAATAAGTAGCCCATGTGTTCAGAGTGCCTTCCTTCACGACCTCCTTGAAATTTCCAGTTATTTTTAGGCAGGGATAGTGTGGCTTCTTCAAATACAGCATGGAGTGTTTTTTCCCAGATAGGAAAGATAGATTTAGCTGAAGGAACGATTCCTTGAGCAATCAACAGCTCATCAACTTCATTCTCAAAAAACAGTTCATACGCATACCTCAAAAGCGCTTCTAGTGAGCTTTGAATTCTTTGATGAGATTCCTCCGTTCCGTCACCAAGTCGAATGACCCATTCTGAGGAATGCCTCAGGTGGTATTTTGTTTCTTTCAATGCTTTCTCTGCAATTCCAGCAAGTCGCTTATCAGTGGAGTCTAAGAGCTTTTCTAAAAGTGGCTTTCTGTATGCGTCAAATAAGAATTGACGCATAATTGTGTCTCCAAAATGTCCATTTGGTTGCTCAACTAGTAAGGCATTAACATATTCTTTTTCAATTCTTAGATAAGCAAGTTCGTCGTTTGTCTTTTTTTCGGGTGCTAATTCACCAGCATACTCGAGCAATAAGGTCGCTTGACCTATTAAATCCAATGAAATATTGGTCAATGCAATATCCTCCTCTAGTATTGGTCCATGACCACATAATTCAGAAAGTCTCTGACCTAAAATCAGACTATCATCCCCCATTCTTAAGAGGTATCTATACAAAGCTTGTTTTTCTGTCATTGCTTACATGTGTGAAATCCCATCAGGGACATCATAAAAAGTTGGGTGTCGATAAACCTTTGATTGGGATGGTTCAAAAAGTGAGTCCTCATTGTTTGGATCTGAGGCCGTAATATTATTTGATGGAACAACCCATATTGAAATACCCTCCGCCCTTCTCGTATATACGTCACGGGCATTTTTAATTGCCATCGTTGAATCCGAAGCTCTTAGGCTACCAACATGCTTGTGGTTTAGGCCTTGCTTGCTTCTTATAAAAACCTCCCAAAGAGGCCATTCCTTTGATTTTTCCATCTACGCAGATTTCTTTGAATTTCTTTTTTCAGTGAATGCCATTGCAGCTTCTACAACCCATTTACCATTTTCCTTTGCTTTTTTTCTGGTCTCTACACGTTCTTTGTTACACGGTCCGTTCCCCCCTACAACCTGCCAAAACTCATCCCAATCGATTGGACCATAATCATAACCCTCTTTGGATTCATTCCATTTTATATCTTGGTCGGGAACCATTAAACCAATTGATTCTACTTGAGGAACTGTTACATCTACAAACATTTGACGCAATTCGTCGTTGGTGTGTCTTTTTATTTTCCAACGCATAGACTGTTCTGTATGACTGGAATCAGCATCGCTTGGCCCAAACATCATTAGTGCTGGCCACCAAAATCTATTCAAGGCATCTTGTGCCATTTCTTTTTGTTCTGGAGTCCCTGATGCTAGTTTGGTCATTATTTCAAAACCTTGTCTTTGGTGAAACGATTCTTCTTTGCATACACGAATCATAGCCCTTGCATATGGCCCATAAGAACATCTGCAAAGCGGAACTTGATTCATGATGGCTGCTCCATCCACAAGCCATCCAATTGCGCCCATATCCGCCCATGACAAGGTGGGATAATTAAAAATAGAAGAATATTTAGCTTTTCCCGAATGCAAGTCGTCAATTGTCTGCTCGCGGTCTGCACCTAGGGTTTCCGCGGCGCTATACAAATACAAACCATGACCTGCTTCATCTTGAACCTTAGCTAACAAAACAGCTTTACGTCTTAAGTTTGGCGCCCTTGTAATCCAATTTCCTTCGGGAAGCATTCCAACTACCTCAGAATGTGCGTGCTGTGAAATCTGCCTAATCAATGTCTTTCTGTATGCATCAGGCATCCAATCATTGGGCTCGATTTTTATGTCCTGATCGATTTTGTCTTGAAATTTCTTTTCTAAATCTTGGATATCAACTTCCATCATTTTCGCTAGTTTACTTTACAAATATACTCAATACTGAGACTGAATAAAAACAAAAGAAATTGAACAATGTTTAGAAGACCTTGCCCTGAAAAATAGATTGCTTAAATTTGAACAAACTTTGAAATGGCCACAAGAACGAATTTCTATAAACTTCACGTTAAAGAAATCATAAAAGAAACAGAGGATTGTATATCAATTTCCTTTGATGTCCCGGAGGGAGACATGCAAGATTTTACATTCAAAGCTGGTCAATACCTAACATTAAAAAGTAAGATTAAAGAAGAAGAGGTCCGTCGTTCCTATTCCTTATGTTCAGAACCCTCTTCAAACAAACACAAAATTGCCATTAAGAAAATTGAGAATGGCTTATTTTCTTCATTCGCCCATGACCATTTAAAAAGAGGAGATGTAATAGAGGTTATGGCTCCCTCAGGTAATTTCCAACATATTCCAGAGTATGAAGCAAAAAAGAATTATGTGCTTTTTGCTGCAGGAAGTGGAATTACACCAATTCTATCCATTGTAAAGAGTATCCTTAGACATGAACCAAACAGCAACGTTAGCCTTGTGTATGGAAACAAAGGTATACACACCATTATTTTCAGGGAAGAGATAGAGGCACTCAAAAACAACTATTTAGAAAGATTCAGTGTTGTACATATTTTATCAAGAGAAAACCTTGGGAATGACCTTCAAAAAGGTCGTATTGATAAAGAAAAGTGCATCCGCTTATTAGATGCATATTTCCCAGAAAACACGATAGATGATGTATTTATTTGTGGCCCTGAAAAGATGACATTAGACATCAGAGAGGTGATGCTTTCCAAGGGACTTCAATCCAGCCAGATACATTTGGAATTATTTGGAACCGGCTTTGACAAAAAAGTACAAAAAATCAAAAAGACAAGCTCCGATACTGACGACAGTACTGTGCTATTATACATGGACGGAGATGAATTTGAATTTAAGCTAAATAATCAAGGTGTGTCTATACTCGACCATGCTCAAAAATCGGGTCTCGATGTTCCCTATGCCTGCAAAGGTGGAGTTTGTTGCACGTGTAAAGCTAAAGTTTTAGAAGGTACTGTAGAGATGGACGTAAATTATGCACTTGAACAAGATGAGCTAGATAGTGGTTATATATTGACATGTCAAGCGCATCCGACATCAGAAAAGGTAATAGTAACATTTGACGAGTAAATTATGGGTTTATTAGGAGGTCTTTTTAAAAAAGCTAAACATAAAGGATATTTTGAAATTGAAATTTCATCCATTTCTCGACTAACGAAAAATGCTGTAAAAGTTTCATTTGATATCCCTGATAAACTAACAGAAAAGTTCAACTATATTCCTGGGCAATACATCAACATACTTGCAGAAATTGAGGGGAAAGAGGAACGGAGGTCATATTCCATTTGCAGTGCTAAGGACGAGAAACTAGCCATAGGAATCAAAAGTGTTGAAAATGGAATTGTTTCGAATTGGTTTAATCATGAAGCACAGGAGGGCACAAAGCTTTTTATTTCAGAACCACAAGGAAATTTTAAAATCCCGAACGGAGCAAAAAACATTGCTAATATTGCTGCAGGAAGTGGAGTTACACCCATCCTCTCAATTCTAAAATCTAATTCTAATGTTGAAGGCATGCAGCTTCTCTATGGAAATAGATCTAAAGAGGAAACGATGTTTTTGGAAGAAATAAAGGAAATGAATAACATTAAAACTTCTTTTTTCTTTGATACAAATCATGATGAAAATGCCATAAGTGGCAGAATTGACAAAGAAAACTTGATTAAATTCATAAAGAGTGACCTAGATTTTTTAAAAAATGACGCTTTTTTAATATGCGGGCCTGAAGAAATGATTCTTGGTTGTATTGAGGCTTTAGAATTTTTTGGCGTAGCCAAGAATAAAATCATTTATGAGCTATTTACAACACCAGTCTCTCTTGGTGTTGAAGTGAAAAAAGAGAACTATTCGGGGAGCTCAGAAGTAACAGTTATTTTAGATGATGAAGATTTTCAATTCACCATAGAGGATAGTTCTCGATCTATTTTGGATGCTGTCGAAGAAGAAGGCATGGACGCTCCATACTCGTGCAGAGGTGGAGTCTGTTGCTCCTGTAAAGCAAAGGTGTTGGAAGGAAGTGCGGACATGAAGCTAAATTATTCTTTAACGGATGATGAAGTTAAAGAGGGCTACATTTTAACGTGTCAGGCTTTCCCAACAAGTGATTCACTAAAAGTTTCTTACGATGAATAAAACCATTATCATCATTGGAGGAAGTACGGGAATAGGAAAAGCTCTAGTTGAAGAGGCCGCTAAAGAACCTTCAAATAAGGTTTTTGCTTTTGCCAGAAAAGATGGCCTCATGAGGGATAACTTCCGAGCACTTGATAATGTTTCAACATACCATTTAGACCTAGAGTCTTTTGACAAAAAGAACATCTCCGAAGCATTAGCTCATATTGGGTCCATTGATGTTTTGATAAATAACGCGGGCTACTTGGTCAAAAATAGCTTTGACAAGCTGAGTCATGAAGATTTCCTCAAGTCCTATCAAATCAATGTTATTGGAATTATGCAGGCCGTACAATTAGCAATTCCCATGATGAATACTAACGGGAGCCACATTGTGAATATTAGTTCAATGGGTGGATTTCAAGGATCTGCTAAGTTTCCAGGCCTAACAGCTTACAGTACTTCAAAAGCGGCGCTATGCTCCTTTACGGAGCTTTTTGCAGAAGAATACAAAGAATCCGGCATAAAGATGAATTGCTTGTGTCTCGGAGCCGTTCAAACTGAAATGTTAGAAGAAGCTTTCCCCGGATTTAAAGCACCCCATTCACCTAAAGAAATGGCCGCTTTCATCTATAATTTTGCTTTAACGCAAGGGGATTTTATGAACGGTAAAATTATTCCCGTTTCACAGAGTACTCCTTGATTTAGTTTTCAATATTTTTTGTTGTATCTTAGAGTGTCGAACTAAAATCATATGTACAAGTTTCTCTGGGTTCTTCTTTTGTCTTTTTTCATTGAACATATTTCAATCGCTCAGGATATACATTGGTCTCAATACAATGACAATCAGCTTTTTCAAAATCCAGCAAATGCAGGACACTTTGATGGCGACTACAGATTCATTGGCAACTATCGAGATCAATGGAGAAGTGTTACTGTACCCTTCAGTACAATGGCTATATCCGTTGATTCAAAGTATAAAAATATTGGTTTCGGGCTAAGTATGTTCAATGACCAAGCTGGGGATGGTCGGTTTAGAACCGTTGAAATCCAAAGCAACCTCTCCTATGCCATCAAATTAGATACTGACTCTTCTCATGTTATTCGCCCTGGAATTAATTTTGGAATGAACCACAGACAGATCAACTGGGATGCCCTTTACTTTGATACACAGTACACAGGATATGTTTTTGATCCTGCCGCACCCACTTTTGAGAATTACCAAAATGATCGAAAAACAAATGCCAGCCTAGGAGCAGGAATCGTATACGAATGGAGAAGAGATGAGCGCTTTAAGGTAATACTAGGAACGAGTGCTTTTAATTTAAACAGACCAAATCAGGGGTTTTACAATGCAGAGGTTAAAAGAGCAATACGAAGCAATTCCTTTATAAAAGGAACATTTAAACTTAATGAAAAATGGGACCTCATCCCCAGTGCGCAATATAGTGCTCAGGACGTATACAGAGAGCTCGTTATTGGTGCCTCAGGTAAATATTATTTAAACCACCCTAAAAACATTTACGCAGCACTTTATGGTGGTTTGTGGTACCGAAATAGGGATGCCGCATATATTAGCTTCGGGTATGATTTTGCGGATTTATTTGTAGGAATTAGTTACGACATAAACTTCTCTAAGCTCGTGCCTGCAAGTCAAGCAAGAGGAGGTATCGAATTTGCAGTACGCTATATTATAAAAAAATTCAAACCCAAAAGAATTCTTCATAGAGTATGTCCAGACTATATTTAGTTGTCATTTTTTGCATGAGCTTCTCCTTGTTGGGGAACACACAACAGAAGCTAAAAAAAATAATAGCCTTTGCAGATGAGCAATATGATAAAGGAGATTATTACTATGCCCTAGAATATTACAAGCAAGCACTTGCAAAAGATTCTAATTCCATCAAGTTACTATGGAAATATGCAGAAACACTTCGGGCATATAAGTACTATTCAGAAGCTGAGAGTTATTATGCAAAAGTATATGCACGTGAACAAACAACAATATTCCCGAATAGTCTATTAAACCTGGCCTTAATGCAAAAACAAAATGGTCGATACGAGCAGGCTTTAAAGACTTTTAAATTGAGTGCAAAAAAGTTAGAGAAAAAGAAAAATAGCCCTTTTTACAGCAAATCTTTAAGGGAAATTGAATCTTGCGCATGGGCAATTGACAACCTAATGGACTCATCAGAGTTCACCCCCTTAATACACCTTCCTGAAACAGTAAATACCTATGACGCCGAGTTTGGCCATACGATAAAAGACAATCGTTTAATTTTCTCAGCATTAAAGGCTGACTCCGCTAATAATGCAGAAGAGGTCTATGACAAGGCTTATAGAACAAAGCTATATTATAGTGATAGAAATAAGCTAGGTGAATTCCAAAAATCAGAAATGAATACAGATCTTTTTCATACAAATTTGAGCTATGGAAATGGGAGTTTCTCTTTGGACGGGTCAAAATACTATTTCAGTGTTTGCGAAGATGACGGTTTCAAATACGCTTGTAAAATTGTTGTTGCAGAAAAGAATGATAGCGCATGGGTTGTAACAGATACACTAGGTGTTGAAATAAATGAAAAGGGAGCAAACAGCACAATGCCCTTTTACACAAGAATTGCAGATAATGAGGTGTTATTTTTTGCTTCCAATCGAAAGGGAGGAATTGGAGGAATGGATATATGGTACGCAGAAAGTATTGATGGGCTAAATTTTAAAGAAGCATCAAATATTGGTATAGTAAATTCGATCGAAAATGAGGTTACCCCGTTTTATGATACCACGAGAAATAGATTATTTTTTTCATCCACATGGCACGACGGTTTTGGTGGGCATGACGTACATTTTAGCAATTACATAGATGGATTATTCTCAAGCCCATTAAATGTGGGCAATCCTATAAATAGCCCGGCGAATGATCTCTACTATTTTAGCCATTATGACAGCATTTATGTATCCTCAAACAAGAAAGGTGGTTATTTCTCTAAAAATCCAACATGCTGTAGCGATATTTACGCATCCTATCCGTTAATTGAGCTCATTGCACAGGAAGAGATTAAAGATACGGTTGTTCTTGAAGAGAAAATTGAAACCTTATTGCCTGTCAGACTATATTTTAGGAATGACGAACCGGATGCTAGGACATTAAAGACAACAACCCAACAAACCTATCTCGAAACGTATGATAAATATGTTGAAAATTATCCTTTGTATAAAACAGAGGTAATCAAGGGTGTTTCAGCGGAGCAAGCAGAAAATGATCTAAAAGACCTCACAGAATTTTTTGGGAACCAAGTTGATTTTGGTACAGTGATGTTAGATTCTTTAAAACATATTTTGCTAAGAGAGCTCAAAGCAGGGTCAAAAATAGAAATAAGTATTAAAGGATTTGCAAGCCCTATCGCAAAAACAGCGTATAACGTAAATCTAACGAAACGAAGAATCTCATCGCTTATCAATTACTTCAAATCTGTTGATGATGGGGTATTCCAGCCTTATTTAGATAATAAAAAACCAAATTTAAGCTTCATTTATCTGCCTTTTGGTGAATATGCCGCTGACCAAAGTATTAGTGATGATGCTGTGGTACAAAATGAATCAGTATTTTCAAAAGCCGCAGGAATAGAAAGGCGAATTCAGGTTGAGCGCATTAACATTGACAGAGACAAATCAATTTTACCGTTAAAATCTGAGGGAATGGTACAGAATCTAGGTAATAAAAAAAGCGGAGTTGTTTTGTCAAGTTCATTCTCAGTAAAGAATTCGTCAAGTGAGAAAATAACGATTGCTTTACCAGAAAATACGACAGTTAAAAAAATTAATAGTGAAAAACTAGAATTACTTCCAAATGAGAGCACAGATATAACACTCATTTATGACACTCATGGAATAACGGGGCACCAATCTATATCATTTACTATTTCTGTAAAAGATTACTCCGGAGGGATGACATTTTACACCAACTTTGAGCTCGAATAGAGGATATTAAACCTGCTTGATAATTTGTTCTTGAATTGCGCTCATTTCATTTTTGGACAAATTGAGCTTCGGCTTACTGAAATTCATATCGTCAATGTCATTGATAGGCACCAAATGAATATGGGCATGTGGAACTTCGAGTCCAATAATAGATACTCCTATTCTTTTACAAGGTAAGGCAGCTTTTAGCTTTTCCGAAACCATCTTTGAAAAAATCATCATTTCCTTTAAGGTTGAATCATCAAGGTCAAAAATATAATCAATCTCTTTTTTAGGAATAACCAAAGTATGACCCTGGACTAGAGGTTGGATATCTAAGAAAGCTAAAAAAGATTCATTCTCTGCAATCTTATAGCACGGAATTATACCGTCAATGATTTTTGAGAAGATACTAGACATTACCTTGAAATTTCAATGATTTCAAATTGCATGATTCCACTAGGAGTAACAATATCTGCTATGTCACCTTCGGCCTTACCAAGAAGACCTTTTCCTATTGGCGATTCAACAGAAATCTTCCTCGCTTTAAGATCTGCTTCATTTTCGGCAACGAGTGTGTAGACAATTTCCATCCCATTAGCTACATTTTTAATTTTGACTTTAGATAAGATATACACCTTTGAATTGTCAATGTTCGAATCATCAATTAATCGTGCATTAGATATCACTGTTTGAAGTTTCGATATTTTCATCTCTAATATACCTTGAGCTTCTTTAGCTGCATCGTATTCCGCATTTTCAGATAAATCTCCCTTATCGCGAGCCTCGCCTATTTGTTGAGAAATTGATGGCCTTTGAACTGTCTTTAGCTCTTCAAGTTGGTCTTTTAATTTCTGAAGACCCTCTGGAGTATAATAATTAATCTTCGACATGATGAATGTATATAAGTCAATAGGCCCCGAAAGGGCCTAATTCAATGGTTAAAAATAAATATTCGAGTTATTTTAAGCTGATCGTTGCTCCTATAGTATGAATGGTTCCAAAAATACCAGCAAATCGAGCACAATATTCAACGCCTAAGGCGTTTTTGCTTTTCCCAACTAAGGCATCAATTGAAAAACCAGCAGTAGGACCAACCAAGGCGTTAGAACGATTTTCAACATCCAATAAATTCTTTTCGTAAACATAACCACCACGAATATTAAATGCCATTCTTTCGTTTGTCATGCCGTAGTCTAATCCAATTCTGTACTGGTCATTAGAAAAAGAATTTGCTGTAAAACCTAAACCTAGGTTTAGTTTATTGCTTTCATTGAGAATAAAATCATAAGAGCCTCCAATCGATAATAAGGATGGCATTTCAAAAGCAGAAGAACGTTCTTCAAGGGAAGCAATAAAGCCAGTAGTTACATAAGCCGCTTGCTGTGCTAAACCATCACCTTTATATTTCATAACCGGTCCTATATTTTTCAATGTAATTCCAAATTTAACCTGTTCTTGTTCTCCCGCAACATATCGAATACCCGCATCTATAGCTATACCCGTCGCCTTGAGGTTCGAAATATTTTCAGAAATAACCTTGAAATTAATTCCACCAGAGATACTGGAAGAGAACGTCCGTGCATAGCCTATATTAAAAACATTTGTTCTCGGAGAAAAGAAACCAATATTTCCTTCCGGGTTTTCAACAGTTGTAATTGGAATATCACCATAATTCATAGACTGAATACTTATTGCAATCACACTAGATTCAGATACCCTTTGCGCAATACCCGCTGAGTTAAAAGAAATCCCTGCACTTCCCATCCAGTTGCTGTAATTGAACTTCATTTGCGTTTGATCCGTAAAAGCTAAACCTGCAATGTTCATGTAAGAAGCTTCTAGGCCATTTGTACTTGCAATACCTGCATCACCTAAAGCAGAGCCTCTCGCCCATGGATTAATTAACAAATGTGATGCTCCTGCGGAACCAACTCTATCCTCGTTTCCCGCAAAAAGCATAGGAGACAAAAACAAAAGAACAAATGCAATTTTTATACTATTCTTCATAACTAATTATTTCTTTTTTCCAATCTAATTATATACCCTGTAAATCAACCTGTCTCATTCCGCCAAAGAACTTCAACACACGTTCGCCAACATTAGGAACGGAGACATGAATCAAATAAATTCCCGAAGCTATGGGTATAGCTTTGAAATTCGTCAAGTCCCAATCCAATGAAGTAATCGGACTGTCTTTCTTGAATTCTCTAACTAGCTTACCGTTAACAGTGAAAATTTTCACTGTACACTGCTCAGGCAGATTTGTAATCTTAACCTTCGTTTCTAGTCTATTTCTCTCATATTCAGAGAACGCATAGTAAGGGTTTGGCACAATGTTAATAATATCCAAGGCCTCCTTCAACTGATCTTGTGAAGCTGTAACCGTTGCAATATCATCCATGCTCCACGAGTACATTGGTTTTCCAGAATTCTGTCCCGAAGCAACATAGTTCTTATATTCCTTATTAATGCGAAGTTTCATAGTAACATCAGTGGACAGTAATTCTTGTCCCTCTGCCAACATAGGGTAACAAACCCAAGAAAGCGTTGCATAAATAGGTCTGCAATTCGCCGTAGTTGGACTAGCTTCGGCAATATCAATAAGTGCTTTCAATTGATGACCTCCAGAAGTTTCTGCCTGAACCGGGTTATATGCTGGTAAATCATAAGACTGGCTATAGCCATTTACTGTCTTTATATCTTTACTATACACATATATTGGATGGACGCCTCCCATCAAAGGAGTACCCACATTACTGACCAAATTAGATGTTGGATTCCAAATCATATCGGCACCATTCTCACCACCTAAAAAGGAATTTTCTCCAAATGCCATATACAACCTAGCTCCTGTCTCCAAATCAATTGCATAACCTGGGAACCAACCCATACCAGTTCCTGAACCGTCTTCCATCCCGTCTTTACCAACACTCGGACTTCCTCGAAGTTTTCCAGCAGTAACACCACCGATATTAAGACCTGCATCACGCCCTGTCTCAAATACTGGGCACCGTGTCCACAACTCTTGATTGCTTGTAAATACGATATCTACACTGGGTGCGAAGCTAATCGCCGCATTTTTCCTAACATTCGTAGCTACGGTTCCTAGATAAGCCATTGGTGCATAATCAGCTTGATATCCAACCAATTGATGTGGTGCAATAATTCCTTCAAGAAGACCTTCCCAAACTGGGCTTTGGTCTTTGGTGATTTCATCTTGATAGTTACATGGATTCAAATAGCTTGGGCCATCGTCCAAACATTCTGTATCCTCATCTGGGTCGTATTCACCACAAATAACCCAATTTGTTGGGTAATAAGCGTCATTGTCATTTACTCCTGTTAACCATTGCTTCGATGAATCCGCAAAGTTAATTGAAGAGGAAATCATTGTTGTTGTTTTAGTTTCCGGTCCTCCTGAATTTCCACTTGCAGGAACGAAATATTTTTCTTGTTTGATTTGAACCGAAATACCCCACTCAGGAACAATCTGTTCGTTATCAAACGCAATAGTTCTTTGAGATGTAGCTGAATCAAGCGGTGTTACATCGTCTTCAGAAGCATAACGGTAAATCACCCAGCTTGCTGTATCTGCCGCATTACCAGAATTCTGAACGGTGTAGTCTCTAAATTTACATTCAAAGTATCCACTCGCCAAATTCAATGGATCAACTACCTTAATATTTATTGGCCCTTTACCATAATCATAGGTCGGCGTTAACATAGAACCTTGAGCTAAAATCTCATCGATACTTTCCTGTGTCAATTCGAGGTCTCTATTTCCATTTCCAAATCCATCTAAACGCGTTATTTGAGGAGATGAACCATATTCAATCAATTGAAGCGTCCCTCCAGCCTCTGCAATTGGTGCGTGAGGAACAGCAGGCGTACTGCTGATCGCAGTACCATCAAAATTCAAACGAGAGGAAATATAAGGTTTTCTCTGACCATCAAGTAATGTTGGGTCTTCCGGGTTATATTCCTTAAACTGGTTGTAAGCATAAGCCACCGCAACGTAATAATAGGTCTTGTGGTTAACCAAAGTAGGACTTCCCTGGGCAAACTTATCTTCAGTCAACTTAAATGAGTGACGAATTCCGTTATTAGAACCGTCAACCATCTCAACAGGAATTGAAAACCCTAAAGCCTCATCAAAGTCAAAATTTATGACTCTATCAATGTCATTTTCAATATCACACTGTGCTACCAATCGAGCTTTTTCAGGATCAGAGATATCAGCGACCGATGTCTCAACATCTTTCAATTGGTAAATTTGATACCCCTCAAATCGATAGTAACGATCAACGGTTGGATCCGCAATATTAATCTCATCTAGCTCTTCATAAGCTTCTTCATAGTTGTTTGAAGAAGATGGGTTGTCAATCGTCAGAATTAATTCATTTTCTAATTCTTGAATTGTCAATCTTGGTGCATCAGGTGGAGATAGGATTTTAAAACACGCATCAAATAACGCCTGAGCTTTTGTATCTGCTTGCTTCATCGCTTCTACTGAAGCGTATAAATCTCCATCTGTCGATCTTCCGAATACAATACCGACTGTAATATTATTTATAGCTCCTGGCTTTAATGTAAATGGTCCGGCAGACTGTACAAATCGACGGTCAGCAGGAGGATTATTGTTCGTACTTTCAAACCATCCGTCAGGAAAAGCTGATGACATGTCAACACCTCCGGTCGCCCAATTCAATGGGTCAGACAAACCTGGGAACATATAGTCAGACAATACCGTAGAAGCTCCAGTAGAACCCGTATAACCTAAACCTCCATAGAACATATCAGAACCATTTGCCCAGTTCCCCTGCATGAAATTGTAATATTGCGCGGCATTTGAAGGATCATTGTAGGGTGGTGCTGAAGTTGATGTATAATAGGTGAATCTTCTCATTCCAAAACGTTCGTTATCAATGATACTATCTGAATAACCAATTCCTACACCTTTATATACGATACCATTATTTGCCAATGCATCGGTAACAGAAGGCACGACCATTTGACCCGTTTCTTCATTGAAATATGGACCCGGGTTGTCTATATCATCTGCATCCTGATAAGGTCCTTCAAAGAAATCACAACCTATAGCAGGAGGATTTTCACCATATCCGGGTTTACCACCATCTGCTTGGTCAATTAAGTCTCCATTCAGTGCATAACCCAATCCACGTGAAACATCACAACCCACATAATCATCTGTATAGTTACCAATATCAGCATCTAGGTACTGAGAGAAATATGTATTGTAGAGCGTCTGGGTACCTCTATTAATCAATTCATAGTTGTAAAAGGTCATCCTATTTACCTCATCATTAGTGGCAAAAGCAAAGGCCTGGGCACGAATCTCCATTCCAATTGGATCCCCATTGGTTTCTGTATGAATATTACCCTTATCATTGAAAACCCACCAGTGAGTTTCATCACCAAATAATGAGATACGTCGGTCTATACCGCACTCTATGTCGTCACGACCTAAAATATCATCATACCATGGATGATCTCCCGCATCAGGATTATAATTACCATCTTCATCTCTATCGTAAAATGGAGCTAGAAAGTAATCTTGTCCTCTTGATACATCACCATGGGCTGGCCATCCATAAATACGCTGAAGTTCGTCATTGGTTGGCTCTGTAATGTCATCACAACCCTCGGTTGTTTCTCCACTTGAACAAGACCACCATATATTAAAACGAATAACTTCAGCTTTTCGAATGGTATATATCCTATCATAAGCTTGACATTGATCAGGGTCAATATTTGCCTCACCAAAGTCTCGTGTAGCGTCATCTCCTACAGGAAACAATGGATTGTAAGTCCCTGTACCCGGAGTAACTGTTAATGGACCAGGCCAAAAGTCATTCCCTTGTCGGTAACGAAGCGCAGCAAGCTTTAGCTGACCGTTTACATCGGTACCACCCATCCATAGCGCACCCGCATAAATTGCATTCAAGCCGCTTCCTTTTGGTACCTCATATGCGGCAGTACCATCTGTACGGTTCTGAAACATACTTCCACCTTGCTCAATTAATGCCGCAACATCATTGAACTCTAGGGTTAATTTTGCTGTGGCTGGGCTACAATTGGCGCCTTTTGGATTGTTATCTGAAGAGCCTTTCTTGTCATCAGGACCAAGATATGACCATGCTGGCATAGCCATGCCTATTCCGATTAATGTAGCGAATAACTGCTTTTTCATATATGTAACGTTTATTCTTGTGTTGTTGAAATAATCTATTAAAAGTTAAAATTGAGTCCTAAACGAATTTGTCTAGGAGCACTAATATTGTAAGGGTTCTGAACCTTCATCATGTAGTAGTCTCTAAATGCCTGCTCATCAATTTGATTCTGAATTGAAGTTTGGCTAGCTGCTGCCGCAAGGAAACCATCATCATCCCAGTTTCCAGTGGCACGATACACACCTAAAAGGTTAAATTGATTCAATAAATTGGTAACCCTGACATAAACATTCAAAAACGCTTGTTTTTTCTTGTCCCCTTTCTCTTTTCCACCGTAGCTTATGTTAATTGTTTTGTCCAATTGAAGATCTAATCTATAAGACCACGGAAGTCTTGAACCGTTCAGCGTACCATCAAGACCAGCAACTAAAGCACCACTTTGAGCATCATTGGTAATGAAAGTCTGCGATGAATAAGGAGATCCAGAATAGATGTTAGATATAAGGTTCAAACCGGTGTTTTCTAATAGATTTACCTTTCCTATACTCGGTCCATTGTAATCTTTTCCTGAACCATATCGATAATCAAAAGTTACGTTGATTGCATGACGCTGATCATAAGAGTAAGGGAAAATGTTTCTAAGATTAGGAAGTCCTGCATTAATCAATGCACTCGCAGAGGTCGCGTCAGAACCAGTTCCTTCTGCGAACTGAAGCGTATAGTTTGCCGTCATTCGAATGTTACCTGTTCTACGCAAGTCATACTCGATAGTCAAACCCTTAATTGTACCAAAGTCACGGTTACCGAATGTCTTGTAGGTTGCAGGATGCGCTTGGAAGACATTGATTAGCTGTACATTATTTCTTTGCTCACGATAGAACGCCTCAATTTTCAGTGCTGATGTTCTTGTCAAAACCTGCTGGAAACCTAAGGCATAATCTACTGTGGTTTCAGGTTTCAGGTTAGAGTTGCTAATGATTGAGCTTCGCGATTGTATGAATTGATACTCAAATGGATCAAATCTAAAGCCAGAGGTAGGTCGCTTCGTAAGTATATCGTAATGTGCAAAGAATGAAGCTTCATCTGAAATCGGGAAAGAGAAAGCAACTCTAGGCATAAAGTTTACTTGCGCTTTATAATCTTCAAATGCGCTTGCATCAGGAGTTTCTTGACCTGGATTCAATAGCCATGGTGCGATACCCGCAGCGCCCTGTAATACAGATGGATCTTCTATTGGTGTTCCGTCCGCATTATACCATTGCTGACCCGTACGAAATCCGTTTATCGCGGATGGACTATTTACGTCGTTCACGTATACAACGTAGTCATCTGCCATACCTTCGGGTAAATTCACCCAGGCATACTGGTCAGGGTCTGACTCTTTAAGCGCTTGCGCTTCACCAACCGTTCTCGCATTGTAAAACAAGTAAGGATCTTTAAGTACTGGCTGATTCGCATCAAATACATCCACCCTAACACCAACATTGAAGACAATATCTTCAAAAGCAAACTTATCCATAATGTAACCTGCCATATATATTGGCTGGAATGCACCTACAAATCTTTTGTAATTTCCATTTTCATCAAACTCATTGAAATATTTGTTGATGTCCGTAGCACCTTTGACCTTCTGACCAGTATGGTCAAACCCCCAATAAGAAACAAAAGAGTTTCCACTATTCAATAATTCATCTGGCGAAAACATGTCAAACTGAAATAGATTTGGGTCATAATTGTCAATATCTATGAAGTCATTTCCTGCAACGTCCAGACCAAGTTTGTTTCTCAAGTTAAAATCAAAGAAAGATTGGTTATCGTCATTTAATTGACCCC
>CAJXDT010000031.1:0-28998 GCA_913052055.1 uncultured Cryomorphaceae bacterium
GACCAGTTGCGCCATCTGCACCGTCTGCACCATCAGCTCCATCTATTCCATTTGTTCCAGCAGCTCCTTGAGGACCGGCAGGACCAGTTGCACCATCAACTCCGTCTGCACCATCAGCTCCATCTATACCATTTGTCCCAGCAGCTCCTTGAGGACCGGTAGGACCAGTTGCACCGTCTGCGCCATCAGCACCATCAATTCCATTTACACCAGCGGGACCTTGAGGACCGGCAGGACCAGTTGCGCCATCTGCACCGTCTGCACCATCAGCTCCATCTATTCCATTTGTGCCAGCAGGGCCTTGAGGGCCCGCAGCACCTGGTGCACCGTCAATTCCATTTGAACCGTTTGGCCCTATAACATGGCCTGCATTAATCACTGTGCCATCTGTCAAAGTTACTATTAGATCTCCCCCTCCATTCACTAATGCATCTTGAACATGTACACCATCATCACCAGGAGGACCGGTTTCACCTTGAGTGAAATCGCACAAAGAAAACCATTGGTTACCAACAGAACGATAAAACACAAAACACGAGGAGTCCGTATCAAAAACCAACAACGCATTTGATGGACTGGCAATCGCCAAACGCTCAACAGAGGTCATTCTGGGTACGAGCAAGCCTTTCGAGGTAGAAAAAACATCAAGGACACTTGATGGATCAGGAGTATTTACAACATCAGAAATACCAACATTTTGTTGCGTAAAACCAATAAAAGAAAATTGAAGAAAAAACAGACCACATATCCATTTAAGGGCATTACAATGCCATTCGGAGAAATTCATAAACACTTTACTTTAAGGTTACCAACTTAAATAAGATTAAAGACAGACCATAAGCCAGGTCATAAATTTAATTTAGCAACACAACAATCACAACTCTTAGACGCTCACTTACTATCTTAAGTTGCCTTAAATTTAAAACTTTTATAGACGTTATTTCAGAACCTAAAAACATTAAATATATGTATGAAAACAGAATCTAAATTACCACATTAGGTAAACACTGGTGTAAGTTGTGCGAAATTATTTTTGCAATTTTTTTTTAGGCCTCTGCGCATATATTCAGAAATATTTATCTAATCAAGT
This sequence comes from uncultured Cryomorphaceae bacterium, assembly GCA_913052055.1. GTDB lineage: Bacteria > Bacteroidota > Bacteroidia > Flavobacteriales_D > Crocinitomicaceae > UBA952. The sequence goes on from CAJXDT010000031.1 coordinate 1,091, forward strand.
GAAGTGGCGCAAATCACTTATTTTTCAGTAAAATATTTCAATGACAACTACTTTAAAACAGTAATTTGAACTTGACGAGTATTATTATTATTATTCGCTCTGTAATCAAATCCGCGAATATAAAAATGGATTTCTGTGGGGCTTTCTACCCAAGCGTGGGCAATTCCAAAGTAACTTTTATGCACAGTACTGGGTGTTGTATTAATAATAACTGCATCTCCTACTGCGGGTGAGATACCATTTATCGCTCCCACCGTCGCTACATAAAGTTTACGTTGATTTGTATTCCATCCCGCCGTCAAGTTAAAAGTATACTGAAGTGTAGTGCCACCACCACTTCCTACAGGACCAACAGGACCTTGTTCACCCTGGGGACCTTGAGGACCGGTTGCTCCATCAGCACCATCTACTCCGTCTGCACCAGCAGCACCTGTAGGACCTTGAGGACCATTTGCTCCGTCAGCACCGTCTACGCCAGCAGGACCTTGTTCTCCTTGAATACCTTGAGGACCAGTTGCTCCATCTACTCCATCAATACCATTTGTGCCAGCGGGACCTTGAGGACCAGTTGCTCCGTCAGCACCGTCTGCGCCAGCGGGACCCTGATCTCCTTGAATACCCTGTGGACCAATTGCACCATCTGCGCCATCTATTCCATTTGTTCCATTTACACCCGCAGGACCTTGTTCACCCTGAATACCCTGGGGACCCTGATCTCCTTGAATACCTTGAGGACCAGTTGCTCCATCAGCACCATCCGCGCCATCAATACCATTTGTCCCATTTACACCCGCAGGACCTTGTTCACCCTGAATACCCTGTGGACCGGTAGGACCAGTTGCACCAATAGGACCGGCAGGACCTTGTTCTCCTTGAATACCTTGTGGACCAGTTGCACCATCTGCGCCGTCTGCACCATTTGTCCCATTTAAGCCAGCAGGACCTTGTTCTCCTTGAATACCCTGTGGACCAGTTGCACCATCTGCACCGTCTGCACCAGCAGGACCGGCAGGACCTTGTTCACCCTGAATACCCTGTGGACCAGTTGCGCCATCTATTCCATTTATACCGTTGGGGCCTATGACATAGCCAGCATTAATTACTGTACCATCGGTCAAGGTAACCAATAAATCTCCTGTAGCATTGACGGCTACATTTTGAATATGAATACCGTCATCTCCAGGAAGACCAGTTTCTCCTTGAGAGAAATCACACAATGAATACCATAGATTTTCCGTAGAGCGATAAAAAATAAAACAGGATGAGTCAGTATCAAAAATCAATAATGCATTTGAAGGGTTTGCAATCGCTAAACGCTCATTCGAAGTCATTCTAGGAATGAGTAAACCTTTAGAGGTAGAAAATATATCAAGTACACTTGAGGGGTCAGGCGTATTTGAAACATCAGATATACCCACATTCTCTTGAGTAAAACCAATAAAATAAAGATGAAGAAACAGCATACAAAATAACCATTTCGGCGCATGGAAGTAAATTCGTGAGAATTTCATAAACACTTTACTTTAAATTATCATCTTGTCAACTAATTCAGGTAGCGATACATTGGATTGGTTTACAAACAAACGTGAACAACAGACGTTATAAAATTAAGCTAAGTTGCATAAAGTATAAAACTTTTGAAGACATTATTTACGAGCCAAACAACATAAGGTAAGCCTTCAAAAAAGGATCTAACTTGCCATTCAGTACAGCTTCTGTATCCCCCGTTTCAACAGATGTACGAACATCTTTAACCAATTTATATGGATGTAAAACGTAATTTCTAATCTGAGAACCCCACTCTATTTTTTTCTTTTCCGATTCTATTGCATTTTGCTTCTCCATTCTGGCACGAAGCTCCAACTCATAAAGTTGTGACTTTAAGAGCTGCATCGCTTTCTCTTTGTTTCCGAGTTGAGAACGTGATTCTGAGTTCTCTATTACAATTCCCGAAGGCGCGTGACGAAGGCGAACCGCAGTTTCAACCTTGTTGACATTTTGTCCACCTGCACCACCAGAACGGAAGGTTTCCCAAGATATATCCGCAGGGTTGACTTCCACCTCAATGGAATCCTCAACAAGAGGATAAACATAAACTGATGAAAACGAGGTATGCCTCTTTGCATTTGAATCAAAGGGAGATATCCTAACCAATCGATGTACACCATTTTCACCCTTTAAATAACCAAAGGCAAAATCACCCTGTATTTCTAATGATACTGTTTTTATTCCGGCTACATCTCCTTCTTGATAATTAAGCTCTTTTACCTTGTAGCCATTACTTTCCGCCCACATAATATACATTCTCATGAGCATTGAAGTCCAGTCACAAGACTCTGTGCCACCTGCTCCGGCAGTAACCTGAATGACGGCATTTAGTTTATCTTCATCCTTTGAAAGCATATTTCTTAACTCTAAATCTTCAATCTGATCTAACAGATTAGAATAAGCTGAGCCAAGCTCTTCTTCAGAAGCCATTTCTTCTTTTACAAAGTCAACTAAGACCTCCAAATCGCCGAATTTTTTTTCAACATCATCAAATCCCGAAACCCAAAACTTGAGTTCTCTTATCAATTTCATGTGCGCTTCAGCAGATTTTGGATCATTCCAAAATTCGGGGTCATGGGTTTTTAGCTCATGCTCCTTAAGTTGGAGTTTTTTTTCATCTATTTTCAAAAATTCACGAATTCCAATAATCCTTTTTGAAAGGTCTTTAAGCTGATCTGCTGTCATGCTACAAAAATAGTCTTAAAAAATTATTATTGTTTATTCACATTGATAAGAACTATTGACCAATTTCATTAAATTTGAACGACAAAATTTAAGAAAATGAACATCCCTAAAGAATTAAAATACACCAAAGACCATGAATGGGTGCGTATTGATGGCGATATTGCAACGATTGGCGTTACAGACTTTGCACAAGGTGAACTTGGTGATATTGTATTTGTAGAGATCGAATCTGTTGAAGAAACGCTTGATACTGAAGAAGTATTTGGTTCGGTTGAGGCAGTTAAAACTGTTTCAGATTTATTTATGCCTATTGCTGGTGAAGTTTTAGAATTTAATGAAGCTTTAGAATCTGACCCAGAGCTCGTAAACAGCGATCCTTATGGAGAGGGATGGATGATTAAGGTTAAGATTTCAGATGCGTCTGAGCTTGAAAACTTACTGTCAGACGAAGCTTATTCTAATTTAATTCAGTAAATGGCATATTAATTGTGTCAATTTTATAAATTTGATACCATGGAACTAAAGAAAAATCCAGAAGTAGATGGTGATAAAATAAAATCTAGCTTCATGATGATCGCACTTAATTATGTTGCGGGACTTTCATTAGCTGCGTTCACTTTCCAATCTGTAAAAATTGAAGACGACCTTTCTGATACCAAATCTAGACAGGTTAGTCAGGAATTTCAGGCTGAGGAGCAAGAGCAAGAGGAGCCGCCTCCGGTTGAAGAGCCACCAGCAGTCGTTATTGAACCACCTATTGTAGAAGATATCGTTGAGGAAGAAAATATAGATGAACCACCTCCGCCAGACGTAACACCACCAGATCCTCCACCCATTGCCGAAGAAGAAGTAATCGCTGTTGTGGAAGAAATTGTAGAGTTTCCGGATGTTGAAGCTGCCTTTCCAGGTGGCCCAGCAGCTATGATGAAATGGATTAATGATAATGTGGATTATCCGCAAACTTCAATCGAAATGAATGAGCAGGGTCGTGTTTTCCTTTCATTTGTTGTTGAGAAAGATGGTTCCATATCCAACGTTGCTATTGAACGTGGTGTGAGTCCTGACTTGGATAAAGAAGCTAAGCGAGTTGTAAGAAAAATGCCTAAATGGACTGCCGGAGAAGCCTCAGGTAGAAAAGTCCGAGCGCGTTGCAGACTTCCTATAAATTTCCAGCTGAATTAAACGTAAAGTTTATCTCCATAACCAACGCGTGTGGTCTGATTTCTTCTCGATAATTGTTTGAATACTATCATCAAGGTTATGGAAAAAATCAATGCCTAAATCTTCCTCTAGCGCATCAATTGTTATTACATAATCTGTCAAATCTGATTTACTTGCCTTGTTCGGCATAAGAAAAGCAATTGCATCACTATGGCTTTGGTTAAATTTAAGAATCACTTTATAATAATAGTCCGGTACCGATACTTCATTCGGACCAATCGTATTTAGCTTCATATTTAACTTAGGCCCGGTGACGATGTATAAACTATCGGCTTGCGACACCCATTTCCTCACACGTGATTCTAACCTTTTCCATATCCCTCTATTAAAAGAAGGATGCTGAGGACTCATATTGCTATAATAAAAGGACTCCGATAAGGCTTTTTGGGACCAAACCATATCTGCAGCAGGCATTAAATGACCACGATCAAATCCAGAACCTCTATAATCCGAATGATCTGCAGATCCTGAATTAACAGATGGGTCTGATCGGAAATCATTTTTTCTTTCAAACGACTTTACGATATATGACGGATAGAGTTTATAAAAAATCCACTTTGCCTGTTCATGATTTTCGTCATAAACCAAATCATAATAAAGATGGTGTATTACCGATTCTGCTGAATCAATTCTAGGATAAAAAAGTGTATCACTTAACTCATAATTAATACTCGATGAGTCAACGTTTTGATGAGTTTCTTTAGTTGAAAAGGCGACAATAATTGATATAACTAATACCAATAAAATAAATAGCCCTGTCTTAAATATCGATTTTTGCGTATTTAGCATTTCTTTCTATAAAATCTCGCCTTGGTGGAACCTCATCACCCATTAGCATTGAAAATATTTGGTCGCACTCTGCACCATTTTCAATTGTAACCTGACGTAGCGTCCTGAACTCCGGGTTCATTGTTGTATCCCATAGCTGAGTCGCATTCATTTCTCCAAGACCTTTATATCTCTGAATATTCACTGAAGATTCCGTACCAGCTCCTTTCATTTCTTGAATCAATCGATCTCGCTGGTTATCATCCCAAGCATACTCAGACTTTGCTCCTTTTTTAACCTGATATAAAGGAGGTGTGGCAATATAAACATATCCATTTTCGATTAGCTCTTTCATATACCTAAACAGGAAGGTAAGAATAAGTGTTTCAATATGAGATCCATCTACATCGGCATCACACATGATGATGATTTTGTGATATCTAAGTTTTTCTAAATTCAAAGCCTTTGAATCCTCCTCAGTACCGACACGAACACCGAGTGCAGTGTATATATTTTTGATTTCTTCATTCTCAAAAATCTTATGCTGCATTGCTTTTTCAACATTCAGGATCTTACCCCTTAAAGGCATAATGGCTTGAAAATGACGATCACGTCCTTGTTTAGCTGTTCCTCCCGCTGAATCTCCCTCGACAAAATAAATCTCGCAGGCTGCAGGATCTTTTTCTGAGCAATCCGCCAACTTCCCAGGTAATCCGCTGCCGGATAAAACACTTTTCCGTTGAACCATTTCACGTGCCTTGCGGGCTGCATGTCTTGCGCGCGCAGCAAGAATCACTTTTTCAACAATCGTTTTGGCCGCTGTTGGATGCTCTTCTAAGTAGGCAGAAAGCATTTCTGAAACAGACTGACTAACAGGAGCTGAAACCTCTCTATTCCCGAGCTTCGTTTTCGTTTGTCCTTCAAATTGAGGCTCTTGAACCTTTACAGAAAGCACAGCCGTTAATCCCTCTCTAAAGTCGTCGCCATCAATTTCAATCTTTTCTTTGGTAAGCATTCCAGACTCAGCAGCATACTTTTTCAAAGTATTCGTCAATCCTCTTCTGAAACCTGAAAGATGCGTTCCTCCTTCGTAAGTATTTATGTTATTTACATATGCCTGAATATTCTCCGTGTAAGAGGTATTATATGTCATAGACACCTCAACAGGAATACCATCTTTTTCTCCTTCGAAGTAAATAACATCAGGTATTAATGATTCTCTATTCCGATCAAGGAATTGAGCGAACTCTTTGAGTCCACCTTCAGAGTAATAGCTATTATGGATCAGTTCGCCCTTTTCATCTTTATGTCGTCTATCCGTAAGGTCGATTCTGATTCCTTTATTTAGAAATGCCAATTCACGCATTCTTGCGGCAAGTGTATCATAATTGTACTCTTTAACCTCAAAAATGTCTTGGTCCGGAAGGAAAGTAACTTCAGTACCGTTCTCTTCTGATTCACCGATTACCTTCACGTCATATTGGGGTTTTCCACACTTGTATTCCTGTACAAATATTTTGCCCTCACGATATACTGTTGCTTTTAGGTCAATTGAAAGCGCATTCACACAAGAAACACCAACTCCGTGCAAACCACCTGAGACTTTATAGGTATCCTTATCAAATTTACCGCCTGCATGAAGGACGGTCATTACTACCTCCAGAGCAGATCTCTTCTCCTTCGTGTGCATGGCGGTTGGAATTCCACGACCATCATCCCTAACCGTTATTGAATTATCTTCATTTATGTAAACCTGTATGGAAGAACAATGCCCAGCAAGCGCCTCGTCAATCGAGTTGTCAACCACTTCATAAACCAAATGATGCAAACCCTTAACGCCGACATCACCAATGTACATGGCAGGCCTTTTCCTTACGGCTTCTAGACCTTCAAGGACCTGAATATTGTCTGCTGAATAATTACCTTTATTTTCTTCTTCCATTGGTTACTTATGTATTTTATTAAACCCACTGAGGTACTAACAAAAATAACGATTTAGAGACGGAATTAATAGCTTATTGACGCTAAAAAGAACGGACTTATCAACAAAGTTTCAACGAAATGTTTAATTTTTAATCCAGGCGATTATTTCAGGATCGTTTGGTGCTGTTCTGGGTGGAATTACGAGCTCTAAAAACCCGTTTTCATCTATTAAATATTTTTGGAAGTTCCATTTCACTTCACTGTCTTTCAGACCATTGAGTGATTTCTCGGTTAAAAACTTATACACTGAGCATTTGCCTTTTCCTTTGACGTCTACTTTGGACATCAGTGGGAAGGTAACACCATAATTTTTCTTGCAAAAAGTTAAAATATCGGCATCAGAACCTGGTTCTTGACCCATAAAGTTATTTGATGGGAAAGCTACTATTGTAAAATCACTTGATCCATAGGCTTTGTAGAGTGCTTCTAAAGCTTCATATTGAGGTGTTAAACCACATTTTGAGGCTGTGTTTACCACCATGACCTTTTTACCTTTAAGCTTCGAAAAATCATAGCTATCGCCATTGATATCCTCAACGGTATATTCATGTAACGATATTTTATTTTCATTCATAGGTTTTGAATTTGATTCCATACAGAAGGCCATTAAAAAAATGCCACTGGCTAAAATAAAGAGGATACTGAGTTTTTTCATGTTACAAAGTAACACTTTTAATACGATAAAGTTTAAATGGAACATTTTTTGTTATTCTACGAATACCTTAAGAACAATGTCTTTTAAATTATTTCTTTTAGCTCCAATACTGTCTCTGGTCATTTCGGTCCAACATACCTGCGCTCAGCTCAAATTGTCCGGTACCTGGAGAGGTGCAGAAATCATAGATTCATCGAGGGTTGGTGCTATTTATGAACTAAATTTCAAAATCATAAGCGGTCTTTTAGATGGCATGATTAAAGTCGAATCTAGCAACAAGGATATATATGTTAAAAAAATAGTAGGTGCTAAGAAGTATGTGAACATATCAATAAAGGAAACATCGTCAATCTTCAATTCAAAAGGAAAGACCAAAATAAAAAACAAATTCGCGTTGCAGTACAACCTAGAAAAAGGCTATTTAACGTCAGTTTACGACAGCGTAAAAAAATCTATCATTGTACTGTATAAAGATGATTTTTCATTTAATGCAAAATCAAAATCTCTTCAATCCCGGCATTGGATAAATTCATTTATTCAAAATTACCATTTAGGCTTATCTGCTCCTAAAAAGCGGCTAGAGGAACTTCGTGAATTCGAATTTGTTCCTATTTATTTTGATGTTGATCGGGCAATTATTCTGGAACAATATCATAAGCAACTATTAGAAATCATAAAGATCACGCAAAGTCATTCTGATTTGCGCATTCAAGTTACAGGCCATACAGACTCGGATGGCTCTAAGACGTACAACAGACATTTGTCTAAAAGAAGAGCGGAAAGCATCATAAAATTCTTCACCAAAAGAGGACTAAGGCGAGACAGAATTGTAATAGATTTTAAAGGAGAAAACGAACCCGCAGAAACCAATCAAACAAAAGAAGGGAAGCGTAAAAACCGACGTGTCGATTTTAGGTTTATTTAATTTAAATTACTTAGTTTTTCTTCTAATAAGGCAATCTTCAATAGCGTATCTGACTGCTTTTTCTTTTCATTTTCTACGACTTTCTCCGGCGCAGAATTAACGAATCTTTCATTACCAAGTTTTTTCTGAACACTCGTTAAAAAGCCTTTAGAATAATCGAGCTCTTGCTCTAATTTTTGTCTTTCAGCCTCAACGTCTACTGTATCGCCAAAAGGAACATAAAATTGAATACCATCTACAATAAAGCCATTTGAATTACCAATTTTTTCATTGGTTGCCTCAAAAAGAGAAAGATTACCCATTTTTCGGATAAGAGAGGTAAAGTCTGCATTACCTTTGTACTTGCCCGAATAGAAAAGCTCTAGCTTAATTTTAGCGCCTATACTTTGTTGCTTTCTGATATTCCGAATATTTGTTACAATTTCAGCTGCACTATTAAATGAACTTAATAAGGCATCGTCATGACCCGAAACTTCAGGCCAATTAGAAACAACAAGGTCTACATTTTTAGTAGAAAGTTGATGCCAAAGTTCTTCTGTCACGAAAGGCATAAATGGGTGTAGGATCTTTAAAATATTATCAAAGAGTGAAATAGACTGCTCCAGTGTTTTACGATCAATAGGATGCTGATAGCCGGGTTTGATAATTTCCAAATACCATGAGCAAAAATCATCCCAAACAAGCTTATAGCTCACCATCAAGGCCTCTGATATCTTATAATTATCATAAAGCTCATTCAGCTCCAAAAGGGTTTGTTGAAACTTATGCTCGAACCACTTAACGGCAATCGAAGAAGATGCCGGTTGTTCTATATCTTTAACCTCCCAGCTAGAAATCAATCGGTAGGCATTCCATATTTTATTTGAAAAATTTCGGCCTTGTTCGCACTGGCTCGTATCAAAAGGTAGATCATTGCCAGCAGGCGAGCTAATGAGCACACCAACGCGGACTCCGTCAGCACCAAATTTGTGAATAAGGTCAATAGGGTCGGGAGAGTTTCCAAGCGACTTGGACATTTTACGGCCTAATTTATCCCTTACAATACCCGTAAAATAGACATTTTTAAACGGTAGTTCATCCAAATACTCATAGCCAGCCATAATCATTCTTGCAACCCAAAAGAACATGATTTCTGGTGCTGTAACTAGGTCATTAGTAGGATAATAATAATTGATTTCATCATTATTGGGCTTTGTCAGTCCATCAAATACAGAAATCGGCCACAACCAACTTGAAAACCAAGTATCTAAAACATCTTCGTCTTGACTCAAATCAGCCAAAGATAAATCCTTACCCACTTTTTTAGAGGCAATATTCAGTGCCTCCTCGGCTGATTTCGCAACTACAAAATCATTGGTTCCTTTCCCATAATAAAAAGCGGGAATTCTATGCCCCCACCAAAGCTGCCTTGAGATACACCAATCCTTGATGTTTTCCATCCAATGCCTGTATGTATTTTTAAATTTGCTGGGATGAAACTGTATCTTTCCATTCATTACATTTTCCAAGGCTGGCTCTGCAAGCTCCTTCATATTCACGAACCACTGCATGGATAACTTGGGCTCGATAATCGCATTCGTGCGCTCAGAATAACCCACCTTGTTTTGATGGTCGTCAACCTTAATCAGGTACCCTTTCTCATGGAGCTCCTTTTCTATTTGTTTACGCACCTCAAATCGATCAAGACCTTCGTAGTGCAGTCCATAAGCATTCAAGGTACCATTGTCGTTGAAAACGTTAATATTCTCTAGATTATGCTTTACCCCTATCTCGTAATCGTTAATATCGTGTGCCGGTGTTATTTTCAAACAACCCGTACCAAAGTCTATGTCCACATACTCGTCAGTTACAACTGGTATTTTACGATCCGTCAAAGGAACCTGAATATGTTTCCCGTGCAAAGATTTATAGCGATCATCATTTGGGTTTACGCAAATAGCCGTATCGCCAAAAATGGTTTCTGGTCTCGTTGTTGCTACATTGAGCCATTCGTCTTGAGAACCAACAACTTTGTAGCGCATGTAAAAAAGCTTAGAATTCACCTCTTTGTGCAAAACCTCTTCATCGGAAACTGCTGTAAGTGCATCAGGGTCCCAATTTACCATGCGCACACCTCTGTATATTTTACCCTTATTGAATAAATCAATAAAAACATCAATTACTGAGTCAGAGTAGCCCTCATCCATTGTGAAATGTGTCCGATTCCAATCACATGAAGCGCCTAATTTTTTGAGCTGTTCCAATATAATTCCGCCATGCTTTTCCTTCCATTCAAATGCATGACCTAAAAATTCGTCTCTTGATAAATCTGATTTTTTTAGACCATCCGCCTTTAGCTTCTGGACAACTTTTGCCTCAGTTGCAATGGAAGCATGGTCTGTTCCCGGAATCCAGCATGCATTTTTACCTTGCATTCTGGCCCTTCTAATCAAAACATCTTGAATCGTGTTATTAAGCATATGACCCATATGCAAAACCCCGGTAACATTAGGCGGCGGAATTACAACGGTAAAAGGCTCCCTGTCATCTGGGACCGAGTTAAAATAACCTTTTTCTAACCAATGCGCATACCATTTTTCTTCTGCGGTTTTGGGATCATATGTCTTTGCAATGCTCATGGAAAAATTTTAAATGCAAATGTATAAAAACGTCATGATTTAGCTACCCATTCAGGCCATTTACCTTAATAAAATCAGAGAGTAATTCACGGATAGAAATAAAGCTTTGACCAAGATATTCATCTAAATCATCAAATCGAACCCATTTACAAGCAGAAATTCCCTCCTCGATTTGAGGTTTTAACCGCTCTTTAAATGCGCTTTTCATAATAAACCAATCCGTTCTTTTGAGTATACTCGAGGACCCGAGTAGATACACGTGATTTGTCTGCTGAAAAAAATCTACAATCTCAATTTGGTTCGACACACCACATTCTTCCCTTACTTCTCGTATTGCAGCAGCATCAACTGTTTCATTGTGATCTAAATGTCCCTTTGGCAAATCCCAGAATCCATTTCTGTAAATGAGCAAAAGCTCGTTTTTATGAATTAACAAACCTCCGGCAGCTTTAATGGGCTTAAAATTTGAAAACAATTGGTTCAGCCTTATCTCTGGATTTTCAGCAAAAACCTCAATTATATTTTCACCTACAAAGGCGGAAAATTCCGAAAAATCAGAAAAGGAGCGTGGCTCGTTTTGGAGAATATAATTTTTTCTTGAATCACAGATTAAAATACCTCCTTGTTCAGTAAAAACTTTATACTTTTGCCTCATGATGAACGACAAAGATAGGGCCTTAAAGATTGCCGAGCTACTCCTTCAAGTGAAAGCTGTGAAATTACAGCCGGAAGAACCTTTCACATGGGCCTCTGGTTGGAAATCGCCTATCTACTGCGACAATCGTATTACTCTATCTCATCCTTCCGTGAGAACACATATTCGACAAAGCATTGTTGAGCTCATCGGAGAGAAGTTTGGCAAACCCGATTTAATTGTGGGTGTAGCTACTGGAGCTATTGCAATCGGTGCATTGGTTGCCCAAGAAATGGGCTTACCATTCGTCTATGTAAGAAGCGCTGCCAAAGGTCATGGAAGAAAAAATTTAATCGAAGGCTACTTTGAAAAAGGACAGCAAGCCGTTGTTATAGAAGACCTGATATCAACTGGAGGAAGCAGTTTAAAAGCTGTCGAATCGCTTCGAGAATCAGGTATAGAGGTCAAAGGTCTAGCTGCAATATTTACTTATGGATTTTCAGAATCCCAGGAAAGATTCAACAAAGCTGAGTGTGCTTATTCAACATTAACGGATTACGCAACTTTGCTGGAAAAAGCGCTTGATTCTAAATATATTAAGAAAGATAGCCTTCATATGTTGAGAGAATGGAGCAGAGATCCATCCAAATGGCTAAATTAGTAGGATATGATTTTAACTGGAGAGAAAGTAAGTGTAGGAACCAATCGTTCCGATATTATTGAGTTTTTATTAAAACCCGAAAACTTGGAGCATCTGCTTCCTATGGATAAAGTCAAAGATTTTGTCTGCGATGAAACATCCTGTTCGTTTAAGGTTCAGGGAGGGTTTATCATTTCCCTTGTCCAAGATGGAAAAGAGGAAGATAAAGTATTCCTTAAGTCTGGAGAAAAATCACCATTCCCTTTTAAGCTTACAATTCATCTAATTGAACAAGAAAAAGACCTAACCGAAGGTCATATCGAATTTGATGGTGAAGTAAATGCATTCTTAAAAATGATGGTTGAAAAACCTCTACTCAGCTTGTTTAATTATATGTCTAACAAACTGAGTAAGCATTTTTCATAAAAACACCACCTCTTTGGACTGGAAATAATGTGTCTCTTTTCCTATTTGAAGGATTAAAAACCCATGCATATTTACACCCTTGATAACTCCCTCAACGATTTTCGACCCTACTTGAAACTCACGTTTTTCTCCAAGTCCAAATAAATTATTTTGATACATGCTGTGAAGGTTTTCAGCGCGATGCTCGGAAGTAACGAACACCTCCCACTTCTGAAAATAAGAGATAATTGAAACCCAAATTGTATCCAAATCAAATTCTTGACTCTTTTCCAAATACATACTTGTAACATTGCTAAGATTGTCAAAATCAATTTGATTGACGTTAAGGCCAAAACCAGCTATAGAATGAGACAGTTTATTTCCCAACAACTTATTTTCAACGAGGATTCCGCAAATTTTGTTAGCATTGACCATAATGTCATTCGGCCATTTGATTTGTGCATCAATCCCATTGCTGTCTAAAAAATCTATGAGTGCAATAGAAATAAAGGCATTTATTCGAAAAAGAAACTGAGGATCTAGTGTTTCAAATTTAAATACAAAAGAGGTCAATATGTTTTTTGCTTCTTGAGACTGCCATTCTGAACCCCGCTGTCCTCTGCCATTCGTCTGATTTTCTGCCAAAATTACCGAACCATGTCCTGCTAAGCCATCATTAATGAGTTTGGCAGCAAAATTGTTAGTTGAATCGACGGATATCAACCGGATCTTTTGGATTCCTATTTTAGAATTGCTTTGTGACATATTAATCAAAGCAAAATTAAAATTAATCAGTTAGATTTGTGATACTTTAACTATGAGCAAAAAAACATCGAAATCTCCTTCTGAAGAATTGTGTGATGCAATTGTGGAAGGAATGCAAGAAAACAAAGCAAACGAAATTGTAGTCCTCGATTTGAGAGAATTAGACGGAGCAATAACTGAGTTTTTTGTGATTTGCTCAGGTGACTCAGATACGCACGTTGATGGAATTTCGAATTCAATCAATAGACACGTGCGAAAAAACCTTAAAGAGAAGCCTTGGAATATTGAAGGCAAAACAAATAGTGATTGGGTTTTGTTAGACTATGTTAATGTCGTAGGTCACGTTTTTTACAAGGAAAAACGGTCCTTTTATGACATTGAAGAATTGTGGTCTGACGCTACGAGAACAAATATACCCTCTTAAAAAAACACAAATGGCAAACAAAAAAAATAATTTCTCAATCTACTGGATTTACGCAATTTTAGGTGTTGGTCTCATTGCATTTCAGTTGTTCATGGGTAAAGAGGAGCGCTCAAGCGTAAAAATACAATCCTTACTAGAAATAGCGGATGAATCGGGTGTACAGAATGTTGTAATTATCAACGAAAAAAGCGTGGAATTTCAATTAAATGCTGAAGGCGTAGATTTCATCAAAAAGAGTGAAAATAAGGAACTCAAGGATATAGGCAGCACATTAAAAGGGTCAAAAGAAACTGACAAAACGAAAATTGTATTTGAAATCAAGCAAGTTGACCAGACATATCTTTCCCAGAAACTTGATGAAAAGGGAGTTACTGTAGAATATGAGGAGCGAATAGACTACTTCGGAACAATTTTAAGTTATTTACTTCCATTTGTGATTATTATCGCTATTTGGATTTTTGTGATGCGCAGAATGTCCGGCGGTAGCGCAGGTGGCGGAGGACAAATATTCAATATTGGTAAATCAAAAGCCAGAGTCTATGAAAATGGTAAAACAACAAATGTTACCTTTTCAGATGTTGCGGGCCTAGAAGGCGCAAAAGAAGAAATCGTTGAAATCGTTGAGTTCTTAAAAAACCCATCAAAATATACGGAGCTTGGCGCAAAAATTCCCAAAGGAGCCCTTTTAGTTGGTCCTCCTGGAACAGGTAAAACACTATTAGCAAAAGCTGTAGCCGGTGAAGCTAAAGTGCCTTTTTTCTCGCTTTCAGGATCAGATTTTGTTGAAATGTTTGTGGGTGTTGGTGCATCTAGAGTAAGAGACTTATTCAAACAAGCAAAAGAGAAATCACCTGCAATTATCTTTATAGATGAAATAGACGCGATAGGTAGAGCTAGAGGAAAAAACAACGGATTTAATTCAAATGATGAACGTGAAAACACGCTTAACCAGCTCCTTACAGAGATGGACGGATTTGGGACAAATTCAGGCGTAATTATATTGGCCGCAACAAACAGAGCCGATGTTTTGGATGGTGCTTTAATGCGAGCAGGTCGTTTTGACCGTCAGATATATGTAGATATGCCTGACCTAAATGAAAGAAAGGAAATTTTTGAAGTACACCTCAAACCATTGAAACTTGAAAAGAATTTGGACGTTGACTTTTTGTCCAAACAAACCCCTGGATTCTCAGGAGCAGACATAGCGAATCTATGTAATGAGGCCGCCCTTATTGCCGCAAGAAATGATAAGAAACAAGTTGAAAAACAGGACTTTTTAGATGCCGTAGACCGAATTGTTGGTGGACTTGAAAAGAAAAATAAAATCATTACGCCTAGTGAGAAAAAAGCCATCGCCTTTCATGAGGCTGGTCACGCTACAGTATCGTGGTTGCTTGAACATGCGCATCCCTTGGTAAAGGTCACCATCGTTCCTCGTGGACAATCTTTAGGTGCTGCTTGGTACCTTCCCGAGGAGAGAAGTATTACAACAACAGAACAAATATTAGATGAAATGTGCTCAGCACTTGGAGGAAGAGCCGCAGAAGAGCTTATTTTTGGTAAGATAAGTACTGGTGCGTTGAGTGATCTCGAAAAAGTAACCAAACAAGCGTATGCAATGGTTTCAATTTATGGACTGAACGAAAAGATTGGTAATATTTCTTATTTTGATTCAAGAGGTGCTGATATGTTTACGAAACCTTATTCGGATGATCGCGCCAGAGTGATAGATGAAGAAGTGAGTAAAATGATTGAAGCGCAATATGCACGTGCACTTGATCTGCTATCCAAGAATAAAGACAAGCTTACTGAGTTAGCCAATAAGCTATTGTCTCATGAAGTCATCTTCAAAGAGGATTTAGAATCCGTTTTTGGAAAGAGAGAATGGGAAGATGAAAACAAAGAACCAGAAGCATCAACGACGAAGCCAGAAGAAAAATCAGAAAAAATTGAAGCTACTAGCCTTGTCGAGCCAATGGATAGTATAGAAGATCGAACTGAGACGAATAAGGAAACGTCTAAGCCTTATGATTCATCTGAGGCTACTGATGATATAAATGAAGAGGATTTGAATGACTAAAGAAAGAATCATATCTACTACTGATCGCACTTACTTTCAGCTTTGCCAATCTATCTTGTCTATGAATCAAATCCCATTCCAAATTTCGAGCACTGTGGATTCTATGTTTAATGATTTTGGCACCTATGAAATCTATGTTACAGATCAAGATAAGGATAAAGCAATTGATGTTTTAAACAACCATGAAGACGCTCCTGACGCGTAGTATTTCTGGGCTCATTTTTGTAGCCCTCGTTGTTCTTAGCTTGATGCTAGATCCGATATACTTTTTGGTGTTTTCCTCGATTGTTGTGGGCATCGGTTTATTTGAATTCCATAAGCTATTTTCAAAACAAAACCAGTTTGAGCACCCCTGGTCAGTAAGCGTTACATTAGGATTACTTATATTTTTTAGTTTAACGCTTCCCTCCTATCTAATATACACCTTCGGCCTGAATCTGGTTTGGCTTGTACCGATGATTATTCTTGTTTATGGTGGATTACAACTTTTCTTTTTTAAGGAGAAAGCGACAAGCTTCTTTCTATTTATTGCTGCAATTTTATATACTGTTATTCCCTTTTATTTGGGTTTTAAGATTCACATAAAAGATACTGGAACGGTCCCTGTAATTCTAGGTGTCTTTTTATTGGTTTGGACAAATGATACGTTTGCATATTTGTCTGGAAATATCTTTGGTAAGCATAAGCTATATGAAAAGGTTTCTCCCAATAAAACATGGGAAGGTTTTGCAGGTGGGTTTGCCTTTACAATCCTTATGGGGTTTATTTTAGATCAGTACGTATATGTTGATGCTGGTTATGCGCCTTATTTTTGGATGAAGTCTGCCATTTTTATAGCTCCAGCGGCTGTAGCTGGGGATCTTTTTCAGTCTGCACTGAAAAGAAAAATGAAGGTAAAAGATACCGGTACTATTATGCCCGGACATGGGGGTGTTTTAGATCGCTTTGATGCAATGCTCTTTGCGCTCCCTGTTTTTTACATTTTGCTTTATTTTGATGTAATCTAATTAACTTACACTATGACTTTACACAGAGAAGGAACAACCATTATGCTGACAAGTCTTGCAATTTGTCTTGTTCTAGGCCTATTAAATGGACTTTATCTTTTCCCAATTTCAAGTATTATTGGCTCATTTGTTTTCGCATTATTATCTGTAATGCTTGTTTTAGTTATCCAATTCTTTCGAATTCCGAAAAGGGAAAACACCTACCAAGAGAATGAAATTACTTGCCCTGCAGATGGGAAAGTGGTCGTCATAGAGGAAACAACAGAAACGGAGTACTTTAAAGATAAAAGAATACAGGTTTCGATTTTTATGTCTCCTTTGAACGTTCATGCCAATTATTATCCAATAGAAGGTACCTTACCATTTGTGAAATACCACCCAGGAAAATTTTTAGTTGCTTGGCACCCAAAAAGTAGCACGGATAATGAAAGAACTACGATTGTTGTAAAAAATGAAGATGGCAAAGAAATACTCATTCGGCAAATAGCCGGGGCGGTGGCGAGAAGAATTTGTTATTACGGTCAAGAAAAAGAAAAGGTCGAACAAGCAGGTGAATTAGGTTTTATAAAGTTTGGATCACGTGTAGATTTATTCCTCCCTTTAGATGCGAAGATAGATGTATCCTTAGGTCAAAAGGTTCAAGCGAAGCTCACGCGCATTGGATTTCTTTCCTGAATTTTATATATTTAGATTCTAAACTATTTATCATGAAAAAACTATTATTTACCCTAACACTTTTATTTTTTGTCGGTGCTGTAAGCAATCCGGTATACGCCTCAGGCGATGAAACAACAATTGAGCTAAAAAAAGACGACAAAAAGAAAAAGAAAAAGAAAAAAAGAAGGTCAAAAAAATCTTCATGTACCACCGAAAAAGCAGCTTGTGGTTCTTCCCAAGCGAAAAAATCGTGTTGTGCAAAAGACAAAAATTAAGCCTTATAAAGAGCATTGTGAAAGCGTCTTTTAGACGCTTTTTTTATGCCAAGAAAAAATAGCAATAGCCCCACAAGGTCAGGACGGCAATTATATTTAAAAAGAATCCGATTGAAGCCATTTGTGCAATCGTTACTTTCCCAGATGAAAATACAATAGCGTTGGGAGGAGTACTAACAGGCATCATGAATGCACAGCTCGCTGCCAAAGTCAAAGGTATCGTAAGCTGAAACACAGTATAACCCATCTGAGTCGCTAAAACTGCAACAAGAGGAACAAGAACTGACACTAATGCCAAATTTGACATCAGCTCTGTCGCAAATAAAGATACTACGATGACGACAAGCAAAATAAAAACTAAACTCCAATGGTTTAAAAATTCAGCGTTGGCAGCTAAGTATTGGAGAACATTGCTTTTCTCAAGTGATAAGGCCAAAGCAATCCCTCCTCCAAAAAGAACTAAAATTCCCCAAGGAATGCGAACCGTATCTTGCCATCTAAGGAGGGGCTCATTCTGTTCTGAAGGAATTAAAAACAGTAAAAATGCGCCGAGAATAGCAATGGTAGCATCCTTGATTTCTATCTGAACCAAGGCAACAATATTTGAACGGAACACCCACAACAAAATGACACAAGCAAAAAGCAGTAACACTCTTTTTTGAGGCCTGGTCCAATTGGACTGAAGAATTTCATTCTTCACAGGCACTGTTCTTTCTGCACCCAATAAATACTGAAAAAACAGCGTGAAAAATAGAAATAAAATTAAACTGACAGGCCCACCTATGCGCATCCATTCCACAAATGTGATATGCAAATCGTAAGTAGCTGATAGGGTTGCGGCCATCTGTGTATTAGGTGGAGAACCAACCAAGGTTGCCATTCCGCCTATACTTGAAGCGTACGCGACAGTTAACATAAGCAGTAAAGGGAAGCGATCATTAACGCCGGAATCTTTGCTGTCCTGCAGTTGTATGATAGAAAGCGCCATGGGCAGCATCATCAACGTAGTAGCTGTATTCGAAATCCACATACTTAAAATGTAGGCGCTTAGTCCAAAACCAATTAAAACACGTGACTTTGTTGAACCGAATAGTGCAATAATTCTAGAGGCAATTTGATGATGTACTTTCCATTTTTCAAGTGCCAAAGCAAGAATAAAACCACCTAAAAAAAGATAAACGTTATGATTTCCGTATGACTTTGCTAAGTCAGTGGAATCCAATAGACCAAGTGGAACAGCTAAAAAAAGAGGAATAAGTGCCGTAGCATAAATAGGAACTACCTCAAAAATCCAAAAAACCACCATAACTCCGGCCATGGCCAGGGCATTATATGCCTTTGAATCTCCGCCACCACTAATGACAAGTACAGCGAAAATAAGCAAGGCCGAAAATGCAGCTAAAGCTTTTTTATGCTTTACGAAAAACACTTTTATTTGTTCAAGGCATTCAGTTGCTCAACAAAGTATTTGCCTTTCTCGCCAACGTAGTCAGTAAGTTCTACAAATTCTTTTTTGGTTTTGCTTCTCGATATTTTACCCAAAACCTCATCCTGAAAAGCAGCTGTTTCATCTATTAGTGCCTCAGTTTTCTTTGTTTTAGAATCATCGACCATTTGTAAATAGAAACATTCCTCTACGATATCAAAAACCATCTCATTGAGGTTTTTCTTAAAAGTTCTTTTATTTGCCATGTTGTGAATTTAAGAACAAAAATAGAGAAGAATAATGGAACAAAACTGATTTTCAAATTTGAATGTACTGAATCCATTAATTTTAAACATCCTAAGGGTGCACAGAAGTAAATTGTAGTAATTTTGATTTCTTTATGGTACTCGATCACAAATATTCAAGTCTTTTGAAGGTCTCAATGCCCTTAATGGTATCTGGATTTATCCAATCGATTGTTTTATTGACCGATTCAGCATTTCTAAGTAGATATTCAACACATGCCTTTGATGCTGTGGGAAATGCCGGACTTTTATTTATTACATGTTTCATGATTTTAGTGGGTCTGGGAGACGGAACACAAATCATTTTAGCTCGAAGAATTGGCGAAAAAAAAACAGCGCAACTTCCGCATGTTTTCACTTCTGCACTATTGGTTCAATTTATGTTTGCCACAGCGCTCTTTGCTGTATTATTTTTTATTGCGCCAACATGGTTAATCAATATTTCACAACAGCAAGATATCGCAGCGCTGCAGGGAGACTTTTTAAGCATCCGTTCCTTCGCTTTTTTTCCTAGCTGTATCTTTCTCCTTGTTCAAGCGTATTTCCTGGCCAAGGGTAAAACTTGGCCCGTTCTTTTTTCAGCGATACTTACTGCTTTATCAAATGTTGTTCTTGATTATTCTTTAATCTTTGGGAATTTTGGCCTGCCTGAAATGGGTGTTAAAGGGGCTGCCCTGGCAAGCACATGCTCGGACCTAATAGGAATGCTTTCAATGGGTATTCTATTCATTATGGATCGAGAATTTAGGCTATTCAAGTTGCACTTCTTTAGTCTAAAATCTGTAAAGAATATCCTAAAAATATCAAGTCCTCTTATGCTTCAAGGAAGTATCGCATTAGGCACTTGGACACTCTTTTTTATGATGCTCGAACAAAGAGGAGTATTTGAGCTTACCGTATCTCAAAATATTCGCTCCATATACTTTTTAGCTTTTGTTCCTGTTTGGGGTTTTGCAGGCACAACTAAAACCTACGTTTCACAATATTTAGGAAGCGGGAAAGCTGAATTAATTCCTCAGCTGCAAAGAAGAATTCAGCTATTGACTACTTTTTTTCTTCTCGTCACCTTCCACGGAGCAGTTTTATACCCTGAGCTATTGGTTTCTTGGATTAACCCCGAAGAGGCCTACATCGAAAAAAGTGCATCAATTTTACGTTTGATTTCGCTTTCCATTATTCTTTACGGACTCATTTCTGTCTATTACCAGACGATTCAGGGAAGTGGGAATACTTTCTATTCCATGTGTATTGAATTATCTACGGTGTTTATATATGTCACTGCATGTCACTTATTCATTAATGTTTTCTCTTTTGATATTTATTGGATTTGGACGGTTGAATACATATATTTCGGGGTAATTGGTATAATGAGTATGCTGTATTTAAGAAACTCAAATTGGAAATTGAAATCTATTTAGATTATGAATAAAGCACTTAAAGTTATCTTTATGGGTACCCCTGAATTTGCACAAGGTATTCTTGCGCAAATTTTGGAAAGTAACCATGAGGTTCTTGCTGTCGTAACAGCACCGGACCGACCGGCTGGCCGTGGTCAAAAGCTCAAGCAGAGTGCGGTAAAAACATATTCGGTATCTAAAAAAATCGATGTCCTACAGCCTGAGAAACTGAGAGATGAAGTTTTCATTGAAACGCTCAAAAAATACAATGCCGATCTTTTTGTAGTGGTTGCATTTCGAATGCTTCCTGAAATGGTTTGGTCCATTCCACCGAAAGGGACCATCAATTTGCACGGGTCTTTGCTTCCAAACTACCGTGGAGCTGCTCCTATCAACTGGGCCATTATGAATGGAGAAAAAACGTCGGGCGTAACTACTTTCTTTATTAATGAAAAAATTGATACTGGTGATATTATAAAACGCAGAGCAGTAGGTATTTCTGAGAATATGAATGCAGGGCAGCTACATGATCTTTTAATGGTTAATGGTGCTGAATTAGTCGTGGAAACCCTCGACCAAATTGAAAACCAGAATGTTGAGAAAGAAAAACAAATGGACATCCAAATCGATTCACTCAAACACGCTCCGAAAATTTTTAAGGCGGATTGTGAAATCCAATGGAAACAGGAGGCGCTGACGATTCATAATAAAATCAGAGGGCTCTCACCCTACCCTGGAGCTTGGTGTAAAATTGAAAATAAATCAAAAGGTACTATCGTTCAATTTAAATTATTTTCCTCAGTGTTAACCAATGACATTACAATACCAGGTGACAAAAACCTAAAGTCATCAGAAAATGGAATCCTATTTCCTTGTGAGGACTTATTTATATTGGTGGACGAGCTTCAAATGGAAGGTAAGAGAAGAATGAATTACAAAGATTTTCTTGCTGGGAATAAAATTGATGACTTCGCCATTATTGTGGAATAATAAATTCAATTTCATGCTCAAAGTTTGCCTTCACGCTTGTTTTTCTGACAAAAGAAAAACGTCTTTCGGGCGGACTGAATGAATCTGGTTGAAATGGGTCCCATATTTGGTTTTCATTTGTATCTGCTACAATATTTACCGTATAGTTTCCAGGAATTAAGTTTTCAAATATTACGGGTTGACTTCCACTCATATTAGTTCTTATGGCTATTTCTTTTCCATCCTTCTGGAGTGAAATAAACCAATGCGCAATATCGGTAATAACGTCAACATTAAGTGTACCGAGGTCCTTAGGCTCTTTTCTTTGAATCACTGTTTTAATGTCTGAATTTACTGAACCATTCACACCTTCAATTGCTCCTGAATCAATCTCAAAACGAACATTACTGCATGCATATCCGTCAGTTTTAAAGCTCAGAACATTGTTGTGAACTGAAATACCTGTTTGAATTTCCTGAAAAGCGCTATCCTGAGGTGAAAACAACCTAAAGGATCCCTTGGTCAAATCAATAGGGTTAAGCGGCATATCGAAGCGCATTTCCAAACAACAATCTTCCGGCAATAAGGTGAACTTCTTAACCTCTTTAAGTAAGCTCAATGTGGTCAAATCCTTTTTGTTTCTCACCTTCTTACTCAGGGTGTCAAATGACACCTGCAAAAAATCATGGTAAACAGGTAGATAGAAATGAATACTATCTCGGTTAAATTCTTGCGAGGGTGTCTGACCAATATTCAAGCCTTCTATTTCAAGACTATCAAGTGAAGACTTCACTGGTATTCTGATCGATAGAATATAAGGACTTAAAAAAGCCGCACTTAAGGAACTTTTGGGCACCAACGGCTTTGAAGTGAATAATTTCAACGTGTCCTTAAAACTTGAATCGACCTGAATCGCATACTTTTCAGCAAACTGAAACTCATCCCCATCTCTAGTGCGATTTTTATTTTCATCAGCAAAAGCGGCATAAAAGTAAGTCCCATCGGCAATAGCCCTAATCCGCGCCATACCTTGATCGTCAGTTTTTGAAAAATAAATGGGCTGGGTTTGTTCCAAAGAATCAAATAAACCTACTGTAATTCCTGATTGAATTTCATTCGTAAATGCATCCTTAACCTGAAAATTAACAACATTAGAATCTAAAAATGGACCCGTTGAAAAAACCAACTGAATTAAGGTATCATTACCCTCAGTAAGGTCTTTAATTGCACCGTTGAGATACAAGGAATAAGTGGTATTCGGATATAATCCCCCCTCTAAATCGAGCGTTAAAGTCTTGTTGATGAGTTTTGTTTCGTAGGAGACATTGGAGGGCAACAAAACCATGTTTTCTTTCGGCTTTTGTAAAACAACAAATTCATCAAACTCAATTTGAATTTGGCTTGTGACCACATTTACCGAACCGTCTAAAGGCGTGCTTTTCTCAATACGAGGAGGCACAATATCCTTATTCCCTCCCGTAATTGTTCCAATTTGTGCGCAGGATGACAGCAGAATAAAACCAACTAATATACCTCCGAAACGAACCATTTTATAATTTTTTCTAAGCATTTTTGATCTGTGCCATCAAAATAATTCAAATCAATGCTATCGATGTCGAGCACCGCTAAAACATCGCCTGATTTATTTATAAGCGGAACAACAATTTCACTGTTCGAATCACTACTACAAGCAATATGATCTGTAAATTGGTGCACATCTTCAACTACAAAAGTTTTTTTATTCGACCAAGCCTTTCCACAGACTCCCCTATCAAATGCAATTTTTGTGCATGCAACTGGCCCTTGAAAAGGACCTAACACGAGCTCCTTTCCTTCTACTAAATAAAAACCCGTCCAAAGAAAGCCAAAATGGCTTTGAACAGCAGCAGCGAAGTTGGACATGCTAGAAACAAGGGCATCTTTACGTGAAATTAAGGCCCTAAGTTCAGCTTCCAATAAACCATACTTTTCTTCTTTGGATTGATTATTCATAAATGCTTACCATTGTCTTTTGATGGATACAAAATTGAGCTTTTTCATTGGATTTCGCAAAAAGAGTTGCTACTTTCAAATGATGGAAAATAACACCAGAATTTTGTAAGAAAATCACAAAAGAATTTATGGGTAAAGAAATCATAGTACTTGATATTGAAACAACAGGATTGAAACCACAAGAGGACCTCATTCTCGAATTAGGTATGGTTAAACTTAATCTTGAAACAGGGGAAATAAGTGAGCTGTTTAACAAAGTATTTAGGGACCCTAGACTCACTGCCAAGCACAGAGAGGCATGGATTTTTCAAAATGGCTTTATGGAGCTTGACGAAGTAAGAAATGCCGAACCTATATCTAAATATATGGATGAAATTCAAGGAATAATGAATGCGTTTCAGGGTTCAATTACTGCCTGGAATAGAGATTTTGATAGTGCATTTCTGGAACATGCAGGCTTTGATTTGGGCGCGCCCATTGACTGTCCAATGAAAAAAAGTGTTGACTACTTCAAAATCGAAGGACCATTCGGTTACAAATGGCCAAAAGCCCAAGAGGCATGGGACATTCTATTTCCTGATACACCAAAAATGGAGGAACATCGAGGCCTTGATGATTCTAGAATGGAGGCCGCAATTATTTATGAATTATTTAAAAGAGGACAATACAATCCAATTTAGACATCTATTTCGGTCTTTTGTAAGCCCCCTTGAAAGGCAAAAATCGACCAACTGTTTTCATATACTTTTTGTATTCGGGATACTTCTCCTCTGAGATTGATTCTGAAAAATCCGAGCTCCCTTTAAATAGTAGGACAAGCAGTAAGCCACCAGTTATCGTCCAATTGATCCAGTATCCTGTTGCAATGACCGAATAGAAATAAAAGACAATCCAAATTGCTTGTTCCGCCATATAATTAGGATGACGCATGTGTGCCCAAAGACCGGTATGTACAAAACCAACTTTATAAAAAGGCTCTATTTTACCTTCTGCTCTTTGCCTATATTTTTCTGTCTGATAATCATATTGCTGCTGATCTGCCAAGTACTCGATATAGATGAATCCTAAAATTAATATTGCAAGCGCAACATCAAACAAACCCAATTCTCCCGATGTTCCTAGCACGCGAATTGCAGGTAATGTTGTCAGTAAAACAAGTCCCATTTGGTATGCGGAAATAAAGATCAAATTAAACAAAATCCATTTCCATTTCTGCTCAAACCCAGGCTTAGCGCGCAATATAGACCAACGATAATCTTCCTCTCCGGTCCAAAACTTAATAGAATAGCCACCTCTTCTGGCAAAATTCAAGCTCAATCGAACACCCCATACCGTCACTAAAAGGGCCATCAAAACCATTCTATTATTGTAATCTGAATAATCTGCTAAAATCCATAAATAAGGTATGGGCATAATACTCCAGAGTTTATCCACCTGGCTGTAATTATCCGTTATTGTGCTCACCAAGAAGCATAAAAAAGAAGCTATACCATACACCCAAAGAAGCGTATACAAGGCATCATATTGTAAGGGGGACAATGGCTCATCATAATAAAAGCAAACGACAGGTACAGTGACCAAAGTAAAGATTAATAACAATGCTACTTTCCACATATTCTTAATTGTTACAAATGAATAATTAAAGATAACATTTCAAATTTAGGAATCTTTAAAAGCCTATATACCATCAGCGAAATGCAGTGAAATATTTTTGAACCCATTTTTATTGCTTTTTAAAGCAACATATTGGACCTATGAGTCGTTTAAGGATTGTGGTTTTTGAAGAACAAAGTATAAATAGCCTGGATCGTAATTTTTACACCAAATTTTTGGTGACGATTCTGTTGTTTTTTTTCTCGATTTCTTGCCATGCACAAGTAGTTAGCCCCTTCGATATTCGCTTTCAAGCCAATCAAAAAGGCGGGATACAAATGATTTCGAATGTAGCCCTAACCTGCAATGGCGCCAATCAAAACTGTGGTACATTTCAAAATCAGTTTCCTCCTAATGGGAATCACAACCAGGACGGAGGGGTAACGATGGATTATGTAGATATTGATAATGTCGGGTCAACATTTATGTCGTCTAGTGATAGTCTTGCGCTTCCATCATGCAGTGAGGTTAGCTGGGCCGGATTATATTGGAGTGCCAGAATTCAAGAAAATACGACTGAATATGTCAATCGGAAAAATGTCAAAATAAAATTGAATAACCTTTTTTATCAAAACATCAGTGCCGATGAAACCATTGATGTACAAAATATACCTGGTAACCCCTCATTTGGAATGCCAAGCTATTTTTGCTTTAAAGACATCACCGCTCTTGTTCAAGCCTCGGAAGGTAATGGTCGTTTTACTTTAGCCAATATCTCGTCTAGAACAGGTGATGAAAATTTATTCGCTGCATGGACAATTGTGGTTGTTTACAGAAACGAATTAGAATCTTTAAGGAATCTAACGGTATTTGATGGAATGGGTTATGTTAGTGGACAAAATAATTTGGACATCCCTATTTCTGGTTTTGTTACACCCAGCACGGGTCCTGTGAGTTTTGAGCTGGGAGCAACTGCATATGAAGGAGACAGAAGTATTCAAGGTGATCGTTTTCAATTCAATGGTACAGGCGCATTTCTCGATGTCCCTGACCCACTAAGGACAGCATCTGATTTTTTTAATAGTACCATTACGAGCGGAGGAACACTTACGCCACATAGAAATCCAGACTATAATAATCTTCTTGGTTTTGACAATGGAATATTTATTCCTGACAACTCTGCTTTTACCTACATCGGAAATAGTGCAACTGCTGCCACTATTCGGGTTGTGACGACACAAGACGCAATTCTTCCGAGAATTATCACCTCTGCGATTGATGTGTACCAACCTGATTTAAGGGCAAGTGTGACGATCGATGATTTGAACGGGCCACCTGCTCAGCCAGGAGATATTTTAGAATATACGGTTGTCGGAAAAAATATTGGATCTGATGTTTCTTTAGATACGTACATGCAGACAGGACTTGATATCCGGACATTATATGTGCCAAATTCGATAGAGTACCTAAATGGACCCTTTATTGGACCGAAAACGGATGCCAGTGGTGACGATCAGGCAGAATATGATCCGACAAATAGAATTGTTAGAACACGTGTAAATGCAGGAGCAGATGCGATCAACGGAGGTACAATGGTAAATTCTCCTTTAGGTCTTGATAGTGCGGCCATTCGTTTTCAGGTGGAAGTTATTGATGATTGTATTCTTCTGCTATGCGATACCACTTTGGAAAATTTATCATTCATCTATGGAGATGGTGAGATTGGTGGATATCCTTACGATAATGGTGGTGCCTCAGCATCATTCGATGCAAATGGATGCCCAACCCCAACAGATAATATTGTTACGATTAATGCGCCAAATTGTACGGAGATTGAAATCACCTCAAATAACACCTATTGTGAGGGTGATTCAGTTCAATTTATTGTGCCTTTATCAGCATACGCAACCTATTCTTGGGAAGGTCCAGATGGCTTTACCTCGACTGAGGCGAATCCAACAATTTTAAATTTGAGCTCAACAAACGAAGGTATATATACAGTAAGCATCGCGCTCATTGATAGCTCGTGTATATATGACAACATAACAGACACGATTCAAGTTTTGGCCTCACCAGAAAGTGTACTGGATTCGATTGTCAATATATCATGCAATGGTTTTGATAATGGCGAAATTGCTGTAACACCAATTGGAGCAGGGCCTTTTGATTACACTTGGAATGGTAGTACTGGTGATAGTATTATTTCCGGGCTTCCCCCGGGAGATTACACCTTAGAATTAATTGATTCCAATAACTGTGCAGATACTTTTACCTATTCAATTTCGGAGCCCCCATTATTAATTTCTAGTGCTTCGGTGCTGACTGATTTCAATGGTTTTAATGTGAGCTGCTTTGCAGATAGCAATGGCTTGGCCGAAGTGATTTATTCGGGTGGAACAAGTCCTTATGAGGTAATATGGTCCAATGGAGATACAA
>CAJXDT010000032.1:0-26991 GCA_913052055.1 uncultured Cryomorphaceae bacterium
CTGCGACCTCCTGCTCCCAAAGCAGGCGCGATGACCGGGCTACGCTACACCCCGATGAATTAGTCATCTTTTTGTTTTTCCAAATAAATTTGGAAAGTGCGTGCAAAAGTAATCATTTTAATTCCTTTTACAAACACCTTGCGGAGAGACGGGGATTCGAACCCCGGGTACCCGGTTAGGGTACGCTTGTTTAGCAAACAAGTCCTTTCGGCCTCTCAGGCACCTCTCCAATGTTCAATGAACGGAGGGCAAAAATAAGGATTCTAATGCTTAGAATAAAAAAAAAATGAAATTTTTTAGTGGTAGATGTATTTCCCTTTTTCACCATCTATGGTGACTTGTGCTTTGTTGGCTGATTCAACCCTTCCAATCACCTTTGCATCAACGCCAAAGCGCTTCGAAATTGCAATAATTTCCGACGCATATTGCTCCGGCAGATAGAGCTCCATTCGGTGCCCCATATTAAATACTTTATACATTTCTTCCCAGTTTGTTTTGGATTCTTTTTGAATCATATCAAAGAGTGGAGGTATTTCAAATAAATTGTCTTTAATGATGTGAAGGTTTTTTACAAAGTGTAAAATTTTGGTTTGTGCGCCACCGGAACAATGAACCATTCCATTTACCTTTCCTTTACATTCTTCTAAAATTGCTTTGATGATTGGCGCATACGTTCTTGTAGGTGAAAGAACCAGTTTACCAGCATCTATTGGACAATTTTCTACAATATCGGTTAAGGTTTTAGACCCACTGTAAACGAGTTCTTCTGGTACTTGTGGATCAAAGCTTTCCGGGAATTCATTGGCTAGTGTTTTATTAAAGACATCATGCCGCGCACTCGTCAAGCCGTTGCTTCCCATTCCACCATTGTATTCCTTTTCATAGGTGGCTTGGCCATATGAAGACAACCCAACGATGACATCTCCAGGTTGGATATTGTCATTTGAGATGACATCACTTCTTTTCATTCTTGCAATTACAGTAGAATCCACTATAATTGTTCTTACAAGGTCACCAACATCTGCAGTTTCTCCGCCAGTAGAGTGAATTTCAATACCATGTCCACGAAGGTCCTCCAAAAGCTCTTCTGTACCATTAATGATTTGGGAGAGCACCTCTCCTGTGATGAGGTTTTTATTCCTTCCGATTGTTGAAGACAATAGAATAGGTCCTGTAGCACCTACGCAAAGTAAATCATCTAAATTCATGATTAGTGCATCTTGGGCAATACCTTTCCAAACACTTACATCACCTGTTTTTTTCCAATACATGTAGGCCAATGATGATTTTGTACCAGCACCATCTGCGTGCATAATACAGCAATAGTCATCGTCTCCAGTCAAATAATCAGGTACGATTTTACAAAAAGCTTGAGGGAATAAACCTTTGTCTACTTTTTTAATCGCGTTATGCACATCTTCTTTTCCAGCGGAAACGCCTCTTGATTGGTATCGATTGTCTGACATATTTTTATGTATGGTTACAAAGTTAGAAAATTGAATGGTCTAAGTGCTTTCCATTATCAATAAAAGACATTCTTACTTTACAAGTTCATAAAGTAATTCTACTTCAGGATCTATAATCACTTCGGTTATGGGATAGCTTGTTACGATATCTTTTCGGGTAGTTTCTTGTGTGATCCATATTTTTCTCTGAATAGTTGGCCCTTCCACACATTTTATGTCAACCGTGAGTGGGAAGCTAAAGACCCCTTCCTTTTGATTGATCTCGAGAGAAAGCTTTCTATTCTCAAAATTCGAATTTATTTGAAGCCTTGGGTGTCCTGCTTGATGAAGCCATTGATTGAAAAATACGCTAAAATCTCTTTCACATACCGCCTCTACTATATCCTGGAAGTCTTGAGAATTTGCATTAGAACGGCTATATTTTTGGTAATATGTTTGAATACACTTTTGAAACAACTCATCGCCGATTTCAGTGCGTAGCATATGAAGTACCCAACCTCCTTTTTGATAGCTATTCGGATTTAACAAATCCATGAGGCTGACGTAATCAAAATCTACCATAGGATGATGATATCTTTTATCGAAATTCACTACCCTTTTTCGGTCCTGTTCTAATTGTGCCTTGAATGCCATTTCTCCTTTTGTTTTTTCGATGTAAATATTTGTCAGATATGTAGCAAAACCTTCACTTAGCCAAAGATGAGGCCAATCTTTTTCAGTAGCCGAATTCCCGAACCATTGATGGACAATTTCGTGTGCAATCAAGTTTTCGGCACTCTGAGTACCATTCAATGCATCTTCATCATAAAAAATACAGCCTGCATTTTCCATACCGCCAAATCGTGTTGTAGACTGAACATTGTCGAGCTTTTCAAATTCGTAGGGAGCAATGTATGAAATGTAGAAATCAAGTATGGATGGAGCCAAGCTTAAATCTTTTCCCGCTTCTTTTTCATTTTCAGGATAAGTGAAGCTTTGTATAACGATTCCTTCAACATTACCTGATACCTCCTCACTGAATTCAGCAATACCAACCACCATGACTTTTGTAGGGATAGGAACCATGGATAAATAGCGAAATGTTTTTACTTTTCTTCGCTTTTCCATTGAAGTCAATTTTCCGTTTGCAACAACGGTGTATTGCGCTGGTACATGCACAATAAATTCAACACTAGCTTTATCAGAAAGATGGTCATTACACACAAACCAATTCTGTGCTCGGTTTGGCCAATTGTCACCAAAAAAAGTCCGCTTACCAAATTTATTTTCCCCAATAACGAGACCATCAATGGGCACTCCCTTAAAAGAAATATTGAGCTCATAGTAATGATTTTCTGAAGGAGTATTGACAAATACGTATAAGCTATCATTTTGATGCGAAAACTTTAGCTCTTCCTCTTTATGCGATACAGATGAAACGCTCATGCCATTACCATCAGTATTTATTGATTTTAAATTAAATACGATCGGTTCGTTTCTATTGAGATGTGAAAAGGATATTTTTTCTAATACTTCGATTGTATCTGAGAGATCATTTACAGATAGGTCTATCTTATAATTTCTTACATCGATTTGTTCGATTTGTGCAGCACAAAGGTTGATAAACCAGGGTAATAGGAAACTCAGAAGGAAATTTAGTTTCATCTTCATAGCCTTAAAAATACATTATTTAAAGCCGCGGTTCTTTTTTATGTTTTCGTAGGCCTCCTGAATTTTTAGAAATTTCTCTTGTGCTCCTTTTTGGTACTCTTCTCCCATCGAGGCAACTTTATCAGGATGATGGGTGATTGCCATTTTCCTATATGCTTTTTTAACCTCCTCATTGCTCGCGCTTGCAGTGACTCCAAGAATTTTGTAATCGGAGTTGACATCTCTATAGAACATATTTTTTAGGCTAATAAACTCTTGCTGAGAGACTCCTAAAAGATTGGCAATATTTTCAATACTTTTGAGCTCAGATTCTGCCACATTCCCATCTGCCTTTGCAATACCAAATAGATAATGAACGAGCTGTGCGCGAACCTCAGCCGGCATTCTATTTCGAATATCACTACAGATTTCATTGAGTGGAATTCGATCAGAATCTAAGAACTGCTTTAAGACCTGCAGATGTCTTGAGTTAAATTGGTTCCCGAATTGTTGCGAAAAAAACTGCTTCACATAATCCAGCTCGGCTTTCAGTACTTTTCCATCGGCTTTCATGACCGCAGCAGACAACGCCATAAGCATCGTTGGGATGTCATATTTAGACGAGCTTTGGCGATAAAACTCAAAAGGATCTTGTGCAAACCCTCCCTGTCGACCTTGACCTCTTTTTTGCTGTGTTCTCCCACTTTCGAATAAAGATGCGATAATGAATGCCAGTATAGCCAGCGAAACCCTTTTGGTGGCCAAGTACACAAAAAAAGCAATTAAGAACTTTTGCAAAGAATATTAGATTAGCTAAAATAGGGGGCCTAAGCCCCCTGTTTTGATTATGATATTTGTTCGATATTTCGCTCTACGAAATCATTTAAGGCTTCTCCTTTTAGCAAGCCTTGGCTTAAAAGTGCAAGGTCAGTAAGCTGCTTTACTGCCTGCTTTTGATCCTTCTCTTTTTTCTCAAGTAACGCACTCACCTTAGGATGGTTTGCGTTGACAACGAGGTGATGCATTTCTGGAAATGCACCAAACATTCCTCCGCCACCCATACGCTGCTGCTCCATCATTCGTCTCATAAATTCAGGTTGCGTAATGATGATAGGTGCCTCATCTTCGGACATAGACTCAAATTGAACCATGAACTTTTCTTTGTTGACATTTCCCTCGAAAACAGGTTTTAATTTTTCCTCATCCTCTTTAGAAAGCTTAGATGGAATATCTTCTGATTTCTTGATGAGTTTGTCTAAAGAATCTGCATCAACTCTTGAGAATGTCATATTCTCATTTGTTGTTTCTAATTTTTGAATCCAGTGCGAAACCAATGGCCCATCTAGATGCAATACATCATACCCTCTGTCCTTTGCATTCTTTACAAATGAAAATTGCTCCTCTGCATTATTGGTATATAAACAAACTGTTTTACCATCTTTATCTGTTTGTAAAGCTGCGATTTTGTCTTTGTACTCGTCCATAGTGAAACAAGTTCCTTCGGTGTTTTTGACCAATGAAAAGCTTTTGGCTTTATCCGCAAATTTCTCGTCAGAAAGCATCCCATATTGAACAAAAATCTGAAGGTCATTCCATTTTTCTTCGAAATCTTTGCGGTCTTTCTTGAACATTCCCGCCAGCTTATCAGCAACTTTCTTCGTAATATGCGAGGAGATTTTTTTGACGTTGCTATCACTCTGTAAGTAGGATCTAGAAACATTCAAAGGTATGTCCGGGGAATCAATAACACCATGAAGTAGTGTTAAAAATTCGGGAACAATTTCCTCTACACTATCGGTAATAAACACTTGATTAGAGTATAGATTGATTTTATTTCTTTGGACCTCAACGTTCTCTTTGATTTTTGGGAAATATAAAATCCCTGTCAAATTAAACGGATAGTCAACATTTAAATGAATGTGAAACAATGGGTCATCAAAGGTAGAAGGATATAGCTCCTTGTAAAAAGAGGCATATTCCTCATCACTCAAATCTTTTGGCTTCTTCGTCCATGCAGGTATCGGGTTATTTACATAGTTAGGTACCTCAACGGCTACTCTTTTAACTTTCCCATCATCATCTTTTTCTCCTTCCGGGGAATCGATGTATTCTGTCTTGGTTCCGAATAAAATAGAAACAGGAAGAAACTTACAGTATTTGCTTAGGATACCTGATATTCTCTCTTTTTCAAGAAATTCTTTAGATTCCTTGGTGATGTGTAATACGATTTCTGTTCCGCGATCAGCTTTGTCAATGTCTGTAATAGTATATTCTGGATCTCCATTGGATTCCCATTGAACTGCCTGAGAGCCTTCGTGTCTTGAAAGTGTTTTAATTTGAACTTTGTCTGCAACCATAAATGCAGAATAAAATCCGAGTCCAAAGTGTCCGATAATTTGTTCGGCCCCTTCTTTCCCTTCATATTTTTTTACAAACTCCTCTGCACCTGAAAAAGCAATCTGATTGATATATTTATCGATTTCGTCAGCCGTCATACCAATACCATTATCCTTAATGGTAATGGTTTTTTTCTTTTCGTCAAGGATGACCTCAACCTGAAGATCACCAAGCTCTCCTTTGTACTCTCCATTCGAGGAAAGGAATTTTAGTTTTTGAGAGGCATCTACCGCATTGGATACGAGCTCTCTGAGAAAAATCTCGTGATCCGAGTATAGAAACTTTTTTATAATTGGAAAGATGTTTTCCGTTTGTACGTTTATATTTCCCGTTTTCATAATATTTTTTTTTCAAGTCATCGCAATAGGTATGCCATTGTCAAAAATGTGACACTTTGTCTTGATTGACTGCAATAAATTGTCATTTCGAGGAAATTCTGGCTTCAAAACTTGTATTTTTGCTTTGATGGCGGTGGTCAATTTTTTATTCCCTGTATTAGTTTTTTTTGGAATCATCACTATGGTTTCAAAGCATAATTTTTTTAAAAACAGTCCGTTTTCCTCACGTTCATTGCAGCTGGCATTTGCCATAAGAATCTTTTCTAGTCTTGTTGTCTATTTTCTTTATTCTTATTACTACCCAGTAAGGGCTGAGGCTGATACTTTTAAGTATTTTGATGATAGCTATTATATGACTCAGGCATTTTGGGAACACCCTATTGATTTTTTTCAAATGCTCTTCGGTATTGATTGTAACACGGCATATTTTCATGACAACTACTTTAATGATATGTCTAACTGGGTTAGGTCCTACGACAATGGTCTTCTAAACGACAATCGTTTAGTGATCCGCTTTAATGCTTTTCTTAGGATCTTTTCATTTGGCAATTATCATATTCATACTTTGATTTTTAATTTCATAGCATTTATTGGAAGTGTTTCAATGGGGAATGTTTTTTACGCCGTATCGAAATCAAAGCTTAAAAGTTATTTGGCAGTTTTTATAATCCCATCTGTAGTTTTTTGGAGTTCAGGAATCTTTAAGGAATCCATACTGCTTTTCGCTTTAGGTGTGTTTTTATTTCATTTTTACAGTGCCTGTATTGGTAAGTGGAGTAAAAAAAGAGGGGTTATTTTATTGGGTACATTAGGGGTATTAATTGTAATGAAACTATATGTATTTGTGGCTTTTCTCCCGGCTTGTATATGCTATTTCATGTCAAAAAATAAAGAAACACCTTATTGGACCTACTTCCGGGTTTATGGTCTTTTCTTTTTGATAGGAATGGGTTTGGCTGTGGTCGCTCCTCAGTATAGTTTTATTGATTTAATCGTAGATAAGCAACGCGATTTTATAAACTTATCTCAGTTTTATGAGGTCAATTCTGCCTTTGCCATGGATTATTTGGAACCAACCTTCTGGTCATTAATAAAGGCCAGTCCTGAGGCAATACTCAATGTATTTACAAAGCCATGGTTGGGCGAGGTAAACAGTTTGTTGTTTATACCACCGCTTTTTGAAAATTTACTTTTATTTTTTTTACTCTTGATTTGTTTTTCATGGCGCAAAAAACTGAGTCCAAACCAAGCTCGTTTTGCTTTCTTTTGTTTGTCTTTCACTATGCTTGTTTATTTGATCATAGGGCTAACGACGCCGATCACAGGAGCTTTGGTGCGCTATAAGATTCCTGTCGCTCCTTTTTTATGGTTTAGTATTTTACTGATTTTGAATACGCACAAATTCCCGAAAGGGTTAAGAAAAAATAAATTATATCAATGGCTTCATTCATACTTATAACAGGTGCTAGCTCTGGATTTGGAGCTGCCACCGCTAAATTATTCGCCTCTAAAGGCTTCGGGCTCGTTTTAATGGCGCGCAGAAAAAACAAATTAGATGCTTTGGTTAATGAGCTTCCTGAGAATATTGAGTCACATATTTTGGTTGCCGATGTGCGTAATGAGGAAGTAGTCACAAACGCCATAAATAGTCTTCCAAAACATGTTAAAACAGGTCTGTCTATTTTAGTCAATAATGCGGGATTGGCGGTAGGTAAAGGTCCAATTGATAGAGGTTTAATAGATGATTGGGACCGAATGATAGATACCAATGTTAAAGGACTATTGTATGTTTCAAGGGCCGTAATCCCATTATTAAAAGCAAATAACAAAGGACATATTATCAATGTAGCAAGTATTGCGGGTAAAGAGGTTTATCCGGGAGGAAATGTTTACTGCGCTACGAAGCATGCTGTGGATGCACTATCTAGGGCGATGAGAATAGATCTTGTAAATTACAATATCAAGGTCAGTAATTTAGCGCCAGGTGCAGCGGAAACAGAATTTTCAATAGTACGTTTCAAAGGAAATGAAGCTCAAGCAAAATCTATTTACGATGGATATGATCCCCTCGTCGCTGAGGATATCGCCGAGACATTGTGGTTTATGTGTTCAAGACCTGACCATGTAAATGTGAATGATATAACACTAATGGCAACTGCGCAAGCCTCAGCAGCCGTATTTGCCGATAAAGATTAAGCTACTATTCTACGCGTTTCCAAACAAAGTTGTTTGTATCGTTACTTTGCTCAGAAATCAATTGTATTTTCCCTTCTCCCAGAGATATGAGGGTTAAGAAATTCTCTTTTGCTCCCTCAACAGCTTGCTCTTTGTCTAGAATTAAAACTAAATCGCACGCTGCATCCTCTAATGAAGATGGGCGGTCAGAAAACTTCATTTCTCTTTTTTTACCCATAATATTCATGGTAATTTTTCCCTTCTGTATTTTTAAGGTAATGGCTTCCATTTGCTTTTTGACCTCTTCAGGAATTTCTTGGTCTGCTGAAGCCAGTCCTTTTTCAATCATTATTTGATTAGTTCCATCAAAATCTAGGTGATAAGAACCTTTATATGGTGCAACATGTTTTTGCGCAAATCCTAGACCGATGAATAGGAAACTAAGTAAGAGTAATTTGTATTTCATGAATCTAAGATAATAAAATGTGAGAGAATTTGTCACTTCCCTATATGATATAAAAAAAGCCCATATTTACTGGGCTTTTTAGAGGTCTCGAGCGGATTCGAACCGCTGTAACCGGTTTTGCAGACCGGTGCCTAAGCCACTCGGCCACGAGACCATTTTACTTAAGCGAGCCAAAAATACAAAATTCCAAAGAACCGCTCAAAACTATTCTACTTTGATTAACCTTTTATTGAAAAACGATCCATTAATATTTGCTGAAACGTAATATATTCCTGCAGGAACAGGTTTATTATTACGCATTCCATCCCAGAAAATTTTGTTGGAATCAACAGCACCAAATACTTTGACTTTTTCACCGAGGGCATTATAAATCAAAATTTTTCCATTTTGAATCACCTCCTCATCAAAAACCAGAGACACGCCATTTTTAAAGAACGGATTAGGATAAGCGTGAATTGCAGATGAATTTTCGTTTGTTATTTCTTGTAATCCAACTGTTGTTAATTCAGATAGGTCATAGGATTCATCTCCTTCTACATAGGGCAGATACTGTAAATAGGTAACGAACATCTCATCTGTAGTATTTAGCCCAAATTGTACGGACTGCGGCGGTGAAAAAGGATTGTGAATATTTGATGCGGTATTGTCAAATGTTCCATAAGATTTAAGCTTAGAGCCTGCAGGGAGTTTTTGAAGATATCTGAATTTGTAAAAATCTTGCCAATCGAAATCCCAATGTGGGATATGAATCAAACTGACAGTATCTTGTCCAGGCTTAACGCCATAAGCTCCTATTTCTTTACCCAATAAGTGCATGTGGGGGAATATTGAATAAAGTGAATAGTCGGTCTGTGTTGTCCCAGAGGCAGGGTATCCAGCCCCAACGTTCGTGATTTGATTTGCGGGAAGATTAAAGGTATAATTGATCAAAAGTGGTTCTGAAATAACTTCACGAACAGCTGTTTCTCCTGGAGGATAAAAGTGAAAAATCACCTTGGTACTATCTACTAAGCCATAGCTACCAATAGGGTAGTGCATATTTAAGTAGATTTTCGCTCCTACGTCTACGGTTACACCAAGTTTTATTGGGTCTTGATTGGGAAAAATAATGGGCGTGGCACCCGGTGTAAATCCGCCGACGAGTTTTGTGTTAAAGCTCGATGGGCTTGCGCAATTTCCTCCTATTGTATCAGTGACTTCTGTTCCATTTTGATCCACATAAACTAAAACATGATGAACAATTTCTGGATTTCCTGGAATCACCTCAACGGCTTTGATTACACGTTGCTCTGTTAGGTTTGTTGGTAGTGAAAAACACACATAATCGTCATTTGCAATGGCTTTACTTGCATAAGTTGGGATTTGAACTTGTAAGTCACCATTGCCAAGAATACTACCTTCATTAAATACAGGCGGTGGAGGTGTTTCAGAAGGAGTGCCTTCTGGATAACCAGATGTCATCCAATCTAAAATTGTCGTTTTTTCTGAGCTATTTAATGTTCGGTCATGTAAAAATTCTGCGGATGGATTGTTGGGTGGCCACGGGGGCATTTTTTCTTGGTATACCGCATCATAGATGGAGCTTGCAACCAAGCTAACATCCTCATGTGTCATTAATGGAAAAGGTGCGCCCCCGCCATCATGGTGACACTTGGCGCATTTTTCGTAAAATATTTCGGCTACTTCACCGCTCCAGGTTTGTCCAAAGGAGAGGAAAAAATTAAGCGCTACAATTAATGTAAATATGGTCTTCATGGTCTATGATTTGGTTCAAGGTAATGAATTTGCGGAGGAATTAAAAACTCACCTTTTCACAATCGGTATTGCGCTGCGCTTTAAGTCACTTTCAAATATGACGTAATACATTCCGCTGTCAATATTTGCTAGGTTCAATTCAATAATTTTAGAGCTCTCAGAAAAGCCGTAAATAACCACTTGTCCCTGTATATTTATGAGGCGATATTTTGTGTCGTTCGGAAGTTCAATTTGAATTTTATCCTGAAATGGGTTCGGCCAAATTTTAATCGAATGATTCAATTCGTGCAATGAAGAGCAGTTTTCAACTGTTATCTCCTGAGCTTCAGATGAAATACAACCTTCATTGTTGTAGGTGTAGCTAATCAGATGTGTGCCAATACCCGAAAGGCTAGGGTAGAATATGTTTCCATCAATACCATTTCCGCTAAAAACACCCCCTAAAGGTATTGCCTCTAGATTGATTTCTATTGATGTGTCGCAGAAGGTTGTATTGGGCAGCTCAAATACAACAGGAAGGTATTCGCCAATAATTAACTCAATACTGTCAGCGTCTGGACAAAGACCTGTGGTTTGATGTATGATGATATGCGAGCCCTGTTCTGATAAATTTGTATTGATTGCTCCGTTAATGGTGTCCAAGCTCAAGCCAGAATCACAACTATAAAAGCCTATTTCTACGTTGTTATTTTCGATCAAACCATCTCCAATGCACAAAACGGATGAACCGTAATCAAATAGCGCTTCATTCGTGGTATTGTATATAATGTTGACTGAATCTGAATAATTGGATGAGCAACCATTGTTGTTGGTGTAATTCAAGAATAAAATGCCTGAAGATGAAATGCCAGCACTGTCCTGAGTTGAAATA
Organism: uncultured Cryomorphaceae bacterium; assembly: GCA_913052055.1. GTDB lineage: Bacteria > Bacteroidota > Bacteroidia > Flavobacteriales_D > Crocinitomicaceae > UBA952. Next base: position 11,098 of record CAJXDT010000032.1, read on the forward strand.
TTTTCATTGTCTAAGAACCATGAAAAGGAACCGCCAGTTTGGTTCGATGAAATATAAAGTTCAGTCCCTTCACACAACGCTAAAGTGTCTGACGGGACATTTAGTGTAACGGTGCTCATTGGGAGTCCAAAACTAATTTCGTAATGATTAAATTGATTACAGGTTAAAACATTGCTTGACGTTGGACTGACGGCCAGCGCGTAGGTCCCTACCGGTAATTCTGCTGAAAGCGTATTTTGCGCACATGCATTAAACGAAGCTGAAGCAACTACTTGAGGAACATTACAGTTGGCGATATTGAATACTTCTAGCGTAATTGGGAATTCTGAATTTTCCGAGATGTTCAGTGTACCCGGGTCATTTATTGTAAATCGGTACCAATCATAATCTTTTATTCCGTTTTGGACCCTTGAGCTTCCGTAAATACTTTCTCCGCAGTTGACATCTTGATATGACGGCTGTATTGCAAAACAGCCACCGTTTTCATTCTGCCCACAGAGTTCAGCTTCGCTGTTGCTATTGATTCCTGGAGAAATCACACATTGCTCAAATGCTTCGATACAAATTGTAAAATCCATGGTATTCGGAACCCAATCATTCCAATCATATATGCGCGCATAATAGGTGCTGCCAACAACTAAATTATTGCTTATTGTTGCTTCTTGATCACCTTCATATCCATTATTGATGCATGCCAAAGAATTTAGATTGGCGCACGTGCCACTATAAATTTCCAAAACTGCATCCAGCTCACTTGATCCAAGAATTTCAATACTTGCTGCATTGGTATTTGCTGTAAAGGTATACCAAACGTCATTGTTAGCTGCCCCATCGCATCCAGGCATAGTCTCAGTTGCAACTTGAAGACTACCAGTTTCTGGAGTACAGGAAACTGCATGGTTTAATTCTATAGCCGTTTCACATTCATCATTTTCTGGTGCGGCAAGCGAAGAATAATAGGTGAAAGAATCAATACCAATATAGTTTGAGTTACTTCCTCCTGGCCCTCCATCGGGAACAAAATATCTAAAAGCTATTCGGCCATTTACTGTTCCATTTAGTCCGGATATTATAACGGTGTATTGCGTCCACTCTGAAGGGTAGCCTGTTGATGTAAGGTCTGGATTAATGCTCAATAAAAGCGTGTTGAAGTCTCCTGTATCTTCTGCAGAAAATCCAGTATAAATTGAATTCCCTGCCGAACTCATACGAACCTCGAGTCTGTCCGGAAAGACAGGGGTGAAGTTTATCCTTCTAGAATAGAAAGTAATGACGTCTCCATTGTTAAATGTTCTCGATGGTGAGACAGCCCAATTACTGAGCATTACAGGCTCTAATGAATTGGAACTCTCATAACCAACACCCAAGAAAGCTGAACCATTGTAGGCATTGAAATTATTTATATTTCCATTTCCCCAATTTTCATTAGGTGAATCACTATTGTTTAAGAAATACCAATCACTTAGACTGCTTAGATCTTCAAAATCCTCAATGATTGTTTGGCCGGTACCTACAAAAGAAGCTATACAAAAAAAGACTAGTACAAACCTATATGACATTTAGATTACTGTATCAATTCAAATCTAGATGTTTTTGAAAGAATTCCGTTTTTCTTCTCGAGCTGGATAATATAGCTACCATTTTCAAATCTTGAAAGATCTATATTTAATCCATTTGTACTTCTTTTAAGCGTAAGAAGTTCTTTACCCTGAATATTGAAAATACGAATATTGTCAAATTCAAATTCTGAATCTATTAAGATGAATCCATTCGAAGGGTTCGGATATATTCTGAACTCCGTTTGCGCCTGAGATTCGAGTTCGGCAGCACCACAGATTTCATCCACTGGATTACCATCACAATCATTTATCGCGTATAAATTTGCCTCCTCACTTGGCTCATTCTCAGGTTGTAAGGGAGTCTCATTACAGTCCATTTGAATCACTAGGAAATCTCTGATAAAGTCCACTGTTAGGTTCATTAATCCAGCATCTCCTGCATAGGGTACATGTCCTGCTCCTTCATATGTATAGAAATATTCTTCCAAACCTAATGCACAAGCACGTTCATGAAGCATTCGGCTACCGTCTAGATACATCAGCGGAATTCCAGGGTTTACAATACCTCTGTTATAGGTAACCGTACCATCATTTGTACCATGAAACGAACAAAGAGGAACGTCTCCTGCTTCCATCCAGCTATATCGAGCTAATGCACCACATCCATTAATAACACCTTGCACATTTGATGAATAGCCCGGATTTCCACTTGTTCCCTCAAGACCTCCCATAGATTGGATGGTAGATTCATTGAGATAATCTTGAATTTCACAAGCATCATCTAAGTACCCTACATGAAGTGCAGTGATTGCACCTGCAGAACTCCCACCGATAAAAATCTTATTGGTATCTATTTTATAATTGTTGACTGTTTGTTTGTCTTTGTAAAAAAAACGAATTGCTGCCCTTAAATCTTGTGTCGCTCTCACCACTGCCTTCACCGCATTTGCTGAATCAATAGGAAAGAATCCTAATCTGTAGTTGATCGAGGCACAGGCATAACCTTTTTTCGCAAAGCGCTCAGAAAACTGCTCCATATCGTAGTCGGTTTTGTCTCCGCCTATGAAACTTCCTCCATGAACCCAAATTAATAATGGGCGCTCAGTTTCCGTATCACCCTCAGGTTCATAGAAATCCAATTTGAGGGTATACTGTCCTCCGGTCCATGTTGCGTTTTGTCCAAATTCTATATCAGATGTAAGATTGAAGTCACTAAATACGTCACTAGCATATCTGCCATCGGTACATGGCGATTGAGCATTTACGCTAAGGATAAAAAATGCTGTAAAAAACGGAAGTAATAATTTTTTCATGATATATTTATAGTTTATAATACTGTTGCACAGCGATTTAAAAGGGTTTAGTGGCCTTGTTTTTTCGCTTCTAATAATCGCATTTCTCTTTTTTAAAGTTGAAAAATACGGTGCACGAGTCGATTCTCTATAAATATATTAATTATTGTCTTAAAAATGAATATCGCGATTACAATTCCTAAAGGTTTTATAATCTTATTCAGGCATTCACTTCTACAAGCTCGTCCTTCTCTATTTCAGCATCTAAATAGCTTTGAACAATATCAATCGCATTATCAATTACATCGCTCAATGCTACGATATATGTTCCTTCTTCAGCTAAAGAAATTGCATGCTTGATTGCTTCAACTTCCAATGAAATCACTTCATGCGTCACGGATGCATCACCCTCCTTAAGCCCCTCAAGTATAAGGTCGATAATTTCTCCTTCAGTACGACCCCTCAGGTGCTTTTCTTGTCTTATGATCACATGGTCAAACATTCTCGCTGCAATGACTGCACATTCTTTAATATCTTCATCTCGTCGATCACCAACTCCTGAAATGATTCCGATTTTTCTTGTAGCATCTACGCTTCCAAGAAAATCCTCAATTCCCCTGTAGCTTGTTGGGTTGTGTGCAAAATCAATCAGTACCTTGAATTTTGAAAACTCGAAAATATTCATTCGACCTGGTGTTTGCGCAGCACTTGGAATAAAAGTGGCTAAAGATAATTTGATTCCTTCTGTTTTAAAGCCGTATAAGTATGCCGATAATGTAGCCGCCAAAACATTCGCAATCATAAACTTTGCTTTTCCGTTCATCGTTAGTGGAATGTGTGTGGCTCTTTCAACCCTTATTTTCCAGTCTCCCTTCTTAATGGTAATGTATCCATTCTCATAAATTGCTGCAATCCCGCCTTCCGCACAATGCTCCACAATTGCAGGACAATTTTCATCTAAGCTGAACAATGCCACATTACAAGAAAGAGATCTTGCAATCTCCAAGCAATGGTCATCTTCACCATTTAAAACGGCCCAACCATCTTTTTTGACACTCTCAACAACGACAGACTTGACCCTTGCAAGATCTTTTAAGTCATGAATATCGCTCAAGCCTAGGTGGTCCTCTTGTATATTGGTAATGACGCCAATATCACATACCTTAAACCCAAGTCCTGATCTAAGAATACCGCCTCGTGCAGTTTCTAAAACTGCAAATTCGACATTTGGATCTTTTAGAATATACTCGGCACTTATCGGTCCTGTGGTGTCTCCCTTTTCCATCATATGGTTTTGGATATAAATCCCGTCTGAGGTAGTAAAGCCAACCTTATAATTGTTGTTTTTAACAATATGCGCGATAAGTCGTGTAGTTGTCGTTTTTCCATTTGTTCCTGTGACAGATATAATTGGAATCCTGGACGGTTTTCCCGGAGGATATAGCATATCAATAACTGGCGCTGCAACATTTCTTGGAAGCCCTTCAGAAGGAGCAAGGTGCATTCTAAATCCAGGAGCTGCATTAACCTCTAAAATCACACCTCCGTTTTCTTTCAAGGATTGCGTAAGATTTGGTGCCATAATATCAATTCCACATATGTCAAGACCAATGACTCTAGAAATTCGTTCAGCAATAAAAACATTCTCTGGATGCATCAAATCCGTAACATCTACAGATGTTCCACCTGTACTTAAGTTTGCAGTTGACTTTAGGTATAAAGTTTCATTTTCGGTAAGTACAGAATCTAAAGTGTAACCAGCATTTTCAATAAGTCTTTCGGTCGATTTATCGATAGTAATTTCTGTAAGTACGTTTTCATGTCCATAACCTCTTCTAGGGTCTTCGTTTGTAATATCAATGAGCTCTTGAATGTTATTTTTTCCATTTCCAACAACATGAGCAGGGACCCTTTGTGCAGCAGCCACAACCTCATTATTAATGACAAGTACTCTAAAATCAAATCCTGTTATAAATTTCTCGACAATTACTCTTCTTGAATACTCTTTTGCATGCCACAGGCCTTTTACAGCATCATCCCAATTTGTGACATTGATAGAAGCTCCCTTTCCGTGGTTACCATCCAAGGGTTTGATTACAATCGGGTATCCGATGTCATCAATTGTTTCTTGTAAATCCTCTTCATCGTAACATATATCTCCTTTGGCAACAGGTATAGATGCTTCGTTAAGCATTTTTTTAGTTTGCTCTTTGTTACAGGCGATATCAACCGCTATATTACTTGTTTTACAAGTTATGGTTGCTTGAAAACGCATTTGGTTTACACCTGCTCCCAGCTGAATTAAAGAGTTTCTTCCAAGTCTTAAAAAAGGGATCCCTCGAGATACAGCCTCTTCAACGATACTTCCGGTACTTGGCCCAAGACGAACATCTTCACGAATTTCTTTCATTTTTTGGATGTCCTCACTTAGGTCATAGTCTTCCCCTGAAATTAAGGCTTCAGCAATTCTTACTGATGCTTTCGCAGCGTAGACACCAACTTTTTCCTCAAGATAATTAAAGACTACATTATAAATACCCGGTGTTTTGGTCTCTCTTGTTCGACCAAAACCAACGTCCATTCCAGCAAGGGTTTGTATTTCCAGCGCAATGTGCTCAATCACGTGACCCATCCATGTACCTCTATCCACTCTCTGAAAAAACCCACCGTAACACCCTTCTGAACAACGGTGCTCTATTAAAGAAGGCAGCAAAGCTTCAATCCTTTCTCTAAAACCTTCAATTTTATCTGTAGGTCGTTCTTCGAGCTCCTCTAAATCCAGTCTCATCTGAATTAATTTGGTTCTTCTAATGCTCCAAAGATTAGGGCCTCTAAGTGCTTGAATTTTAAGTATTTTCATATTTAAAACGATATTAAATTAAACGTATCTCTTCCAAAATTTTCGGCAAAGGTACAACATGTATCGGATTCTAAAACAAATCTTTAACTTTTCTCTAAACTAAAGTGAAATTGACTCCCAATTCCGGGCGTGCTTTTTACAGATATCTTTTGATTGTGTGACTCAATAATATGTTTTACTATTGCCAGTCCAAGCCCGGAACCACCTTTATGTCTAGTGCGGCTTTTTTCTACACGATAAAACCGCTCGAAAAGTCTTGAGAGCTCAGATTGCTCAATTCCAATACCGTTATCTGAAACTGCTATTGTTGTTAAATCATCAATGGTGAATATTGTTATCGTCGTTGAACCATCGTTATTCCCATATGCGATCGAATTCCGGACGAGATTTGTTAAAACTTGACCAATTTTTTCACGGTCAGCCACCACAAATGTTGGTTCACCCGGATCTTCTAGTAAAAAGGTAATTTTTTTTTCTTGCGCCATCAGCTCCAAGGACTCAAAGGTTTCTTTGGCTAGTGTCACGATATCAAATGACTCCATTTTTAATTGGAATTTTTCATCTTCCATTTTTGTAATGTTGTCGAGATCATCTAATATACCAACAATTCTATCCGTGGATACAGATGCCCTTTCTAGAAATTTTTGGTTTATCTTATCATCTTCAAGCCCGCCTTCTAAAAGCGTGAGAATATATCCTTGAATGGAGAAAATAGGTGTTTTGAGTTCATGGGCTAAATTCCCCAGAAATTCACGTCTGAAAGCTTCTTGCTCTTTTAGCTTTAAAATTTCTTTGGTTTGAAATTTTCGCCATTGCTCAATCCTTTCTTCAGCATTTTCAATCATTTCATCTAAAGATTCTTCTAGATAGGGAAGATTAATATTCTCTTGTTTGGTTTGAACAGATCGATACAAAATTGCGAGTCTATGCTGAATAAATTTCTTCAAAAAGAAATTAAATATTATAAATACGAACACAGCGCCCAAAAAGGGTATAATAAAGAAAAGGTAGGACTCTACTTCGGAAATAAAGAAGTGTACAAATAATGTGCACATAAAGCCAAATAATAGCGTTGATAGGCTTCCGTATAGAATTAATAGACTTGGCTTGGGGTATTTCACTTTTCTGAGAATGTATATCTGACTCTTTTGATACTGCAAATATATGCATATTAAAATTTTGGTTTTTAACCGTTAAATCTATTTCAGAGTTCAAACAAAGACATTGTTCTTTGCTTATATGAGTAGTCTTATGAACAAAAAAAGGGGCCGAAGCCCCTTTAAATTTTCCTTATTAAATTATTTCTATTCAAAAACAATTTTCATCTCAACACGTCTGTTTTTCTGACGTCCTTCAGCGGTTTTGTTATCCGCTATAGGTGCTGTCTCTCCAAAGAACTTGATGACGAGCTGTGCTTCTGAAACTCCTTTCGAGATTAAGAATCTTTTTACAGACTCAGCTCTCTTTTTCGAAAGAACCATATTCTTATCAGCGTTACCTACATCATCTGTGTGTCCTGAAATCTCTAGAACCCAAGTAGGTCTTTCTGTAAGGACCTCGGAAAGTTCTTCCAATGAAGGTTTTGACTCTGAAAGGATAATGTCTTTAGCTGTTCTAAACTCAAGGTTATCAAATGCTGTTTTAAGCACTTCCACAACTTTTTGTTCAAGAACTGGACAGCCTTTATTTTCGACTGGACCTGGTGTGTTCGGACACTCATCGTCTTTGTCAAGCGTTCCGTCTTCATCCGTGTCTGTGTATGGACATCCTTTGTTGTCTTTTGGACCAGGGATTGTAGGACAGTCATCATCTTTATCTAACAGACCGTCTTTATCTGTATCCGGCCAAGGACAACCATTGTTTTCTTTTGGACCAGGGGTTTCGATACAATCATCAATTCCATCAATGATTCCATCCTTGTCTGTATCTGGACATCCTTGGAATTCTTTTTCGCCGTAGACCAGCGGACAAGCATCGTCTTGATCGCTAATTCCATCTCCATCCGTATCAGGACAGCCATTGAATTCAACCACTCCCGAATCTAATGGGCAGTCATCATCCTTGTCCATGATGCCGTCTTTATCCGTATCTGGACATCCTTTGAATGCCACCAATCCTGAATCTAACGGGCAATCATCTTCTTTATCCATGATGCCATCATTATCCGTATCCGGGCAACCATTAAATTCTGGTATTCCAGGTGTATCAGGACAATCATCTGCTTTATCCGGAATCGAATCTCCGTCGCGATCTGGACATCCTTTAAATTCTACAAGTCCTGAATCAGCTGGACAGTCATCTTTCATATCTATGATACCATCGTTATCCGTATCAGGGCAACCTTTGAAGGTCCAAGGTCCTGGTTCGGTAATACAATCATCCACCTTGTCTGAAACTTTATCTCCGTCAATGTCGCTAGGCGCACTGTAAAGAATTGGAATATGCACTCCTGCAAAAAATTCGGCACCTCTTACTTGACCCGCTGCAAATAGTGTTCTAAAATCTGTAACACCTAAGGTTAGCGGCCCTAGTCGTGTTGCTAAACCAGCTTTGAATCCACTATAGCTGTTTATTGATATTGGTAAATGAACACCTAGCCAGGCAAAGTCGAAACTCGGTGTGATTGAGAATTGGCTTGGCACCTTGACCTTTGCATCTCTGTTTTTGGACACAATATTGAAAATACCTGTCGCATTCACATAGAAGGATTTCCAAATATGATAATCCACCTGAAAGCTAAAGGCAGAAGGTGTCCGCATAAAGAATGTGGATGCAGTGTCTCTTTCTCCTGCCGTCCATTCTGAGTTACCTGCTGCACTGGACTCAACAATTAAGGAATCAATAATTCCGTCAAGACCATCTAGACCATCAGCTGAATCAAAAGTATTTAAATCAAATAGGTTTGAAGTTTGAACAGAAAAGTCTCTACTTAGACCTCCCTTCTTGAAGCTCATTCCGCCAAGATCAGTCAGCGATAAACCAACCCTTAATTTATATTTGTTTTGGTCGCGCGCCCATAAATTGGTTTCACCATCCATATCGTATTTATAGTCCTTGTAGTCTGGTCTCCACTCATATACCACACCTAGGTCTAACCCAAATCCATTTGCCGATGCTTTTGGAGCGCCAAAAAGACCATCGGTATCAAGGTTTTCATTTGCTGCATCTTCAATACTTTCAGAATAACCATAACCAAAGTCTCCACTTAAAAACTGGGTCGTATCATCATTATATAAGTTGTATTCGAAGTTGTTACTAAACATATATGCGGCTGCATATCCTGACAGATATTTTAAGTTCACTCCTCCTTTAAGGAAATGTTCTCCTTCTTCTTTTATGATTTGCGAATAGTTAAAGCCATATTCAGCCCAAGTCATGTGGTTAACATTAATCAGCTCTTCATTTAACTCTGTATCCCAAAAACTTTGGTCCTCAAGTTCTTCCTCAGCGAGATATGCAAGTGTAGGGTCGATATTGTCAACATTGGTTATTGATCTCACCTTAACACCAAGTCCAATAGCCACTTTTGGTGTAACGTGGACCATAAAGTTGAGTAGGTCAAGCTGGAAATTTGTATTGAAACCGAGAACACCAGAAGAATTCTGATCATAGAGCTTTGGTAAAAAGCTATATCCACCAAAATAATCACCTTCTAATGTAGAATCAGCATCTACGGACCAGGCGTCTATGGCATCCTGATCTTCGAAAGAACCTTTCCACCATTTGGGTAATACGGATGCATCAAATGCACCAAAATTTTGGTAAGCACTGAAATTAGTGCTAAACAAATTAAGGTCAAATTTAAAACGTCCGTCCACGAAGCTCGCGGGTTGAATATCCATTCCCATAGCTCCTGCATAATTACTTGAGGAGACACCTAAGTAATTTTGAGAATAACTAGAAAAGCTAACTAGGAAAAGTAGAATAAAGCTGATTTTTTTCATGTTTAAAATTTAGTGTATTGTATTAAGATTTCACCGAGAAAAGTTGTAATGGATATACCTCGATGGTCATAGGTTGTTAGTTGGAGGTTTTTCTCGCCCCGCCTTCTTTCTTTAGTTTCAGTTAAATTTTTAGAATCTAAAAGTACAATTTTGTTTTCAATACCATCTAATACACCTATTTCAATTGGTCTTTTTTCTGAGGAATAGATCGATATTTGATCTATAGAGGCGCAACTTACGGTCTTTTGCCCTATAAATTGTCCACGGGAATTTACAGCGATGAGCTCATTTTCTTTTGCAAAAAGGAGCTCTGTCTTTGTGCCATTAAAAAATGCATTTTTGTAGGTAAAACCTTCAGGCATACTTATGGCGGAGTGCTCCCCAAACACATCTATGGTATGGTCTCGTTTTTCAGAGAGGATCACTGAATATTCTCTAAACTTAAGCAGCTCATAAGTCTCTTCTAGCTGAATCTTTCGCTTCGTTCTTTTTTGTTCTAGATCAATAACAAAGAGTGTTTTTTCACAAAGTACAGCAACATGTTTTCGATTGTTTTCTTTAAACAATACCATGTCAATTATAGGAGAACTAAAATTATAGACAGATATGTTACGACCATCATTGTCGGTTACATTCATTCTGTTGACATTGGGAATAAGAAATGCAATTTTATTTTTTAACCTGAACCGAATAGGATGTACTGCTCCTGAGGTTGGAAATCGATTAAGAATCCGACCTGCTTTGTCTACGATTAAAGCTTCATCTTTAAATAAGATTGAAATATCTTGGTTTTGTTCTGTCGACATTTCCATTAATTTGGGTTCTTTAACAACCTTTCTGTCAAAAGTTTTTTCCCACATTCTTATGCCGTTTTCATACCTTATCCATTTGTTGGATTCTGTAATTAAAAAGGTATTTCCTCTTCCTGAGTAGGCATAAAACGAGCTGATTTTTTCACTTGGATTCATTGAGAAATAACCTTTTAAATCTCCATTATTTTCCGATTCTTTATGCTTTTCGCTTTCATATTCTGCAGTGACCCATTGATCGCCAGCTGCGCTGATTGTCAAATGCGTCGCATTTTTGCCATATGCTCTATGAAGAACGGCTTTAGGTAAACCTCCATAAAGCTGGCGCATTTTTAATTTGTTCATCCCTAAGGAATTTCCCAATGAGGCTTCGGTATTAAACTGGTCAAATAGCAATTTACTTTTTGATAAAATTGCAAAACCTTGAAGATCACTAACGTAAATGCCGTCATTACCAGAAACAGACATAAAACTAGATAGTTTAACGTTTTTCATGAATCGGAAGCTCTCCTCAGAATTTGTATTGTCAATCCCTTCACTCATATTTTCAATAACGCTTTGACCTTCTTTCATATCAAGCACTACGATCGAATGATTCCCCTTCGAAAGTAAAAGAACACCGCTATTAATCCATGAATAAAATGGGCTTTCTTTGAAAAAAGGGTCTATTGCGCCTAGGTACGATTTTTCATAAAATTGATAGGTATCAAACTCGGAGTAGATGAACTTAGAAAATATGCGCTCATCTTCAATATTATTTGCCTGGTCAACTTTTTTAGGGGAGTTTCTATAAGAGATAAGCGCATCCTGTTTTCTATAATAATTGGTTGTCTTTAGGCTTGAATCACTAAAAATGATTTCGCTGTGGGTGGCTTTTTTGTCAATTTCAAATTCATATTCGCCATTTTTAGGCTCAAGTTTAGCATCGTGAAGAACCAGGATATGCCTCGAGTAATCGCCCTGATATGCTCCAAACTGAATTTTTCGATTTCCTAAAAATTTAACCTGGTGTTTCCCATTTCGAAAAAGTTCTTTCAAGCTGCTCTGCGTCCATTCATGGTTCGCCTCAAAAACAACAACACCTCTTTTTTTACTGAAATAAACGGTGCAATTTTCTGGAATACTTGGGCTTAGGCTATTGACTAGGTCCAAATTAAGCCCTATCGATTCGATTTTTTCGTTTTCAAGGGATAAGCGAGTCGGGAAAGTAATCGCATAAATAGATGAGTCTGCCATTGAGAAATAGCCTGCAACTTTTGGCGCGTCATTGTGTGCACTAATCGATTTGACTATGGAAAATGTCGCATATAGACAAAGCATAACAATAGCAAAAAGGAGACTTTTCTTGAGCATTGCTCAAAGTTACATTCTAACACGCAAGTAATGATAAGCCTTATGAAAATGAAATTAACACTACATTGTTTACTTAAATAAGCTTAGCTGAGAATCACCACCGAGAAGGTTGAAAGACATTCTGTGCTCTTCTGTTGGGCCATATTTTGCCAATGCGCTTCTATGCTTTTTTGTGGGATAGCCTTTATTTCGATCCCAGTCATATTGAGGATGGGTTTCATGTAGCGCAAACATGATTTCATCTCTAGTTGTTTTTGCCAAAATAGATGCTGCTGCTATGGATTGATAAATACCATCTCCTTTCACTACGCATGTATGTGGGATTTTCTTGAAAGGATTAAATCTATTTCCATCAATTAATATATGTTCAGGTGAAGTTTTGCTAAGTGCCTCAATTGCGCGGTGCATGGCAAGAAAACTGGCATTTAAAATATTGATTTCGTCAATTTCAATGTTCGAAACAATTCCTATACCATAATCTAAGGCGTTTTTCAGAATCTCCTCTCTCATAATGAGTCGAGATTTTTCGGTTAGCTTTTTTGAATCATCCAACCCCCTTATTGCTTTGTTCGGATCGAGAACAACTGCGCCAGCAACTACCGGCCCAGAAAGACAACCTCTACCCGCCTCATCGCAACCCACTTCTATAAGGTTTTTGTTGCAATATGGAAGTAAACTTTTCATGCTTTAAAATTCGTAAAAATATCGTAGATTAGCAGAAATTATCTACTATGAAATCTATCTTATTTTCAATCGCTCTCATATCAGTTTGCTTTTCTTCATTTTCACAAGAGGCATCTGTTGAGAATAAAGAAATGTTTGAGCAGTCCGTTGTTGACGGAGTCATTTCGATGATACTTCCGAATAGTGTTACTGCGGAAGACGTAACTAAATATTCAAGATATTATACACCCTATTTCACTACCGCTTTTGATGCTCAGTCTCACAAAGTAACTTTCACAATGGTAAATAATGACGTAAAGTCAAGAAGAGTTATTATGAGGTTTTTAGGTGCGTCTAAAATACAAACAGTGAAAGTTGAAGATAAGTCATATCTAGTTCACGAATTGTACGAGGCTTTTCTTAACTAAAAGTCCGAAGTCCTTCAGGGGAGATTAAATATCCTAAAGCAATATCTTTTTCGCCAATATCAACAATCTGATGGGGCTCGTCATAGTGGCATATACCAATATGAATGCAGGATGGTCCCGTTTTGCTAAGGAAGCGGTCATAAAATCCTTTACCGTAGCCTAGTCGATGCCCTTCTCTGGTAAAAGCAAGTAACGGAACGATCACAATATCAATATCTTGAAGCTTTAGCTCTTTCCCATTTATTGGTTCGGGAATTCCAAAATTGTTTTCTTGAACAATAAGCTTTTCATCCCAAAGTATTGGTGTGAGGTCAAATGTTTCAAAGTCTGAACGGTTAATGCATACTTGACCTCCTAACCCTTCAATTTTAACTTTCAGCGGATTTAAATCAATTTCATTGTGTTTTTGAATGGGTAGGAATAAATTGACAAGCTTATCTTTCCATTCAAATTCTCCAAGTAAATGTTGCATGATTGCATCTGAAAAGAGAAGGATCTCTTCCTTTGAGATTTTTTTTCGATTTGATTTAATGAGTTTTCTGAGCTCAGCTTTTTTCATCTTGAAAACAAATATCCACAAACTTTAGACGATTAACCAACCTTTTTTATAAATTGTACGTTAGTAGCAATAACCACTCTTTTCTATGACCACATTAATAAAAAGTTTACCTTTTTTAGTTTTTTCTTTGCTAGCATCTATTCTTTTAGGTCAAGATGAATTTGATTTTGAAAGCGATTTTGAATTTGATTCAGGTCCACCAATCACCTTTAATTCAACAAGAGTGATCTCCGGACATTCCGTTGAAGTTTTGCCTGAGAAAACTTTTGAAATGCGCATTGAGCATCGATTTGGTGATATTGCTGGATTAAATGGCGGTGTTCAAACCATGTTTGGCTTTGATAATGTAACTGATATGAGAATAGCCCTCGAGTATGGTGTTACGAAAAACCTAATGCTTGGATTCGGAAGATGTAAGGGAACAGGTGTTCCTTACCGTTCGCTTCTCGATGGATTCGTGAAATATCGTTTTTTAGAGCAAGTGAAAGACTCTATGCCTGTATCACTTGCTTTAATAGGAGGAGCTTCTTTTACTTATCAAAAAGCCTCTTCTGATATTAGTAATGTCAATCATTTCCCGAATGTAATTCATCGATTTGCCTACTATACTCAGCTTAATCTGGCGAGACGATTTGGTAAGTTATTGAGTGTTTCCATAATGCCAACTTTGGTGCACCGAAATTATGTCGCTGATATGGATTTAAATACACTTTTAACGCTCGGTGGAGCGATGCGTTTTCGGCTTTCCAAGAAGTTCTTTTTTCTAACTGAATACTATCATTGTTTCAACGGAAATAGTTTTCGCCAGCAAGGGTATCAAAATAGCTTGGGTATTGCTTTAGAGTGGTCCACTTTTGGGCATAACTTCATTATTAATTTCACAAATTCGAAAGGACTCGGAGAGACTCAGTTTATACCATACACTCGGGCGAATTGGTTGGATGGACAATTTAGAATGGGTTTTTGCGTAAGTCGTCAATTTTAAATATTTAGTAACATGAAGCAGTTCATTCTTTATGGTTTCTTTCTTTCTTTTATGTGTTCATGCGCAAAGGATAAAGTACCCACGGAATTTACAGGTTGTGGTGATATCGTTTCATTTAGCCAAGACATACAGCCTCTTGTGGAAATAAATTGTGTGGGTTGCCATAACGAGGTTGCCCCAGCCAATGATGTCATTCTAACGAACCATACGCGTATTTCAAATGAAGCGAATAGAATGCTTAATAGTATGCAAGCTTCGGGAATTGATTTAATGCCTTTCGGAGGTCCACCTCTAAATGACTCGTTAATTCAACTTTTTCAATGCTGGATTTTACAAGGTAAGCTTGATAATTGATTATCTGCTGCTGATTTAATTCTTTTTTGTAAAAATCAAATCATTAAAAAAGGCCCATGATCGGGCCTTAATTTAAAGTCATTGTTAAGACAAAAAGAACTTTTCTATTTATTGAATGGAAATTTTCTTTGAAACAAAACTATTCCCTGCGAAAAGATTTACAATGTAAATACCTGCATTAGGCACTTCCTTTAGAGTGATATTTCGAACATTTTTGCCTTCCTCAATATTCAGATTCTGATTAAAAATTTCTTTTCCATCCAATCCAGTTATCTGAATTTGGGCATGATTAGAATTTTTTCTAGCATCAAATTGAACATAAATCGTATTGGAATATCCAGATTGAAACACATGGAAGGTTCTATTTAATTGTTCCTGTACAGTTTCATTAACATTGCTTGTTCCTTGCTCAACAATAATGGTTCCAATCATACCATTGGCGGCGTGTGAACCAACTGAGCAATCATATCCGTATGTTCCTGCGATTGTGAAGGTGTGTGTGTAAAGATCTGAGCCATTTGTTGGTGAGGAAATAAAGCTTTCCGGATTACCATAGCTTGATCCAGTTAGTGTATTAACGTCCGCGTTTACATTATGGAACCCGCCATCATTAATCCAATTTACATCATCTCCCACAGTGATTGTCAGAACCTCGGGGTCATAGTAAAAGTTTCCGGAGTTCACTGTATGCGTGATCTGCGAGAATGCACTGAATGCAATAAACAAGGCAAAAAGAGAGGTAAAAGTGTTTTTCATAGAATTCGTTTTAGGTTAAAAATCAATCCTAAAGCTACGTTATTTTTTTTCGAATGTAGCAATATCAAATATGTTATTGTATTTGAGCTGAATTTTTTGGTTTTTTTATTTTTTATTAATTTTTATTTATGCCTTAAATCCCTTATTTCAATAGGGTTACAATGTTTTCTCAATATTATGCACATCTCAAATGTCTTTTTTTTTCATTTTTTTCTTGGTATAATAAAAAGAGTGTTTACCTTTGCACCCCGCAAGTAATTAAGCGTAGTTATTTGTTAGAGTCCTTTTTGTTTGTTTAGAGCGAGAGGATTTTTTACTGTTTAGGAGTTTGA
>CAJXDT010000033.1:0-26058 GCA_913052055.1 uncultured Cryomorphaceae bacterium
ATAATTATAAATATCGTTGCATCGTCATTTGAACAAAAAAAATAAAATAAAGTTTTCAAACTTTATTGGGTTTCTTATCCAAGAACCCATACCCTGAATCCACGAAATAATTTTGAATCTCCAAGGTAATTTATGATAATTCGGTTCTTATTCAAATCTACTTAGTAATTTTGCACAAAATAAAACCTTATGGCCTCATTTAATACCTATAGTTTCAAAGGGAGAAAAGCGATCCTTCGTGTTGATTTTAATGTTCCACTCGATAAGAAAACATTTGAAATTACAGATGATAAAAGAATGCAAGCTGCTTTGCCTACTATAAATAGAATTCTTTCTGATGGAGGTTCAGTTATTATTATTTCTCACCTTGGAAGACCCAAAAATGGCCCTGAAAAATCTTTTTCACTTAGTCACTTAACAAACCATTTAGAACAAATTACGAGCAGAAAAGTACTATTTGCAGAGGACTGTATCGGTGAAGAAGCTAAAACACTTTCACAAAAACTAAATCCAGGAGAAATTCTTTTACTTGAAAATGTTAGATTTTACAAGGAAGAGACCTTAGGTGATCAAAATTTCGCGAAAAAGCTGGCTGACTTAGGCGATTGTTATGTGAATGACGCTTTCGGAACGGCACACCGTGCACATTCAAGCACCGCGCACATAGCGGCATATTTTACACGTGAAAACAAAATGTCTGGCCTACTTATGAATGCAGAAATTGAAAGTGCAAAAAAAGTTATGGAAGAAACACAAAGGCCTTTTACAGCGATTGTTGGAGGTGCGAAAGTGTCAGACAAAGTCTTAATTGTAGAAAATTTAATGAAAACAGCCGACCATATTATAATTGGAGGAGGAATGGCGTATACATTTAAAAAGGCACTAGGCGGCCAAATTGGTGCATCCCTTTGTGAGAATGAGCGCATAGATACCTGTAAAGAAATTCTTTCTAAAGCGGCCGATATGGGTGTAGAGATTCACCTTCCATTAGACTCTGTGGTTGCCGATACATTCAGTGCAGATGCTCAAATTGATATTTCAAATAGTGACCAGATATCAGAAAACTGGATGGGGCTAGATATTGGCCCTGCCGCGGCTCATCAGTTTTCAGAAATCATTGAGCATTCCAAGACGATTTTATGGAATGGACCTATGGGCGTATTCGAGCTAAAACCATTCGAAGAAGGTACGAAATCAATTGCGTCAGCGGTTGCCAAAGCAACTGAGAAAGGAGCATATAGTTTGATTGGAGGAGGAGACAGTGCCGCAGCTGCAAAAAAATTCAATGTTGTTGAAAAAATAAGCCATGTTAGTACTGGTGGAGGGGCATTACTTGAATATTTTGAAGGAAAAGAACTTCCTGGAGTTGCCGCAATTAATGCATAAAAAAAGGGAACCGAAGCTCCCCTTTTTATTGTGCGCATACTCAATCACCTTTGCACTGTAATTTCTTTGGTATAGAGCACCTTTCCGTTAGCTTTAAAACGAATTAAATACACTCCGTTTGATAGGTCATGCAAATGCAAAGCATCAGCATCTAAAACTGGAATAGAGGGCATGATTTGATCATTATTCGTAACAATTTCTATATAATCAATTGCCGGATCGAACCACTTTACTGTAGCGTCACCTTGATTAATAGACGATGTTATTACTTTCACTTTTGCATTATCCTTTGGATCATCATTGTTTGCAAATGAATTTGTAGATATAAGAAGAAGAGAAAAAGAAAAAAGAATTGTAAAAATTTTGTTAGCGTTCATATGGCGTTGTTTTTATTATACTCCAAATATGAAGCATCCTTAGCAAGCCATGGAGATTTTTCAGCAATAAAGAATAAAAATGGAAACCAACACCTAAAGCATATTAAGTGTTTTCTTTTTATACATACGTATAAATACTTAGCTACTTGTTTTCATGCACCTTTTTCGTCAATTCTAATAGACGATTGGAATAGCCAGCTTCATTGTCATACCACGCGATAATTTTCAGAACCTTCCCGAATGATCTAGAGAGACCAGCGTCATAAGCTGAGCTTAGAGGAGAGCCAACAATATCAATAGAGACAATTGGATCTGTAATAATACCGAGAACTCCTTTCAAATCTAATTTTGCAGATTTTATCATTGCCTCATTGACCTTATCCATTGAAACTGGTTCGGCAACATTGAATGTGATTTCAGACATAGAACCGTTAGAAACAGGAACCCTAATCGCTCCCCCATCAATCTTACCTTCAAGATCCGGAAATATTTTAGTAATGGCCTTAGCTGCTCCTGTCGTTGTTGGAATAATAGAATGTGCAGCTGCTCTAGCCCTCCGTAAATCTTTATGAGGGGCATCGTGTAATCTTTGGTCGGAGGTATAGCTATGTATGGTTGAGATATAACAAAGCTCAATATCCACCAATGATTTTACAACCTTCACAATGGGTGCTACGTTGTTGGTTGTGCACGAGGCGTTGGAAATAACAGTATCTTCTGGAGAAAGGGTATCATCATTCACCCCCAAAACAACGGTTCTCACGTTATCATCCTTTGCAGGAGCAGAAAGCACAACTTTCTTTGCTCCACCATTTAGGTGGGCTGAGGCCAGTGTTTGTGTTAAAAATAGTCCTGTACATTCTACAACGGTGGCAACATTATTTTTTGCCCACTCTATTTGAGAAGGATCCCTTTGTTGAGAAAAACGCATACTTTTTCCATTAGAGAAAACCACTGTATCATCAGTAATTTGAAAGCTTATATCAAAACCGCCATGCACACTATCGTATTTGAATAGATGCATCAAGGAATGGATATCTGCAAGATCGTTCACCAAACCTATTTCAACTTGAGGATCAAGAATGGCTAGCCTAGTTAAATAACGACCTATTCGTCCAAACCCGTTAATCCCGATTTTTTTTATGTTCTGCATTGATGGTAAAATTAAACAACAATTGGACAAATATAATTGTTTTGTAACAATTAAGTGTTAAAATGACACTAAGTAATTGGTTCGCCCCTTACGCTGTATCTTTCACTAAAGTCTAATCTTAGCACGGAGCTGATCTTGAATGGCCTCTTTATGAAGATAAACATTGATTGTTTTAAGCTTAAAATAAGCCTCCGATACGTACAGATAACCCTCAGGGTAATTTGACGTTCCCCAGGAGTTTTTTACCAAGAAGAAATAGCGCCCTTTTCGATCTACATTGAACCCTACAATGTGCATCCCATGGTCATCAGTTGTTTGTTTTTCATCATAGGCTTTTTGACGCATTTCTTGCGTAACTTCGACCTCGCGCACAGGATTTAAAAAAACCTCAGAATATTTATCAGCCCCTCCATCAGAGAAATTTTTATTGTCTTGACCTTCAATTTTTATCTGGGCATCGGAAGCAGGAACAATGGCTATTCCATTACGGAAACTAAACCCCTCCTCCGAGACATCAGCTCCCCAAGCAACGGTATAACCACTTTTTAATGCATGTAATGTACTCTCAAAAAGCTCATTTATTTTCACATTGTAACTAAAATCCCATAACCAATTATCGGGAATCTGTAGCATACATTTTTCATGCATTTTATGGTTGGTAAAAGAAGTTAAAGACACATAGTCATTCATATCGATTCCCAACGAATTATAAAATGTTTGCGGAGTGTAGCTCGTTCCTTTGAACTTAAAATCGGTAGGAAGCACCCCAATACCATTATCAAGTTCAGCGTTATATGCATTAAGCCACTCAGATTGAATCCCATTACCTGATGACTTTGCCTGCTGAACAATCGAATCCAAACGATCAAACATTCCTCCATGATTGTAGGTATCTTTCTTTTTCTTTAGACCAGAATATACTGACCGAGGAACAATTCCAAAATTTCTAATAACGTAAGGAATATCGTGAAAGGCTCCGCCCTCCCCAAAATTTGTTCTCCCATCCATTCTTATGTATTTCTTTGCCTTTTCCTCGTATGCCTTTCTGACAATAAACATCTCAGAAAGTATGATTGGCTCATCGCTCTTATTGATTCGCATAATTTCAGACTCCAAAAAAGACAAGGCAGAAAAGCTCCAACAAGTACCGGTTCTACCCTGACTTTCAACAGGTGATGCAGCAAGACGCTGAACCTGCTTAAAGTTATAGTTGCTTTCTTTCGCGTTTTTAAAGCTTTGTGCCTTTGTAGCCATGGCAAAGCCAAGACACAGGGATAGTGTAAAAATTAATTTCATAAAAGATTATTGTTTTAAGGTCCAGCCATTGTAACCCCTTGATGAGGCACTAGCTTGCAAACGGTCATACTCCTCTTTGGAATAAGTTATGCCCATAGATACTCGATGAAGCTTTCCTCCTTCGAGGATGAGTGGAACAAATCCCTCTGCTTCAATTTTATTTTTAAAGTTGATTGCATTTTCTTTTACTGAAAAGCAACCTACAATATATTGTTTTGAATAAGGAGCTTGTTGATTTTCAGGAGAGGATACCTCAGCCTCTGCAGCTTCGGCTTCTTGGGTTTCTTGGGTTTCTTGGGTTTCAATTGACGTACTTTCATGACTACTCTCAATAGCAACGACCTCTTCTGTTGAGGTGTCTTCTAAGATAATTTCAACCTCTTTGGCTTCATTCTGGATTACTATTTCTTGAGTGACATCTGAAACAGTAGGTTGATACAGGCCGACTTCTTTTGTGTAAAATGGATCGAAATCATGTATTGATATCAAGCCTGATGTGAAAAAATCTGACTTAAAAGGAATCCAAAATGTATACATCATCAAAGGCAATAGGCATGCAGCAGCCGCATATCTCAAAAGCTTTTTCCTTCTTAAGGACTTCACATTAGGATTTGTTTTTATCCGTTCTGTAGAAACCACCGGAGTTTCCTGAATAGAAGGCTCTGGTTCTTCCTTATTCACTTTGACAGCATCAAACTCAAGCTTTGTCAAACCATATGCATCTGAAAGAAGGTTAAATTCTTTATCTTGCGAAAAGGCGTAAAAACCATCTGTTGAACGTTTTAAAACACCAATTCTTGGAAAGACAAGCTCTTTACCTGAGGATAACTCTTTTTGGAAGTTTAGCACCATTTCTTTGAGCTTTCCCTCTGCTTCAACATAACTTAAACCATTCTGATCAGCATAAGCCGAAAGTAAAAGTCCATCATGAGTAGTTAAATGTTTGTTGAATAACAAATGCTTTGATGGAGGCACAATGATTCCTTTGTCAAAATCAATTTTACTTGAAACCCTCTTCGAGACAAATCCCCCAAAATCCGGAACGATAACACAATTGTGTTTTACAAGAAGGTCAAACAAGACGATATCAAAAGAGGACATAAACCAAAGTTAAAAAGAAATTTGAATCATTCTACACTATAGTTTAAGGAGACTTAGAACTTTCTCGACATCCTCCGGAGAATCTACATTGGGCGTTTCTATATTGGTCACCACTACCCGTATTTTCTTTCCATAATGCATCCATCTCAACTGCTCAAGTGACTCAGAGCGTTCAATTGCACATGGCTCCATATCTTGGGTCTCAAGCAAAATCTCTCTGCGAAAGGCATAAATCCCAATATGCTTATGGAATATAACTGGATTTTTAGTTTTAGACTGATTCGGAATGGGGCTCCTACTAAAACAAAGGGCATCGCTATTCACATCCATCACTACCTTAATCCGATTTTCATTTAAAAATTCAGACTCTGAAGAACTCGCAATTGCCAATGTGGAAATATCAACAGAATTATCATGAAAAGACTGAATTAATGAATCTAGCTGTTCAGAACGAATCAATGGTTCATCACCCTGCACATTAATGACGATATCAAAAGAATCTAGCGCTAATGCTAATTCAACGCAACGACCGGTTCCATTCACATGATGTTTACCTGTCATGGCTGCATCGCCCCCAAATGACTTTACCTCATCCACTATTCGTTGATCATCAGTCGCAACAATAACCTTTGAGATTAAATTGGACTTCTCAACGCCTTCGTAAACACGACGAATCATAGTTTTTCCCGCTAAATCAATTAGGGGCTTCCCGGGATACCTGGTAGATTCGTATCTGGCAGGAATAACTGCTAGTACACGCATTAAAATTTCATTTGAACTTGAACAGAAAAATTACGCGGAGGCTGGATGTCTCCTGGACGACTAGTGTATTCAGAGTTAAAAAGGTTGTTCACCATAAAGCCAAATCGATAGGTATCATTTAATTTATACCCAAGTCTAGCGTCAAAAACCAAATTTCCTTTGTTGTAAATCTCTCTATATTCTTTTAATCCAGGCAAAATATAAGTTGTCCCACCAATAGGTTCTTCGAAAACCTTATCAATGTTTCTCATAAAGCCACCATATCGCATCGATATTCCTGCGCTATACTTTTTATAGGTCACCTCTACATCTAATTTTGCCAAATGATTGAATCTATACTTTAAAATATTCCCTGTCGTATCTGAAAAAGTGGCTTGGTATTCCTCATCTGTATTGAGGCTAATCGGATTCATATAGGTATACCCTATCAAGGATACAATTTCAAACTCTCCTATTTTACCCATACTATTGAAAGAAAAATCAATTCCCGTAATTCTTGCTGACTCGGCATTTTGTGCCCTAAACCCAATCCATTTATAGATATAACCCACATCTTCAGGGTCAGTAGTGTTCAATATGATATCTTCTGGATTATAAATCCCAAAGGTGAATTCAATCATGTTCTTGTATTCATTAATAAATCCAGAAATATCGAGCATTCCTTTCCAATCACCAATTTTCACGCCTTGCTTGATTCCAATTTCTCCAGCCCAACCAATCTCAGGCCTTAAATCTGCATTCGGGAAAATATTTAAAGCACCAACACTTGTTTGTATGAAACGTTCACCTACAGCAGGGTAGCGTATACCTTGACCAATAGAGGCGCGAAGGTGCGTATACTCTGCTAGCTTATAATGAAATCCAGAACGCGCTACAGGATAAAAAGGTAGCACCGCTGAATCTTTTTTAGCGATTAAGAAATCACTATCTCCGCGTTGCCCATCCATTTGGAAATATTCAAGACGTAAACCAGCAGTAAAATCAAAATCACCCATATGGTGCTCGATCTGTGTGAAAATTGCAGAGTTCCATGAGCTATGGTCTCCAAAAAGAGCTGAATTCACAGCGTTGTACAAACTTGAAGCTCCAGAGGTCAAGGTCAAACCATTGGCATATGATTTTTGAAATTGATAATCATTATTATACACAGTTCCAATACTATTCTGATCCTCATTTCCAAGAATTATATTCTTTACGTAATATATTCTGTTTTTAAAAGTATGCCGATTGTTATGCCGATCGATAATCTTTAGATAAGGATCAATAAACAATCTATGCCCGAGTGTATAAGTCAATGTGGAGGCTGCATCACTTGTATCAATACCACCCTGTGGCGTATAACCTAAGGAATCACTTTCCCAAATTAAAAAATTACCTGTTTTTTGAATCTGATAATTATATCCTATTCCGGCTTTTACTTTTTTCCATTTTTTGGGTCGATAATAAAGTGTTCCGCTAACACGTCCTCGATATTCGAACTCCTCGTTTTTGTATCCGTCATCATGGAAAAGCGTCGATGATATGGTATAACCTACATTCTTGAACATTTGACTTCTGTAGAACTCAACCTGTTGGGTCATTGGATTGGTATCCCACCATTTTAAAGAAGCTCGTCTTGGGTTATCGTAAACACCATATTGCACTTTAAGCTTTGTTACAGGAGTGGTTCCCGGTTCACGCTCCCTAATGGCAATAATTCCGTTTAAGGCTCCACTTCCATAAAGTACAGATGAGGCTCCTTTCATTACCTCAATTTGAGCGGCTTGCTCTATGGGTATTGCGTTCCATTGCGTGTCTCCCGCATACGCCGACAATAGCGGCATTCCATTCCACAAAAGTAAAACTCGACTCCCCGCGCCATAAGAAAAGCCACTTCCTCCGCGAATACTTACCTGACCATCAAACGTAGAGACTCCCGGTGTTTGTTCTATCGCCTGATCCAGACTCGTAATACCCTTGTTATCGATTAGCTCGGGTTTAATAATTTCAATCGATACCGGTACTTCTTCGATGGCTTGTTTTCTGCGGCCCGCAGAAACAACAACCATTTGAAGATCCGTAACAGGTTCGCCTAGTTTTATCTTTACCTTTCCCGGTGAATCGACAACAGTTGAGTCGGTATTATATTGAAGCATCTTAGTGACTAAGGTCACAGGAAAAGAGGTTGTCTTTAATGTAAATTCACCATCAAAATTCGTAATTGCTTTATTCCCGTCTGAAGCGAAAACCTTAGCGCCTATAATGGCTTCTCCCGAATTTAGATCCGTTACAACACCTGTTAATTGACCGAAAGAAAAGAAGGGCAGCACACCCAAACAAAGAATGAATAAAATTTTCCGCATATGATTTCTCTTTAAAATTGAAACTGAAGCTGCAAAACAAAACTTCGTGGAGGTTGTATGTCTCCGGGTCTTGTTACGTACTCTGCGTTTAAAAGGTTGTTGGCAATGAAGTTTATTTTCATGCTATCATTAATTTTATAACCCATTCTCGTATCAACTACAAAGCTCCCTTTGTTAAATTTAGCTCTATAGTCGGCTAAACCAGGTAAAATATATAGCTCGGCATCTGTAGGGTCTACATCTTCCTCGAAAACTGCGTCGATGTTTTGCATGTAGCTATTATATCTACAACTAAACCCAACAAAGAACTTCTTGTAGGTTGCCTGAATATCGACCTTTGCTAAATGTCTGAAGCGATACTTCAGCAGATTTACACTTGTGTCGGAAAAAGTTTGTCTGTAAATAGAATCTTGATTTAAGCTCACAGGATCCATGTAGGTATATCCGAGCAAAGAGGTTAGCTCAACATCACCTATTTTACCCATGCTGTTAAAGGAAAATTCCAGACCTGCAATTCTTGCTCTTTCAGCATTTTGCGCCTGAAAACCGACCCAGTTTAAAATATAGCCTAAATTATCATTAGGATCGGTAGATAAGGCAATGGTATCTGGGTTATAAATACCGAAAGTAAACTCAACCATATTGCTATACTGATTGAGGAATCCCGAAACATCAAAATAACCTTTCCAATCCCCCATTTTCAGGATCTGCTTATAGCCTATTTCTGCTGCCCATCCTTTTTCTGGCTTAAGGTCGGGATTATTGAAAATGATTAATCCTCCCACCGAGGTTGAAACAAATCTTTCAGCCACTGACGGGAAACGGATTCCTTGTCCTATAGACGCCCTAATGTGCGAGCTTGGCGCAAGCTCATAATGCCAACCGGCCCGAAAAACAGGATAAATAGGAACGGCAAGAGAGTCTAATACTTCGTCCTTGTTGAGATAATTAAAATAAATATTCGAATCGAAATCTAAGGTATCAATCTTATAACACTCCAATCGCATGCCGAGAGACAAGTCCATTTTCCTGAATTTGCTTTCCAGCTGGGCATATGCAGCTGCATTTTCAGACAAATGATCTCCAAACACACCACTTACAACCCGATTATTCGTGTTGGAAAAACCTGCAGTCAAGGTATTACCGGCACTAATATTTCGCTGGAATTGATAATCAAAATAATACATCTCCGCCAAAGAGCTGGCATATATGTTTTTTGTATTTCCTGTGGTAACTAAATAGTACCTCGACCTAAAGTAATGCTTGTTTTTAAACTTGTCATACAACTTAAGGTAGGGATCAACACTAACCCTAATTGATTTTTGACGATCAATTGTGTTGTCCTGAGGCTCTAAGCCCATAGAATCATTTTTCCAAAGAACAAAAACGCCCATATCCTGATACTGCAAATTGTAAGAAAGACCTGCCTTCAGGTTTTTATTTTTTTCTGGTTTGAAATAAAATGAGCCGTTCAAACGATAGCGCTCCTCATTTTCCTCTTTTCTAAAACCAGAATCTATATATGCATTGGCTCCTATTGTAAAACCGCTGTTTTTCTTTGACTTACCGTAATAAAGGTCAGCCAAATGAAAGGTTGGATTTTTATCCCACCATCTCATGGAGCTGCGCCTTGGATTGTCATAGATTCCTGATTGAATTTTTGCTTTAAAGGTACCTTTCGGTCCAGGTTCCTTTTCACTTAGTGCTATAACCCCATTCAAGGCTCCGCTTCCATAAAGCACAGAAGAGGCTCCTTTCATGATTTCAATTTGTGAAGCTTGCTCCATCGGAATCGCATTCCATTTTGCATCTCCCACATCAGGAGACATCATAGGTATACCATTCCATAAAAGCAGTACTCGACTTCCCGCACCATATGCAAAACCACCGCCACCCCTTATACTCACCTGTCCATCCATTGCATAAACGCCTGGACTTTGGTCAACAACCTGCTCTAGGTTAGAATAACCCTTATTATTAATTAACTCTGGTGTAATGATTTCCATGGACACAGAAACATCCTCAACATTTTGGTTTCTCCTACCTGCAGAAACAACAACAGCCCTCATTTCTAAAACTTGCTCAAAAAGCTCAAAAGAAATTACTTGCGCTTTTTTGACTTGAATAGAGTCCGGCATATATCCAGCAATTGAACATTTTATCCAAGCTGGGTATTCACTTACAGGAAGCGTAAATTCTCCATTAACGTCACATGCAGTTCTTGTTCCACCGCCCATCACCTCCACTCTTGCACCAACTAAAAGCTCGCGCGAGTTACCGTCCTTGACGACACCACTCACTTGTGAATAAGGATTAAAAAAGTTGAAACAAAGAGAAAATAAAAGAAGGAATCGAAAGCTAAATCTCATCTAAAATTTTGTTATCTTAATATAACGAAACTACTAAAATTTTGGAGAAACAAAAGGAACTATATAAAATCGCTGCCGCATACCTTCATGGATTCAAAAAAAGTAAATTCAAAATTCTTAGAGAGCGAACAGGCGGACTTCATTCAATTTTTGAAGAGACTTATTCAAATTTACATTTTCAGACAGGGCTGGCTATCAGCACACTCCAAAAAATGAAGAGAGAAAAAGCACTTAGAAAGGCACAGCTAAATTTTGACTTTAACAGGTCTCATCGTATTCGTTCTATTTTTTTGGATGATGACACATATCCATACCAATTAAAAGAATGTAAAGATGGGCCTATCCAGCTGAATGTTTTGGGAGAGACATGCCTGAAAAACAAGAAAATATTATCAATAGTAGGCACAAGAAAATGCTCCATGAATAGCGAGCAAATCATAGATCAACTCATATCTTCGCTCAGGGGCTTAGATGTTCTCGTTGTAAGTGGTTTGGCCTCAGGCATTGACACGCTAGTGCATAGATACTGCTTAATTCACGAAGTACCCACCGCCGCAGTGCTTGGACACGGACTGAATATGATTTACCCCACAGAAAATAGATCCTTGGCAAAGGAAATCATTAGAAAGGGAGGCGCTCTTATTAGTGAATTTCATTTCAATCAAAAACCTAATAAATATACTTTTCCACAAAGAAACAGAATTATCGCAGGTATGGCGGATGTAACTATTGTAGTCGAATCTCCCTTAAAAGGAGGTTCAATGATCACAGCTGAGCTGGCAAACAGCTATTCAAGGGAGGTAATGGCATTTCCGAATTCCATCGTAAAAAATGGATTTGGCGGATGTAATCAGCTCATTAAAACAAATGCGGCACATATGATTACCTCTCCCGAAGATTTATTTGAATTAATGAATTGGAAAATGACTACTGAGGATCAAAATTGTACCCAACACATAATCCTCTCTCAGGAAGAAGAAGGAATTATAAAAACGATTAAAAAACATAATCAGATTCATATTGATAAAATATTTGAATCGTCCAAGCTAAAACCATCGGTGATTCAATCCCTTCTTATGCAATTAGAGCTTAAAAATTACATCTGCCATTCTTCAGGGCTTTTTTATTCTTCAAGGCTTTAAACATTTTAAATTCATCAACTTTTTTGATCAAAAAATTGGGTTAAAAAACTATTTACATTATTTTTATCAAAAGTTCTTTTAATAAACTTATGAAGAAAGGATGAGGGAGTGGCCCTTTGATTCCTTGGCAACCTGTTTAACATGGATAAGGTGCCAATTCCAACGGATATATTCCGATAGATAAGTTAGTGTGATCACCTCACCCTTCTTCGCTTTATTTTATACATGAAAACAACTATTGAATCCCTTTTGGAAGACCATATATTAGTGCTTGATGGCGCCATGGGAACCATGATTCAAAGACATAAGTTTGAAGAATTTGACTTTAGGGAGGGGGCGTTTGAGGAACACCATAAACCTTTGAAAGGAAATAATGACCTGTTGTCGATCACGCGACCAGAAATTATTAAAGATATTCACCGCGCGTATTTTGACGCAGGGGCAGATATTGTAGAAACCAATACATTTTCTGGAACGAGCATTGCACAGGCCGATTACGATTTAGAGCACGCTGTAAAGGACATTAATTATGAAAGTGCCCGTATCGCAAAAGAGGTGGCGAATGAATATTCGGATAAGCCTCGTTTTGTTGCAGGTTCAATTGGTCCTACAAATCGAACAGCTTCCATTTCTCCTGACGTAAATGACCCAGGTTATAGAGCAATTACATTTGATGCCTTGAAAGTGGCCTATAAAGAACAAGTTAATGCGCTGATTGACGGTGGTGTTGATTTATTACTGGTGGAAACTGTATTTGACACCCTTAATGCAAAAGCAGCACTTTTCGCAATTCAAGAAGTCTTTAGTGAAAAAGAAATGATTCTGCCAATTATGGTTTCAGGCACCATCACTGATCAAAGTGGCCGAACCTTAACAGGCCAGACCACAGAAGCGTTTCTAATCTCATTATCGCATATCCCATTATTGAGTATTGGATTAAATTGTGCTTTAGGCGCCAATATGATGCGGCCCTATCTTCAGATTCTTAACAAGAAATCTGCTTTTCCAGTTAGCGCACATCCCAATGCCGGATTACCAAATGAATTTGGAGAATATGAGGAATCTCCCGAAATCATGCGTGAACAGATCAGAACATTCTTAGAAGAAGGCCTCATTAATATTATTGGAGGATGCTGTGGGACAACTCCCGAGCACATTCAAGAAATATCGGAAATGGCTCAGCAATATAAACCGAGAAAGTTTTGAATATGGAAAACCTTACACTTCATCTTTCAGGCTTAGAACCGCTCATTGTTTCAAAAGAAAGCAATTTCGTGAATATCGGAGAACGGACAAATGTGACAGGCTCAAGGGCTTTCCTAAAACTCATTCAATCAGGAGACTACGAGTCTGCTGTCGCTGTCGCTTTAGAGCAAGTGAATGGTGGTGCCCAAATCATCGATATCAATATGGATGAAGGAATGATTGACGGGAAAGAAGCAATGGTGACATTTTTAAATCTCATCGCTGCAGAACCAGATATTGCCAGAGTTCCTATTATGATTGATAGCTCTAAATGGGAAATTATAGAGGCCGGACTGAAATGCATTCAAGGTAAAGGAATCGTAAATTCCATTTCTCTCAAGGAAGGTGAAACGCAATTTATAGCCCAGGCGAATACGATTAAAAACTTTGGAGCAGCTGTCATTGTTATGGCTTTTGATGAGCAAGGCCAAGCTGATTCATATGAAAGACGTATTGAAATCTGTAAAAGATCCTATGATATCCTTGTAAAGCGTGTCGGATTCAACAAGCAAGATATTATTTTCGATCCTAATATATTTCCTGTCGCTACAGGAATGGAAGAACACCAGACCAATGCCCTCGATTTTTTTCGGGCTACAAAATGGATTACAGAAAATCTACCCGGAGCACATGTAAGCGGTGGTGTTTCAAATGTTTCTTTTTCGTTTCGTGGAAATAATAAAGTAAGAGAAGCGATGCATTCTGCTTTTCTCTACCATGCCATACAAAATGGTATGGGAATGGGTATAGTGAACCCATCGATGCTCGAAATATACTCTGATATTGACCCTATTTTATTAGAATATGTAGAGGACGTTTTACTAAATAGAAGAGACGACTCAACAGAAAGACTTCTAGACTATGCTGAAACCGTAAAAGGCTCTGGGAAGAAGAAAACTATAGATCTATCATGGCGAAATCAAGGTGTAGAGGAACGATTGTCTCATTCACTTGTAAAAGGGATTGTTGAATTCATCGATGAAGATGTGGAGGAATGCAGAACCAAATATAAACGTCCAATTCAAGTAATTGAGGGGCCACTGATGGACGGAATGAATGTTGTCGGAGATCTATTTGGTAGTGGTAAAATGTTTCTTCCTCAGGTTGTGAAATCAGCACGAGTCATGAAAAAAGCGGTAGCTTACTTGCTTCCATATATCGAAGCAGAAAAAGGAGGAAAAGTAGAATCCTCTGGAAAAATACTGATGGCAACCGTAAAAGGAGATGTTCATGATATTGGGAAAAATATCGTGGGCGTTGTGCTCGGCTGCAATAATTATGAAATTATCGATTTAGGTGTTATGGTTCCTGCTGAAAAAATTATCGCTACTGCCCAAGAGGAAAATGTCGACATCATTGGACTAAGTGGATTAATTACACCTTCACTTGATGAAATGGTACATGTTGCTCAGGAACTCGAGAAAGCGAAACTTAGTATCCCTTTGCTCATTGGTGGTGCGACAACTTCTAAGGTGCATACAGCTGTAAAAATTGATGAACACTATAATCTAGGACAGACAGTCCATGTACTAGATGCATCTCGTTCTGTAACCGTAGCCGAAAGTTTATTAGGAGAAAAAAAAGGTGCTTTTATTGAAGAACTCATAACGGATTACGATAGACTCCGATTACAACACGAAAAGCATTTAAAAGCCAAAAAACTCATTTCTTTAGCAGATGCCCGAGCCAATGCACTTGAATTAAGATTTGACGATGAGACCATTCAAGAACCAAAAAAATTAGGCATCACGATCGTCGACAATGTTTCTATTGCAGCATTAATCCCATTTATTGATTGGACACCCTTCTTTCAAACTTGGGAGCTACATGGCAGGTATCCTAATATTTTAAAGGATGAGGTCGTCGGAAAGGAGGCGGTTCAATTATTTGCTGATGCACAAGAAATGCTTGAAAAAATCCAAAAAGAAAATTGGATGAAAGCAAAAGGAGTTCTCGGATTATTCCCGGCAAATTCGGTGGGTGATGACATTGAAATATACGCAGATATAAAAAGGTCAAAAACGCTTTATACCCAAAGAACACTTCGTCAACAAACAAAGAAAGCAAAAGGACAACCCAACCTAGCACTAGCAGATTTTATTGCGCCAAAATCAACTGAAATAATAGACTTTATCGGTGCGTTTGCGGTGACCAGTGGTCTGGGTATTGAAAAATATATTACTCAATTTGAAGAGGATCATGACGATTACAACTCTATTTTACTTAAAGCACTTGCTGATCGTCTTGCTGAGGCATTTGCAGAATACCTGCACCATGAGGTTCGAACAAACTTATGGGCTTATACAGAAAATGAAAACTTTTCTAATGACGAGCTAATCAAAGAAAAATACGCGGGAATTCGGCCGGCTCCCGGATATCCAGCCTGCCCTGACCATACAGAAAAGATTGGACTTTTTGAGCTACTTAATGTGTCAGAGAGCATTGGGGTTTCATTAACAGATAGCCTAGCAATGATGCCAGCGTCCTCCGTTAGCGGTTGGTATTTTGCGCATCCAGATTCGAAATACTTCGGCCTTGGAAAAGTGAACGAGGAACAAATTCGTGATATTTCCGAGCGAAAAGGTTTAGATTATGATTCAAATAAAAAATGGTACTCTTCTGTGTCAATTTGAATTAATTTGAAGGAAATGCGTCTTATTTAGCAAAAAATACGTCAATTTCATATCTTTAGTTGTCTAAACATCTTATGTCTATAAAAAGAACTCTCCTTTGGATAGGTTTGTTGTTTGCTTCTTTTGGCAGAACACAAGCCCCTCTTGCTGATTTTTCGGCAAGCCCTCTCTTGGCTTGTGTGGGAGAACAAATCTCTTTTACAAATAATTCTTCAGCCAATGGCGGCTCACCTCTTCAGGAGTTTGTATGGGACTTTGGTGACGGTAATACATCTACAGAGGAATCTGTACTTCATTCCTATGCACTTCCTGGGACCTACACTGTCGTTTTAGTAGTCACAAATGCTAGTGGTGAAGCAGACCCTGAAGTTAAGGACAACTATATCACCATTTTACCCACACCAAATGCAGACTTTGACCCTATGGGACTCGGCTGTACTGTTCCGCTAACCTTGAGCTTTGAAATGAATGGTGGTACGCAGGTCAACTACAGCTATGCTTGGGATTTTGGAAATGGTAATACTGAAAACATATCAAACCCTCCAGACCAAACCTACAACACCGTAGGGAGTTATGACATCTCTTTGATTGTAACAGATACAGATAATGGTTGCGCAGACACAGTAGTTGAAAACATCATTGTTTCAAATTACCAAGCGGATTTTATTTTTCCTGAATCTGTGTGCGTCGGAGAAGCAGTTGAATTTCAAGACAATTCTACAGCCGGAGCAAATCAATGGGAATGGAATTTTGGAGGACTAGGGAGTAGTAATGAAGAAAACCCCTCTTTCACCTTCGCTGGAGCAGGCACATACAATATTCAGCTAGCTACGAATAATACAACTTCAGGCTGCTCAGGTAGTTTGAGCGGCGAAATTATTGTTGAAGCAACACCTGTTCCTTCCTTCATTGCGGATGTAACTACGGATTGTGCTCCAGCCAACATTAACTTTGTAAATACATCCCCTGCTGGAGAAACCTTTAATTGGATTTTCGGTAACGGAGAAACATTTAGTGGCCAAAACCCTCCAAGTCAAACATACAATTCAGCGGGCGCTTACAATGTTAGCTTGACAATGACAACAGCAAACGGCTGCACGGGTGCTTTCACAGAATTAGGATATATAAATGTGGAGGATTTACTGATAGGTTTTGAAGCTGATCCAACAGGAGGATGCGACCCTCTAACTGTTGCCTTTAGCGATACTTCTTCCTCGCCTAATCCGGCGAATCCCATCAATAGTTGGGAATGGGACTTTGGAAATGGGAATTCTTTTTCTGGAGAAAATCCTCCTGAGCAAACTTACTCCATCGGACTATATGACATTAGCCTCACAGCTGAGACAGTTTCAGGGTGTACAGGGACCCTCAGTTTGTCAGAGCACATAACCGTTGGTGATCTTATATCTATCGACTTTTCGGTTGATACAACGCAAAACTGTGTAAAGCGCGACTTTGCCTTCACCTCTTTTATTGAAACAAACCCTAGCAACCCAGATTCCTCTGAAATATCCTATTTCTGGGATTTTACAGATGGTAGTTCTACGGAGGCGAATCCTATGCACCAATTCACGACTGATACAGGTTATTTCGATGTGCTCTTGGTTGTCGACTATAGGGGTTGTAAGGACTCTTTACAGATTGATTCGCTCATATACATATTCGCACCAATATCTGAATTTGAACCCGACAATATTTTGTTTTGTAACCCTAATTCATTACCAGTAACGGTAGATGTATCTGATAATGCCAATCATGGTGTTCCCTCCGACGATGTTTTAATGATTTGGAAATGGGGGGATGGCACACCCAATACAGTTATAGACGAACCTGAACTTGACGGTTTAAATGTGGGCAACAACAGCCACGATTACAATGAATATGGCACCTACACGATTGAGCAGGTTATCCACAACTTTACAACGGGATGTAGCGATAGTACCACAAAAAATATTGACATCTCTCTTGTCGAGCCCATATTTAGCCTTTCTAATGATTCTGTTTGCGCAGGAGATTCGCTTCAGATGTTGGATGCAAGTTTGACGTGGGATATACCTCCATCTCCACACCCTCTGGCTTCTTGGTCTTTCGATATGGGCAATGGAGATGTTTTAAACAACGGCCCAGAAGTGAGTTATGCTTATTCAAGTCCAGGTACTTACGACATTACTTTAACAGCTACAAATAGTGTGAATTGTGCTGCTTCTACAGTGCTGCCAATATCCGTTTTGGCCAATCCTTTTGCCGTAATATCGCCTGACAACACGGTTGGTTGTTCGCCATTCCTTGTCAATTTCAGCAACAATTCTATTTCGTTAAACGGTCTTGATTTGAGCTCCTTTGACTTCACCTTTACAGATGATTCAAGCACTGTTACCGTTACAGATAATGGCCCGGTAGGTCATACCTTTACGGGTGTCGGAACTTACTACGGTCAGCTTGTAGCTACGGATGAATTTGGCTGTCAATCCTCCCCAGCTTCCATTCCAATTACGATAACACAACCGAATGCATTTTTCTCTGTAGAAAATGTCATCTGCAATGGTGGTAACATTATTGCAAGCAATGCATCAAATGGACTTTTCCCCATTACTTATGAATGGCTAATTGACGATGGTTTATTTTCAACCGAACAAAATTTAAATACCATTTTTAATGAAAATAATATCCCAGAAAACACCTCAAGTGTATTACATGAATTAAGTCTAATCGCCACAGACGGAAATGGCTGTACAGACACTGTTAGTAATTTAATTACCGTTTCTATCCCGACAGCGATTCCAAACTACACTTTCACGGGAGCAGCTGTGAATGCCGATGGATCATATGTCTGCCCTCCTATATTTGGAGATTTTCAAGATTCTTCTCTTTCTTATGGACCCATTCAGTCTTGGGTTTGGAATTTCGGTAATGGAAATCAATCTGTATTGGAAGACCCCAGTAGTACCTATGCATTACCTGGAGTTTTCTCATTAAGTTTAACCATAACTGATGCGTATGGCTGCAGTGATGATACGGTTTTGACGGATTATTTAACAATTGGCGGGCCAAGTGCCACCGCGAACTGGTTTCAAATTGATGGTGAATGCACACAAGGAGCAAATTTCACTTTAAACAACGCTATCAATGTCAGTAACGTCACGTGGAATCTTGGAGATGGCAACGCCCTTAATGATTCACTTAGCTTCTTTTATAATTATCCAGAAAGCAATACCTATAACCCTGAAGTGATTATTTCGGATGATTTAGGGTGTGAAGTAATTATTCCCCTCAATGAAATTACCGTTGGAGATGACGGTTTAACGGCGCTCTTTACAGCAGGTCCAAACCCAGCAGATCAAAATGACATCATCAACCTCATTGATGAATCCACTGCTGAAAGCACAAGTATTGTCAGCTGGTCCTGGGACTTTGGTGATGGTACAGATGCATTTAGCGTCATTAGCGAAGACCAAACAACTTCTTATGGAGTATCTGGTCAGTATGCTGTTACACTAACTATT
The DNA here is from genome assembly GCA_913052055.1 of uncultured Cryomorphaceae bacterium. Lineage (GTDB taxonomy): Bacteria > Bacteroidota > Bacteroidia > Flavobacteriales_D > Crocinitomicaceae > UBA952. The sequence goes on from CAJXDT010000033.1 coordinate 19,310, forward strand.
ACAGACGATATCGGCTGTACTGATAGCTACGACATACTCATAGATATTAATGATCCTATTGTATGGGTCCCAAATGTATTTACCCCAAATGGAGATGGAGCAAATGATGTTTTAAGTTTGCCCTATGAGGCTTTTGAAAACTTCAATATCCTTATCGTGAATCGTTGGGGAAATGTCATGTGGAACCAAACGGATCAGACGGGGACTTTCTTGTGGGACGGAACAGATAATGGACAAGAAAAGTGCACAGATGGCGTTTACTTCTACAAATTATCAGGTACGATGTATGGTGGAACAGAGCAAGACCTACATGGATTTGTTAGAGTGATCCACTCACAATAGACGGCTGTCTTCGTCATTTTCTTCGTAAACCTTATCGATTTCAAGATTTTCCTTTTTTGATGCTTCCACAGCTAGGACATCACAGCGCTCATTTTTCGGATTTCCAGCATGTCCCTTAACCCACTCAAAAGTGATGCTAAATGGTTTAGCGGAGGCATGATAACGCATCCAAAGATCTTGATTTTTCTTCCCCTTAAATCGTTTTACAATCCAAGAATCTAACCAGCCTTTCGTGATGGCATCAATCACATATTTTGAGTCAGAATATACTTTTACTGGAATTTTAGGTGTTTTTAAACTTTCAATAGCAACAATAACGGCTAGCAGTTCCATTCTATTGTTGGTTGTTTTTCGAAAACCTTGAGAAATTTCTTTTTCATTTCCTTTGTAAGACATCACAATACCATAGCCACCTGGGCCCGGATTTCCCCTAGAGCTTCCGTCTGTATAAATTTCTATAAGACTCATTTCTTTAATCTTTTCGGGTTTGTTTGAATAAAGCCAGCCCAGCTACTCGACTTGTTTTTATTGTTTTCACCCTTTCCTTTTGAGTAATGATGACAAAGTGCAACTGCTAGACCATCTGTTGCATCTAAATATTTGGGCATTTCTTCAAACTTAAGTATACTTTGTAGCATTGCGGCTACTTGCTCTTTTGAGGCGCCACCTTTGCCTGTTATAGCTTGCTTAATGCGTCTCGGAGAATACTCCTCATATGGTACATTATGATTCAAAGCTGCAGCTATTGCGACACCCTGAGCCCTTCCCAGCTTGAGCATAGACTGTACGTTTTTACCAAAAAAAGGCGCTTCAATTGCCATCTCATCAGGCTTAAATTCTAGAATTAATCCATTTAATCGATCTAGAATTCTTTTTAGCTTATCTGCGTGATTGTCAATTTTTTTTAGCTGAATAATTCCAAAATTAACGAGCGTGACTTCCTGCTTTTTTACATGAATCAGGCCGTACCCCATGACCGTAGTACCGGGGTCAATTCCTAGAATTATCTTATCTTCAGACACTAAATTGAAATTTGTGATTAAAGCTAAACAATTTCGTTCGATTTTGTTCCTGATCTTAAAATTAGGTGTGCTTGGCGCTGTTGCTTTTTTACTGTTCAAAAAAATCAATGCCTTCCCGCGAGGTTTTGAGCTACCCTCTACCATTAATATTGGTCTTGCCCTTTTGTTCACAGCTTTTATGCCCCTTAATTGGTTCATAGAATGGTTAAAGTGGAAAGCGATTGTGGCTGCAAAAAATATTGATTCAGCAGCGCGTTTGCACTCCTTTTTATCGGGAATAGTATCTGGTGTTGTGACGCCTGCCTATGCAGGAAACTTTATTGGCCGAATGTTTTATTTTGATAAAAAAGACCGAAAAGAAATCATCCTGAACACACTCGTCAGCAATGGCTCCCAATTCATAGTTAGTATTACACTTGGCATCGGATCATACGCCATACTATTCAGCGCCGATATTTCGAGACTTGAACACGTATTAATGACCTCAATACTATGCATTGGATTAGGGTTATACTTTTTTGGTGATGCCATTTTATCCAAAATTCCATTAAAATTTTTTAGAACCCTAGATTTAGTCCTCGTCTCAAAAACCTTACGCACGAAATTACTTGGACTTTCTTTTTTGAGGTACCTCACCTTTATCGTTCAATTTTTTATTGCGCTACTGGTATTTGGGGTTGGATTTGACTTAGAGCTATTTTTATGGATTGCCCTTATGTACGGTGCAATAACCGCAGCACCATCACTCTTCTTTGGAAAGATTATCGTTCGTGAGACCATCGCTTTGAGTATACTTACTCTGGCAGGAATAGCTGGACCTGTCATCTTATTAGCAGCCTTCTCAACTTGGCTAATCAATCAGATCTTACCTGTGCTCATAGCTACCCTATTACTTAAAAAAAGACAAAAGCATGTTTTGGTTTGAGTGCTTTATCGTGGCTTATACATGCTTTCTTTTGTTTTTACTTCTGAGCTATACTTACGGCTTAAATAAAAGAAACAAAGCCAAAAAAACAGATACCACAATTAGCTTAAAGGAAATCACAGTGGTTATTCCTTTTCGAAATGAAAAAGAAAACCTAACACATTTATTAAATCAAATTAAAGACCTAAGCACTCCTCCAGCAAAATTTTTATTTGTGGATGACCATTCAAGTGATGGCGGAGCGGCACTCTTCGAAAACAAGGAGAATCAAGCCATATCACTACTATCTATGAAGGATAAAACAGGCAAAAAAGAAGCGATCTATGCAGGAGTCAGTCAAGCCAAAACACCATATGTGCTATGCTGGGATGCAGATATCACTTTTTCAGAAGGATACTTTAAAGAGCTGAGCACACTGGCGAAACATTCACTTCTTATTCTTCCTGTCTCCTATGAGAGTAAATGGTTTTTTGAATGGTTTTTTGAAGTAGATGTTGCCCTTGCCAATTACATAAATCATGCGAATGCAGGAATTCATAGGCCTGTAATTTGTAGCGGAGCAAACTTACTCTTTGAAAAAGAAAGCTATCTCGAAGTTATTTCCTTGGATTCCCATAAGCACATTGCAAGTGGAGACGATGCCTTTCTTTTGAGAAATATGCAACAAGCCCATAAATCGATTGAATTAGGTGCATTGAATCACTGTGGCGTTACGACACCTAATCCAAGCTCTATTCGCGCATTTATACAGCAGCGCTCCAGATGGTTCGGTAAAACCTTTATGCTTAAGGATAAAGCACTGAACGCATACGGATTGATTCAGCTACTCTTTGCCTTAGGTTTTTTCGCACTGCTGCTATTTTTATTTTGTACTGACCCCATACTTTTGCTGAAATTTTGGTTTGTAAAATCTCTTTTAGAAACGGTTTTATTGCTTCCGTTTTTCTATGCACTCAACAAAACAAAACTCCTAACAATACTTCCAATTTATGGGCTCTTATTTCCAATTTATAATATCGTTCTTCTATCCTCGTTATTTGGCAAAAAAGAATGGAAAGGAAGACCAATTTAAAAAATTGCATCCCCATTTTACGTAACTTCGCAGCATGAAAATTCTGATGGTATGCTTGGGTAATATTTGTCGTTCGCCTATGGCAGATGGCTTGATGCGTAAGAAAGTTCAGGAGCATAACCTTGATGTTTATGTGGATTCTGCAGGAACCGCAAATTACCACGTTGGAGGAGCCCCGGATGGAAGAATGACCGAGACAGCAAAGAGAAAAGATGTAGATATATCAGGGTTACAAGCAAGACAATTTGTCGTTACAGACTTTGATACTTTTGACTTGATCTATGTAATGGACCATTCGAATTATGACAATGTCGTTCGACTTGCACGCAACGATTCCGACCGAAGCAAAGTACAGCTCATCCTTGAATTATTACCTAATCAGATGGAGATTGAGGTCCCAGATCCCTATTACGGTGGTCAAGATGGCTTTGAGCACGTATTTGATTTATTAGATAAAAGCACCGATATTATTTTAAATAATCTACGTCATGAGTAAAGCAGGAACATTATATATACTTCCTAACACATTAGGAGGCGAAAGTATTTCAGACATTATCCCAAATGATGTGGTTGAGCAAGCTATTTCATTGAGACATTTCGTAGTTGAAAACATCAAATCTGCACGACGTGTTTTAAGAAAGATGGATCGAGAATTCCCTATAGATGAATCCATGTTCATAGAAATGAACAAACGCAGCACGGAGCGAGATACCATGAGAAGTTTGCAATGGTTGATTGCAGGAAACAATGTAGGTGTAATTTCAGATGCAGGTTGTGCATGTGTTGCGGATCCAGGAGCAGAAATTGTCTCTTTGGCGCACTCGCAAAAAATTGCGGTAATTCCATTTGTAGGACCTTCTTCTATCTTACTTTCGTTGATGGGTAGCGGGTTTTCGGGACAAAACTTTAGCTTTCATGGATACCTTCCTAAAGACCGAAAAGAGCGTATTAGAACTTTAAAAACCTACGAATTCGACTCTAGAAAAAAAGGTTATACACAAATATTTATGGATACGCCCTACAGAAATATGAATGTCTTGGAGGATTTATTAAACGAGCTCGCCGACCATACCCAGCTCTGTATTGCCTCTAACATTACGCTTCATAATCAGCGCATTCGAACAATGAGCGTGGAAGACTGGAGGGAAAATGCCTACGACTTGAGCAAATCTCCTTGTGTGTTTTTGATTGGGTAAGTCACTTATTCTTTTTCAAAGATCGGTTCTGAGAATATTACTTTGTTTTCATGCCATTTATAGGGGTAGTATAAATTGGTGATCAATTCTTCACTTCCTTCATGCATCTCAATACAAATCGCGTCTTTCATACCTGATGCCGCTTTATTTAAAACCCCATCAAAACAGATGGTCCACGCCTTGATTCTGTTTATATAGGCCAATCGATTTAATTTATTGGAGAGGTATTCAATTCTGTTTTCCTTTTCGTTTGAGCTGAGTACTGGATCTTCTACACTGATTTCATTTTGCATATTGAGAATAGCACCAAATGGAATCAACGTTTGCTTAGATTGGATAATCTCTTTGGCATATGAAAAGCAGGCCTCTTGTAAGATTAATTTCTCCTCAATTATGTTTTGATTGTTCATTTGATTGACAACGTTTTATAAAGTGGATTTAACCAACGTTTATGATTTCCTTTCTTTTTTCCTTTAGTGATGATGGCGCAAAAGTTACTTCCAAAGTTCAATGAGATAACGCATCACGTTTTTACTACTGATGCCTTCAATGGCATCAGGTGAAACCTGCTCAGAAATTGATTCAATAATCGACGGATATTGGCGAGCGTCTTCATGCTCCTTAAAATAAAAAGGAACTCTTGACGGGTCAGAATGATTGCCAGTAGAGAAATAATCTGCCCCAAAGCAAATGGAGTTCATACCCCCAAGTTTAATTCCGTAATTCATATGCTCGTAAAGTACATTAGGGTCATCGTTGTTGACAAATGCCCTTAGAAAATTGACGCCAATAATTCCCCTCCTTTGGATGATTGCTTTTGCAATATCATCAGGGAGGTTGCGCGCATGATTGAATACCTTTCTGTAATTTGAATGACTCGCTAGAATAGGAACGTCTAGGTTATGTTTTGAGAGGTAATCGAGAATATCTTGAGCTAGGGCATCACTGGTATGTGAAAAATCCACCGCAATTTTTTTCCCATTTAAATACTGAAGTAACTTTTCCCCGTCTTCCTTTAACCCTGCATCACTATAATTACCTCCTCCAAATCGGTTTTCTGCATGGTGTGTTAAGCTTATATATAATATCCGTTTCGTGTTGGTGATGATTCTCTCCAATCGCTCGAAACCAATGCTTAGGGGCTCATCTTCTTCGCAAAACCCAGAGGCATTTTCAATAGCTGCAATCATACCGATTTTCGAAGAATTAGTAATTTGACTCAAGGTGTTTACATCATGAACCAAGGCGCAATCATTTGGGTATTCGGTGAGGAAGGATGCAAAAATCTCACTCTGTCTTACGGCCAATGCTGCGCTTCCCTTTTCGGTAGCCGTATATATAGCCATGACCTGAAGCTTTACATTTCCTTCAGCCAAGTCTGGAAAGGAACAACCAATTCCCTCTCGTTTGAAGGGGTCTGGATTCGGCATGTTTAACATGTGTGCGAGCAAATCGCAATGCAGATCAATCACTGGACACTTCATTTATCTATCTATTTTTATACAGTGTTCGCAACTGTTTTATTTATTCTATTGCTAAAAGTATCAGTAATTTATTAAGTCATGACTTACAACGTATGGCTAAAGATACATCTTTATATTTCGTTTGTAAAGTGTTGTTGGGATTGGATTTGCTGACTGATGCTGTTTGTATTTCAAAACTTCAGAGCATAAAAAAACCCCCAACTACAATGTAGTCAGGGGTTTAAGATCGGCGTCGACTTACTCTCCCATCCTCAAAAGGACAGTACCATCAGCGCAAGCAGGCTTAACTTCTCTGTTCGGGATGGGAAGAGGTGGACCTTGCTGCTATAAACACCCAAAATCGTTGCCTTACGGCGCGTATCTTAGTTGATATATCGGACGATTGAAATAGTAACTTTATAAAAAAAATAGAATTTGTAAGTCTACGGGTAATTAGTACTACTCGGCTATGACATCACTGTCTTTACACCTGTAGCCTATCAACGTGGTAGTCTTCCACGGCCCTTAAAAGAAATCTCATCTTGAGGCGAGTTTCGTGCTTAGATGCTTTCAGCGCTTATCTCATCCATACTTAGCTACCCTGCGATGCAGCTGGCGCCACAACAGGTACACCAGAGGTATGTCCACCCCGGTCCTCTCGTACTAGAGGCAGGTCCTCTCAAATTTCTAACGCCCACAACAGATAGAGACCGAACTGTCTCACGACGT
>CAJXDT010000034.1:0-26045 GCA_913052055.1 uncultured Cryomorphaceae bacterium
TTACTATTACATCATTGAATATAACGACAATACAACAGAAAATTCAAACGGAATTGTAACGCTGATAAAATAAAAAAGGCCTCCCAAAAGGAGGCCTCTATTTATTAAAATCAAAACTGATTCTATCTAACTACAAGCTTCTGTACATTTGAATAATTGAACCCATCTGAAAGATTGATGAAATACATTCCCGCATTCAAATCTTCAACCTTGTAAGAGAGCTGCATATCTACCATAGCGCTCTGAACAACTTGTCCATTTGCATTTAAGATTTGAATTGTATTTACAGCTTCGTTGTTCCAAGCCACTGTGGCAAAATCAGAAGTTGGATTTGGGTAAACACTTACCTGTAATTCGCCATCTATATTGTCAATTCCAGCAACATTTATTTCCTCTACAATAGTACTTGTAATCACGTCACATCCATTGACATCCATAACAGTCACTTCATAAAAACCAGGGGCTAAATTCCAAAGGTCTTCAGATGTTTCACCATTATTCCATGTGTAGGTATAAGGAGCTGTACCACCTGTTACTGTTAAATCAATCTCCCCTTCTTGGTCAGGAGCAGGCTGTGTTACCTCTAGATTGACTTCGAGAGCCGCTGACTGCTCAACAGTGTAACTTCCCCAAACACTGCAGCCTTCGCCATTTGTGATTTTTAATCTATATGTTCCTGGAGTAAGACCAGAAATATCTTCCGTAGTCATACCATTATCCCATTCGAAAATAAAATCAGGTGTTCCATCGATAATAGTAATATCAATCGCTCCATTTGCCATCCCATTACAAGTAATATGCTGAATCGTACCTTCAAAAACTGTAGGTGTTACCTCTTCAATAGTCACAGCAGTATCAATCTGACAGCCCAGTGCGTCAGTAACCGATACTATATAATGACCAGGTTCAAGATTTGATTGAGTCAGTCCTGTTGCGCCATTTGACCAGGCTGTCGTGTAAGGAGCGTTTCCTCCTACAATGTTAACCTCAATCTCTCCACTATTTGCTTCACATGTTACTGATGAAGAAACATCTAAATCGAATTTCATGATTTTCTTAGCCATTTCAACTGCTGCACGAGCGTTTAATCTTCCCGCACCAAGTAACCCTGCATAATCGGGATTCAAAGCTTCAATATTATCTGCAGAAGTTTGTAACACCCAAGATATATCTGCATTAGAAATACAAGGATTAACATCAAGCATCAGACCAATTGTTCCTGTCACCAATGGTGTTGCATAAGAACTTCCTGTTCCAAAAAGATACCAACCTGGAGCTGCTGAAATCGCTATATCATAACCTGGTGCGCTTAGGTCAACACTTGCATTATGCTGGTGAGTACTTGAGGCATTGCCCATTGTTCGTTCATGGTTGTCTTGTGGTCCGACACTTGTTACAGCAAAAACATTATCGAAAGCCGCTGGATAGACCAAGTTTTCTGGACCTCCACATGTAGAACCATTCCCTGCTGCTGCAACGATAAATGTACCGTTTTCATAGACCTCATTGATGATATCCTGTATGTACTGATTGTATGAACAACCAGATGTCCAGCTAAGATTAATAACCCTGTGCCCAGCATAAGATGCTGCTAAAACTTCACTATAGCTCATTCTGTAAAGGGCTAAAGAGCTATTGTAACCTATGGCACTCTTACCAAGATTGTTGTTCGTTGAACCCGCAGCAGCAATTGCAACAGCGGTTCCATGTGTTTGAGAGGAAGTATTCGTAGAATCATAGTAAACATACTTTCCCTGAAGCTCCTCGTGATTTACAAAATAATTTTGGTCTGAAATCGCAAGTACAATATCACTGTTTCCTGTGGACAAATCCCAAGCACCTTGAGCCGAAATCAAATCTAGGGCATAATCTTCAGAAAAAACTGTATTGTAATCGTCTGTTCCATCCATGGTTTCATATACAGGTGCATATTCAACTTGACTTACAACAGAAACGTTATTAGTCAAATCGGTATACATATCTACAACATCAGCCGAATATGAAGTTAATTCATATACATTCAATAAATGAGCTTTCCTGGAAGTAGGAATTGCCCGCTGAACTTCAGAGATGTCTAGCGAAGAAATTACATTATTTAATGCTGGATCATTAGAGACAAGTTCTCCAGATACATTTGTATAAGGTATATTAGACGGGTTGGCTATTGTCAGCCAAATTTTAGACCCTCCTTGGGCCAAAGTGATAAATGAAAAAGCTATAAAAGCTGCTGTTAACGAGTAAAATTTAATAGTGTGCATATCGCTGCGTTTTTGTTGTTTGTTTGTTTTTGTTGACACAAATCTGCAACACTATGGTGGACCCTCAATTAAAAATCAAGTTTGGGAATTCAAAATACAGAAGGACACGAAAAGTGCCTTAAGTAGTCTTAACGAAAGCATTATGTATTACTACGTAGTTCGAAAATTATTATGGTATATTAGGTAACCTTAATTATAAGGAAAAAAGAGCTGAAACACTATATTTAATGAGGGTTTACAAATATACGCTCTGAAGAACCATCAGAATATTGGTATATAACCAAACCTGTGGTATTCTTTTTCACTTCTCGACCCATAAGGTCATAAACACGGATGACCTCCTTCTGTGAAGCGTAGGGTATTTCTGTTAGGTCAGTGATTGGCGCACAAAGCTGCTGAAAGAAAAGCCACGCCTCTCGGCTGGCCTCTATATCCATATTACCGTATGCCCCTGGCCAGTCATGACCTCCTCCCTGAACCGTATAAAGCCATACCTCAGTACAAGAATTTTCAGCACCATATTTTTCAGACAAAACAGTACTGCCATCATTAGGATCGGTATTTGGTAAATTCTCAGAGCTTTGAAGCGTTAGGTCAAACATACTATTGAAAAAGTTCATAGTCGCCGGTATACTCGGATAGGCACCCCAACCATCCTGATTGGTTGGATCTCCACCAAAATAGGTCACATTGTCATTGGTCCCATGAATCTCCAAAATTGAGACTTCACTTGAAGGATTACAATCGTCCATAATGTTCTGCATAATCATTCCCGCCACTGGCGCCACTGCCCTAAAGGTTTCAGAGGCCTGACAGGCAAGCATGTAGCAAAGGTCTCCCCCATTCGACATCCCTGTACAAAATACTTTGTCCGCAGCTAAAGAATAGGTGTTTTGAAAATAAGTGTTCAGGTTCTGTAAAAAAGCCACATCGTCGACTGTCTCATTGTTTTGAAAATCATACCCTACATTAAAAAAAGTATTTCCGCCACCATCTTGGGTTCCTTGAGGGTAGCAAACTGCAAAACCATATTCATCGGCAAGCTGATTGAATCCAGAGTAATTCATAATTCCCTGAGCCGTTCCTGTATATCCATGACAAACAAAAACCAAAGGACAGTTTTCAGGGGCACTTGAGGGGTGGTAATAAATATAATCACGCTCAATTCCACCATCTATGATTGTGCCGTATTCTAGCGCCTGAATGGTCATTGAAAATACATCATTCGATGCATTGTCATCTTGAGGCAATCCATTCACATTAGATACGGTAAGCTGCAATGCTGTTTGTCCTGAATTAAATATTTCAAGGTTGTCTGGATGCGTAAAGCTGAAAGTTCCCAATGACGGTATAGATAGATTGGTAAATGATGTGTTGTAGGACATGCCTCCACCAATATCCCAGGAAAGATCGAAAGAAGTAATAGTCTCTGCACCGAGGTTGGAGACCTCACCTTCGACCGGTATGATTGCGGGAACATTTACGTTCGACGGAATGGCTACAGAGGTTAATGCCAAATCAAGTCCTTCGGGTTCGAAAATGATAACATCGTCTATCGCCCAGCCAAACATCCAACCGCCAACATCATCATAGTGAAATCCTAAAAGCACATTTGCGTTTCCGGAAAGAGATGACAAGTCAAAAGACTGAAGGTCCCAAGCACCGTCCTCTGTACCTTCTATGGTTGAAATAATGGTCCAAGAAGCACCATTATCCAGGCTATATTCTAGGGTGGCGACTTCGGTATTCCCCTGAAATTCTGCTCCGTCATAGTAACTTTCAAACTGCAATGCAGCTGCTACACTATTACTCAAATCTAATGGCGGAGTAATTAAATAATCCATGCTTTTATCACAATCGCAGTCGTCATCATTGGTTCCGATAATATTTCCATGATCGGCAATAGACCACCAATCGCTCTCTAGGCTCTGTGACGTTCCCATGTTCCAGCCACCATCTGTGGCATTCGTAGCTATTGTCCATCCCGTAGGCAGGCTATTGCCTTCAAAATCTTCCGAAATCAAAATGTTTTGACTTAGCAATGATAGAGAACAAAGCACATTAAATATGAAGAGTAAGTTTTTCATGGATTCTTTTTGGTTTCACTAAATGTAGCCATTTTCAGCTACTTCACTGATGGTTTGAAAAATTTACGGGGAAACCCATCTTTTCTCGACAGAACCATCGGTATAAAGATACCACTGAATGACCCCAGAGCGAAAAGAAGTTTCCCTGCCTAAGCAGTCGGTTATTTTCAATAGCTTTTTATTGGAGCTGGACAAATCTGAGATTCCGAGCTCGTCGGGACAGCTCTTATTCTCTAGAAAATCCCATATTACCTGCGGTGAGTAAAAGTCCATATTGATTGTTCCTAAGCCACCAAAAAGAGTGGCAATTCCTGGCCATTGGTGCCCGCCACCATTCACTTTAATATGCTCAAGCGCAGTTCCCTCACAATTCTGATATACGTATCTCTCTGGGAAAGAAAAATCCAGAAGGTTTGGGTTAGGCATCTCTATCAATTCTGGCGAAGCGTCACAGGACAAATAACTTTGCCAAAGGGACATGATCTCATCCACTGAAGCTCCCGTCGCTGCACCGCCATTATACGGAACAATGGCATCAGCCGTTCCGTGGATATGTAGAACAGATGTCGGAAAGCTTGGGTTAAAGTTTGAGGCAGTTGTAGTAGACATATTACCTGCAACCGTGCCAATAGCCGCAAAACACATGCTGGACTCACTTGCGATTTTATGACTCAAATAACCGCCATTGGAAAATCCGCAGAGATATCTTCGGTATGGGTTCGTGTTGTAATTTGTCTCGAAGTAACTTACTAAAGATTCTATAAAGCCAAGGTCATCTACTTCCGAATTCAAGGAATTCATATCGGCATTCCAAGATGCATTTAAGCCATCTGGATAGCAGACAATCGCGTTATTGACGTCTGCAATTTCATTGAAACCCGTAATGTTCATAATACCATTTCCCGACTGGGTCAAACCATGTAAAACAATAAGCAGTGGGTATTCTTGGGCAATGTCCCATGAGGATGGAACGTAATAAACAAAGCTTCTTTCTTCACCATCGAAAATGTAGCTTCCAGCTGTTTGCGCTTCCAGCTGAGAGACAAACGCCAGGGTGAATAACAAAAACCATTTTTTCATACGGCAAGATACAAATGAAACGATGTAATTGCAAAGAAGAATCACTTCTTAATTGTAGGCAATACATTGCACATAAAATGCACATATACACTTGATTTGAGCCAAAAACCTTTTGACTAGATTATTCTTTATTCTGAGATAGATTTAATATTTTAGGGGCAAATAAATCAACTAAACACATGAAACTTTATCTCAACCTATTTTTTACGCTCGTAATTTCAGCTGTTTTCGCTCAAAATACAACTGAAAATCAACCACAAACAAACCCATATGTGCCCGGTGATGTGATCATCCAAATCTATAACGGCGCCAACATAAGAAACCTTGTTGCAAGTGCCCCGCAAAATTTTAAACTTGAAATTGCTAAAGAGCTTTCTCCAACCTCACATATTTGGCTTTTAAATTTCGACCCTAATTCCATTTCGCATGAATCCGTGATCGATTGGTTTTATGGACAGCATGAGATTCAATTGGCACAAAACAATTATTACCTCAAAATGCGGTCGACCATACCCAATGACGCCACCTTTACAAGTCAATGGCACCATAATAACACCGGTCAAACCGGAGGAACAGCCGATGCCGATATTGATTCAGACCTCGCCTGGGACATCACCACAGGAGGAACAACTGCTTCAGGACATGACATCGTTGTATGCCTTATTGAAAGTGGAAATCTTGACCACCAAGATTTATCGCCAAACAGATGGGTGAATCCAAATGAAATTGAAAACAATGGCGTAGACGATGATGGAAATGGCTACGTTGATGATTACAATGGCTGGAACCCACTTCAAAATAATGACAACTACGGAACAGGTGCACACGGAACAAACTGCCTAGGTATGATTGGTGCGCAAGGCAACAATGGTCTCAATGTCGTTGGTGCCAACTGGGATGTTAAATTAATGGTTGTAGGAGGTTATAGTATCAATACAGATGCAAATGCCATTCAGGCGTACCAATACCCTTATGACATGCGTGTACTTTGGAATAATTCAGGCGGAACCCAAGGAGCATTTGTTGTAGCCACAAGCTCATCATGGGGAATTGATGGAGAGAATCCAAACAACCACCCTGTATGGTGTAACTTTTACACTACAATGGGAGAGGCTGGTATTCTGAACGTTGGAGCCACAACCAATTCAAACCTAAATGTTGATACCGCTGGTGATATGCCCACAGCATGTGACACTCCTTACATGATTGGTGTAGGAAGAACGGACCACAATGATAATACAGCAGGAGGCTATGGTGCAACGACTATAGAATTTGGTGCGCCAGGAATCAATGTCGTGACAACGGCTGGTACGAGTGGTACAACATCTACAACGGGAACTTCTTTTTCTTGTCCACTAACCGCTGGAGTAATTGGTCTTGCTTATTCTATACCATGTGCAGACTTTATGAACACAGTTATTGCGAACCCGCAAATGGGCGCAGATATGGTATTGCAAGCGATGATGGATGGAACAGATCCTAAATCTCAGCTCGCAAATAAATTTGTATCGGGTGGAAGATTAAATTCAAGGAATACCTTAGATGAATTAATGGCTGTTGGCTGTAACGGATCTATTTGTTTCGGTCCAAGTGCCATTTCTGCAGCCAATGTTGCGGAAAACGATGCAGATGTTCAATTTACGGCTCAATCCGAAGCAGATGTCACCAATCTGTATTGGAGAGAGGTAGGAAGTAATAACTGGACACCTGAGCTTGATGTAAGCTCTCCTGTTGCATTAACTGGACTCAATAGCTGTTCAGAATATGAATTTTATTTGGAATCAAATTGCGGAGGTGATATTTCTAATCCAACCTCAGTTCAGACCTTTGCAACATTAGGTTGCGGCGCATGTATTGACAACCAATATTGTACAAATGCAGCCTCTGATGGTATTGACGAATGGATCGAATCCTTCACAATAGACACCTACACCAACGCCTCAGGAAATGACGGTGGATATGGAGACTATACCGGTAACCCTATTCAATTAGATGTCGACAATACGTATGACATTGATATTGAAGTGGCATGGAGCGGAACGCTTTATGATGAGCAGTCTAGAATTTGGATTGACCTAGATCAAGATGGTGAATTTGGTACAGACGAATTGGTCTTCGATCAAGGCGTAGCAGATCAAACCGCTAATGTCATTGGTCAAGTAACGATTCCTGCAGGCACTCCTTTAGGAACTACGAGAATGCGTGTACAGATGGCATATGTTGGTGGCCAAACCGAGCTTCCCGAGGTATGTGATGGATTCCAGTGGGGTGAAGTAGAAGATTATTGTGTAGAAATTCTTTCAGGAATTACATGCGGTCTTGATGTAGTTGGCTCAACAGTGAACCCCGCATGCAGCGGAAATGACAATGGTTCTCTTTCAGTAAGCGTTGGCGGTGGAACAGGAAATTACACCTACGATTGGTCTTCAAACTTGGGAAGCAATGCAAGTGCGTCAAATGTAGGAGCCGGAAATTACAATGTTGTTATTACTGATGTTGATGCAGGTTGCGATACAACAATAAACTTCTCACTTGAATATGATGTAATATTAAGCGTTGTATTGGATGCAGAAAATATTTCTTGTAACGGATTAACCGATGGTTCAATAGAAGCAAATGCCTCAGGGTCTTCGAATTATTCATACCAGTGGACAGGCGGACCAAATACCCCTGTTTGGGATGGACTTGGTGCAGGCACCTATGAGATAACCGTTTCCGATGCGAATGGATGCATTACAACAAGTGCCGCTAACGTTCAAGAGCCTGCTGCAGATCAAGCGAGCTTTTCATCGAATATCAGCTTCTTAAATGTACAATTCAACAACACCTCATCTGCTGGTTCATACACTTGGGACTTCGGAGATGGGAATACAAGTAATGCTACCTCACCTCAGCACAGCTATGCCTTACCAGGAACCTACGACGTTTGTTTGACTGTAAGCACAGATTGTGCAGATAAAACAACGTGTAATGCTGTTACAGTTGATGAAGATGATTCTGGCATTGATGAGAACTATGCAAATTATGTTTCGGTTTATCCAAATCCAACAAATTCGCTCGTCAATTTCTATGTCACACATCCAAATGTAAAATCACTAGTCGTCATGGACATAGTAGGAAAAGAGGTCATGACCTCAAATATCGTTGGAGAGCTGACTCAAATTAACATAGAAGGATTCAGTAATGGAACTTATTTCTATCGACTTTTAGGAGTAGATGGAAGTACGCTCATCGCTGACAAGCTCTTTAAAGTGAAGTAAAAATATTTAACACCTAATAAAGCCTCCAGAAATGGGGGCTTTTTTTATGGCTAAACCTTAGACTGATTCTGTAATTCAGAAAGTAATTCTCCGAAGTTGTCTGTTTCATTGTACTTTGCCCAATCTCCAGCTATTGGCGCATGGCGCATATGCTCAGGAATTCCAAAGGAATCAATCAAGGACAATGCATGAGGTCCAAGCTCAGCACAAAGCGATCGAACATATATCGGGAGTGCCCTGCCTGTCTTATTGGCTATGATTTTGTTTGTAAGCAACCAACCTAAATCTTGCGAAATCCAATCACATGCAGATAATAAAAATAGCTTTTCAAGGATTGGCTTCAATGCATTGTCACAGCTTTTTAAAGCCTCAAGAGAAGCGGCATAAACAACACGGTCTGAATAAGCTTGCGATAATGCCTGAATGGTATCAGACTCCTCAAACATCCAAGCGTCAAATAAACTTTTTCCTTGTTTCTTTTTCGAATGTAAGCTCAACGCAAGCTCAGAAAGCAAATGGCTTTCTCTTGCCTTCAAAATACTTAAAAGAAATGCTGGGTTTGAAAGACTGCCAATACCTGTGCCTTGAATCATTCTTCTTAAAAATCCTGGAAGGAAGTTCAGTGCTTTTTGCTTGGCGAGCTGACTTTTGTCTGCTCTTCCGAGTAGCTCTTTGGCAATTTTTTGCATCAACACACGGTTGTCACCTTCTGCAGTAATTCCAGCATGACCACCTACTATTCCCTCACCAAGGCGATTTACAGCCAAAAATCCTTGTCCGCCGCATCTTTCCCTACTCGTAGTCGCAGTATTTTCAGCATGCCAGGATATTTGAGTTTTCATAACACAACACAGCAAAAGGACTTCCATCGGATCACTTCCCTCTTTGTCAATTGCAGCAAAAAGATCCTTCGTATGATTCAGTGCCATATTGTAAGCGAAGGTTTTGGCCAATAAAGGCATTAATGCGCGTTGCTGTAATTGGTAATCTATGATAGGCGTATCACTTTTCCCATTAGGCCCGACAGCTAGCCTTGAGCTTGAGTAACGGATTGCGGTGTCTAAACAAATTTTTGTGCTACCCATGGTCATGGATGCAATACACAAACGCCCACTCAAAAGCTGATCGGCAAGGGTCAAAAACCTACCACGTTTGCTTCTTACTTGGCTTTGAAACTTACCTTCTTTAGATATTGTCGATGTTGAGTCTAGCATATACGCTCTTGGTATGCGCACTTGATCAAATCCAATGCTGGCATTGTCTATACCATTCACACCAATTTTATAACCCATGTCCCAAACAGTTACACCTGGCAATACTTTCATTTCTTGGTCACGTATGGGAACAAGAAAGCCATGTATCCCCTCATCGGCCTCCTTGTTAATTAACCTCGCGAATACAATTACATAATGTGCGTGCACTGCACCATTGGTAATCCAGTATTTTCGTGCCTTAACATCCGGTGTGTGGATAATAAACTCCTCAGTGGTGCTATCATATGTTGCAGTTGTTTGCATTTCCACTGCGTTATTTCCGCAGCCTAGCTCCGTTAATCCAAAACAGCCTACCGCCTTTAGGGAATCAATATCACTCAAGAGCTGATCGTGATGGGTTTGTGTGCCTAGCTTAAGGATCGTTCCTCCAAATAAATTGAATTGCACCGTCATTTTTGTCGCTGCTGAACCATCCATCATACCAACAGCCTCGTGCACAGAAAAAATGCGGTGCGGGTTGTCTTTAAAATCAAGAACTGAAATAAGCTGATTGTCACATATACTTTTTAGGCGCTGATAGGCTAGTTCACGTTCCTCATCAAGTGAAATGTTATACCTAGGGGTAAAAAGTGAATCCTTGAATAAGTCTCTGAGTGCTTGTCGGGTTTGCTGGTTGTCATACTCGAGTAAATCTTGTAAGATGCGAATGCTTTTTTCATTCAGTGGCATGTCCATAGGTGGGATTTTATATAAAAGTAGGAAAAAAGCTTTGTAGAAAATAATGGATGATTTCAAACAAGGGTATCACCACTTAAGGATTAAAAAAAGTCAAACCCTACACTAAAGAAAAGTAGGTTGATTTGAATTAAACCCTAAATTCGCCGATATGAAAAAACAAGTGTTGGATATTCTTTATGATTCTTTTTACAATAACGGTTCAGTTAATTTTGTTGTAAAACAAGATTCGAAAAAAGATCAACGAATCAAAACCCTTCTTGAATACTCTTATTACAAAGGAGAACGTTTTGGAGAAATATTCCTTTCAGAAGATGAAACCACTGCCGCAATTATTATTGACCCTAAAAAAGATAAATTCTCCTTTTGGGAGCTTAAGCTCATTTTTCAAGTGATTGGATTGAGGGGGTTATCCAAGGTATTAAAGAGAGAAAAAAACCTAAAGAAATTTAAACCCAAACATGATTTTAATTATCTCTGGTATGTTGGTGTTAAAGCAGCATATCAAGGTCAAGGAAGAGGCTCTAAATTAATTCAACAAATCATGCAAGAACCCAATGGAAAAGCGCTGCATCTGCAAACGTCTAATCCTAGAAATTTCCCTTTATATGAGCGCCTTGGATTTGATTTTGATGGAGACTACAGCCAAAGCGATTATGCCGTTAAAATATATACTTACTCAAAAAAATGAGCAAAATAGCTCACTGGTACTCAAGTTATTTGCTCACCTGCCAAATGACATCACCATTCATGATTTCAGGCGGACCCGTCATGAACGGCATCATTCCACCCATGATTTCTCTAAATTGATCCTCAGCGTCAATGACCTGCTGCGCATTGTCATACTTCGAAAAAGCAATGCTCTCTGTTTCCGATATTTCTACGAGCTTCACACTATGAAGACCAGCAATAGCATGGATCTTATCAGACATCGATTCGAGATGCGAAATCATTGATTCCCTGGCTCCTGCCGCATGTTTAACTTTTGAAATTCTGTAATGCATATTATTGATATTTTTAGTTTACGTCAAATATACACAAAGAGTGAAAAATCAGTTTAAACTTCAGCAATATTCTTGGTCTATATCGAACTAATGAGTACACTGATGAAAATAATTCTACAAAAAAACCCCACCAAACAATTGGCAGGGTCGGTATTTGTTTTCAAAAGATAATTACATTTTACGACGCAATTCCTTTTGTTCATCCTTAAGTTTTTCTAATTCTTCAAGGGCAGCGCAGTCATCCTTCACCTTTCTAAAACTCAGCTCTCCCCTACAGTGCTTATCAATTTCCTTTTGTTTGTCTTTCAGAGGTGGCATAGCATCTTCTATTTTTTGTTTTTCCTCGTCAGAAGCGTCCTCTCCCAAGGCGATCATATCCCTGGCTAAATCATTTTGAGCTCCCATTATTTTTACTACAGCTTCAGCGCACCCGCAAGCTGAGTCTATTGATTTAACATCAATGTCTGCAGCAGAACCTCCACCGCAAGATGATAAAATTGCACCTAGTGCAAAAACACATAATCCCTTTCTCATATTTTTAAATTTATAGTTTTTAGAAAACCTAAAATAAGGAAAATATAAATAGGTAAAATAAAAAGCCCATCGAATTAATGATGGGCTATTACTCAGATTATTATTGTTAGCTTTTTAGAAATGTATGTTAGAATCATAGCTGCAATTTAATTTTTTGAGCGGAATTCAACTATGCTCAGATAGGATTAACGTAGGGAAATTGCTTAAAAAGCAAAGAATTGTTTTTACTTTCACGTATGATGATTAAAAACTTCAGAAGAAGAACACACGAAATTATTTTTGAAGCAGATACCTTTTTAGGTAAGCTCTTTGATTTGATTTTAATGGTTTTGATTCTGTTGAGTATTGGTGCAGTAATGTTGGAAAGCGTTGCCTATTACCACGACAAATACCACCACATATTAGTTCCCTTTGAGTGGACGATTACTGTCTTTTTCACGATTGAATACCTACTTAGAATTATCAGTGTAAAGAAACCCCTAAAGTATATTTTTAGTTTTTATGGTTTGATTGACTTAGTATCACTTCTACCATCTTATTTCGGACTATTCCTGTCCTCCGAAAGTATAGGTTCTATCAAAACCATTCGAACCATACGGCTGCTGAGAATTTTTAGAATCTTAAAATTGATCCGTTATGTCAAAGAGGCGAACAACTTAAGAAGAGCACTCAAAGCAAGTCGGCAACGCATCGTTGTTTTTCTTTTAGCCGTATTGGCAATTGCAACAATAATGGGTACAATTATTTATTTGATTGAAGATCCGAAGGATGGATTCACGAGCATTCCGAGAAGTATTTATTGGGCAATTGTTACACTGACAACGGTCGGTTATGGAGATATTTCTCCCCAGACAGGCCTTGGACAATTTTTTGCTTCAATTATAATGATTTTGGGTTATGCCATCATTGCTGTTCCGACAGGGATGATTTCTGTTGAATTGGCGCTTTCTGAAAAAATGAACACCCAGAGCTGTCCGAGCTGCTCCCTGGAGGGACATGACAATAATGCAAAGCATTGCAAGCATTGCGGGGCGGAACTCAATCCTGAGGTCTAATTATAATAATGGACCGTCATGCGTTCCGTAAAGGATATATCCAAAAAGAACCAGTACTGTTACTAAGCTTGTCATAACTGTGTTTTTAAATTCAGCACCAAAGATGTCGCAAAGCATTGTTTGAGTAAAACAAATTCGAAGCTTGATTGCAGAAATGGAGAGCAGCACCTATTTCTAGGTACGTATTTTTACGGGTATTTAATTGAAAACTAAGACCTGTAGGAGGCAGAACCGAAAGCTTCTCCTTTGCCTTTTTGACAATATTGTCTCAAGCTTTCCAAATACTTGGCAGAGCTGTAGTTCATATTTGCATAAGCGTCGTCCATTTCTGAAAAGCCCTCATAAGCATAGCGCAGGCGTGTTTTACCATCGTTTTCATCCAGGTCATATTTCATGACGTGTCCAATATTTTCCCATTCAGACTCAACACATTCGAAATGAATCGACGTATTAGGGACATAGCCAATAATCTTGAACTTAAAGGCCGCAAAATTGACAAATTCAAAGGTGACCACCTCGTCCTTTTCAAAATTACCGCTCACTAAGGTCGTGTACCATTGTGAAAGACCTTCTGCTTCTGAAAGAGCCTTGAAAACTTGTTCTTTTGGTGCATTGATATGCATTAAATGTTTAATGGGAATCATATATTTCTCTGTTTTATTTTAACTTTTCCTAAATATACAAATGCTAATGATAAGAACTAGAATTAAGTAATTACGAACATTAACGGTTCTTTTGCGTAGAATGTATAGGAACTTATGATTCTATCAATGAAATACGCGAATTTTCTAATCACACTATTTTGTACCTCTTTTGTTCTAGGACAAATTCCGAGTGGATATTATAATACTGCAGAAGGATATGTAGGCACAGTATTAAAAACAAAATTAAACGCAATCATTAAAGACCATATTGAGTTTCCATATACGAGCAATACTACAGATGTATGGGATATATTAAAGGAAACAGACAAAGATCCGAATAACCCTGATAATGTTATTTTGTTGTATACTGGATGGTCTACAAACGGAGCAGAAGAATATAATGGCGGAAATGGTTGGAATCGAGAACATGTTTGGGCAAAATCCCACGGTAACTTTGGCAATATTGAAGGTCCAGGAACAGACGTTCATGCTTTAAGGCCATGTGATGTATCGGTCAACTCCGCGAGAAATAACAGATGGTTTGCAGAATGTAGCACAGCATACATCGATGGAGACGGCCCAACAGGTTGCTATACTAGTTCCACAGATTGGGTATGGAAACCAAATGAAAATGTTAAGGGTGATGTCGCACGCATGATTTTTTATATGGCAACCAGATATGAGGGAGAAGGAATAGAACCTAATCTACAAGTCATTGATTATCTTCCTTCAAACAACAATACCTCCGCCCCTATACATGCAAAATTATCAGACCTATTGCTGTGGCACATGCAAGACCCTGTTGATGACTGGGAAAGAAATAGAAATGACATTATTTATTATGACTATCAGAATAACCGTAATCCTTTTATAGACCACCCTGAATTTGCCCAAATGATTTGGGGAGATCTGTCGGGAGCAGGCTCAATAAATGAAGCACCAAAGGAATTACTGAAAATCATTGATTACACTGGAAAAACGACAAAAACTGTTTTTAATACACCATTAATTTACATCTACAGTGATGGTTCTTCCGAAAAAAAATACTTTTCAGAATAGCCCATTTAGAGAGGTGGGGAGAGTTTTTTAAATAGAGACGAAATCTTTTCTTAGATTAAGAAAGCACAAAAAGCTACCTTTGATTGATTTAATTCAAACAACATGTCCTTCAAAGCGCTTGGTCTACCTTCATCATTACTTGAAATTTTAGAAAAAAAGGATTACAAGGCGCCTTACCCTATACAGGAGGCAGCCATCCCCGTGATTTTGAATGGACGCGATGTGCTTGGTATTGCACCGACAGGTTCTGGTAAAACTGCAGGCTACGTTTTACCTGTTTTAAACGCATTAAACCGTAAAAAAGAAGCGAAAGACCGACAAGTAGATGCGCTTGTTTTGGTTCCCACTAGAGAATTAGCAGAACAAGTCAAAGAGGTCTTTACCCTTTTTGAGAAAGGACTTGAGCATTCTGTTCCTGTAATGGCTGTCTATGGCGGAGTGTCTATCAACCCACAAATGAAAGCTCTTTTTGGCATCTCGGTATTGGTTGCAACGCCAGGGCGACTTTTGGATTTGGTAGGTTCTAATGCCATTCAATTCGATAAACTCCGAACCCTTATTCTCGACGAAGCCGATAAGCTTTTGAATCTTGGATTTAAGGACGAAATGAATCAAATCTTCTCATTATTGCCAAAAAAACGCCAAAATTTGCTTTTTTCGGCCACTTTAAATGAAAAAGTAGAAGAAATCCATCAATTCCTACTTCGAGACCCCGAAGTTATTAATGTCTCACCAAAAGAGGGAAATATAGATCAAATTCGGCAATTGGCTTACACGATATCTGAGGAAAAGAAAGGACCACTTTTAAGGCACCTCATCAAAAATGAAGATATGAAACAGGTCTTAATCTTTACTGCGTCAGCATATAAGTCTGAGCATGTCGCAGATAAGCTACACAAAAATGGTATTGATGCAAGGTCTATACATGGAAAGAAAACCCAGCATGCGCGTAAAAAAGCACTTGAGGCTTTTAAGGCAGGGAAATTAAGGGTTCTTGTCGCTACTGATTTATTGGCTAGAGGAATTGATATAGCATTTTTACCCCATGTCATTAATTATGAGCTTCCGCGTTCGCCCAAAGATTATATACATCGAATAGGAAGAACAGGTAGGGCAGAGTCTACTGGAGAAGCCATTACATTGGTCTCCCCGAATGAAGAACATCACTTTAAGGTCATCCAGAAAAAAATGAAAATCTCAGTGGCGCTTTTTGACGGCAATGCAATCGCATTGGCGTAAACTTCGAATCAGCTACAAATTAAATAGCGATCGTCTGAGTCAAGATCCGGTAAAACTTAAACATGGCTTTTTAAGCGGTTCTAAAAGACCAGTTGGACGGTCAGACCTCCATATAAAAGCTTCGTATTGTTTGAAAACTGAGTCTGCAAAAAAGATGCTTGAAGTTTTAAATCATTGCCTTTGAAATATTGACAAATACTGACTCCATATGCATCTGTTTTTGTGACCAAGGTATTCGGATTAGATTCAAATTCTGGACTACTGTTCTCCACTCTAAAATCTATTCCAAACCCTGATTTAGTAACATAACCCAACTGAAGATTATACGCTCTTCCCAAAGCTAGGTATTCACTAATTTCCGTTGGAATGAGAGGAATGGTCGCTTGCTCATCCGTAAAAGAACCTTGAAGTTCTGTTGCCGTGGCAAATACATATTCCCCCAAGAAGCTTATGCCCTTAAATTTGAACAAAAAATCGTAATACATTTGACGGTAATCAGGGAGCTGAATACCTCCTAATCCGTCATATATATAAAAGTCTCCATGTCCTTCACCCACACTTTGGCTAGCTCCATCATTGTAACTTACGGCACCACCTAATACTAGCTTTGGTTTTTCTTCATGGATAAGGTCCGCAATTAAATCGGAATTACCTTCAGAAAAAGACCCGAATGGATAAATATCTAAACGTGCTGAATATTTAAGCCCACCGAGGTCGACATCCCTAGAATCTGTTCCAAAAGAATTTCTTCCATCCCCCGAGGTTACAGCAATTTTAGGTTGAACCATAAATTTATTGCCACCAAAACTAGATTCTAAAAACAAGCCAAATTCTCTACCCGAAACACTGTATGTATTGCTGAGTATTCCTCTGTCAGTAAACTGCAGTTTGTCCTCCATAATCATCATCTCCCTATTGTTTCCTATACTTTGTTTTTGACCAACAGTAATCTTCAATTGTTTGATCGGTTGGTAACAAATCCATGCATCTAATAATGGATTACTTAAGCTGAAATCTGTTTGAAGGAAGAAGCTCATTTTTTCTTTTATGGCCTTTCCTGAAAGATTAAAATAAGTTCGTTTGGCGTTAAAATAATAATCCTGTTCATTATCATCGAGCTGATCAAATGCGACATGAGGCTGGATCATACCGCCTAGCTTAAACTCATATTTATCATTGAAATTAAAGGTAAGACCACTCCCCAATTCAAAATTGGTATTGTTTTTAGTCTCTTGTGCAAAAACAGAGCTTGCGAAAACAAAGCTTATCAGGTACAGGATGGAATTCTTCATGTTGGTATAATTATAATTTTTTATTCAGTAGGTAACGATAAATAGGCAGCTCATCACCTTCATTCGTATGCAAAACATTAAAAGAGACAAAACTATTGTCGGCTTCAGGTTCCAATACTTCGATGGCCAAATTGGCCTTCGGTTGATCTAGATAAAGTAAATAGGTGCCTTTTGGAAAAACCTTCGATGAATTCTTGATCACAGTCTTTACATTTTGTCTATGGACTCCCTCGTATTTAGCAGCATCCTTAGCGTATTCAGTAACAATATATTTTTCTATCTCAATGGATTTTTCTTCAGTCAGCTCCTCTAGCTTCTGACCCAAAACTTTAAGTTTTTCGATAAGCATAACTTCAGTTGCAAGAATAACATAGGCTGTTGGTCGAGTCCTCTGAAGTTCAGGTGTGGATTGCAAGGCATCATGCACAATAATGTCGAGCGAAACCTCTTCTTCTGTATCTAAATCAATCACCTCAATGGTTTGGTTTACACGCTTTTTTTTACTTATCACTGTAGCCACTTGCTGTGCTTCAATTGCACTTCTAATTTCGGCTTTAAGGTCGGCTTGATTAGCAACAGTTGTTTGGAGATATGAAAGTCCTACCAAAAATGCGGCATTTACTCTTCGCTTGAATGAAGTTCGACCAAGTCCGACCCCACGAACCTCAATGAGACTCGATACGGAATTAGTTAGTGCATAAGAAGTCGCACTCGACCGTGCATTGGAGGAACCTTGATTAAAATGAAGGTCTCCGAAAATCTTAACAGGTGTTACATAATCATGCGTCTTTAGACCATTTGCAACAAGCATGTCTATGGCATTTTTAACAAATACTTGCTGGGTATAAGACCTTATATTTTCTGGTACATTAAGGTTTCCAGAATACAAAAACATCACATCATAGCGCGCAGCGACTCCATAATCACGCAATTGAGAAAGGTCTTTTCGATACGAACGATATTCATGAAAATCCAAAGCGACTTCGGCACCAAAATCACTAAATGCTTGCTTTAGAACCACACTTTCCGGAGCCATGAGCTTCGTTTGATCCCGATTTAAATCTAAACCATTTGCGGCGTATCTATCGTGCTTTTCGTAACCATCTATATTCGCCATAGGGACAAAAGCAAGGTGTAAATCATCAAGTAAATAGGTATGCTGATTGTCATTCAACAAACGGTCCATTAGGTATAAAACGCCTTCAGTACTTGCAGGTTCATTCCCATGAAGACCACCCTGGATCCATACTTTTGAGTTCGATTCTGAACGCTTATTTTTATGGAATAGAACCATAGGTATTTGCTTCCCTTTTTGACTACTTCCAATATATTGGATGGATACAATATCAGGATGCTCGCTTTGAAGTTTGTTTACAAAAGTGAGTAGCTCTTCATGCGTCGTGAAACCTTTTTTCTTTTCAAAAGCAGGTGTATTGATTTCTATCTCTAACTCAGGGAAATATTTTTTAGTAATACTTTTAGATTGAGGGCTCATTAGCTGACTGCAAGAAAGAAAGCTAAGTGAAAGAAATAAAATGGTCAATCGTTTCATCCTAAAAAGATATGGTTGTAATTATTCTAAATACCCATTCATTGCCGTTCATAGGAGTTCCATATATATCATTAGAGCCATCTAACGCTTCGTTGTAAGTGATGTCTCCTTGAATTTTAAATCCATAACCTCGACCGAAATATTTCGAAATCCCAAGCGTATAATAATTTGGTCTGTTGTAAAAAGTACCGTTATTTAAAAATGAGTGCTCAGCTGCCTTTAGGTGAGTATATCTGGCATCTATTGAAATTCTACTTTTGAAATAATATCCCATCTGTATATTATAGGCACTACCTAGCATCATCCTACCTTTGACATAATTTTCAACATCCTGAACACCGTCAACCAAAAAAGTAGTGGAGGTTGAACCGTCATTTCTAACTCGTGTTGATATATCGGAAGGGACAACAGCACGAGAGGAAATAAATTCACCTAGCGCCGAAAACCCTTTGTATTTGAATAAAAAATCAATCCCAAATTTCATATAATTAGGAAGTGATTCTCCGAGTGAGTCGTTCAGGTACACAATGGCGCCTCCCTCGCGGCCTCTGCGACTACTCATTCCATAATTATTAGAAAAATGTGCACCAATAACAAATTTAGGCGTGTTTTCTCGCATGACATCCGCTTGACGGAATTGCCCAAAATTGTTGAACAGGCCAAAAGGTAAGAAATCGATTCTTCCTCCGAATTTGAGCCCTCCATGATCGGCACCAAATGCATTCAAACCATCACCATTGGTCACCGCTATTTGAGGACGCAAATAGGTTCCGCCTCCTGTTCTAAAATTCCCTTGGGCAAAAAAGCCAAATTCACGGATACTGCTAAATGCTGAAGTTAATCTGCTTCTTTCAACTAGCTGCAATGTTTGTGAGCCCATAGGTAGTTCTCGATTGTCTGTAGGTGTTGCTTTTTGTCCAAAAATGATTTTTATTCTTTTGGTTATACTATATCTAATCCAAGCATCAAGAAGAGGAGCGCCAGCATTATTGTTACCTACTTCAGAAATACCGCTGAGATCGGCTTGAAAACGATAATCTATTTTACTATTTGCCGATTTTCCTGAGATTCTAAATCTTGCTCTACGGAGTCTAAATCTTGTGAAACCCTCTTCATAATTATCATCGGTATAGGATTTAAAATCAACATAAGGCTGCGCATAGCCAGTAAGTTTTAATTCATATCCAGATTTGCCACTAAACCTTAATCCTTCACCTAGCTTATAACTATCTAAAATCGGATTTTGAGCGAAAATAAACGCCCCTGAAACTATCATAAACAACATACATAGAATGTGTTTTTTCATGTTAATCAAAATTATCTTTGTTGATTACTTTTCCATTTTCCATAAGTTGTTTCCCCTTGGCAAATACAGCTTCGAGATTCAAATCATTATTCAAGCAGCAAAAATCCGCATCCATGCCTACTTCAATACCCCCCTTGTTTTTTAACCCAAGGTTTTTAGCTGGATTTGTAGTAATTAGCTTTAGCGCCTGCTCCAATGGAACCTTCCCTTCTTTAACAAGCCGCACAACCTCTCTATAATTTTGATCTACTGGTGCACGCCTAAAACCAATAAAATTTCCTTGTTCATCTAGTTTATCTAAACCGGCATTCCCGTCGCTACTAAAAGTGATATTGTCTATATCAACACCATTTTCAATAGCAATAAGTACGGATTTGTATGGATCAGTGAATTTCGAAGCGCCAGTTGTGATATCAATCATTCCACCCATTTTCGCAAAACGAATTGCTTCATTAAACAATTCCTTTGTTCGCCCAACATGGGTAGGTGAAATATGTTCAATGGGGAATTCGTGTTCTTCCACCAATTTAAACAATACATCCATCTTACTCTTGAGGTTCCCAAGATGAATGTGTAGAATTCCTTTTTTGCTCGAAAGCATTCCGCCAACCCTGAGCTGAGACAAAATCCTGAGTAGTTCCATATCACTTGGAAACGAAGAACGAATATCTGTAATTGCTATTTTACATCCAATAACCTTATCAATGAAAACAATGTCATCCTTGACAGATTCCATAATATAGTTAGGATCTAAACCGTAATATCCCGTATACATATATGCTGAAATTCCATCGTTATCTAAAGCTTTTACTTTTGCATAAAGGCTTTTGATACTTCGTGTAGTGCCATCGGTTCCTAAAAGACCAACAACGGTGGTTGTGCCGCAGGCTAGCAGCTCTGAAATTTTAATTTCTGGACTCATGGAAGAGAATCCTCGCTTACCACCGGCTCCCATAACATGAACATGCTGGTCTATAAATCCGGGTGTTAAAATCGCACCATTTAAATCTATTACCTCTTCAAATACGTCAACGTTTTGTACTTGATCCCTAATAGATTCAATTTTTCCACCACCAACAATGATATCTCTTATACCAAGGTGATTGGGTGCATATATATTTACATTTTTTATTAAAAGCATAGTCTATATAAAATGATAAATTAACATAACAACTAAAGCAGAGAGAAATGGAATTAAATTCCTTTTTACAATATCCATAGGTGAAACTTTTGCCAATTCAGCAGTAGCTATAATTACCCCTGCAACGGGCGATACTGTTCTTCCCATGGAAGCAGCCAAATTCATAGGCAAAATAATTTTTGTTGTGGCTATTCCGAACTTAGAAGCAATTTCAGGAATTAAGGGGCCAAATGCAAAAAAAGAAGCGTTACCACTCCCCATCAACATTGAGGCCAAGAAAATCATCGTCACCATCGCTACTCCTATGCCAATAGAACCGAAGCCAAAACCATGGGAGGCAGAGATTAAGCCCTCAATAAAGCCTAAAGAAATGAGCCCTTTGGCGAAAATGTCAGCGGCAATAATCAAGGTTACTACTGTTTTAAATATATTTCCCATCCCACTCCAAAATACAGATAAAGAAAGCATTACTTTTTTTATATCTCGGGTACGGACTAATTCAAAAATCAAAGCCACAAATAAGCTAATAAACATCGCAGTTGTTGTATCAAGCTTTATAGAAGCCGGGAAAAGCCTTAGGATATCTGAAAAAACAATGAGTAAAACCATAGGCAACAATGGGATAAATGCATAAACTAAAGGGACATCGGGCTTTATATCTTGTACTGAATCATTTGCAGTATGAGCGGCTGTGCTTCTTTTATCAAAATGCCTATTCACAAAAAAGTAAACAATCATGAGCACGATAGTCAACGGAAGGACAAGTGGTATTTGTTCTGTCAAAAAATAAGCGATCGAATCTTGGTTCGCAATCTTAGTCGCACTGGCCGTAATGGCCGATGCTGGACCTATCCCAAAAGCGGTACTACAAGTAATCACCGAAACAGCAGAAATACGAGTAACCCCGAGCCTAAGTAAAATCGGAAATGCGGAAGCCATGAGCAGAAGGCCTAATCCAGCAGCAGAAGGAATACATACAAATAGTATTTGTCCTATAGGGATAAGACAAACGGCTGTCAATTGCGGATGCTTTTTTAGTAGCTTTAAAGGTTTCATCGCTACATGCACCAGTGCATCCGAAGCACCTATTGATTTTATATAGGCAACAAATCCACCGATCGCCATAATCATGAGCCCAACTCCTCCGTTTGTTTTAACAAAGGATTCCTTTATATAGCTGAAAAAATCAAAACCTGTAAATCCAGTAGGGTTTCTCAATTCAGGCATAGCCAAACCAAATATCTCTGCGGTAATGAGCATCATTAACCCTGCAATCAAAAGAACTGCGTGAGGATAATACTTTTTGAGCAACAATATCGCCACTATAACGACGACAATCAGCGAGACAATGGGACCCAAATAAGTCATTTTCAAAGAGGTTAAAAAGAGCTCCCGTCTATTCTCGTTCCTGGTGAGAAAAGTAAGGGCGAACTAGCACTATGCTGTTCAAAATCACCTGTAATATCCGGGTTTCTCGTATAAGATTCATTAGGATTATTAGACAATGGTTCTATATCGAAGGTAAGCACTATTTCATCAAACGAATCTGTCAAGGTTATTAGATCACCGGCATTAGACAAGTTCATATTTCCGGTAGTAGTTGTCTGAACTATAGCTCCACCAAAGTCACCTGTCGGAGTTCCTCCACCAAAAACAACAAACGCAGCACCTGAAGGAATTATGGTGCCGTCTGCAATCACATGCCTAGGAGAACTTTCATCCAAAGCCGCAGCATCATAAATTTTATATCCACTTAAATCTATTGCCTGCGTTGATAAGTTGATAAACTCAATAAACTCATCCTCTGCATGGGTATACACGCCATCTCCATTTGCATCTCCATTTAATCCGGAATTAGAAGGATCATACAAAACTTCATTAATTATGAGCTGCATCTGAAAAGGAACATCATCGTCTTCTATAAAAACAGAAATAACTTGTTCTGCGCCAAATACTGGGCCTGTTGTCGCTGAAATATAAAGTTCGATAGTCTCATTACCTTCTTCAATTTCATCTTGAATAGAAATAATATTAATTGAGCCAGTTAGGCTGTTTGCTGGAACGGTTATTTGAGTGTCTGATGTCGTATAGTCATCATTCACTGTTGCTGTGCCCGAAAAAGCTATTGTGATGTATGTAATTTCAGAAGATGCCTCAGAAAGTGTTGCAGTGATTTCAACAAGATCCTGGTTCTCAGTAATACCAGCTGCGCTTGCTGAAATAGAAACACTATTTGGCGTAACAATAGGAGCAACGTCATTTGTGGTGCATCCTGACAAAAAGAGCAGCCCAAAAAGGGCTGCTCTCGAAAGCCATGAAATCTTTTTTGTTTTCATGCAAGTTTATTAATCTAGCAAACTATTGCTTCACAAATGAAGCACGAACAGGCTGTCCATTGATGTTTGCAACTACGTAATACATTCCCGTCTCTAACGCCTGAATGTTAATTACCTTATTGCTAACAACGATATTATTTATGACCTTACCTGAAAGCGTGTAGACTTGAATATTGTCAATTCCATCATTAGATTCTAATGTTATCGATGAAGTTGCTGGGTTTGGATACAATTTCAATATTGAAGCTGTCATAGATTCATTCAAAGTTACTGTTCCATCACAAAGTGGATATGGACAACTCGATGTTTGCGTCGTCAATGAACCAACTGTGCAGAGTAGACCACCATAAGTCCAATCACCATTTACTTTGTATGCCCAAGAATCAGCATATTCCCAAATCTCTCCTGTACCATCGACATTAACATCTCCAAAGGTCTCAACTACGAATCCATTTTTAAATAATTCAATAGCATCATCTCCATTTTGAGATATCGCATCACTAGCTAAAAGGACGTAATCAAACTCAGAGAAGCACTCATCAAAGTAAATCGACATTGCTAGAGAGTCCCGAGCAACTAATACATGTGCGCCACTATCAATCGCCATTGCCGGAAATTCGTACTCAATCCCGTCCGTACCGCCACCATTGTTGGCTACACCAATGGCATATTCGGAGAGATCCGCGATCGCAGCTTCTGCCATCACATGGATGGCTTTACCTGTAGCTCCTCCTGATTCCAAGTCAAAATCAAGGATTCCTTTCAAGGATAACGAGACACTCGTCGGAGGACAAGGACCACATTGTCCATATACATTTGAAAAAGTATAAGGCTCAGTCATCAACCATTGTCTATTGGCATAGGTTGCATTATCTGTAATTGGCGTGCATGACCAATCTCCAGAGGCAGTTCCCGCAGCGACCATATCTTCCTGAACACCATCAAGTACCAATAGGTATTCCATATTATCTGTTGGCGCTGGTGAGAAAGTAAACGTATATGTTCCATCACCATTGTCAGCCGCTACTGGTCCGGCAGCTGGATCCCAGCCCCACCATGGACCTGTTAATCTAACCTCTGAACCACCTGTGTTCCCACAAACCTCTGTGGTAATGACTAAGTCTGGTAATGGACAAGGAGCACATTGACCATATGTGTTAGAAAATGTTGTCGCATCTGTTGTCAACCACTGTCTGTTCGCGTAGGTCGCATTGTCTGTAATTGGCGTACAAGAAAAATCTCCTCCCGGAATCAAGTTTTCCTGAACACCATCTAGTACCAATAGATATTCCATGTTATCTGTTGGTGCTGGTGAGAAAGTAAACGTATATGTTCCATCACCATTGTCAGCTGCTACTGGTCCTGCAGCTGGATCCCAGCCCCACCAAGGACCTGTTAATCTAACCTCTGAACCACCAGCATTTCCACATACTTCAGTTGTAATGACTAAATCTGCTGGCGGAGGTGGACATAATGGATAAGGGCAACTTGACGTTTGAGTGGTTGTAGAATTATCTGAACAATTCACCTCTCCTAAAGTCCATGTCCCATTATCTTTGTAGGCCCAGGTGTCTTCATAGTCCCAGCATGTTGGATCTCCTCCACAACCGGCACCAAAAGTATCTGGGTCAACATCAACATCTCCAAAAGTTTCGATAACTGAACCATCAAAAAACAATTCTATTGCATCATTACCATTCTGATTTATATCGGATCCGATCACTATAACGTGTTCGAACTCTGACATACAATCATTGAAATAGGCAGTCATTGCCGCTTCGTCTCTAACAAGGAGAATATCATCTCCTGCCTCAACTGCTATTGCGGGCAGGTCGACTTCTTGTCCATCTGTTCCGCCTCCATTTTGCGCAATACCAATTCCATGATTACTGATATCTTCCGAAGAAGCCGTAGCTCTCAGGTGAAATGCCTTTCCTCCACTACTAGGAAGACTGAAATCCATAATCCCTGCTAGTTCAAGAGCAGGAGTCGGCATTTCTTTAAAAATCTCAATTTTCTGAATATACACGGTATCTCCTGAAGCGATACCCCATGGTCCTCGAACACCAACCCTTGCAATGGAGTCATTAAATACTCCTGCAGCGGTTGCTGCTGTCAGGTCAACTGTTGCCGTCTGAAATGTAGTGGTATTGGCTGCATCCCTGTCGAAATCAAACGTTGCAAATTGGGCATTCCCAGCAGCATTGCTGTAAAAAAACAATTTTCCAGCTCCAGCTCCAGACGCTGCA